>JBILMS010000161.1:0-2952 GCA_044375415.1 Flavobacteriales bacterium
GCTCTCCGTTAGGCGGAGGGCTAGGATCGTTATTGCCATCTGCAGGCCTAGATCTAGAAATAAGCAGCTGATCAACTGAGTGATGGTAATATGTAGTGCTGTATTCTTTAAGATGATCGCTGCAAAGAACAGTCTTCGTAAAGGCTGAATTCTGATGTATAGGAGTGACAAAAGCAATAGCGAAGAGTATTAAAGGTTCCATAATTCGAACAGATAACGTGCAAAGGGTTATCAATGAAAATTCATCTCAGGCAGGCGCAAGTCTGCTAATTTCCAATCTATTTTTTGTAACATACTCCATTACCATCACAGCATATCGTGACTTGCTCTCCATTTATAAACTGTTTGCTGCAAGTTTCGGCCTGAGCTGATGGAAGCGGGAGAACAAAACAAGCAGTAATAAGCATAGCAAACTGTATGGCATGCGAACGCCAATGAACCCTTTTTGCCAATCTCGAATCAAGAGGAACTATCCCAGGATCTGTTGCAAACATTATGATTAAGCCATAATGCTTTATTATAGCTGGGATTCCCCCTTAAGGGAGGCCTTTAGGGGAATGTACTTTAACAATTATTATTATTTCACAATGAAGCTTGACGGTATGGACCAACAAAACAATTTTGAGAGCAAAACTCAAAAGAAATCTATCTTGGATCCTGCAAAGATGCAGTCTTTCATCAAGGACTGGTGGTTTTTGATAGCGAGCCTCATCACCAGCTCGTGGGTGATTTGGAAGTTTCTCTTTGATATTTCGGTACCGGTAAATATTGTTGTCAAACTCGACTCAAAGGTTGACGCTTTGTCGAATGTTGAGATATCTAAGATGACTACGAACGACAAAAAGATTCTACCTATAAAATTCTCTGCTTCTGCCAAAAATATAAGTGGGAGAAAAACCCTTAATATCTACAATCCCGTTTGGATTGCGTATGGCACTACTCTGCTTTCTCCTCGCGCAAAATGGGCCGAGCGTAATGATGAAATCGCGCTCTTGGCTGAGCGCGAATTTGGACATACTCGTAGGTATCAGCAACTTCGAAAAGCAAGAGGTATGCCCATAGATTCAGTATCTAAAATATATTCAGATTCTACCAAGAGACGTCTTGAGGACTTTGCATATAGTCGCTCCTTAATCGGCGTAGGAACCTTATTTGGAAGCAACGAACTAAAGCCATTAGAGGAGATCACTTCTGAACAGATAATACCAGTTCTAAAAGGAAAATACGATATAGTTGAAGTCCGCTTGTATGTCCCAACTACTGATGCCAATAGGAGACTTGGATTATTTGGCTTAGTTGGGCCTATGCCGGAAAAGGATTCAATAAATGCTTTTTTAGCTTCCCGTAGCTTCGATAAAAGTGATCTTGCACTCCCCCCGAAGATGAGTATGTCCTTCTTTAGGATCGGGACTGATGGGGTACCTATCAGTGACTGGCCAATTTCAAAACAGGAACAAGATGCACTTGGCGCCCAAATCCAGACATCTTCCAGTCAACTCTGGGTTGGACCAGCAACAATATCACCTAAATGACCCTCATCATAGGATCCTTAACCCGCCCGCAGCTCCCTGAATAAGATCTAGCTAGCCTAGCTGATAAAATGACCTTCAAACGCAGCCTCTTTGCAACATTGTTACCTTGACATGGCATGCGTACATCCTGGTCACATTCACGTAATATCGTTATTGCTGATATCTTCCTTTTCGTAGGCTAACCCCAAAGCCCATTGGCGGATAACTGATTGGCAGCATGCTGCAGCACGAGTGGTTTGGTAATGAGATACACAGTCCTTGCGCATAGTCTTTGTGGTCGACCTTCGAACGCCAGCATCTGCTGCGGCCCAAACAACACGCCGACGAAGCTGGAAGAATAGAACCGGGCCGTCAGCAGCATGCAATGTTGGACGGTGATCAGGATGGCTCGTTGGCATTACCAAGTTGACCGGACTGGAATTAACGATTACAAATCTCTTGAAGAAGTTCATCGCGTGTGAAGTTCCGGACTAGGCTGATATCCAGAGACGGATCCATGGTCGAGCGCTGTACACCTGTGGAGTAGTTCCAGGGCTTCTCGAAGTCGGCGTCGTCCGATGGGCGGTCGAAACGGCATTGGCTAGGCTCCGTTCCGTTCAGGATGCGCAACATCGAAACAACATTTTGGATCGACATGGCGGCCATCTGGATGAGTAGGACTGTGGTCTCAATCCTCCAGTTCAAAGAGACTCGGGTCGAGCGGATAGAGCGATTCGCCCGTCCGGATCCGGTTTTCTCAAACCTGAAGAACGAGCTTCCAAAGCGGGAGTGTCCTATCCACTGCATCTCCCCCTCAGGTGGATTGACGCCGAACTCGTGCTCCAATCCGATTCGAATAGAGAAGCCGCCAGGAGCCGCTCGGAAACCATGCTTGATGCTGTTGTACTCATCGATGTGATCTTGGGATAGAAACTCGGCGCTCATTCTGCTCCAGAGGCCAGCGAAGTTATGCCCGATTCGTTGTCGCTCTGATAGCTCCGGATTACTTCTGCTGTGAATGGCCGAAGCGATAGACTGCCACGAGATACCGTTCAAATTGATTGGTGTGAATAAGTCGTCATCTGAGTTTGAGATTCGGCGAACCACATTTCTCAGTTCCCCAGTCGAGCAGCGGGCTATCCAGGCTTGAGGGCAGGATGGTGCCTGTACGAAGGCCCCGATCAACGTGAAAAGGGTCTCAAGTGAATGATGGAGGCAAGACCTGAGTACCATTGATGCACGGAGTTCGTCAGCACGGCGTTGATCGTCACTCTCAACCTCCTCAGGCGATGAACTCTCAGCGCTGTCGCGAAGGTGGGTATCGACAATGTAGTTGAAGTAGCCAGGGTCTAGCCCATCCAGGAACTGCCGACTTCGGCTAGCGAGGTTTACCTCCCAAAGGCAGTATGGATTCTTGTCGACGACAAATATTACGGATTCC
>JBILMS010000157.1:0-2932 GCA_044375415.1 Flavobacteriales bacterium
TTCCTCCGGGGCTGGCCTCAGCAGTTGGCTGCCCGCCTGCACTGGCCGCTCCACCCGGGCCGGCCCCCGCAGCTTCACCACCGCCGCCAGCGCCCTGCATTGGCTGGCATGCAGCTGGCCGCCCGCCGCCCAGTGGCTCCGCAGGCTGGTCAGCAGGATTTCAGGAGTGGCCCGCCAGCTCGGCTGGCGGCCCAGGGTTTCCAGGTGATTGTCGAGCAGCTGTAGCAGCTCCACCACTTCTGCCTCATCCCCGCAGCGCAGTAGGGGGGCCAGGTTGAGCTGAAGACCGCCATCGTCGCCCTCCAGCAGGCTGGCGCCAGGTCGAAAGCCCAGATCGATGGCCAGGGGGCCCTGGCCGGGGCGATCGCTCCAGCGTTTCAGGGCCCGGGCCAGGCGCCGTCTCAAGCCTTCGATGCCGCCCTCGTCGAGTCTCAGTTCCTGGCGCAGTTCCTCGCCACTGACCATGGCCCTCGGGCTGGGAGTTGAGCCCAATTGCTGCCCGGATTCGGCTGGGGACGGGGCCTCGGCTGGGGCTTGGGGGGACAGGTTGGCTGAGCTGGCCGTTGCGCCCAGGGGTGCAACGGCCAGCGGTGCAGGTTCGTTTTGAGCGGCCGTACCGCCCGTGCCCGCCTCCAGATTTGAGTAATTGGCGGCAGGGCTGCCGTCAATCTCGGCGGGCTCGCCACTTCGCTTGATGCCCCGCAGCAGGGCTTGGCAGCGGCGGGCGCTGGCCAGGGCGGCATCGGCGGCGGGGTTGTGGGGTAACCAGGACTCCAGCCAATTCAGCAGGCGTCCGGAGGGCACCAGATCCAGCTGGCGGCGAGCCTGCAGCAGCTCGACAGGCAGTTTTTCAATCCAGACATGCCCCTCCTCGTGGGCATATAGCCGCATCAGGGCCAGGGCCATATCCAGACCGTTGTCCAGGGCTGCGATGCGCTCGTTGCCCTCCAGGGTCGAGGCCAGCTCTCGCCAGGCCAGAGATCCGATGCGCACAAATTGCTCTTCGATCACCGGCAGGGCTTCTGCTTCTGGCTGGCTCAGGGCCCGCAGCTTCTCCACCAGTCGCCAGCCATAGCGACACAGCTCCGCCTGGTGTAGTAAAGGGCAGTTGGGCTGCTCCTGGGCGACATGCAGGTCTTGGATCAGATAGCGCAACAAGATCGCGGTATCTCGCCGGCAGACCTCTGCCAAGGGCGGATTCTCGCGGGCCAGATCCGCCAACCATTGGCCATGTTGGAGGGCACAGCTCAGGGCGTCCGTCCAGCGCCCGGCCTTCACCCAGGTCTCGCAGGCCTTTGCCGCCTGGCGGCTGAGCACCAGCTGCAGGGTGCGCCGCTGGGCCAGGGCTTCCCCGGGCAGGCGTTCCAGGGCAAGTCTCCAAAGATGCACTCGACTGCCCGGATCGAGGGGCAGGGAGAGCAGTTCCTGCAGGCGCAGTTGCAGCACCACCGGATCCTCCATGGGATCGCGGCCGCTGGGGGTTCCGGCCTTGGCTGCCGGGGGATGGGCAGGTGAGGTAGTCAGGACTGCAGCTTCGGCTAGCTTCTAGTTTGTAACCAAGTTCACCCTCCCCTAAAAAATTCCATGTCAGTGGCGCTGGCAGCTGAACTGCGCCCCCTGCAGCGCGGTCAGTTCCTCGGGCAATTGGAGGGCCTAAACGATCGTTTCGGTCTACATGGCTGGGCTTGTTTGCTGGAGGAGTCAGGTCCTGTTCCGCTGCAGGGACCCTTGTGGGTAAGTATTGAAGACCTGCTCGATCCCAGCTCCCGCAAGTCGATTCTGCAGCTGCGGGCGGAGCTCGGCCGCACGGACACGGCCGGTCGCGGTCTGCCCGATGCGGTTGGCTTTGCCTTCCTGGGCGATCCCCAATTGGCTTTGCCCAGCCTGTCGCCGGCGCTGGTGCTGAGGGTGTTTTTTGATCAGGACGGCGGCCTGGAGTTGCCGGGCAGTCCGCTGCGGCTCAATGAGAACAGCTATGAGCTGCTGCTGCGCGACCACAGGACGGCGGAGGTTCTCCAGAGCCAGAAACCGGGAGAGTTGCTGCCTCTGAAGGGAGTGTTTCTGGAGGGCTGGCTGGTGGATCCAGAGCCCCTGGAGCTGGTGATCGATGGCGGCCAACCGATCGCCATATCGCTGCCGGATTCGGCGCCCTCCTGCCGCTGGAATTTCTGCATCAGGCTTCCCCTCTCCTGCTGCGACGGCCGGGTGCATCACCTGTTGCTGCGGGATGCCAAAGGCACCACCATCGATGAGAGCCTGGAGCTGGTGCCCTTCCAGCTCACGCCCTGGGCGGCTCTGCAGCAGTTCACCAGTCCCCCGTTCCCCGAGCCCCTGGGGCCCCTGGCGGCGGAGCGCTATCGCAGCCTGATCACCTGGTTGCAGTTGGCCGATGCCCATGGGGTTGAGCCACCGCCGGACATGCCCCTGCTGCAGCGCCTGTTGTCTGCCCCATCAACCCCGGCCCTGCGCCTGGAAGATCACCAGGAGGAGGGCCCCCTGGGCCAGGCGATGGAGCGCCAACCCCTGGCCCTTACCAATTCCCCGGACCCCCGGGTGAGCGTGGTGGTGCCGGTGCATGGCAAGTATCGGTTCACTCGCCGCTGTTTGGCGGCCCTGGCCTTCGCCCCCAATCGCCTGCGTTTTGAGGTGATCGTGGTCGACGACGGCTCCCCCGACCACACCGCCGAGTCTCTGGCCCGGGAGGTGCCGGGGATCAAGGTGGTGCGCCACGACTACCCCCGGGGTTTCAACCAGGCCTGTCATTCGGGGGTCAACGCCAGCCGCGCCCCGCTGGTGGTGCTGCTTAACAACGACACCGAGCCCTGCGCCCGCTGGCTGGATGAACTGCAGGCGGTTTTCGATCTCTGGCCGGATACCGGCATCGCCGGCTCCCAGCTGATCTATCCAGATGGCAGCCTCCAAGAGGCCGGCG
>JBILMS010000085.1:0-10690 GCA_044375415.1 Flavobacteriales bacterium
CCTGGTATCGTAGGAATTTCCCTACCAGACTTTACCATTTGCTCATACCTTTCCAATTTATCTATCTCTTCGTTGAGATTCGAGATCCTCAATTTAGCTTGGCCAGCACCTCTCAGTAAAGAATCCATTCTATCTTGGTCAATATTCTGATCTAGCAAAGCTTCCTGAGATATGGTTGAATCACTAACCATATTTGGGGCTACCAAATTATCGTTAGGAACTATTTCAGAAATTACGGGAGACTCAAAATTACCGGGTACACTCTGAGTCGAAGGTAATCCTGTGACGAAATCATCATAGTCCTCTATCCCCGTGAATTCATCCATTCCCGGTAATGAATAACCCTCATCGAAAAGCGCATAATTAAATGAAGCAAATTCGATTTTTGAATCTCTTTTCAAACCTGTCAGATCTTTTTTAGCACTATCAATTGATCCTAGACATTCCTCCCTTTTGCTTTTCATCTGTTCCTTGAAAGCGTTTCTATCAAAAGAAAATCTAAAGTAGTTTTCTGACTCGGGTCTTAAGGAAAATTGATTGTAATTACCTTCCATTTTCATCGGCACACCAATTGGTTGGAATAAAACATTGCCGTGAACTATAGCTGACCCAGTAGTATTCCGAAATACATTCATATCCGTCGGAAATCCGTATTGATAAAGTAATGAAATTTCACCCCCATTAAATCCTGAAGAAGGAAGTGCTGAGGACCAATTGAACTGGCCATTGAATTTCAAATAGTCGTCCATGCATAGTCCAAGAGAATCAAGAGCCGGACTAATACTTTTTAAATTCGTATCTACTTTTGAGAAATTCAAAGAATCCACTTGACCCGACAATCCTAGTCCCAAAAAACACCCTACAAAGGATGCTGACAAAGATTGTATCGACAGTAATCTAGTCAATGGTTAATAGGATTAAGGAAATCAAACCTAGTGCTTTTTCTTTACCCTCCAAATATTTTTTCAGATATTTCTTGCAAATGAGTTAAATGCTCAATTTTGTACACACATTAATAATGTTTTAGTCATATAGGATATTGAAAAGTAGTTTTACTTTTCTTTTTTTACCGTCCACTTACTTCGGCAAAATTCAGAGAGATTTTTTCTCTTGAACTATTTAGAGAAACTTTGTAGAAAGTTGTCAATTCCAAAATATGAATTAGAGCTTCAATTAAACGGAACTGTTGAACTCTTCTAATATCCCTATTCATTTCTCTTCATACTTCAAAGAATTCAGTACTGATGATTTCAGTGAAGCGAATAGCGTTGATTCAGGAACAACCGATGGTAAAGACGCCTCTCGTGCGAATATATTATTTGCGATTCCACATCAAATTAGAACAAAGTTGGCAAACCATCGAAATAATCGAGGGTGAGGCATCAGATAATATTTATGAGCGCCTTTCTCATATTCCACAAGCTCCTGTGCATGTGGAAGTCACACCCAATCCATTACTTGATTTGAGCAATGGTGCCGGCAATCCGGTTGCGCTCACTTTCAATGTCGATGAAACGAATGACTTGGAATTTTCTCTATCGCCAAATCCGGCGGATGATTTTCTGTACATAAACGTACCGGAAACGATGTTAAACTCTGAAGTAAGAATCTACAACGAAATCGGAAATCTGGTTTTCCAAGAAAAGTGTAATGGTCGCAAAAACTTTACTATTTCAACCGATCGACCTTTAGCAGGTAGTTACACATGTGTTCTAGCCCAAGGCGAAAAGATCTATACAAAACCTTTCGTGAAGAGATAATGTAGTAGATTCCATAAAGAACAAACCACCCTGATGCTAGAGGATCATGTAATGCAATCCTTTAAAGTCTTAAGGTTGTTCGCATACGAGGAGTCTAATTGTTTTGTGATGCTCTTTTTACGTTCACTCAAGCCTGCGCGAATCCTTTGCCATTTTTACATTTCCGCTAAAATTCGCCTCAACGAACGCCTTTACCTTTTCTGGATCAAACCTCACGGATCCACCAAATTTTATATATGGCAGCAAGCCTTTTTTCATCATGTGCTCAATTTTTCGAGTCGAGACTGCGAAGTATTTGGCAATATCCTTTTTGCACCAATAGCTGTCACTAATATTTTGTTTGTTGTCCATGATAGTGCTATTTAATCATTTTGCAAATCTCAAAGTATTAGTTGAAATGCTCGTGCCACAAAAAGGCAACTTCTGAAAATCCAATAGGAATGAGTCTCTGCCGCGTAATTGACTTAATCGTTAGTTGTTGAGCAACTTTTTGGCAACCTCAAATAAATGGTTTACATTAGCATCGTCATTAGACCAAATGACAAAGAGCAAAAAAAGAGCGGGAATCGCTCGCCACTTGGAAAGGCTGTATTTGCTGGGGGTTTGGTGAGGAGTTCAAGTCCCTCTCTCTCCGCAAGTATTTTGAAGATGGACAAATCCGCTTAGGGCGGATTTTTCATTTTAGCCCTACCGCATGCCAAGCTCGCTTGGACATGTGGTAGGGCTAAAATGAAAATAACCGAAGCGCAGCGCCGGTTTGCGCCATCTTCAAAATCCTTGTAGGTACCCCATCCGTGGATCACGAAGTAATCCCTTTTTCTCAAGTCGAGAGTCGACAGTTGCCAGTCGGCAGTCTGGTTTATTTGACCAAAAACGCACCTTTTTCGTCATTTTTTGGAGCCAAACAGGAGCGGAATTTTGGGGTTTAAAAAGAAATTGAAAGTGAAATCTACTCAAGCAATGATTCTTGGTCTGAAACGATAACCACTCTCACTCCCCGTTCTCGCTCTTTTTTTTGCCGTGCCCCCGCCTATCATCATACGTTTTCAAAAAGCCATCAGTGGCGGGGTCGGGCTATCCACTCCAAGCCGCCATCACAAGTCCCAAAATCATTCGTAAATAGCGAGTCATTCTCGTTCTCTTTTTCGCTTTGTTTATGGCGGGCTTTCCGCTGCTATCCCTCACGGGGAATTACACTCCCAACCACATTTTTCTAATAAGATGCCACCCCGCTGGGGTTGGCATAACGTTGATGTATCAATGATATACTATTTACTACCTCCCGAATTTCTCTATCTACTTCTGCTTTATCAGCTCCACAATATCCTTAAAAACTAGCTCCTCCTCCCCCATCACTCCCCTTTCACAATTCTCCAATACTCCTGATCATCGCAAAAAACGTCCTTGCTGATCTTGAAATGTTTGGTACGGCAGAAAACGAAAATGGGAATTGAAAGGGCTATCATACCCAAACTTGCTCCTCCAACGAGATAGGCCTTATCCCGATCAAATGTACCTTTTTTAGAATTTATAGAAACAATAGGAGTGGCAATCAATAAGCTATAGATACCAACTAAAAGCACTGCAGATCCTATCCCGTGCCCTGTTCCAGCCGCCGGACTTGTATAATCTATCCATTCAAGTTGATTGATGGGAATTTCTGTTACTTGTCCATCCGCCACTTCATAATCAACATTCATGTGAATCACACAACTGTCTTGCTCAACTTCAGTATCGGCATAAAAATAGTCCACCTCAACTTTTAAGTGAAGTGAATCAACATCCAGAAGTTGGCCGTCACAAAGAATATTCTCTTTTGCTTTCGGGAAAAATGGAGACTCCCGGGTATAGGTAAATCTTTTATCTCCCCATCTTTTCAATTCAATTTTTTTCTCCGGATTAGATTCATTAACTACATAAAATACCACGTTATTTTCAATCTGTACAGGACTATCTACTATTGGCGCCACCTCGGGAACAAACAATGTTATCATCTGCTCCTCTTTCACATAAAACACCCTTGTCGGGCCCATTTCGATCAACTTAAATTCAATGACCAAGGTGCTATCTGTACAAGAAATTACCTTAGCTTTTTCTGATTCGCTATTTGAATATTGATAGCGAAGTGTCTTCTCACCATCGAACTCAAAAGTGCCTGTATCGGTGATTTTAGTCCGGAACGATGATTCTTTTCCGAGGCTATAATCGGATTGTATTTTACCATCTGCATAAAAAGTTAAATAGGAATGAATCGTATCGTCGACTCCTTTTAATTTTCCGGCCACCTCATAACCGGTGTTTTTCCACGTGCCGACTATGAGACAATCTTGGGCGATCGAGATTAAACCCAAACATCCGGTAAGTAAAAGCGTCAACCAACCTTTTTTCATATTCGAAATATATCTAGAAGAACGGGAGCAAATCGTTTTTTTTTATCGAATATTGCTTCCTTGGTTAAACCTTTTTATTTTACCAAGGTCTAACGACAAACCATACCAATATGAAATTACTTGTTTTCGTGCTTTTCATTACTCTCCCACATTTGGTTCAGGCACAGGGCCCTGAAATAACTTCCTGGCTTATCAATACCACCGATGAGGAGGGCTATGGCGGCATTCCAAGTAATGTTCAATCGGTTCAGTTTACGAGCAGCGACGTGTATGTAAGTTCTACATGTATTCTCGGCTATGACATTGGTCCTTGGGCGGGAAATCCCAATACACCCTCCAATCAAGACTTTACTTTCAAAATAACTCGATCCCCCTAAGAGAATAATGGCAATGATGTTGCCACCGGACTCGGTCACATTGGAGTTTGGGTAAATGGTGTATCCATCTTCAATCCTAAGGATGCATTTTCGTATAATGATCAAGGTATCTGGAATCAAAATGCCATCATTGTAGAGGGTGGATCATTTGATGATTGTCTCGGTCATCCGGCTCCGAATGGTGAATATCACACTCATCTCAATCCAACTTGTCTATATGACGATACCGATGACGAATGGCATTCTCCGATCATTGGATATGCATTTGATGGTTTTCCGGTTTATGGAGCTTATGCCTTTGAAAATACAGACGGGACCGGTTCCATCGTTCGAATGGAAACTTCTTTTCAACCCCGAAACATAACACAACGCCAAAGCTTGCCGGATGGTACCACGCTCAATGCAGGTCAATATGGTCCCGACGTTTCCAACCAATATCCAATCGGTTATTACATCGAGGACTATGAATATGTGCAAGGATCCGGTGATTTGGACGAGCACAATGGAAGATTCTGCATCACACCTGAATATCCAAACGGGATTTATGCATATTTCGTAACCATCGACTCTAACCTCGACGGTGTTTATCCGTACATCATCGGTCCAACATACTATGGCACTGTGCAAAGTGGCAATACAGGACCTCAGAGTGGTCACAATATTGTTCCCGCCAACGCAGAATCATATTCTCCTTTAGCTATTGTCACCCAAGATTTGATAAACATTAAACTTGAAACACATGATCGCTTTTGGAGAATTACCGATAAGCAGGTCTCTTCCTGGAGTGTCCTCGATCTTTCAGGGAAAATTATTTCTGAGGGAAGCGGAAATGAAATGAAAAAACCGGAGAGCTATAATGGTTTTGCCATTTTACAATGTATATCCGAATTTGAAACATACGTCTTTCGCGTATTCTGCGAATAAAAATCAAGCTTCAGAATATTTGCTTAATAGAATATTAGAAGAATAAAAAACGGAGTTCCCAATTGAACTCCGTTTTTTTTTCATTTAGACTTCCTCTGCAACCAAGTGTTTATGCTCTGCTATTACCTCTTCCTGAATAGCCGGAGGGGTTGCAGCATATTCGCTGAATGCAGCA
This sequence comes from Flavobacteriales bacterium, assembly GCA_044375415.1. Classification (GTDB taxonomy): domain Bacteria; phylum Bacteroidota; class Bacteroidia; order Flavobacteriales_D; family Sanyastnellaceae; genus JAWXBG01. The sequence continues at coordinate 5,627 of JBILMS010000085.1, forward strand.
TTAAATGATGCCTTTCCTTGAGTAATGGAACGCAATGTGCTTGAATATCTATACAAGGCAGATTGAGGCACTTTTGCCGAAATTTTGGTGTAATGCCCGATACTATCCATTCCCATAATAATCGCTCTCCTACCCTGAAGATCTTTCATCACTTCTCCGGTTACATCGGTGGGTGCCATGACCTCCAGACTATAAATGGGCTCCATCAGTTTCGGTTGTGCATTGTGAAAAGCCTCTTTAAATGCCATGGCAGAGGCAATTTGAAACGATATATCATTGCTATCTACATCATGCATTTTGCCATCATATAAAAGCACTCGGATGTCGCGAACATAACTACCTGTCAAAGGTCCCCGCTCCATCTTTTGCATAATGCCTTTTAATACCGATGGAATAAAACGAGTGTCTATTGCTCCACCTACAATGCAATTGTAAAAAACCAATTTCCCTCCCCAATCCAGATCATGCTCTTCCTTTTGACGGATGTTAAAACCGATTGGCTCAGCAATTCCCTCATACCAGGGTTCGATGCGAATGTGAACCTCCCCAAACTGACCGGAGCCACCGCTTTGTTTTTTGTGACGATAAGTGGCATTAGCCGATTTTTGAATTGTCTCGCGATATGCAATTTTTGGCTTATCAAAACGGATGTCCATTCCATATACTTTTTCCAGCGTCCACTTGGTTGTAGCCAAGTGCAATTCACCCTGACAATGCAATAACAGTTGACGTACTTCTTTGCTGTATTCTGTTGTAACAGTTGGGTCTTGCTCATGAATTTTTTTCAAGACTTCTCCCAATCGCTCATCATCTTTTTTGTTGTTAGCCACAATAGCCATGGTCAATCTGGGTGCAGGAAAACTAATGGGTTGAACCTTTAACTCGCTTTCCAATGCGTGCAGTGTATGATTCGTATCTGTATTTTTCAACTTAAGCGTTGCACCTAAATCTCCGGCTTTCAATACTTCGACGGGAATTCTATTATGACCCTCCATCACAAAAAGTTGATTGAATACTTCCACGCTATGTGAGTTGCTATTTTTTAGTTGAGCTCCTTTTTTAAGTTCTCCTGAAAGAACTTTGAAAAAGGAAAGCTTGCCTAAATTTTGTTCATACTCGGTTCTGAAAACAAAGACAACAGCCGGACCGGTATCTCTTACCATTACCTCTTTACCATCTTCACTGATCTCCGGTTTAAGTTCGTGAGAGGCAGGAGCCACATGGTCTATGAAGCCCATCAATCGTCCGCTTCCCATATTTTTTAATGCTGAAAGACAAAATATGGGAAACAATTCGTGATGAAGCATACCCATGTGAATGCCCTTTCTCAATTCCTCTTCATCCAAATTTCCCTTTTCGAAATAAAGACTCATCAACTCTTCATCATTTTCAGCTGCCTTTTCTACCAAGGCATTGTGAAGGGCATCTGCTTTTGCTTTTTCTGAATCAGGAATGGCCAATTTTTCCGGTTTGCCTCCATCTTTTGGAAATTTGTACATGACCATTTTTAGGAGATCTATCACCGAATCAAATTCTTTTCCTGTATTCACAGGATATTGCATGAGCACGGCATTTTTTCCAAAATGGTCGATAATACTTTGATAAGACTTATCGAAGTCAGCATTTTCACCATCGAGTTGATTGATAGTGAAAATTACTGGCTTTCGATATCGATCGACATGTTCCCACAGAATTTCAGTTCCCACTTCAACACCATGTTGAGCATTGACGAGCATTATTGCAGTATCTGCAACTCGCAATGCCGCGATGATCTCTCCGATGAAATCATCGAGACCCGGGGTGTCTAAAATGTTGATTTTGTAATTGCGCCACTCAGTGTGCATAGGGGTTGCATAGACTGAAATACCCCTTTCGTGTTCGATTTCGTGGAAGTCACTCACGGTATTTTTTGCTTCCACCGATCCTCTTCTGTTGATCAGTTTGGATTCAAATAACATCGTTTCGGCAAGCGTGGTCTTGCCGCTTTTCGCCCCACCCACCAACACAATGTTTCGGATGTGATTTTCATCAAATACTTGCATAGCTGTACGGATTAAATGGTTAATGTAGAGAACGTATGAATGCCTAGGTATCAACGCTGTCCCCGAACCTGTTCACCGCACCATAGATCTGAATAGATATGCAAACAAACAAAAGAAGGTGCCTCTTTATCACCGGATCTGAAACTTCGCCGGTTGCAATTCGAAGATAAATGTAGGATTTATTTTAATACATAAGGTAAAAAAATGTTTCCATTATTCCTGTTGCTCCGAACACCGAACTTAAATGATATGTCACCCGCCTAGGCGGGTTATGAGAGATGCATTCCCACTTGTTCAATGTTATTTCACCCGCCTAGGCGGGTGGAAGAAATCGATTTTATAAGGGTGAACGATCTCCATGAACGTCTCTCTCTGTTCCTGTTTCTCCGAACTGAGAACTTTAGTTGCCCTTCGATTCTTCATCCCACGTGCAGTGGAATGAATCGCTGCCAATGACAAGTTTCGGAATACATTTGAAAATATGCTATTTAGAATCTCGCGTTTTGTAAGAACTTTATACTTCGAGGGCCTCACCCTCCGCCCTCTCCAGAGGAGAGGGGACCGATCCTGCAACCTGAAATGTTCGCGTTTTTTAAAGCCGCGACCTTATGAAAACGAATGATTTCACTAAACGTGAACGTCCCCCTCTCCTCTGGAGAGGGGTTAGGGGTGAGGCCAGACTCGAGTCAGAGTGGACTTGGAGAGATGAAGATACTATTCTGAAACGGTTCCCCTGTTCCTGTTTCTATGAACTCCCAACTGTAATTTGTTATTTTCGCTGCACATTATAAGATATGAGTAACATAGAGTCTTTCAAACAACATATTTCGGAGGGTTATGCCCACAAAGGTGATTACATAACAGTTGGAGCTGCCATTTATGAGGGGAATCCTGTGGGTGGTGCCTTGGTGAACATTCCTCTTAAAACGCTCAATCGGCATGGATTAATTGCCGGAGCAACGGGAACGGGGAAAACGGTGACCTTGCAAATCATCGCAGAAAACATGGCTGCAAAGGGTATTCCGGTGCTCATGATGGACATCAAGGGCGATCTGAGCGGTATTGCTGCACCCGGAACTAGTAATGAAAAAATTGAAGCTCGTCATGCTGCCATTGGCATACCATATCAAGCATCAGGGTCGGTGGTGGAATTAATGTCCTTGTCCAACGAAAAAGGGGTTCGTTTGAGAGCTACCGTGAGTGAGTTTGGGCCGGTACTTTTCTCGAAAATCCTTGAGTTAAATGAAGTGCAATCAGGGATCGTAGCTATACTCTTCAAGTTTGCAGACGACAATGATTTGCCCCTCCTCGACCTGAAAGATTTCAAAAAAATGCTTCAGTATAGCACAGCAGAAGGTCAAGGGTTAATTGAAAAGGATTATGGCAAAATCTCTGAAGCATCTGTTTCAACTATTCTGAGAAGAGTTATCGAACTCGAAACCCAAGGCGGTGAAATGTTCTTTGGTGAAAAATCGTTTGAGGTAAATGATCTTGTTCGTCTAGACCAACAAGGTCGTGGTATTGTGAATATTGTTCGCCTTACCGATATACAAGATCGTCCGAAATTGTTCTCAACATTCATGTTGCAGATGTTGGCCGAAATCTATAGTTCGTTTCCGGAGGCAGGCGATTTGGATAAACCAAAATTGTGCATTTTTATTGATGAAGCTCATTTGATATTCGATGAGGCCAGCAAGACATTGCTCAATCAAATTGGTACGATCATTAAACTTATTCGTTCAAAGGGTATCGGTATATTTTTCTGCACGCAAAATCCCTACGACGTACCGGATGAAGTTTTATCGCAACTCGGATTAAAAGTGCAACATGCACTTCGAGCGTTTACTGAAAAAGATCGCAAAGCCATAAAAAAGACGGCTGAAAATTATCCCATTTCAGAATATTATAAGACCGATGAATTGCTTACTTCCATTGGTATTGGTCAGGCGTTGATAACCGGTCTGAACGAAAAGGGTGTCCCTACTCCACTTGCTGCCACTCATCTTCGCGCACCGGCAAGTCGCATGGGTGTGTTAAACGAAGACGAACTCAATCGCATTCATCAGTCCTCTGTCCTTGGATTAAAATACAATGATGCGGTTGACCGTGAGAGTGCTTACGAAATATTAGAAGCTAAAATCCGAAAGGCAAAAGGAGAAGAAAAAACAGAGGGAGAAACAGAAAGAGAGCGCGATGCTGACGATACTCCTGCAAAAAAACGGACTACCAAAGAAGAGCCATCTTTTATTGAAAAAGTAAGTAAAAACACGATGGTTCGTCAAGCGGGAAACACGGTTTTGCGCGAGCTTACACGGGGTATTTTGGGTGTTTTGGGCTTGGGTGGAAAACGTCGTTAGGACATAAATCCTCAAACCCTAAGAGGTGTTGAAAAGGATGCACTCCCTCTCGAACTCAAACAGTTTCTCGAACCCGCTGGCGCGGGCTTCCAACGTCAATTCTTTCATTGACGAATCATTACTCCTAACCAATTGAATTCGGGTTTCTGATAGCCCGTGCCTAAACTTGAATTGGCCTGTGGCCATCGCTCAATTGATTCAATATATCCTCCGTGCCCTTCATTGCTCTCTTTGCGAAACGAAGTGCCTTTGCGGTAAAAGAGAACGTTCGGTTGATCCTTCGACTCGCCTTCTGCGAAGGCTCGCTAAGGATGACGGGCGAGCGGGGACAAGGAAAACTATTTTGGAACATACTTCTGAGAGCGTTCGCGCTGCATAGTTCTCCGACTAGATCCTCCGCATCGTGCTCTTCGAGCACTCGCGAAGGATGACGGTTGCGGTTGGGGGGAGCAAAAGGGGCCGCTGCGCGGCCCATTGGCAGAACTAATCTTTGTGCCCTTCACTCCCCTCTTTGCGAAACGAAGTGCCTTTGTGGTAAAAAACCTACAACGAAAACATCTTGAAAAATTTCCACAACTCAACGGATGCGTCGATTTCGGCGGGGTATAGTGAGGAAGGCCATGAATGATCACCGTTTAGAATTTCGTAAAATACACTTGAAGATG
>JBILMS010000086.1:0-10659 GCA_044375415.1 Flavobacteriales bacterium
AGAATGAAACTTATCTCTTCTCCGAGAAATAAGTCTTCAACTCTTCATCAAAGTAGCGAAGAGCATTTTTGACCGGAAGAGGTACGCCTCCGCCCAATGCGCAGAGCGAGCCTATTTCCATTGTTTCGAGTAAGTCGTTGAAGAGTTTTCTGTCAATTTTATAGTCCTCCGATTGTGCTTTTTGGATCAGCTCTTTGCCTCGTGTTGAACCTATTCGACAAGGAAAACATTTGCCACAACTTTCATGTGCTGTAAAAGCAAATAGATGCTCAATGTATTTCACAATTGGAAAAGATGCAGGAAGGCTGACAACGGAGGCGTGTCCAAGCAAAAATCCGGCTTCATTAAAACTTTCAAAGTCAATAGTTAAATCATTAACCTTTGAAATTGGCAGCAGTCCGCCAAGTGGTCCTCCTATGTGTAATGCTTTAATATCCACTTTGAAACCCTTGCCTAAGTCGTTTACCACCACGCTCAGGGGAGTACCCATATCCACTTCATATATTCCGGGACGGTTGAAAAAACCATCGAGAGAAACAAGTTTTGTACCTGTACTTCTACCTCGACCGATGGAGGCAAAAAAAGCACCACCTTTTTCTAAGATAAAAGGAATACAAGCGAGTGTTTCCACATTGCTGACTACAGTTGGCCGATTGAATAGCCCTTGCTGTGCGGGATATGGAGGTCTCACTCGAACTTCCGGACGTTGTCCTTCGATGCTGTTAAGCAGAGCAGTTTCTTCTCCGCAGATGTAGGCACCCTGTGCTTTTATAACTTTGAATTGAAAGTTAAACGAAGTGCCCAAAATGGAAGTTCCTAGAAATCCGGCTTCATTTAAATCGTCGATCGCTTTTTGAGTAATTAATACACTCTCAGGATACTCACCTCGAATATATACAACACCCGTTTCAGCACCTGTAACGTATCCCGCCAACATCATTCCCAACAGCAATTTGTAGGGTTGTTCTTCTAATATGTATCGATCGCTGTATGCACCGGGGTCACCCTCATCGGCGTTGCACACAATAAACTTTTTATCACCTATCGCTTTAGCACAAGCCTCCAACTTAAAAGCCGTTGGGAATCCTGCACCACCTCTTCCGCGCAGACCACTTTCTTTTAACTGAGCTAAAATTTCCTCAGGTGTTAATTTCAACCAAGTCTGCAAGTTCGAAAAATATTCTTTTAACTCAAGTTGAGGAGTCGTCAGCACTGATGCACCTGAACATTCCACATGGTAAGTATCTCCGGGACGAATATTTTGTTCATCCACGGCCTTCTTCCATTTTTCTGTTTGATCAATGTCATTTCCGGAATAGTTCATTCCGTTGTGCCAAAAGGCATTGTTTTCGTGACAACGACCTAAGCAGCACATCTCACCTATTTCATTTTCTTTAAAATGGGAGTACAATTTATTTTTAAGTGATTCTTGGGTTCCTGCGACCAAACAAGCACTGCCATTGCATACATAGGCCTTTTTCCCCTTATTTTCCTCTCTCAAAAAATCGTAGAAGGAAGTCGTGCCAAAAATATTTCCTTTACCAAATAAGAACTCTTCGGACAATGCTTTCATCTGTTCCTTGTTGAGCGTACCGTCTTGATTGGCGGCTTGTCCAAGGGCATCAAAAAGGTTGCGATCAACACCTTTACGACCGGATAATTCACTGAGATTTTTTGGCATATCATTTTTTTCTGTGGAATGCAATGTTAGTAATAAAACGGACTACGACCTTACGTGGAATGTGCAAGACTCCATATCTTAGCCCTCAATCTTAAATCTGAGTATCTTGAATATTTTCGACAAAGCTGACCGCGAAGCTCTTTTGGCGCGGGTCATTGGTTTCAATGAAACAAATATCCGACAGTGGGGAAAGATGAATCACAATGAAATGCTTTGTCATACGACCGATCAAATTCGGTGTGTTTTGGGTGAAAAGGAATTCAAACACATGGATCCCGGAATACCCCTTTGGCTTCTGAAGTTTTTTATCTTTTTCATGCCTTGGCCCAAGAATTCACCTACCCACCCGGATTTCGATAAAGCACGACGAGGAACCCAACCTCATAATTTTGAAGAGGATAAAAATGAACTCCTTCGGGTTATAAAAAAAGTCGGTGATTGGCCAAAAGAAACTTCTCTCCCACCGCACCCGTCCTTTGGTCATTTAAGTCGCAAACGTTGGGGGCAATTGATGGCAGATCATTTGGATTGGCATTTGAAGCAGTTCAATGCATAAGGTTTTCAATACTTCTTCTAATTGAAATAATCGATTTTCCAACAAAAAAATGGGAACCAATTTGTTTTGATTCCCATTTGATATGATTGGATCGCTGTTGAATTACAAGCCGGAGATCAACTTTTTCTTTGGATATTTTACCGAGAAGCGCAATTGCTTTTTCACCGTTTCACCGGGTGCTATACTAAGACTCCATGTAAGTTTACCGGTGGCAGGATCGAGTGCGGCTCCGCTGCTTTCTTCCAACTCAACAGTGATATCTTCATTTTGCGATAAAGGAATTTGGTCTTCAAGAGTGAAGGTAACCGGAACTTTTTTCGTATTGGTAATAGAGGTTTCAAATGCCTTCGTCGTTTTGGTATTGCCTCCAAGATTGCTTGTTTTGCAGAAATCGCTCAACATCTTGCGGTCAACCGTTATGCTCTTATCGCGACCTAACGAAAGATCCAGTGTATCGTTGGCCATAGCCGGATCGATGTATGCCTTACCCACATAAGTTCCTTTGAAATAAATATTGCTTTCACCCGGCAACAAACTGTATTGCATCCAATCGGTCACTTTAGCTCTTAGGAATGCATCCCCGTCTAGTTTCGGCGCGCAGAAATAGTCGTAGGTCGCCTTTAAAGTTTCGCGTTGCATTTCCACATCGTAGTACTGTCCATCTGCAGGAACGTCGCAAGGAATTCCGATTTTAAATTCGGTGCTCACCACATTTTGGGATTGAACAGTGAATTCAGCAAGGCTTTCAGCACCATTGTATCCCATGTCTGAGTCCATCATTACTCCGGCTGCCGGTCTACTCATCTCAAGCTCCTGTGAATAGCTATCTCTTTTCCCCATTTTATCCATAGAAACACGCTGTTGCGGATTATACAGATACAAAAACCATGGATTCAAAATGGGAGACTGACCGCCAATTGTAGGATTGCCGGTAGAAAGAGTAAGATTTACATTTTCCCAGTCATTGCCCGTAGATTGATAAACCTTCGCTTTATAAACCATTTCAATAGGCTGATTGATATCCTCCGAACGCAAATCGTAAGTAGGAATCCAGCCGGCACTGTAGGCTAAGTAATTCAAGCGAATTTTAGCATTTACGGCTTTATCACAGGCCACAGTGACAAAAATTTCACTTGGATTAGTATTCCTGCGAGCGTTCAATTGATTCAAGTGATTCTGTAGACGAATAATCTCTTGGTTCAATTTCTTTTCATCCTGATTTAACTCAAGGACTTTGTATTCAATTTCACGAAGGCGACTTCTAAAAAAATCGGCCATTTCAGAAAGATCTTCGGTTACTAAAACCGCATCATTTCCTTTAATACTGCGATTCGCATTAAGCATTTCACGTTCTTGGTAATAGACATTTCTCAAACTTTGTTTTTCTAAAAGTCTGAATTGTGCATTCTCTAAACTGTCCATCACTGATTTCACTTTTGGACTGGTAGATTGGTCCGTCAAATAGTTGACAGCATGACGGACATTAATGATGGTAAAATCCTTATTTCCTTCTACTTGAACGGAGTTTGGATCTAGATTTACAGTTAGATCGCTGATTCGAAGAATGTTTTCTCCGGCTTTGAGCGCGACGTCAGCTTCATGTGTTACCTGTGCACCCGAAAGAAAGAGGGTCACATCGGTAATTTTCGATTCTACTAATTTTCCGGTTTGAGCAAACAGGTCTGAGCTCAAGAAGAGCATTGCAAGCCCGATAATTAATTTATTCATGGTTGTTTCAATTGGGCGTAAAGTTACGACTTCGGCCATACGGAAACACTGTACCGTCATTTTTGAAATAGGTTCAATTTGTAAGAAGGAAAACGATCGATTCTGTGGAGAGGATTGGACTTTGGGGTTATGTAGGAGTTATGAATTATGAATTATGAATTATGAATTATGAATTATGAATTCGTCCTCCTGAGCGACGAAGGATGAGGAGTCGAAGGATGAATGGGGTTTACGTTTTTCTTGAAGATTGTGCTTCGAAGGTGATGGGTGATGGGTGATGGATGGTCCTTCTGAGCGATGAGACACGAGGAACGAAGGATGAAGCGGGCGTCCTCCTGAGTCCCACGTATAATATCCAACCGTGAAGGCTGACAATACCGTCGGAAAGCCTCACCCCTAGCCCCTCTCCAAAGGAGAGGGGGGACATTCACGTTAAATGAAAAATGTGGTTCTCAAGATTACGCGGCTTTAAAAAATGCAAACTTTTCAGTTTGCAGAAACGGTCCCCTCTCCTCTGGAGAGGGCGGAGGGTGAGGCCATTGAAGAAGAATGGCTTCTAAAATTGAAAAATGTAAAAAGCCTATTTTCAATCCAAATCCACAACATGTCATTGGCAGCTTGTCGTGTCCTTGAGCTTGTCGAAAGGGGGTGGATGATAGATGATGGATTACGTCTTTCTGAGCGATGAATCCCGAAGGATGAGGGATAAGGAGTCGAAGGATCCCTTTCGGTTGCTGCTTTTTCCCGTTCGGTTATAAAAAAGAACGGATGGGCTAAACAACGTGTTGTGAAGACTTCTATGCCTTATTTTCGCATCAACATAAGTAGTATTTGAAACTCTCCAACGAATGAAAAGTATCAGGGTATTTGCAGTGATTATTTTGTCTTCCGCGTTTTTAATGGGTTGCTACTACGATGTAGCGTCTGAACTATATCCCGACGAAAATTGTAATACCCCTGCGGTAGTGGATTACGCGACCAATGTAAAAGCCCTCATCGATTCTCGTTGTGCTACTTCAGGCTGCCACGTTGCCGGAGGAAGCGGACCGGGCGATTTTAGTGTCGAAGCCACAACCCTCGCAGCTGGTCAAGATGGCTCAATTGAAGCTCGTTCCATTGTTCAAAAGGACATGCCTCCTAGTCAACCTTTAAGCAACTGTGAAATAGCATTGCTCGAGGCCTGGATTGCTCAGGGGGCCAATTAATTTTTCCCATTCTTCTAGTTCTACAGGGAAGCTGAATTTGATATTCACTCTCCTTTTATAATTGTGGTTTCAAGTCCGTCAAAGCCATGAACCGGAGCTAGATACCTAGGTTTATGGAAATTGTGTATATTTCCCACACCAAACCAAACCTTATGAAACGTATTGTCTTGTGTGCATCGATGCTTATTTTTTCGATTTCTAGTTCTTATTCTCAAACAACTAGCGACTGCGAAGGAGGTATTGTTTTATGCGACTCATTTTACAGCGAAGAAACATCCCCCGTCGGATTTGGTGATGTGTATGAACCGGCACCGGCTTTTGGCTGTAATGGAACCTCAGGAGAAATTAACTCGAGTTGGTACATTTTTACTGTTCAAGAAAATGGTAACCTCAGCTTCATTTTGAATCCAAATAATGACGGAACCGACTACGATTGGTCGTTGTATAACATTTCGGAAAATGGATGCGCAGGGATTGTCTCCGGAACATCCCTTGAAGTAAGTTGCAATTCATGGGGAGTTTTAGGAATTAATGGCGACACGGGTATCTCTAGCGATCAAGGAGGAAGCGGAAATAGCAATGGTCCCGGCGATTTGAATGGACCGCCCTTCAATGGCGATTTGCCTGTAACCGTAGGGGAAACTTTTGCTTTAATTGTTATGAACTTTACGAGTACATCAGATGGCTATACTCTCGATTTTGGTGGATCTACTGCCAGTCTCTACGATGAGGTACCTCCCTCTGTTATTGACATTCAAGCAAATTGCGCTAATACGGAACTCACTATTACGTTTTCGGAAAATGTGGTATTAAGCACTGTGCAAACAGACGACTTTATTGTAAGCGGACCGGGTGGACCCTACTCTGTTACGGATTTCGAACCCGGAAATGGTGGATTGGAAATGGATAACATGATTATCATTTCACTTGGCTCACAGATAACAGATGCCGGAACTTATTCGATTGAAATCACCAACCTAAATGATTATGTAACGGATCTATGTGGCAACGAAGGAGTGGGTACCTTCACTTTTGAAGTCAGCGCACCCATGCTTTTTGAAGCGACTACCGAAACAGCTTGTAATGGCAGCGGAGGATCTATCACTATAGAGGAAGTTACGGGTGGCTCATCTCCATTTGTTTATAGCTTGAATGGTAACGATCAAAATGATCCTGACTTCGATGACCTCAACTCAGGAACTTATTCCGTAGCAGTGGAAGATCAAAATGGGTGTTTGTTGACTCAACAGATCATTGTACCCAATCAAAATATTTCGGTAGATGCCGGTGTTGCAGATTCTCTTTCCTGTTTGCATCCGACAACAGATCTTGGACCGGTAAGTGTTAATCCTGAGCAAAACGTTTCGTATGTATGGACAACTAATGACGGAGCGATAATTGCAGGAGCAACAAGCGCAACTGCCAGTGCAGGATCACCCGGCACATACACCGTTCAGGTAACAAATACTGAAAATGGTTGTACCGATTCTGATGTAATAACCGTGGCCGCAGAAGAACAATTTGAACTCGATCTAAGTCAGCTCGTATTTCCCAATGTATTTACCCCAAACGAAGATGCCTTTAACGGAACCTGGTCTCCCTTTTTGGCAAATGATCCGGAATTTGACGTGACCTTAATTTTCAGTTCTTATAATCTTCAAATCTTTGATCGTTGGGGAAAACAAGTTTTTGAATCGGATGGTGGGAACAGGAAATGGAGAGCCGCTGATATGGATGAAGGTACTTATTTTTATACCGTTACATACGAAAGTCAATGTGGTAGCGGCGATAAAGGATCAAAAGAAGGGTACATTCAAATCTTGCGTTGATCAATCCTAATTGATGAAGGTTGGAGAGATGAAAAAGTGGTTTCCAATATCGATTAGCGTGTTCTGGATTGGTTTTCTATCATGTGGTAAAGATCCGGCTGAGAACGAGTATACTTTGCGTTACCCCACTCTTCCTGAAACAACCTACGAATATTCGGCGATCGAACTCCCGGATCATTTCAGCGGCAATCCACTTTTAGATTTAGTGGATTACAGCGGACCTAACACCATCACAAATGCAGGTGCAACTTTGGGAAGGGTGCTTTTTTACGATGTAAATCTCTCGGCCAACCGAACTACATCTTGTGGTTCCTGTCACCACCAAGAACATGGATTTGCCGACCCCAAAGCAGGTAGTCGAGGGCATACAGGTCTTTTCACGCCGCGAAATGCAAGTCATATCGTTAATCTCAGATATTTAAATAGATTTTTCTGGGATAATCGCGTGAATGGTCTGGAAAATCAAGTCTTACTCCCTCTTCAAGATGTTTTGGAAATGGGAATGACATTAGATGTTTTGGTGAATCGATTAAAATCCATTCCCTATTACGAATCCTTATTTGTGAATGCCTTCGGAGACGATGAGATCACAAGTGAAAGAATCTCTTTAGCACTGGCGCAGTTTGTTAGATCTATCTTATCCTATCAGACTAAATATGACGAAGGGGTTCCTTTGAATTTCTCCAATTTCACCGAAGAGGAATTAGTAGGTTTGGAACTATTCACATCTAATAACACGGAATGTAATCACTGTCATTTAACCGCCAATTTCTTCTTGAATGATGTTCTAAACACCGGACTAGATGCAGAATACAGCGACAATGGCAGGGGTCTCATTACCGGCAATGAGAGTGACAATGGTAAATTTAAAGTACCCTCTTTGAGAAATGTTGAGTTGACTGGGCCTTACATGCACGATGGTCGTTTTGCCACTTTAGAAGATGTATTGGAGCATTACTCTACGGGAGTAGCAGCACACCCGAATCTAGACGACCGACTCACAACGGATGGCCATGTTGGTGGCAATCCACGTCATTTAAATCTAACAACAGCAGAGAAAGGCGCATTGGTAGCCTTTCTGAAAACTTTAACAGACCACACAATGGCGAACGACCCTAAATTTGGGGATCCGTTTAAGTAATTATGCTGAATAAAATCATATCTCTTTTCAGAAAGAAAACTTTTCCAGGTACCGCACAGTATTGGGAATCGCGTTACAAGTCAGGAAGAACATCCGGTGCTGGCAGTTATGGTCAACTTGCAAAGTACAAAGCAGAATTTATCAATAAGTTCGTTAATGAAAACCAAGTTCAAAGTCTTATTGAATACGGCTCAGGAGATGGAGCACAATTGGAGTTAGCTTCATATCCACACTACATTGGAATCGACATATCACAAACAGCAGTTGATTGGTGTAAGGAAAAATTTAATTCTGATTCCACTAAGTCCTTCTTCGTATGGAATGGCAAAGACTATACTTGGAAAGCTGAACTTGCTATGTCGTTGGATGTGCTTTATCACTTAATAGAAGACGACACGTATTCCGATTATTTGCAAGCTCTTTTTGGAAGTGCATTGAACTTCGTTATAATTTATAGTGTTAACACTTGTAACGGAACGTATGCTCAGCATGTCAAATCTCGAAAATTTACCGCAGATATTGCAAGGATGTTTCCCGATTGGAAATTGATTTTGCACGAACCTAACCCCTATCCGCTAGAGAAATTTGGTGCAGAACATGGCAGCTGGAGCGACTTCTACGTGTACACGAAAAGCTGATTGACTAAAAATTTATATTGTGAATATCCCAACAACGGTAGTTCCCCGTGTAGTAATCATTGGAGGCGGTTTCGGCGGTCTTCAACTCGCGAAAGCATTACACAAAAAACCTTTTCAAGTTGTACTTCTGGATCGCCAGAACTATCATGCCTTTCAACCTTTACTTTATCAAGTAGCTACTGCAGGACTTGAATCCGGCAGTATCGCTTATCCATTTAGAAAGATTTTCAATCATTATGAAAATCATTTTTATAGAATGGCTGATGTGCTGGAAGTAGACACGACCAATAAAAAGGTGAAGGCAGATATTGGAGAATTATCGTACGACTATTTGGTAATAGCAACGGGAGCAACCTCCAATTTTTTCGGAATAAAAAGTATCGAGCAAAATGCGATGCCCATGAAGTCTGTGGCCGATGCTCTGGACATACGAAGTCTGATGCTTCAGAATCTAGAGAAGGCGCTTTTGCGAAACAATGTCGATGAGAAGGAAACACTGATGAGCATAATTATTGTTGGAGGTGGACCAACGGGAGTGGAACTTGCAGGAGCAATTGCTGAATTGAAAAAAGATATACTGCCCAAGGATTATCCCGATATGAATCTTAACGATATGGACATTCACCTGGTGGATGCAAATTCGAGAGTGCTCAAAGAGATGCACGAAAAGTCGTCGGAACATGCACAAAAAACATTGCAGAAAATGGGTGTTGAGGTGCATTTGAATACGAGAGTTACCGATTTCGACGGACATAAAGCGACTACGGCAGATGGTCGCGAATTGCGAGGTTCGACCATGATCTGGGCAGCCGGAGTTAAAGCCAATGTTCCTCCCGGATTGGATTCAGGGAGCATTGTTGGTGGACGAATAGTGGTCAATGAATTTAATCAGGTCCAAGGCTTTGAAAATGTTTTTGCGTTAGGAGATGTCGCTCGAATGAGCAGTGTCGAATATCCGCAGGGTCATCCCATGATGGCTCAACCTGCCATGCAACAGGGTAAACTACTTGCTGCTAATCTTCTTAGACTTCAACAGCTTTCAAAACTTGTTCCATTTAGATACAAAAACCTCGGAGCCATAGCTACGATTGGACGGGCGCAAGCCGTTGCTGAACTACCCAGCTTTCGATTATCCGGATGGTTGGCTTGGATCACTTGGCTAGTGGTTCATATATTTCAGCTCATTGGTTTCCGAAACAAACTAGTTGTTTTCCTTCATTGGGCACAGAATTACCTCAGGCACAGTAGGGATTTGCGTTTAATTATTAGACCTTTTCGAAAGTGAACCGTCGGCAGTCGTGCGATCATTTTTAAAATAAAGCCAGCACTCGAACAGACACTGTTTTTCGAATGCATAAACACATATGTGAATACAAGCGAACCTCTAAATTGGATGAGGATCCTTTAACCATCCAAAGAAAGGTTCGAGACTGTCAACAATGCAATGGATGTATAGCTGCAGAGATTATTATCTTTGCGTATCAAATGGATAATTATGGTAACTGTCGTTAAAGAAGGGGCATCCGCATCTGTAATAAAAAAAAATACTGACCAAGCTCAGAAAAAATTATGGATTTTCCTCTAAAAAGCACAGCGGAGTGATTAAACTCAAGGAAAATCCTATGGAAATTCAAAAGAAAATGCGAGATGAATGGTCGTAATTTTCTTATCGATACCAATATTGCGCTTTACCTCTTATCGGGAAATGATACAATTGCTCAACTTTTAGATGGTTCGATAGTGCATCTGTCCTTCATAACAGAGCTTGAATTATTGGGTTATCACGGAATTACCAAGCAAGAACAACATCGAATTCGTCTTTTTCTGAAAGATTGTCTTATTCATGATATAAGCAGCGAAATCAAAGAATAATCCATCGAC
>JBILMS010000006.1:0-87499 GCA_044375415.1 Flavobacteriales bacterium
CAGTTCGGAGTTTTGAGAAACAGAAACAGGTAGATCCGTTTCCCAAAACGATTCGAACATTCTCACTCTTCACTCTCACTCTGTTATTGAGAGGGGGACGTTCACGTTAAATGAAAAATGTAGTTTTCAAGAGTGCGCGGCTTTAAAAAACGCAAACTTTTCAGTTTGCAGAATCGGTCCCCTCTCCTCTGGAGAGGGCGGAGGGTGAGGCCCTCGGAGAAGATTGGTCTCCAAAAACAAGAAATCCCCAATGGTTCATTTTCAATCTAAATCCGCAACTTGTTATTGGCAGAGATTCGCACCGAGGAACGAGGGACGAATCATCGAAGGGTGTGCCCTCCGTTCGCTTGCGAACGTCCCCTTAAAGAAATTTTTCTTTGTGCCTTCTTTGTGTAATTCTTTGTTGCCTTTGTGGTAAAAAGTCCTGCAGCCAATAGGAGTAGAAAGGGAAAGGGGAGATTACGTTGATCTGAAACGCTCCGTCCCCAGCTTTGTGCTCTCCGTTCGCCTGCGAACGTCCCCTTAAAGAAATTTTTCTTTTTTCCTTTGTGTAATTCTTTGCGGCCTTTGTGGTAAAAAGCCCTGCACGCCAATCGAAGAGAAAGGGAAAGGGCAACGGAAAGGGAAAGGGAAGATTTCGTTGATCTGAAACCTTCAGGCACTACCTTTGCCCACATGAGCAAAATACTCTTCGACCCGCATATCGCCTCACTCAAGGAAATACTCCTGAAAGGTAAAAACCAAAAAAACAAAGGAGAAGCCTTCTTTAATAACGGCGGACGCAATGTCCTATTCCGCTTGGAAGCCTTGTGCAGAGCCTATCGCGGCATTACCAACAAAAAGTTTTTTGATACTTGGTACAAACAATTTAAGTTGGTAGAAGACATGCTCGGCGACATGGATCATCAACTCGCTATGCACGAACATTTTTCGTCGGTAGCCGGACTTAAAAAAGCTAGTGAAAAAACGTTTTTGGTTGTCTATAATCAATATGCGACCCTGACCACAGAAACCCTGACCAACGGCGGTTTCCTGAATGGTACAGCGTTAAAAGAATTCGAAGAAGGTTTGCAAATGACAGATTGGCCGGAAGGTGACAAAAACAGAGTAGAATTTGCTTTAGCCATGTGCACCGAAATGGAAAAAGTAGAAGATAAATATCGTCACGGCGAAATTGATCCTTGGGATCTCGAAAGAGGTTTGCACGAAATTCGTCGTCGAATGCGTTGGGTTAGCATCTATGCCCAAGTAGCTCACGGATGGGTTCAACTTCGCAAGTCGCCTTTTATCCCGGAAGAATTGGAAGACTATTGCACCGAAGAAATTCTTAAGTCTCCCTTCAATGTTCTTCCTAAAAAACCTGCAGGGGTCTCTCCACTCTATGTGCAATCAAACTACTTCTATGCGCTTAGTTGGATGATTCAATATTTAGGGGATTTAAAGGATGAGGCATTAATTCTCGAATCATTTGATCTTCTGAAAAAAGAAAATAAAATCTCCGAGAAAGACCTGAAAGCCGCAAAAGAATTACTTCCCGATTCAACTCTCGCAGAATTGAGTTACGAAGCTGAACGTGCCCTCGATAAGTTTTTCTACGACGATTACATGGGAGATCGCATCGTTCGCGATCTCATCAGAAGTACTCAGTAGTTCACTTCCTGCGATTCACAACGAACATAAAAGGCGCGAGGTAAATTCCCAGTGCGCTTGAAATGCCAATGATCGCATTGAGCATTTTTCCAATTATGTTCATCAAAAAGGAAGAATACGATTCATCCCAAAATCCGCTGTACACAAGGGTTTCGAGATTGTGTTGTGATGCAAACTCAGCGTATTGCTTTCGGGATAAAATGCGTTCATTCCAACTTCCGCTCGAAGGTTCAACTGTATTAAAACGATAACGTTGATGTGCAACAATTTTACCAGTGAGTACAAAATTTTGTACGACTACATTTAATTTTTGGCCATAATATTCTCGTGTCTGAGCTGCGATTTTTGAAATATCATTCGGGTTTAAACTTGGTGCAAACTCACGAATCATCTCTGCTCTTTTATTACGAAAAATAGGTTCGTACTTCAAATGCAATTTCAAATGCCAAAGGTTCATTGCCAGATTGTATGGATTGGCCGACGTGCCTTGAACAATTGCTAACTCGCCTTTCGATAGCGAGGACAATGCTCCATAAAATTCTCCGAGATCGGGAATATGTTCTATCACATTTCGACTGATCAGAGCGTTCGCCGTTTTGCCTTGTGACAAAAGATATGTTTTTACCGTCTCAATATCGCCCGTTACAAAACCGGTGAGTTTTACGTGCAAGGTATCACACAATTTCGCAGCATCCTTGCATGAGTCATCCACGATGTCGTTGTAAATAACAGAACCGAAACCCAGCCGCGAAGCCAATAAATAGGAGGTTCCCATTCCCGCTCCTAAATCTACTAGATGAATTTCCTCAAAGGGACGATTCAATTCCATCGCCACTCTGCACAACATGGCAGCACTATAAGCCAACGAAAAATCTACTCGTTGAATATGGTGCTTCAAAAAATAAGAACGTTGGTAGGGAGCTAAGTTCAATTTTTCCACATCGAGCGCAAGTAAATCGCGACGTAAGTCGGCAATCACAGGTCCGACGCGGTCCCGAAAGGCGACCGGCACATGGCGAAGTATGTATTTCTCTGTTGACATCCCAATTTTAAAGCGATGCAAACAAAAGCATAATTTTCCGATCTTTCGGATGTCAAGCCTTTCAATTGAAAAGAAAAGAGTACATAGTAGTAGAAAGTCCTCTCGGGAAAATCCGTGCAGAATGGAATTCCTTGGGCATCACCTCCCTTCAATTTGACGAAACCTCGGAGATAAGTTCATCGAAGGACCCTCTCGGAATCGCCGAAAAACTGAGGCTTTATTTTGAATTGGGGAAAAAAGAACTCAATCTTCCATTGGCACCCCATTGCACACAATTCCAATTTAATGTATGGAATGAGATGATGAAAATCGGTGCCGGAGAAACCGTTTATTACGAGGAGATAGCGCGCAAACTCGGAGATGTAAAACTCGCTCGCGCTGTAGGCATGGCCATTGGCAAAAATCCCATATTGCTCGTTATACCTTGTCATCGCGTAATAGGAAAAGATGGATCGCTCACCGGATATAGTGGCGGCATCTGGCGTAAAAAATGGCTCTTGGAACATGAGCGATCTTTCGTTCAACCGGAGTTGTTTTCGTTGGTTTAAGATACTCGCCCCCCCCTTTCGGCAAGCTTAGGGATACGGCTTCGCTGCCACTCAAACGTGATTTTAGTTTTAAATAAACCATCTAAGTTTTCTTGTTTTTGGAGACCAATCTTCTCCGAGGGCCTCACCCCTAACCCCTCTCCAGAGGAGAGGGGAACCGATTCTGCAAATTGAAAAGTTTACGTTTTTTAAAGAAATATATTTTTTGAAAACTACTCCTTTCATTAAACGTGAACGTCCCCCTCTCCCCTGGAGAGGGGCTAGGGGTGAGGCCAGACCAGAGTGAGAAAGGAGTTTGAGAGTGGAGAACACTTTTCGAAAACGTAAACCCTGTTTCTGTTTCTCAAAACTCCCGTGGGGTGATATAAAAAAGAGAGAGGGGGCGCTTCGCGCCCCCCTCTCTCTTTTTTTATATTTTAAACACGTGCCCGGTCCCCGAGCGCAGCCGAGGGGCAGGACTCTCTATATCTTACTGTATCAAAATACAGGGCTCTCCAACGAGTTCCATCACCGCTTTGTCCTCGAGAATCTGTTTGGCCGTAGCGTTTGCAGGATCCAATTCCTGAACCTTCATCCAAGCTGCTTTCGCACACAAGAGGTTGTCTTGTTTCGCATAAAGCACTCCCAGGTATGAGTATGATTCTACCAGATTTTTCTTATTGGCTTCAATTTTTGCAGGGTCTGTTCCAATAGCTCTTATGTAATTTTCGTAATATGGTTTTGCAAGACCTACGGGAGTTTCTTGATTATCCAAGTTCTTTTGACTACGACCTCTCCAAAAGAAACCATCGATATAATCTTTGGTTGTCATGGCAAAAGCTGTGTCGGCCGCTACATAATTTTTAGCGAAGTAGTGGCTTTGTCCAAGCATAAAATAATCGAGTGCTGTTCCTTTTGTTTTGTCAATTTTCTTCTGAAACCACTCTGCTGCTTTTGCATTGTTTTTGAGTTTGCTGTAAATCAAAGCAATCTCTCCGTAACCCTCGGGATATCCGGCTTCCATATTGATAGCCTTTTCAATTTCTAGAACCGCGAGTGAATCTTGACCCATTTTAGAAAGTATCTTTCCTTTGTAAGCATAGTCGCTAGGAAGAATGGTTGGTTTACCTGCCTTCTGAGCACGACTCAAAAATTCATCCATGTACTTCATACCTTTTTCGTGGCTACCGGTTTCATAATGCGCATATCCAAGCAAACGATACAACACAGTGTTGTTGGTATTACATGGCAACCATTTGTCCAATTCCGTAATTGCCTTTGGATAATCTTTGGTAAGGAAAATGAAACTTGCGTAACGCTGACCTACACGGCAGCTGTTGTTCAGTTCCAAATATTTCGCATATGATTCCACCGCTTGAGGATAACGAGCGGCGAGGTAAAGCAATTCGGCTTTTTCGCGATAGGCAGGTGCGAAGTTGGGATCAGCAGCAATGGCATCGTTGAAATATTTCAAACCATCGTCCCAGCTTTTCACTTTTACATACAACTGTCCTTTGCGAAGCAATACACGGGTATTTGTTGGATCCATGCCATAAGCCTGATTGTAATAACGAATGGCATTAGACAAATCGATACCATCATTTTCAGAATGGTAGTCTCCGAGTTGCACATACACTTCCGGATTTTTATCGTTCAACTTCATCGCAAGATTGATGTAGTTGTATGCATCGGCGAGTTTTTTCTTTTCGCTTTGAGTAAGTGTTTCAGCCATTTTCAAATAGGCAAGTTGCTGAACAGCTTTGTCCACCTTATTTGATTTGACATTCATGATTTCGATAGCCTTTGTAAACTGATTACTCGCCATCGACTCGTCTCCTTTTTGCCATGCCGATCTTCCGAGACCCACATAGTTCAATGGATTGTTTGGAGCAACTTCGATACCGCGACGATAAATGGCCATCGCAGAATCTTGTGTATTGACATCGTTTTCTTGTTTTCCCCAGTAGTAATAGTTGTCGCCACAGTAGAAGTACAAATCCGCGTTTGTTGGTTGAGCTACGAGCAACTTTCTAAAATCCGAAGAAGCGGATTCATATCGTTCATTGAGGGTTTTGCGAACGGCATCTTCTTTTGTTTGGGCAAAAGAAGAGGCAAAAGCAGCTAGGGAAAGAGCGGCTGCTAAGGTTGATTTAAGGATCGATTTCATATATCTGTTAATGTATCTTGCTGTTATTTAGTGCTTACCGTTCGAACTTGGAGGGTGGCCGGAACCATTCCCATTTTCTGAATGATAAGTTGGCCTTTCTCGCCGGACAGGTGGGAAACAAAGCCCGTGCCAAGTGTGGCCTTGAGTCCGGTGCGAACCGCATAAACCGTTCGGGTAAACGGATAAGTCTTATCGTAAATGTATGCCGGCACCGGTTTTCTAGGGCGTTCAGGTTTTACCACATTAGCAGGATCAACCACACCCACCACCTTAATTTTTTTAATAAATGAGTTGGATGTCGGATCATCGCGATCGCTAATCCAACTCATCGAAATTACACCGATAGCCTCCGGATGAGTCGATACATAATTAATCACTTCCTCATTGCTTTTTACAGCAAAACAATTGGTAGGAAAAGCATCGGATTTTACAAAACGATCTTTGATCTGTCTGTAGTTGCAACTTCTGTTATTATCAAATACTACATTGATTGCGTCATCTCCGGCTGACGGAGTTATATCAGCCCAAAATTTAATTTTTCCATTAAACAGTCCTTCTATTTGGTCGACCGTGAGCACAGAGTCAGTTCTATCGGGGTGTACGATAAATGCCAGTCCATCATAGGCAATCGGCACTACTTCGGGGATTCGTTGTTTCGCTTCGAACATTTTTAATTCGTCGGCATTTAGTTCACGACAAATAATAGCCCCTTGAATAGAATCTTTCAAAAGATCATCGATTACATCTCCTTCCGGTTTTAGAAATGGAACGATGTCTGAGTATTTATAGATCTGTTCGAAAACAAAAATCTGCGAATCCATCATGAGTGTGTATGACTCATCAATTCCGATCTTCAGTTTTCCACTTTGAATAGAATCTGCACGGAGGTCGTAGTTCTCACAAGAGGAAAAGGCGAACATCAATACCGCGATGATGCCAACGATTGCACTAGTTAATTTCATTTCGTTTTATATTTTGTAAAATCTTCTGAATTCTCACCAAACGAAATCCGGCGTAAAGCACAGTGAGACCACCGAGAATGTAACGATTGTTTCCTTCAACTAAATCTGTCCAAAAAGAAGTAAAAAAAAGTATCACTGCAAAAGACAAAAAAACAACGGTCATCAGAATAGAAGAGTACAGCAGTATTCGCTGCGATAACTGTGGTGATTTTTGATTGGGCATGTGCTTCCTCGGTTTATTAAGCGGTCCGTTACAAGGCATTAGCCCCGCAAACGGACCGCAAATTTACTTCAATCTAGACTTAGTTTAGCTTAGCTTAAAATGAACAGGTAAGACCGTACGCAGACGCACGGCATTTTTCCCCATCATAGCCGGCTTAAACCTTTTCAATTTCTTAACGCAACGCTCTGCCTCACGGCTCAGTTCGGGTGCTCCGGGAATGCCCCTAACAGCACGTACCTCGCTGATAGATCCATCCCTTTCGATGATGAAAGAGACATGCACGATTCCTTCTTTACCTTTATCGCGGGCACTTTCAGGGTATTTCACAAACGAATGCATGTCACCCATCATAGCGGGCTCACCCCCGGGGTATTCCGGCATAAACTCAGCATACACTAAAACCTCGGTTTTCTCGGGTTCGCCACCTAAAAGAGAAGTTGGACCTCCTCCCGGACCAGTACCACCTAAGACAGGTCCTACCGGGCCCGATGGTGGCTCAATACCCGGCGTTCCCGGTACAATAATCGGTGTGGGTGTCACAAATAAATCTTCTACTACTTCGATGATTCCACCAGTCGTAGCGCTGCCTGATGGCGGGGGTGCCACAATTTGGTATTGTGGACGAGGTTGCTCGATTTGCGGACGCAGTATTACCACTTCTGTTGTAAAAGGATCAACAATGATATCGGGAATGTCGATCTCCACTTTCACCTCTTTGTGCGGAACACTTTTGGAAGAAAGTTTACTCGTAGCAACAGCTGCACCGGCAGTTATAAAAACCACGAGAAATAGAGACAGGGCCAAGCGGCGATCATATCCACGGCGCAATTGGTAAGCACCATAGCTATGATTTTTGTTTTCGAATACGAGGTTGTTTCTGTCGGTGTTGAGCACACTTGACCAACCCTGGCCAAGAGAGAGCAGTATAGACACAAGAGTAACTGCTCCGATGATAATCAGAATGTTCATGACTGTAACTTTTTAAGTAAGTAAGTGATAGCAATGGTTTGGATTTGGCGCCGGACGACGCGTTCGTCCGGCACCTATCCTTCTTTCAAGTCGCGCATCCCGTTGGAACAGGTGCTATGCTTTCAGATCAGACCCCAAGTGCAATGGTCGCCTGATATACATTGTCAAGATCAACAAACAGTGGCAGAACGTCTTCCGCCTCTTAAGTCACAGCTGTGCCGGTTACTTGAGTGTAAATTGAACCGGTATGGTCATGCGCAGGCGAACCGGCTTACCATTCATTTTTGCAGGTGTAAACTTCTTGAGTTTTTTCACTGCTTTCACAGCTTCTTTACTCAAGTTTGGACCACCTTTTACTTCACGAACGGCAGATACTTCGCTCACACTTCCATCTTTTTCAACAACAAAATCTACGAATACTTTACCTTGAACATTGAGTTCTTTCTCCATTTCAGGATAGGTAATGCTATTATAAATTGCGTCGTACATCGCTTGATCTCCACCCGGATACATCGGCATTTCTTCCGCGTATCGAGTTGCATCTTCCACCTTTGGTTCTTCAATCACAGTTGCCGTCGGATTTGTTGGAACCTGAATGCTTGACTCTCCCTCTACCGTTTGTGTAGAGATTACAGCATCATCAAGTTTCGTAACGTCCGGCACGTTCACCACTTCCTCTTCCGTTACTTCAATTGTAGTAAATTGGATTTGACGAATTGTGGGCGGTGGTGGTGGTGGTGGCGGGGGTGGCGGTGGTGGTGGCGGCTCATTTTCATCAGCCGGCGGTGGCGCCAAGATTTCACCCAAATCAACGGGTGGCGGAGGAGGTGGCGGTGCCTCTTCGCGGGTGAGGATGTTAGTAGCTACAGTTGCCACAGTCACCAGTGTTACAGATGAAGCAAGAGCGATAGCCAAAGCGCGGTTGTATTGTTTTCTTAGGACAAAGGCACCGTAGCTCTTATTCTTGCTTTCGAACACCAATGAGTTGCGGGCCGAACTAAGAACGTTGCCCCAACCTCTGTCTATGCCGAGCAGTGCAATCAGCACCGCCATTACGGCCATTATGATCAGAATTGTCATGATGTAAACTTTTTTGGTTTATTCATCTCTCCGTACAGGTGACAAATGTGTTGGTTCATCACTTTTCGGAAATATTTTTTTTAAAGTCCTAAAGCCGATATACGTTGTCTCATCGCGATGCTTTCCGATTCGGCCATATCTTGAATTGCTCTCTTTTTCACGTTGGTGATATTGAGTTCATCCATGGCGTTGATCACATTTCTCCACTTCGATTTATCAATAGTTTTGATGATCACAAATGGTGCCAATGAGTCTCCGTAGATTTTTGACTTTTCTTCGAGGTAAAGTTCCTTATCGAATTTTTGCGTTACGTATGCCTCATCCAATTTTTTGATTTGATCATTGATACGTGCATTTTTATCGAAGAGGAGTTTTCTTAATCCATCTTTTGAAAAATCAGTTTGTGCAAGAATAGTAGTATCGCCGTTGAACTTTCCGGTGTAATAAAAAATGTGCTTGTCTTCTTCTCCTATCAAGAGGGTAAAGGCCAACTCATCATTAATCTTAGTGCGGTTAGTCGTGTCTTTTTCATCCAATTCCTTTGGATAAATCAGCTCGGTTGTTTTCGGTTTACTTAGCGTGGTAGCAAGCATGAAGAAGGTGATCAGCAGAAATGCCAAGTCAACCATAGGAGTCATATCCAGATGCACGGCACCTTTCTTGGCTCTTTTCTTTTCGTGTTTACCACCGCCGCCGGAACCTTCTGTATTTACGTTAGCCATTTTCTTTTACGTTTTATGGGTTCCTGAAATTATTCAACTCCGCTCATTGCGTCGCTGTCAAATGCTTCAAAGTCCGTTACCATGTTGAAGATAAAAATTTCTTTCTTTCTAAAGATGTCAATTACCTTCTCTACTTTTTCGTAGTCGGCGTCTCCATCGGCTTTAATACCGTAGCGAAGACGCAATTCTTTATCTTCATTCATCATTTCAATCGTAACCCCTTTATTTGTCTGGTCCTTCACGAAACCACCGTATCCTGCGGTGATCCATTCGCCCAGTTCATTATTGAGGGAGTCCGTTGGTATTCCTGCTGTGGTCGCATCCATTTCAGTTCTTGCTCTTTCGTCGGCACGGATATATTCAGCGAGTCGGGTTAATGGTTGTCCGATTGGACCCATCACCGAAAAACGATTGACGTCTTTTTCATCCAGTTTTAATTCCGGGTGAACAGCCATCATATCAGTTATCATCTGAGCGCGGGCTTCTTTTCCCGACATATCCCAGAAAACTCGTCCGTCTGTATCCACGGTTACCATCATCACTTTTTCGGGCAGCAGTTCGTTCGATGTAGAACTTGGAGTATCTACCATCACGGGTTCCGGTGCACGAAATTTCGCTGTGAGCATGAAGAACGTCACCAGCAGAAAACCAAGGTCTACCATGGGAGTCATGTCCAGTGCCGGAGCACCTTTTGGTATTTTAACCTTTGGCATATTCTTTCTGTTTTGTTAAATAGTGAACGTATGAAAAATGCTTAGTGCTTGGCCGCAAAACTCTGCGCTACAGAGAAACCTGCTTCGTCCATGCCATAAGTCATGCTATCGATGCGGTTGCTGAAGTAGTTGAACAGAATGATTGCGATACAAGAACCGATGATACCAAAAGCGGTATTGATAAGTGCTTCAGAGATACCAAGCGATAACGCTGCTGTATCAGGAGCACCTGCATTTGCCATCGCTGTGAAGGCCTTGATCATACCGATTACAGTACCGATAAGACCCACGAGTACAGAAATAGATGCACAAGTAGATAGGATAACCAAGTTCTTTGAAAGCATTGGAAGTTCGAGCGAAGTAGCTTCTTCCAATTCTTGTTTGATGGCAGTAACCTTAGCTTCTTTCTCGAGCGTATTGTCTGCAGCAACAGCCTTATACTTCTCAAGTCCCGCGCGAACAACAGCAGCAACAGAACCTTTTTGCTTATCGCATTCTACGATAGCTTGATCCACACTGGCTGTATTCAGGAGGCCGCGAATCTTGCGAATAAATCCATCGATACTTCCTTTTCCACGAGCACCGGCAAGACTGATAAATCTTTCAACCGAAAACACGATAATAATTAGGTTGATACCAATAAGCAAAGGCACGATGATACCACCTTTGTGGATTACACCCATTACGTTTAGCGGATGACCTTTTAGAGGATCTCCTCCTTCAAAATTTGCTTTATCACCAAGAACGTAGGTGTAAATTAAATAGCTCACGACGAGCACTACAGGAATAGCAATTGCAGCGAACATCGCCCCACGATTACCAGTTTGCTGTTGTTGTTTGTTCATAACAAGAACGGATTTAATGGATTAATAAATAGTGTTTTTAAATTGGATAATTATCAGGCTGAAAGATCACAAATATTTGGCCATCCTAGCATGTGTGCCTTTCAAAAAAGCCCCGTTTCTATCAATTTTACGGGGGGCCAAACATAGCAAAGTTTTACGCTGAAATAGCAGTAATCGCTAGGTTAAATGATCGTGAATATTTTACATGTCTGAGGCCTGCTTTTATCGAAGATTTTTACCACAAAGAATCAAAAGGCTGGTAAAAAGGATGCAAAAGATTGATCTGATTGCCTTTAGGGGGTTCTTTGGCAAGTAGGGGCTGTAGGTTGACCACTTAGAACGTTGCCAATGACAAGTTGTGGATTTGGGTTGAAAATGAACCATTTGTGTTTTCTCGTTTTTGGAGACCAATCTTCTCCGAGGGCCTCACCCTCCGCCCTCTCCAGAGGAGAGGGGACCGATTCTGCAAACTGAAATGTTTGCGTTTTTTAAAGCCACGTACTCTTGAAAACTACATTTTTCATTTAACTTGAACGTCCCCCTCTCAATAACAGAGTGAGAGTGAACAGTGAGAGTGAAGAGTGAGAGTGTTCGAATCGTTTTGAGAAACGGATCTACCTGTTTCTGTTTCTCAAAACTCCGAACTGCCATTGGGGTGAGGCTTTCCGACGTTCTTGTCAGCGCTCAAGGTTGGATTTTATACGTGGGACTCAAGGGGACAATCCAGCACCCATCACCTAGCACCCATCACCCAACACCAAAGAACAACAATCATCAACCAGAACGGAAACCCCATTCATCCTTCGACTCCTCATCCTTCGTCGCTCAGGAGGACGAATTCATAATTCATAACTCATAATTCATGATTTAAAAGAGCTGCCCCTGCTTCAATCGAACGAATCTTCTCACCGCAATGGCAGTCGAGATCCATGAAACCAGGATTCCGGCGGTGATGATGACAAGTGCCGTGATGATAAATCCTTGATTTTCAGCTAGTACTTTAATTGCATCTTCGAGTTCGGCCCGGAAGTAGTAGAATAGTAGACTTAAAACCGCGAGGGACAATACAGAAGCTATGAGGGCATATCCAAACGCTCTTTTGAGAAAGGGTTTTTGAATGAACCAATGGGTTGCTCCCACCAATTGCATGCTTTTGATAATGAAGCGTTGAGAAAAAATAGCGAGTTCTATAGTGCTGTTGATCAAAACGATAGCGATAATCAACAAAAGCACACCTAAAATGAGGAGGCCAAAACCAATTTTAGCGCTGTTTTCATTGATTTTTTGCATCAAGCCCTTTTGGAATTCGACGTCTTCTACTATTTCGTGTGCCTGGATCGACTGAACCGCCTGATCTAACTTCTCCATTTCGTTGTAAGACGATTTTATCCGAATGTCGAGTGATGCCGGAACAGGATTATATCCCAAAAAATCGACAAAATCCTGACCTACTTCCTCAGCAGCGACTTTGGCAGCTTCTTCCTTAGAGATATAGGAAACCGCATCAACATATTCTTCTGTTTGCAAAAACTGTTTGAGTTTTTGAATTTCAGATTCCGGTACTTCATCTTTGAGAAAAACGTGAACGCTATGTTGTCCACGGATATAATCGGACAGCGAATTGGCTACAATGAGAAACGCCGTGAAGGCTCCGAGCATAGTCAATACCAATGTGATTCCTACAACAGTAGAGAACGAGGAAATCGCACTTCCGGAAGTTTTAAAATACGGCTTAGCCAAGAAACAGATTACTTAAGGGTTCGCAAAAATCTCACTCTACACCAACGACCTTGCCTTCGAAGTAAAGGTCTTCACCGGCCAAAGGATGATTAAAATCGAGGATAATGGAATTCAATTTCACCTCGGCCACCATTCCTTGAACAACTTCACCATCGGGAGCTTGCATGGGAATCATCTCTCCGACCTGAAACAATTCGTCGTCCCACTCTTCATCAGCCATAAATTCACTTTTTTCAAATTCACGGAAGTACTCTTCGTGTTCTTCTCCATACGCATCTATCGCCGGAATGAAGACCGTAAATGTGTCATCCACTTTTAGACCGCCGATAGCTTCTTCGAATTTGGGAAGCATATCACCTTGACCAAAGACAAACTCGAGAGGTTCCTCGTCGCGTGTTTGTTCAATCAGGTCGCCATCCGGACCGTCGTATTTTAATATGTAATGGACTTTAACTGTTTTACCTTGGCTTACCATATCAAGATTTCGGTTTCTAGCCGACTTGTTTTAATTTAATTTTTTGACCCACTTTTAGATTAGAACCAATCCCCTTGTTCAAGTTCTTGATAGAATCTACAGTTACACCATCGTATTTGTTGGCGATTGCCCACAAGGTATCACCACGTTGAACCGTGTGATACTTATAGGAAGGATTCGACTTCGACGTTTCCTTTGGTTTCGTTAATTCTTTAACCGGCTGAGGTTTGTTTTCCGCTACTGCTTCTTCCTCCTCTTCCTCTTTTGTGTTTTCTACTTTAGCCTGATCATCTTTTGCTACCGTTTTGTGAACGGTTTGCTTCACCTTTAGTTTTTGACCGGGATGAATGGTATTCGAACGCATTTTATTCCACTTCTTCAATTGTGTAGTGGTGGTTTTATACTTGTTCGCAATCTTGCCCAATGAGTCGCCTGTCTTTACTTTATAGGTCACCCATTCTACTTCGCTTACTGTTTTTGTTTCTGAAGCAGGAGCTGCCGAAGCAACCGGTTCTGCTTGGTATTCGAGTTCACGGCTCATATCATAAACCACGTCTTCGTTACTCAAAAACAATCCAATTTTATCGGTAGGAAGAATCAAATAATGCTTTTGACCATTATCGGGAATTTCTTTTAACTTGTATGTTGCATTGAGGAAGGTGAGATCTTCAATTGACATATCAAGTACTTTAGACAAATCGGCAAAACGAATACGCTCGCTTACGTGAACTGTATCGGTTTCGAAATAAGTCGTAAGAGGTTTTTTAGGATAAATGTTGTGCTCAGAAGCATAGTTCATCACATAGTTCACAGCGATAAAAGCCGGAACATATCCTTGAGTTTCTTTAGGTAAGTACGGTCTAATTGCCCAAAAATCTTTTGCTCCACCCGCTCTGCGAATAGCCTTATTCACATTTCCCGGACCTGAGTTATACGCTGCAAGGGCAAGTTCCCAATCATCGTAAGTATTGTACAAAAACTTCAGGTAACGACAAGCCGCATCTGTTGCTTTAAAAGGATCATATCTTTCATCTTGATAGCTCGTAACATCGAGACCGTACATTTTTCCGGTAGCTACCATGAACTGCCAAAGTCCACCCGCACCGGCTGAAGAGATGATGCTTGGGTTCAATGCAGATTCTACAATCGCGAGATATTTCATCTCGAGTGGAATATCATGTTTAGCCAGATATTCTTCGAACATCGGGAAATATAGCGAAGCCATTCCCAATACTTTACTGGTAATATCGCGGCGACGCACGGCATACAGATCAATAAATCCCTGCACGGTTGAATTATAAACGAGGTCAAACGGAGTCTGTTTGTCGAGTGCTTTCATTCGCTGTTTCACGATATCCTGCGAAAAAGTAGGGATCACCTCTTTATCGTAATCATAAACATTGAGTACTGTTTCGTCTGATGTGAAGCAGTAATGATTTAGGTAGCTGTTCACCAAAATCTTATCGATTTCGGCTATTTCAGGATTATCCATACACAATGCAGGCATGGTGCCTACAGGTGGTATAGTGTCTTTCTGAACTACCTCGTGTGCAAGTGATTGCACAGAGAGGAGCAGCAGCAATGCGATTCCAGGCAATGCGGTTGTACTCATTTTTTCCTTGTTCATAAGTTGCAGGTGCGATGATAATAAAAAATGCGCAAAAAAATGCCAATTGGCATACCAATAACTACGAGTGCAAGATGATTATTGTTTCCTGAGGTAGAAGGTAGACCACAAATCTACTTACTAACAAATTTTTCCATACGACTGCCGCGAACTGCACTAAGCAATTATGTAGCTAAAAAACGGCTTTTGGCTAGTGTGAATTTTGATACAACAAAGAATACGAAAAAGGATATAACTTTTCCAACCGAACCCCATTTTTGGAGCGTACTACGAGGGAAATTAAAACGGAAGACTAGTTGTCCGTTTTCTCTACTTCTTTGTTTTCACCTTTGGAGGCGTCCTTGAATTCTTTCACGCCTCTGCCCAAACCACGCATGAGTTCAGGAATTTTTTTACCTCCGAAAAGAAGGAGAACTACAATCAGAATGATTATCCATTCTTTACCGCCGATGCCCATGATGTATTGAATTTGTGGGTGCCAAAGTTAGAGCATGTTGAGCAATATATTCGTAGTATTTCTTTTTATCCGGAGGAAAGCGTAAAAATCAGTTTAGAGTCATGTTATCGAGCAACCTCACTCCTCCTATCCAAGCTGCGACCAACGCAATACACTGTTCATTTGGCTCATTTTCCAATGGGCTTTCCAAATTACCGGTTTTCACAATTCTCAGATATTCGACATCTACCGTACCCGGTTTATGCAGTTCATTATTTCCCCACTTTTCCACCTCCAACAAAGGTGTAAACCCGGCGAGGCGTTTCATTTCTAAAAGTGTTTTATGAATGACGGTGGCCATTTCCCGTTGTTCAGGGCTTAATCGCCTGTTACGAGAACTCATAGCGAGGCCATTCGTTTCTCGAACGGTGGGAAAGGAATGCACTTTCACCCTCTTACCCTGACTTTCCGCCATTTTTTTGATGAGCCATTGTTGTTGAAAGTCTTTTTCACCAAAAAAGGCGATATCCGGCTGGACTAAATCAAAAAGCCGGCTTACGACGGTCAAAACCCCATCGAAATGTCCGGGACGAAATTCTCCTTCTAAAACATCTTTTCCCGGTCCTAGGTCCCAATTCTCTTTATATAGTCCTGTCGGATAAATTTCCGCCACCGTAGGCACAAAAACCAGGTCGCACGGGCATTTGAGCAACATTTCTACATCCCCCGGCAGTGTTTTCGGGTATTTCAATAAATCCTGGGGATCGTTGAATTGTGTCGGGTTAACAAAAATTGACACAACTACCTTCGAGCAATAGGTCATTGCATTGTTAACCAGCGAGATATGTCCTTCGTGCAGAGCACCCATGGTAGGCACAAAACCTATGGAATGCCCGGCATTTCGAGCATCCAGAACCCATTGCGCCATTGGGTTTGATTGAGAGTAGTGTAACAAGGACACGGTTTGGGTCGTTTTAGTAAAAAAGAGGCCAAATCTATAGTAATGATCGAATCTTGCGTATTATTTCGTAAATTTGCACTTCATTCAGAAAGCGATATCTAAACATGAGTAAGACTAGAGTATTATTCGTATCTCAGGAAATTGTCCCCTTCTCTGCAGATTCTCCCAATAGCCTTTCAGCCCGTCAGATCCCACAGGCAGTTCATGAAAACGGTAAAGAAACCCGGATTTTCATGCCCCGTTATGGAAAGATCAACGAGCGCAGGCATCAGCTTCACGAGGTAATTCGCCTTTCGGGGATGAACCTAATCGTGAACGATACGGACCACCCTTTGATCATTAAAGTAGCCTCCATTCCGCAAATCAGATTGCAGGTTTATTTTATCGATAATGAGGAATATTTTCACAGAAAATCTTTCCACCACGACGAAAAAGGTAATTTTTTCCCAGATAACGACGAGAGAATGATCTTTTTTACCAAAGGAGTGCTTGAAACTGTGAAAAAATTGGGTTGGGCACCGGACATCATTCATTGTAATGGATGGTTCACCGCTTTGATGCCTCTTTATATCAAGCAATTGTATAAAAGAGATCCACACTTTGCCGACTCTAAAGTTGTTTTCTCGGTTTATGAAGATGCTTTCCAAGGAGACCTCGATGCAAAGATTTCAGAAAAGATTTCTTTTGACTCGATCGACAAATCGGCAACTCCCCTTTTAGAAAAACCTTCGTACGAAAACTTGATTAAAACTGCAGCCCAATATTCGGATGCATTTATCGTTGGTCACGAAAGCGTAGACAAAAAGCTCGTTCAACATGTGGAAGGACTTGATATTCCGGTTCTGAAGCAATACGCGGAAGGAGATCCACTCACTGCAGTTGATGAATTCTTTGATGCCGTTGTTGAAGCTAAACCTGTTCTGGTAGGTTGATTCAGAAATGCAAATGATTAATACACCATATTACAGCCTCAAGAAATTGAGGCTTTTTTACTTGCCTGTTTTGGCCCTAGGTCTTTTTGCGTCATGCGAAAAACCGGAAAATTCTATCGGACTTGAACTTCAGGAAGGCGATGATATTCTCGGGTTTTTCAAGAGCGATTCGACAACGTTGAAAGTGAGCACGCTGATAGAAGACAGTCTGAAAACAGACGAACTCACCTCGGTGATGTTGGGAAACTACACCGATCCAGTCTTCGGAAAAACGCTAACATCGTTTTATACCCAGATAAAACTTTCCTCGTCGAACGTGGATTTTCCTTCGGTTTTTGAAGTAGACTCCGTGGTTCTTTCGCTAGTCTATAGCGGCAATTCATATGGAAGAACTACTCCTCAAGCATTTCAGGTATATGAGGTAACCGAAAATTTATACCCCGATAGCTCTTATTATACCAATCATGAAATAGCCATTGACGGTACTCGAGATTTGGTGAATGCGGTAGGGGCGATTCAGAAAATTAATCAAACCAACTTTACAATTGTTGATGGAGATTCGCTTCAACCCCAACTCAGGATCCCGATGGACATCGACTTCGGAAATGAACTGATGATGGCGGACCCTGCGGTATTGGTTGACAATGTTACATTTCAAGAATACTTTAAAGGAATTTATGTTCGATCTATCTCCAATGATGGTGCTGTCATCAATTTTGATTTAGTTGATTCGGACAGTAAAATGACTATTTATTATAGAGATCTCGAAGGAGAAAGTCCCGACACGTTGAGTTATGTATTCAATATTAATTCGGATTGCGCCCGTTTCTCAAAAGTGGAGCATGAATATGGGGGTACTCTCTTGAGCAACATAAAAACCACTGAATTGGATGGATCGGTGGAAGCCTATGTTCAGTCTGGTGGTGGTGTGAAAACACACATAAAGTTTCCGTTTTTAGAAGACTACAAAGATTTTGGAAACATTACCATCAACAAAGCCGAACTCTTTTTGCCAATTGTGGAGGCCGATTTATCGAGGTATGCGCCACAGAGCACTCTCTTTTTGCTATACAAAAACGAAGAGGGTGATAACAATCTCTTGCCTGACCAAACCACCAGCGCTCACAGTATCGGCGGCAATTACGATTCAACTAATCGGTATTACAGATTCAATATTACACGCTACATACAGCAAGTAATAAGCGGTGAAATAGCAAATACGGGAATTTATGCCGTTAGCAATAGCGCCGGCGTGACAGTAAATCGCGTAGTACTTGCCGGTCCACTTTCACCTGATGGAAATGGAATGAAATTAGAACTTACCTTTAGCGAATAAAGCAATTTTCTCTACCCAAAAAAGAAACAGACATGTGTGGAATTGTAGGTTACGTTGGAGATCAGGATGCATATCCTATCTTAATCAAGGGACTAAAACGTCTTGAATACAGAGGATACGACAGTGCAGGAGTAGTAATGATTGATGGCGATAAATTTGAGCTGCACAAGTGCAAGGGCAAAGTTGCTGATCTGGAAGATGCTGTAAAAACGGCTGCACTAAAAGGCACGATCGGTATTGGTCACACGCGCTGGGCTACACACGGTGTGCCGAATGACGTAAATGCTCACCCACACCTTTCGGGCAATGGCAATCTCGCCATTATTCATAATGGAATTATTGAGAATTATGCCACGCTTAAGGAAGAGTTGATTAATCGCGGACATAAGTTTGTGAGTGAAACTGATACGGAAGTCCTCATTCATTTTATTGAAGAAGTACAACAGAAGGAAAAGGTAGATCTGTTTGAGGCAGTTCGAATTGCCTTAGGTGAAGTTATCGGCGCCTATGCCATTGTTGTGATAGACAAAACCAACCCCGATCGTTTGATTGCTGCTAAAAAAAGCAGTCCATTGGTAATCGGAATTGGCTCGGAAGGTGATTTTTTCCTCGCATCCGATGCTACTCCTATAGTAGAGTACACTAAAAATGTTGTTTACCTCGAAGATGAGGAGTTGGCGCTATTGGATAAAAAGACGGGTTTGAAAATTGTGAATATTCACAATCAGCAAAAAACCCCGAGTATTCAAGCTTTGGAGATCAAGTTGGAAGCCATCGAAAAAGGCGGCTACGATTCCTTCATGCTTAAAGAAATTTTCGAGCAACCCCGTTCTATTCGGGATTGCATCCGCGGTCGATTGAATTTGCAGCACGGTTTAATAAAGATGAGCGGTATTGACGACAATGCCGATCGATGGATCAATGCAAAGCGAATTATTATAGTTGCTTGTGGTACTAGTTGGCATGCCGGCTTGGTAGCGGAGTACCTATTTGAAGATTTTGCCCGTGTACCGGTAGAAGTAGAATATGCGTCCGAATTCAGATATAGGAATCCGGTTTTGGACAAAGACGACATTGTTATTGCAATTTCACAATCCGGTGAAACGGCCGATACGTTGGCTGCCATCCAATTGGCCAAAGAGCGGGGAGCATTCATTTTTGGAGTGTGCAACGTGGTAGGTTCAAGCATTTCGCGAGCAACTGACAGCGGAGCCTATACCCATGCCGGTCCGGAAATCGGGGTGGCTTCTACTAAAGCCTTTACGGCGCAAGTTACCGTGCTGTATCTCATAGCGTTAGCAGTGGCAAAAAAGAGAGGGTCTATACCTGCCGAACGTTTCAATAGGCTTATGGCAGAATTAAATGCCATGCCCGACAAGGTGGAAGAAGTGCTGAAAACCAATGCGATAGTGGAAACCATTGCTGAGATATTCAAGGATCACCGCAATGCTTTATATATGGGTCGCGGCTACAGTTTCCCCGTAGCATTGGAAGGCGCATTAAAATTGAAGGAAATATCCTACATCCACGCAGAGGGTTACCCTGCTGCGGAGATGAAACACGGTCCGATCGCTTTAATTGATGAGGAGATGCCTGTATTTGTAATTGCAACTCAGGGGCACTCGTATGAAAAGGTCGTAAGTAACATTCAGGAGGTAAAAGCCAGGAAGGGAAAAGTGACGGCCATCGTAACTGCGGGTGATAAAGCTGTGCGCGGATTGGCCGATCATGTCATAGAAATCCCAAAAACGGACGATAGTTTGGTTCCGATCGCTTCGGTGATCCCTTTGCAACTGCTTGCATATCATATAGCTGTGATGCGCGGATGCAATGTTGATCAGCCGCGTAACCTAGCGAAGTCCGTTACCGTTGAATAGCCCGAATTGCCGGAACATTATTAACAATCCCTGTTTGAAATAAGGTAAAGACCTTATTTTTTATGGGGTAATTTTTTTGGAAACTTGCAGGCACTATAACCCAAATCTCAACATTTATGAAAAAAACGATTTTGTTTATTGCATGTGCACTTATGACCATGACTGGCGTATTTGCTCAAAAACAAACCGGCGGCGAGAAGAATCTCGAAGTTGCGTTTGCGCCACTTGGAGGTAATCCAGTATCCATGTCAGGTATCCGTCTTCGTTTGTTCAACAGCGAAGCGAGCGCTATCCGCATTGGTCTTTTCCTCGGTGGTTCTACTACTAAAGATGTAACTGCTCAACCAGAAGAATCAGGTGATCCAGATCAGCCAGAATTGTACTCTACCAGCAAGAGCATGGATATTAGTCTCCGCCCAGGATACGAGAAGCACTTTGCCGGAACAGATCGTCTGTCTCCATACGTAGGTGCTGAACTTGCTTTGACTTTACACAGTGAGTCTACAGAAGATGAGACCTGGACACAGATCAATGCTGACGGTGACACCGGAGTAGCTACAACAACTACTAAGGATGGGTCTACAACATTCGGCCTAAATATTTTGGCAGGAACTGACTTCTATTTCGCAGATAATATCTATCTTGGTGCGGAATTAGGATTTGGCTTCCAGACTACTAGCAACAAAGATACTGAGACTACTATCGCAGGTATCGATGATTCTGAGGATCCAGATCCACTAATCAACGGTAGCAACAGTGCCTGGGGACCAAACGTTCAGGGTACGCTCCGTCTTGGATGGTTATTTAACTAATAGTCATGATACTTAAAACCTTTCCTTACAAATCGATCCTCGCGATCGGTGGTGCAGCCTTCCTTCTGAGCGGATGTCAGAAAGATCTTACTAACGGTGATGGCACTTTTGGACCACAACCTGAGAAGAAGATCACTCTGAACGATGTTCAGGAAAGAAAACTGCAAGACATGATCACCCGTGTGCCTAAAGTAGCTTACTACGACGAGGCCAACAACCGTTTGATCAACCTCAACGTTCAAAACAGAGATTGGAGTTTTACCAATCCTCCTGAAGGTTGGCAGTTTGATGATCCGGATGATAACGGCGTGATTTTCGTCGAAGACATCGACGGTGGTACTATCGTGTTCTCCGGTACTGCCGGAGCAAACACCGGTGGTGGCTCTGTTGTTGCCGGAAACACTGCCCTTGACATCGATGTAGCTATCTGTTTGTCTGCTCAACAAGTAGGCGAAGACGGTGGTTTCGTTGATCTCTTTGACACTGGTTTCGGATTCGCCGAATTTGCTGTTGTAATCGGTATTGCCGGTGATTTCGAAGAACTCGCCAATGCAGATACTGAGTCTGAAGACTTCAATCCTTTCGAATTTTTCCATGGTTTCGCTGAATACTTCGTCATCGCTGACGAAATAGGCGGTAGCCACGAAGTATTTGACTGGATGGATGCTGAAGAAGGTGGAGATGACTATGATGATATGGCTGCTGCCTTTCTCATGGACTTCCAAAACTTTGCTCTTTACTTCTCTGTTGATGGCGACATCAACGTAAGCGGTGGACAGATGAGCTTTAATGGTCATTACTTGGCAATTGAAGATCTCTTCCTAGATTACTTAGAAGGTGATGACGGTTCAGATCCGGAAGTATCAATAGTTTCCGGTTTCGGAACTATGGGATGTAATTAAAAAAATCTCTTTCGAAATAATAAAAACCCCGGCTTGTCCGGGTTTTTTTTATTGTATTAAGAATTAAGTATTATGTATTAAGATAGTTCTCGTTGGTAGAAATGTGTTCGGCTGCAAGGACATGATGGGGGGGTGAATTATGAATGATGAATTATAAATTATAAATGGACGTTTCTCTTAGACGTTCTGTCTCCAGCTTTGTGCACTCCGTTCGTTTACGAACGACCCCTTAAAAAATATTTCTTTGCGTTCCTTTGCGCTATACTTTATTGCCTTTGTGGTAAAAAGCCCTAAACCTCAATCGGAGAAAGACTAGAAAGGGAAAGGGCAACGGAAAGGGAAAGGGTGGCTTTCGTTATCGGTAACCATTACTTCCAACGGACCTCGGCCCCTCGGCTTCGCTCGGGGACCGGAATTCGATTAAGAGCAGTATTAAACCTCGGCTCCGCTCGGTTTGACCTACATCTTTGTACCCTCTGCACGCTTGCGAATGATCCATTATCAAAATTTCTTCGATGCCTTTGTGTATTTCTTTGTTGCCTCTGTGGTAAAAAGTCCTGCTCATCAACCGGAGAAAAAGGGAAAGGGCAACGGAAAGAGAAAGGGTGGAATGCGCTTTACTTAAACTGACTGCACACGATCTAACTCATCGTACCCGTAACCCCCGGCTTATCTACTAATGACGCACTTTTCTTTCGATATTTTAGCCATGCATCGAGGAAGACACTTACCACGATTATAATGAGTCCGAGGTAAAATTCCGACGACATAATTTCGCTTTCGCCATAGATCCAAAGAGCGAATGCGATGGTGTAAATAGGTTCCATATTTACCGCTACGGCACAAGTGAAGGGAGATAATTCTTTCATTACTTCGATACCTATCACATACGCCACTCCCGTTGCCAATGCTCCGAGTATGATGATGTACAATACATCCATGGATGAAATAGAATACAAGACACCGGGATTGCCATAAAAAAGCATGACGACACTTATGCCTAGAAAAGCAGCGACCATTTCGTAAAACGCAATTTGAGTCGGTGGATGTTTCTCCACCAGTTTAGAATTAAACGTGGAGAACAAAGCCGCAAAAAAAGCCGCGCCCAGGGAAAGAAGTATTCCCAAGGTTTTATCACTCTCAAATTTTAGCATTATTCCAACTCCGATAAAGAGAGCCACACCTAAAAACAATTCATAAGGTCGAAACTTTTCTTTCCGAATCACGGGACTTACGATGGCCACAAAAAAAGAGGAGGTAGATAAAACGGCTAAGGCTATCGACAGATTGGAGGCTTTTATACTTCCAAAAAAACAGATCCAATGAAGTGCGGTGAGTAAACCAACGCCCATCATTTTTAAAGTCTCTCGAAAAGGAATCACTTGCTTTTTCCTTGAGATTCCAATAAAAAGGCCCAAAGTAAGAGCTGCCACTAGACACCTCCACCACACCAAAGGCACAGACTCCAGATGTATTTCCTTTCCTAAAATTCCCGTAAATCCCCAGATAAACACGATCACGTGCATCAGGATAAGATTTCTATACTTTCCCATGGTGTTCATCGTGATCAATCTCAACAACACCTCCGGAGATTACGTATTTCATTACATCCACGGCGTTCTTATCAATTAGAATCACATTTTTTTTCGGCACAATAATAAGATGCCCCGAAATACTATAACTCATTGGCATATACACCGCCACTTTTTCGTTCGAAATTTTACCCAGATCACTTAAGTCTTCATCGGTAATAAATCCAATTACCTCCACATCCATTTCTGAAGACAATTTCACGAGAACGGGGCGATCAAATCTTTTTTTAGATCCAACAAAAGCACCCAGCACTTCGGTCATACTCTTATAAACCGTTTTGATAAGAGGTATCCTATCCAGAAGTTTTTCCAATCGTCTTCTGATCGGTTCATTAATAAACTTTGTGCCCGCCCATCCAAGTACGATTAATAATAGAAGTAAAAAAACTATACCAACTCCCGGGTATTCTCTTTCACCAGGAATAAGGTTGTCGAGAAAAATAAATATGTTGTAAATAACATAACATGTCACCGCCACAGGAACGGCTATGAGCAATCCATTTAGGACATAGTTGACGATTCGTCGGGCAAACGACTTTCGAACCTTTCGCGAATAATCTCCAAGATTAGACATCGTTTTTTTACGTATTAATGGTCCATTGCTTTTTCCCACTTGCTCACTGCAACGGTTGCTACAGCATTTCCAACTACGTTGGTGGCACTTCGTCCCATATCCAGCAATTGATCTATTCCGAGCAGCAACAACAAACCCTCTTCAGGAATATCAAATGTGGCGAGCGTTCCGGCTATTACCACCAATGAAGCTCTTGGAACACCGGCAATTCCCTTGCTGGTTAGCATCAAAATAAGTAACATAGAAATCTGCACCCCGATGGGCATATCAATGCCATAACTCTGAGCGATAAAAATCGAGGCGAAAGTCATATACATCATTGAGCCATCGAGATTAAAAGAATAACCGAGGGGCAAAACAAAACCTACGATTTTATCCTTGCAACCAAATCTCTCGAGTTCTTCCATTGTCTTTGGAAGAGCTGCCTCGCTTGAGGCTGTAGAGAATGCAATCAAGAGAGGTTCTTTTATTCTTGAAATAAGCGTAAGAACTCGCCTTCTGACCAAGAAAAAACCTGCGAGCAATAAGACGATCCAAAGTAATAAGAGAGCTGCGTAAAATTCGCTGATGAACAATCCGTAGGTAGCTAATATTCCAATGCCTTGCTTGGCTATTACGGCGGCCATAGCGGCGAATACAGCTATAGGCGCGAGATTCATCACAAAAGAAGTTACCTTGAGCATCACATGCGAGACGCTATCCATAAATTCAATGACCGGCTTTCCCTTCTCTCCAATAGCCGCTACCGCAGTACCGAAGAAAAGTGAGAAGACCACGATTTGTAGAAGTTCGTTGTGAGCCATTGCATCGATGATACTGGAGGGAAAGACATGTTCTAAAAAACCCTTTACGGTCATACTTATGCCTTCAAGTCCTGTTTCAGCGCCGGTTTCAGGAAGAGGTAAATTCATCATTTTACCCGGCTGCCACCAATTAACTAACACTAAGCCCAGAAAAAGAGATACGAAAGAAGCGGACATAAACCACAACATCGTCTTCCCTCCTATTCGTCCAACGGTTTTAAGATCTCCTAATTTACTTATCCCTACAACCAAAGTAGAAATAACCAAGGGTGCAATAATCATTTTAATAAGGCGGAGAAAAACCATTGAGATATTGGATATCCCATCCGAGAAGCCTTTCACGGCCGTGGCATCTGTGACACCATCCACTGTGTTGTAGTTTCTAACCAGCGCACCACACACACCTCCCAGAATCATGGAGACAATGATAAATAACGTAAGCTTATTGGATTTGGTCATAGAGCAAAATGGAATAGTTGGCCGCAAGATAACTCAGGTGGCGGAGCTAGATCAATTCAAAATCTATAACTCAATACGCTCTTTCGCTTCTTCCCTCGATGTAGTTCATATAGGCCTTATTCACCACCTTGTTTCCACCCGGGGTAGGATAATGGCCTGTAAAATACCAGTCGCCGGCATTGTTCGGGCATGCCTGATGCAGACCTTCTATACTTTGAAAGATCACTTTGATCTTGGCTTTGGTGCCCGGTGGGGTGACCAATTGAGCAACCTTATCTGAAATTTCTTCTACGGTAAAGGGTTCATAGACCTCGCGGACATAGTTTTTCACCGTTTCCTTCGGGGCGCTCTGCTGATCTTTACATTTTTTGTAGACATCCTGTAAGATCAGTTCAGTGCCGCGTTCTTTATGAAGTTCAACCGCAGCTTGAAAAGCAATAAAATCGCCCATACGAGCCATATCTATGCCGTAACAATCGGGGTATCGGATCTGGGGAGCTGAGGAAACAATGATGATCTGAGCAGGATTCAATCGATCGAGCATTTTGATGATCGACTTTTTGAGGGTCGTGCCTCGAACTATGCTATCGTCGATAACTACCAAGCTATCGGTGCCAGCTTTCACTGTTCCATAGGTTACATCGTAAACGTGGGCGACCATATCATCGCGAGCACTGTCTTGTGTAATGAAAGTGCGCATTTTTACGTCTTTGATCGCGATCTTTTCTATTCGGGCGCGTTGACGGAGGATGGCCTCGATTTGTTCGGCGTTTGAAGTTCCGTTGAGAGCTATGATCTGCCGGATTTTTCGATCGTTTAAGCGATCTTCCAATTCCTTTATCATTCCATAAAAGCCGATTTCCGCGGTGTTTGGGATAAACGAAAAAACCGTGTTTTCCAGATCTTCGTTGATGGCCTTCATAATCGTCGGCACCAAGTTGCGACCCAGTTGTTTCCTTTCCAAGTAAATATCCTTATCGTTTCCTCGAGAGAAGTAGATTCTCTCGAAACTACACGCCTTTTTCACCAGAGGTTCCCGGACCATTTTCATGTCGGTCTGACCATTTTTCTTCACGATCAATGCATGCCCCGGGGTCACTTCTTTAATTTCATCCAGAGGCACATTAAAGGCGGTTTGGATCGGAGGTCTCTCGCTTGTAACCACCACAATTTCTTCGTCTTCGAAATAATAAGCCGGACGAATACCGGACGGGTCGCGCAAAACGAAGGCATCACCATGGCCGAACATACCTGCCATTGCATAACCGCCATCCCATTCGCGAGAAGCACGTTGCAATACACGCTGTACATCGAGGTTTTTGGCAATAAGTTCAGATATCTGCATATTGCTATACCCCTGTGGGTTGTACATATCAAAAAGTCGTTGGTTTTCTTCGTCGAGGAAGTGACCAATTTTCTCCATGACGGTAACGGTATCCGCTTTTTCCTTTGGGTGCTGACCTAGTTCTACCAGAAGTCCAAAGAGTTCATCCACGTTGGTGAGATTGAAGTTTCCGGCCACGACGAGGTTTCGGGTCATCCAGTTATTTTGACGCAAAAAGGGATGACATTGTTCTACGTTGTTTCCCCCGTATGTCCCGTATCGGAGATGTCCCATAAACACTTCACCGGTAAAGGCGAAATGATCTTTGAGGTATTGCGAATCTTTAAGCTTTTCGGGATGTTTTTCTTCGAGTTCAGAAAAGCGAGTCATCACACTCTGAAAAATCTCTTGAATGGCCTGTTTGTGGGCCGATCTTTTTCGCGAGATGTATCTCTTGCCGGGTTCGGGGTCCAATTTAATATTGGCTATACCCGCTCCATCTTGTCCCCTATTGTGCATCTTCTCCATGAGGAGATACAGCTTATTCAGGCCGTAGAAGGGGGTTCCGTATTTTTCGGTGTAAAACTGAAGAGGCTTCTTCAGTCTAAGGAGTACGATACCGCACTCGTGCTTTATCTGGTCGCTCATGTATAACCACTGAAGGCGGGGAAGCCTTTACAATGAGGCCGCAAAAATAGCTATCTAAAAGTGGTTTTGTTTACTTTTTTCCTAACTGAGGTCAATGAAACCAAAGTTTTTCAAATTTTTTTTGCTGTTTTTATGGAATCCGAAAAACGCTTGCATCTTACTATCAAACACACACAATTATGAACAGTATAAAACACATCCTTTTCGCACTCGGATTCATTTTATCTGCAACCACATTTGCCCAAACTGCCGGAGAAATCCAGGGGAAGGTATTTGACAAAAATGGGGACACGCTTCCCGGAGCTTTGGTGGAGGCCCGAAATGGCACCAACAAATACGGAACGGGAGCTGATTTAGATGGCGCTTACGTTATCAAACCCATTCCATTCGGAACGTATGACGTTTACTTCATTTCAACCGGTAAAGACACTACAGTTATTAAAAATGTGGTTGTAACACCCGACCGCATCACCTTTCCGGAAACGGTTTTTCTGGCTGATGCAACCACTGGATACACTTTCGGAACTGTACGCGTTTTTGATTATCTCGACCCCCTCATCCACCGAGATGGCGAAACTGTAACAACTATTCGTTCCAAAGAACTAAAAAACATGCCTGCAGCAAAGGGCGGTAAAATTGGAAACATTGTTGCCGCCTTAAGTAGCGACGTTAAAACGGGTCAAGATGGTGAGTTGTACTTCCGAGGAAGCCGCAGTGGAAGCGTTATCTATTTCATTGATGGGGTAAAATTCCGAGGACGCGCACCGTCCATTCCGGGGAGTGGAATTGGAAGTGTTTCGGTATACACCGGAGGAGTGCCTGCCAAATATGGCGACACGACTGGAGGAGTTGTAATTATTGAAACAAAAAGTTATCTCGACGCTTGGAGAGAGAAAAATGACAGACTTGCAGGAAACGCCCGCTAAGAACTAAAGTAAGTGCGGCTTTGATCCATAGGACAAAGCCGCACTTTATCTATTTCACTATATTTATACTGTTTGAAAGCAGATGCCCACATAAGCCGCATGAACGATCAGCAACTTCTGCTGAGTTATCGTCATGATGGAAATAGCCGTTGGGTAGGCGAGCTTTTTGAGCGATATAAACACTTGCTTTTTGGTGTTTGCTTAAAGTACCTCAAAAATAGAGAAGAAGCGAAAGATGCGTTAATGGGTGTTTTTGAAAAACTCATTGACGATTTAAAGAATAAAGAAGTTGAGAATTTTCCTTCATGGTCGTACACCGTTGCCAAAAATTATTGTTTGATGG
The DNA here is from genome assembly GCA_044375415.1 of Flavobacteriales bacterium. Lineage (GTDB taxonomy): Bacteria > Bacteroidota > Bacteroidia > Flavobacteriales_D > Sanyastnellaceae > JAWXBG01. The sequence continues at coordinate 28,668 of JBILMS010000006.1, forward strand.
CATTGCGAAAACGTTCGGGACAAATGGCTCGAATGGAGGTGTACAAAAAACAAGTAGATGGGCAGGATTTAATCGACCACACTGCCATCACTAGTGCAGAAATGCTAGAGGCCGGACTTCAGAAATTGGAAAATGCCATTGCCGATTTAAGTGCCGAACAGCGAATTTGTGTACACATGTTTTACATCGAAGAGAAGAGTTACAAAGAAATAGCAGACCACACAAACCTTCATTTGAATGAGGTGAAATCACACATTCAAAATGGACGTCGCAACTTGAAGATCAAACTAACAGCCACAGCATGAACACGCCTGGAACACAGCCGGCTTATCCGAGTATCAATGAAATAGAGCAGTACTTGCAGGGGACACTTCCCGCAAGCCGATCTCGAGAAATCGAATTGCTCGCTATGGAAGAACCCATGGTAGCCGATGCTATTGAAGGCTATTCCGAAGTGCCTGCATTTGATGCCGTTCAGGATATTCAATTTCATAATACAACAACCACCGGAGGAACACCTTGGTGGCATATCACCGGTTGGATCGTTGGAGTATCCGTTGGAATATTACTCGCAGTGCTATTCATTCCAAGCAATGATGAGCAAAAAGCGGAACAGCCAAGAGAGCAGAAAACTCCACTACCTCCAACCGAACCCGCTGCTATTGCCTCAACTATTTCACCCCTCACTGCTACCGGGAATAACGTAAATCCATCGACGATTGAAAATACTATTCGCACTTCTCCTTCAGACAAGAACTTACCAAGTGCGTTAAGCCAGACCGAATTTGATGATGTGATCATTAACGACTCCACGGATTTACTTAGTGAAAATCCGGACGATCGAGTAAAAGTGATTCAAATGGATTCGAATTTGCCGGTACTTCTAGACGAGGAAAAAAAGGATCCCGCATTAAAAGAATCAATTATTGCGGGCGGAGCGGACATTACACACTTCAATAATTACAAACTGGTAGATTACACTGTGCTTCGTAAAAAGACGTGGCCCGACTTTTCTCTCGATTCTCTGCACACTTCTCCATCTCGCGAAAATGATTTAGACCACGGAGATCCCTTGCGTAGCGAAATTTCACAGAGTGTTCCCTACATTACATACCTAGAGCGCTGTATTAATGAATACAGCATGGGCGAATACAAAAGTGCTGCCGAGCAATTCGACCTTATTCTAAAACAATATCCGACCGATTTGAACGCACAATTTTATGGCGCAATGAGTTATTATCAGATTGAAGACTATGATAAAGCCATTGAGCTATTTAATAAAAGTCTGAAAAATGTCTTTAAGATTTTCCGTGAAGAAAGTGAATTCTACAAAGCTGTTTCTCTAAAAAAATTAGGTCGCGATGAAGAATCGTTGATCCTCCTTCTCCAAATTATAAACAGCAACGGATACTATAAAGATAGGGCTATACAAGAAGTACGTTCGTTTGAATAAAACGGAAGCGAACTTCCTATTATCCCTGACGGCCCATTTCTCTGAGGTGAACTACGTGTGAACGAACCGCCATCATAACCGTTTGATGCTCGTTGTAACGTATTCCAAATTGCTCACATGTTTCCTTGACGATTTTGTTTAGTGCAGGATAATGCACGTGTGAAATTCGCGGGAAAAGGTGGTGTTCCACTTGGTGATTAAGACCACCGGTAAACCAGTGAACGATTTTATTTCTTGTTGCGAAATTGCTTGTAGTCTGTATTTGGTGGACAGCCCATTCAGTTTCTGCTACTTGTTCTTTATTGATCGGATTTACAAATTCCGTTTCTTCTACTACGTGCGCCAATTGGAACACAATGGCGATAACGGTACCACAAATAACAGTAAGTACGGTGTAACCTATAATCGTTTCCAGTAATCCCACCTGCCAGATTGGAAGTGCTATAAAGACAAACATGTAAGTCAATTTTGTCAACCAAAAACTTACGTGGTCTTTGAATTTGTATTTTCTAATTTTTGTATCTCCAATTTTTCCACTGAAATACTTTTTATAGTCGAAATAAAACACCCAGAATAAATAGTTAAGAGCGTAAAAAATGAAACCATAAATGTGCTGAAAGCGATGGATAGAATGTCTTTTTTGATGCTGATTTAATCGCATAAAAGGTTGAATATCGATATCGTCATCAATACCTTCCACATTTGTGAAGCTATGGTGAATTTGATTGTGTTTCGCTTTCCACAAATGAACATCGCCACCCATTAAGTTGAGGGTGTAGCCCATCATATTGTTGAGCCAAGTATATTTAGAATAACTACCGTGAGCACCATCGTGCATAACGTTAAAACCAATTCCTGCCAGCGTAAGACCAAGTGCAGCAGATAATAACAGACTGAGGGCAATACCCGGAGTAAAAAACACGAGCCAAACATAAAGCCCGATCATCATGGAGATAAGAATTCCTGTTTTGAGGTATATTTTCCAATCACCCCAGTGGCTTTTGCCGGTTTGTTCGAAATAAGCATCCACTCTTCTTTTTAGTTCATCGAAGAAAGGGTGCTCTTTTGTCTTGAAGGCTATAAATGACATGCTTGCGGATTTAATTAATACGGTAAATATCCAGACCGTAATGGCACAAAGGTAACCATTCGGTGAGGCATTATGAACACAGAACTGTCACAAGGCCCAATTGGTTCATTCAAACCTTGTTAACAAAATGCACATCCCGCTAATACTCAGATAACAAGCGTGTTATTATGATACTTTTCATGTAAAAATCCTCGACTCCCCGATCAAAAAGACAAAAAAAGAGCTCGCAAAAGCGAGCTCTTTGGATTACGAGTGCAACCTTCACATCAATACGGAGATGGAAGTGAAGTATCTTTTTTCGGTGTTTTAGTCATCCACTTGTTCAGACCCTGTTTCATGTTATGGCTCATGAGGTACATAACAGGAACGATAATTAGGGTAATAAAAGTGGCAAAGCTAAGTCCAAAAACAATGGTCCATGAAAGCGGTCCCCAGAAAGCAACGTTGTCGCCACCAAAGTGGATTTTTGGATCCAGATCGGTGAAAAGTGAGGCAAAATCGATATTAAAACCGATGGCCAGTGGGATCATTCCCAAAATAGTGGCCGTGGCAGTAAGCAATACCGGAGTCATACGAACTCGACTTGCTTCCACAATAGCATCATGCACGGATCGTCCATGCCGGACCAATTCATCTGTGAATTCTACAAGGAGAATTCCATTTCGGACGACGATACCGGCGAGTGTTACAATACCGATACCTGTCATGACGATGGAGAAGTCCATATCGAATATCGCCTGTCCCAGAAGCACCCCTATAACCGACAAGATAATTTCTGAAAGAATGATAACTGTACGTCCGATCGAATTAAACTGAGTGATGAGTATCAACAGAATGATGAATATTGAAATAAGCATTGACTTGCCAAGGAAAGCGCCTGTTTCGGCCTGTTCAGCCTGTTGACCCATCAGATCAATTTCTACTCCTTTGGGAGCATTGTACTGAGCGGCGGCATTTCGCACCCAGCCGGCCACTTCATTTTCGTTGAACTCCGGCAGCACGTTCGACTCCAATGTTACCACACGCTTTTGGTTTTTCCTTTTGATACCATTGTACGTCGAGGTGTACTCAGTTTGTGCAAAAGCACTGAGAGGTACCTGGCGAATGGCTCCACCCATATTCATGTCGCGGTAGGTTACCACCAGTCCATTTAAGGCATCGATATTATTTCTCTGTTCTTCTTCGTAACGGAGCATAATAGGGTAGTCATCTTCTGAATCTCGGAAACGGGAAACTTCTTTTCCATAAACCGCATATCGAAGCTCCATGCCTATTTGTGCAGTACTAATCCCCTCCCTATTTGCGCGTTCCCTTGATATATCAATGAATAACTCGGGTTTATTGGATTGTAAATCCGACTTTATTTCTTCGACGCCCGGGATGCTTAATGAATCTAGATAGTACTTCAAAGCGATAGATGTAGATATCAAGTCTTCGAATTTATCACCGCTGATTTCTATACTCACAGCTTTCGCTGTTGGCGGTCCACTCGCCTCTTGATCTACAGCTACGACAACACCCGGGATACCCTGAACGGACTTCCTTATGTCTTCCATAATATCAACTGTAGAAACGCCATGACGTTTAGAGAATTCCACAAAGGCCACACCTACTTTAGCTTTATGAGAGTAGATAGCTCTATCGTCTTGTGCTTCGTTTGCACCCACCGCAACGTTAGTGATGACAGATTCAACTACCGGATTATCAACTCCGATTACACCGTAAACCCTATCTTCAATAATCTTTGCTATTGAATCTGACATGAGAGCACTTGAACCCACAGGTAACGTAGCGTAAACGTATACAAAGTTAGGATCCGCTTTGGGGAAAAATACCACTTTCGGACTTCTTACAAACGTGACCATTACGGAAACAAGAAGAAGTACGATGGTGCTGAAAAACACTGTCTTTGGACGCGATATAGCCCATTCCAAGAACCTTGCGTAACGAGCTTGCGCAGCGGGCCAAGTCTTCTTTTGAAAATTGAATATCATTTTTTCCAATAAGAAACGATATAAGAGATAGATCAGCAACATGATGATGAGAAAGTTGCCGACCCCAAATGAACCACCCACATAAAATAGAATAGCAAGGGCTATAAAAATCACAGATGTAACTCCAAGTTTTTTGCCGGATGGGCGTTTTACACCTTCAGGTCCGTGCGGTTTCATAAACGAAACAGCGAACACAGGATTTATGATATAAGCCACAACTAACGACGCAGAGAGAGTAACTATGAGTGTGATAGGGAGATAATGCATAAACTTCCCAATTACACCATCCCAAAAAGCGAGAGGCACAAACGGAGCGAGCGTAGTGGCCGTACCTGATAGAACCGGAAGGAATACTTCTCCGGCCGCACGCTTCGCCGCTACTTTGATAGGCACCTTTCCATTGTCATAAATACGGTGCGTATTTTCGATAACCACAATCGCATCATCTACAACAATACCGAGACCTAAAAGGAATGCGAACAACACGATCATGTTGAGTGTAAAACCTATCCATGGCAAAACCATAAATGCAATGAACATGGAAAGTGGCACAGATAATGCCACAAAAATTGCGTTCGTAGCACCCATGAAAAACATCAATACGATGGTCACCAAGATAAATCCGATGATGATTGTATTGATAAGATCGTGAAGGGTCACACGCGTTGCACGGGCTTGTTCGCCGGTAACCTGAATAGACAATTCATCGGGGAATTGCGTTTTTTGCATTTCCGCAATTATCTCATGAATTTTATCCGTTGCATCAATGAGGTTTTCTCCACCACGTTTTATAACGTTCAGCGTGATTACATTTTTATGATTCAAACGACCGTAGCTCTCTTGTTGCTCATAGCCATCTTTCACTTCGGCAACATCTTTTAGATAAACGTGAGCGCCCGACATAGAAGTGATTACAATATTCCGAAGGCCTTCCATGTCCTGGAATTCACCGCTTACACTGAGCGAACGTTCCATCTGGTCCATCTTGACATTACCGCCTGAGACAGTCATGTTTTCGAAGTTGATCGCACGTTCGATATCACCCATGGTCAGTTTGGCCGCCGTGAGTTTATACATATCTACGTTCACTTGAATCTCTCTTTCAAGAGCTCCCACGATGTCGACACGCGTGATCTCTTTTAATCCTTCGATGCGATCCTGTAGGTCATCTGCGTATCTTTTAAGTTGAGACAAATCGTAGTCGCCGGAAATGTTCACATACAAAATAGGCATCTCCGAAAACTCAACTTCCATTACACTTGGATCGGCAGGAAGATCCGTGGGAAGATCCTTTTTAGCCCGATCAACCGCATCTTTCACTTTCTGCTTTGCTACAGATACATCCACATCCGTATTAAACTCTACGATCACATTTGAGAAATCTTGAATAGAATTGCTCGTCAATTTTTTTACCCCTGAAATCGATTTTATCTCTTTCTCAATAGGTTTTGTAACGAGGTTTTCAATATCCTTTGGTGCTGATCCAGGGTAAACAGTACTTACATAAATAGTAGGTATTACAATGTCCGGGAACTGCTCTTTCGGGAGACTGTTGTACGAAAAAATACCGATCAGCGTAATAAATACGGTGAGCAGATACGTGGTCGTTTTATTATCTATTGCCCAGCTTGTGGGCTTAAACTCTTTGAATTTTTCTATGAGGTTCATACCGGTCTAGATTAATATTTGATCTCAATACCGTCTGCAAGCTCAGTCTGACCGGAAGTCACTACCATATCTTCTTCGGTGATACCGGATATAACTTCCACATTACCGTTGTAGATCACACCCGTGGTGATGCTTCTCTTTTTGGCGATACGCTTTCCACCTTCCTCAACAGCAACATAAACAAAGGGATCAGTACCTGCGTTTTGGATAATATTTATGGGTATCGAGATAGTAGAGTCGCGCTCGTAGTCGATTACCTTAAGGATAGCAACCATGTTGGGTCTATATTCCGATGCACCTGACGGAAGGCCTACCTCTGCCGTAAAAGTTCGAGTCATTGGATTAATGACTTTAGCAGCATAACTCACTTTTGATTCGATATCTTTATTCAAATCAGGGAAGTGAATGAGCACCGCATTTCCCTTATTCACTTTCGATGCATAGGCTTCTGCGATCTCACCTTTTACCTTCAAATTAGACAGATTCACTACGCGTATTGCAGGTATGCCGGGAGCTGTTGTTTGTCCAACTTTAATATCCACCGCATCCACTGTTCCACTGATTGGAGAATTGATGCGGGTTAAAGCGATGGTTTCCTGCAATGCTTGAATCTGTTTTTCCATCGATTCTTTATTAGACTTGGCCGTAAGGAATTGCATTTCGGAACCGATTTTTTGATCCCACAATTTCTTTTGACGATTGTACACATCAGTCACCAAGGCATACTGGGTTTGATAACCCTCGAGTTGTTTTGAGTATATGCCATCATCAAGTTTTGCCAAGAGTTGACCCGCAGAAACAGTCTGACCGGGTACTACTAACACTTGTGTAACGATACCGGGTGTTTGAGCACTTACCGTAATATTATCATCAGTATCAACACTACCTTGAATTTCGATGAAGTGACGGAATGTCCCTGAGACCATTTTTGTCACTTTCACATCTTTAATTTTTTTATTCTGTGTTGCACCTGAATCGCTGAGTTCAATTTCAGTCTCAAGCTGACGGATTTGATCTGCCAATGCCGCCTGCTGTTTTTTCAATTCCGTAAGTTGATCGGCTTTGGATACAGAACCCCCACAAGCCGCCAGTATCAGAACGATGGCCGCAAAGAGGATTATATTAAATTTCGCTTTCATATCTGTGATAGAATTATAGTTTATGGTTGAGTTAAATTAGAGTTGACTGAGCGCGTTAGACATTTTTACTTTGGCATTCATAAGTCCTAACATTGCACCGATGTAGGAGCCCTGAGCTTGAATAACCTGTGCCTGGCTTTGGCTTACTTCGAAACTTGAAGCCAAACCTTCGGTGTATTTGATTCTTGTTTTTTCCAATATCTTTTCGGCCAATGCAAGGTTGTCTTTTGTTGCATTATAGTTCTGAAGAGCATAAGTATATTCTGTTCTCGCCGAATTATATTGCAATTGGATCGCTTCTTTCGTCATGGCGGTTAAGTCCGTCATACGCTGCACTTCCACCCTCGCTTTCCCAATTACTTTGTTAGTGCTCAGACCGGCGAAAATTGGAATGTTGAGCTGAATACCCCACAATTGAATAGGGAACCAAGGTTCACTCGTATCGAAAAAACTAAATTCATTTCTCTGCGCATTTGTCTGCAGATTGTAGAATGCTCCTAAAGTTGGAAGTCTCTTCGATCGCTGATTTTTAAGATCCAATTGCTGCATTCCAAGTGCTCCGAGTGTAACCTGATAATCGATGTGCATATCAGCAGAAAAAGGTGCGGTCAGAACTTCGGCTGTTGCACTGTTCAGTAGTGTTTCCGAATTTTCGGTAAGTTGTAATTCGGTCGCAAGCGGCATCCCAATTTGAAACTTGAGAAGGTCTAATGTGAGTTTCACTTGCTGTTCGGCACTGGCAATTCGATTGTCAAGATCGTTTAGTGAAAGTTGCAATTGCTGAACATCTTGTTCTTCGACAAACCCAACATCATAAAGCGCTTTAGTATCCGTAAAAGTTTTATTCAAAACTTCGCGACTACCTGAAATCAAAGTCAAGTTGTCCTGTGCAATAACTGCAAGATGATATGAATTAGCCACATCTTCTCGGACCTGCTTTTCCGTTTGTGTTTTTTGCTTTTGTTTTAAACTAGCATAAGACCTTGAAGCTTCCAGGCCTACTAGCCATGAACCGTTGAAGAGCAATTGAGTTGCACTTAAACCCACGGTCACGTTGTTAGAAGTACCAAATTGAAGTTTAGCAAATTCGCCGGCTTGACCACCAAAAAATTCGGCAGGAACAAGTTGAGTAGGCAGATTGAGGTAATTCTGATATTGCACGGAACCGTTTATTTGTGGCAGTCCGATGCCTATCAGTTCCTCGGTTTGAAGAGCGGCAACGTCTACATCGTATGAAGCACTTTTGGAGGCATACGCATTTTTAACGGCGTAATCCTGAGCTTCTTTTAACGACATAGACACAACCTGAGCCTGACTATAGAAAGTCAGCATCAAGGCAGTGATGATAAGAGATAGCAGTCGTGTCATAAATGGTAATTGGTTGTTTTGGTTCAGTTTTTTTTCTTCGTCTTCAGTTTCGATTCGAGCATTTCTATTCCTTTCGGACTTGCAATTCCTCGAACATGATATGTGGCTAATTCCATGTATAGTTCGGTAAGACTGTACTCTTGTTGTGGAAAGAGTTTTTGGTCGAACATTACATTCATTCGGCCTATGTATAATTTTGAAATAACATCAGCGTTGAAATCCTTTCGATACAAACCTTCCTTTTGTCCTTTTTTCAAATTATCGAGGATACACTCTACAATAAACTTTTGGCGGTTATTCCATAGGTCGAAGTAAATCTCCGGGTGATACTTTTCCATGTCGTAGGCTACAGACGGATGCATGTGATGCAACATCATGGAAACCCATTTCATTATTTCGAGACTTTCGTCAATGGCATTAAGACCACGCGAACAGATTGCTTTAATCTGTTTGTCTTCGTTATCACAAAAAGAAGTAACGGTTCTTTTAACCAAGTCTTCTTTATCCTTCACATATAAATAGAGCGTTTTCTTCGAAATACCCAGATGACGAGCCATGTCGTCCATATTGACGCTTTTAATACCTAAGCGCATGAACACTTTACCGGCTGCCTCTACTATTTTTTCTATTTTTTCTTCCATTTCGGGCGCAAATTTAGTCACACATTTCACATTGGAAACGATTTAACGCCTATTTCGTTTCCATTGTTCAAAAACGCATGTGAATTGCCTAAAATGGCGGATGAATGGAATCGACTACAAAATCACAACCAGGTGGCTTTGGAAAAAGCCGGATGAATCAGACAATGAAAGGGTATATATTCCTGCGGGAAGACCTGAGAATTCGAATATTCTGTTCATGTGGCCCACCTCTTTTGTGATTTCAATACCGATTGAATTATGAATGGTGGCTAGAATCTTTTGTCCGGCTTTAAAATTTCCCGATAAATAAAATGACCCATAGGAAGGGTTCGGGAAAACGTGAAAAGAGTCTTCAATCAATATATCTTCAGTATTCAAGAAACATCCTTGGAAATTGTTGGAGCAGACAGCTTGAAAAACTTCTTCCTCTAATGTGTAATAAGCACTTTGCTCACCGAAATCAAAACCATTAAACGCCCCATTTGTCATGAAAATAAAACCGGCGGCATCCCAACCGGAGTCTGCAAACCAATACATATCTGAAATGAGTCCATACGCTTCACCCGGGTGACCTTTGAACTCGTCACCTTCAAAAATCAAATCACCGCCCGGAGTGTCTGTTGTGCAATGTACTCCAAGTCCCCACGATCGAAAAAGGCCGTAATAATTATCGCCGTTATCGCCATCGTATGTCCATTGTGGGGTTTGCATGAGTTCAATGGAAGAAGGAAGGAGCACTTCAATTCCATTGTATTCACCATCTTTCATCACCAATAAAATTCGAGCCAGATCGGAGGGAGAAATTCGCAGACCACCCTGCGGACCGAACAATAGGCCATTCGTCCCAATTGTATAGTTATCCAAAAGCAGCGGGGTTGGATCATTACCTTGAAAGTTATCGGCCTGCGGTGTCCATCCACCTTGATTTCGATAAAGCACAGCTACATTATCGATGTTCTCAATATCTGTCACATTATAGCTGCCGGCAATACCCAAGGGATCAAGGATATTATCCTTCATATAAACGTCGAAACGTTGATCTGAAATAGCTTCAACCAAGGTTCCAACTATGCCGTAATTAATATTTGAATAGGCGAAAAAAGTACCCGGCTCCTCTTGTCGAAACATATTGGAAGTATAAAAAGAACCTTGATCTGTCAAAAGATCCTGAATAGCAGGAGGTGTGGCATCAAAAGAAAAGGAAGCCCCGAGAAAATCACTGTATCCCGACCCATCCTGTATAGAAGATGTGTGAGATAATATCATTCGAAACGTTATGGCGACATCCGGCCAGTTGGGATTTCTAAGTTCAAATCCGAGGTATGGGCTCACATCATCATCCAGCTCAAATAGTCCTTGGTCGTATAGCTTCATCAAGCCCATTGCCGAAACCGTTTTGGAAATGGAGGCTATTCGGTACATGGTACTATCGTCCACAGCGAGCTCACGCGTATAATCCTTTAACCCAAAATGGTAGGTTTCTATATCTTGTTGACAAACCTTCACGACCGACAATCCCATTAGTTCATGGTCCTCGAAAATGGATTCAAGTTGAGTATTGAGTTGGGTGTAACCACTTGAGGCAACACAGAGGGCGGCTAAGAAGCTATAGATATTTCGCAATCGAATCATATTTGAACTCATTTAGAGTGGGTTTCGGACCGAGCGTATGGTTTAGGGGAGGCAACAAAAGGCAATAAAAAACCGAAAATACATCAATCGGATTATTTGATTGTATAGAAAAGATTAAATCCGCTGCAAACAGAAGCTGGTTTATCCACTTATATCATTGTTTATCACACTCTTTAGCTATAATTCTAGTATTTCATAGTGGATATCTATTTTTCCATTTTAAGGTGTACCCCGCACAAACCTACCTAACTTTGCCGGCCCTTTTAGATTACCCTAAACATGACGATAAAAGCACTTTTTAGTCTCTTTGGAGGATTGGTTTTCCTAACCTCCCTTCATTCCCAAATCGTAATTAACGAAGTAGACAGCGACACACCCGGCACGGATTTACTCGAGTTTGTGGAGTTGTATGGACCTGCGAATGCTTCTCTAAACGGCTATGTGGTCGTTTTCTTTAATGGCTTGAATGACCTTTCCTATGGATCTTTTGATCTAGATGGATATTCATTGGACGCCAACGGATTTTTTGTTTTGGGAAATTCGGCTGTAGATAATGTCGATTTAACCTTTGCCAACAATCTCCTCCAAAGTGGATCTGATGCTATTGCGCTATATTCAGGCAATGCAAGCAATTGGCCGGCCGGAACTGCTATTAGTTTGGTATCATTGATTGATGCCGTTGTTTATGACACCGATGATGCAGATGATTTCACTCTTCTTGCACTCACACCGGGTCAACCACAAGTAAACGAATCGGCCAACGGTTTTCCGGTAGATCAAAGTATAGCGCGAGTTCCTAATGGAGGAGCGGCTTTGGAAACAACTACCTATTTGGCACAGCAACCCACTCCCGGTGCAAGCAATGAGCTGGATTGTATTGGCGGAACAGTTGCTACTACCGAAGGTGCCACCGTTTTAAACCTTTGCACAGATGACAACAGCGATTTAATATTTCTTGTTGCCGAAAATGTTGTAGGAACCGGTTACTATTGGATTTTTACTCAAACTGATAACACTATCATATCCTATTCCGATATCAATTCATTTGATCCGGATCTATTATTGCCGGGCACATGCAGACTCTATGGGCTGTCTTATGCGGGCATACCAAGTGCTACGACTCTGCAGGTGGGAGATCACATTGACAATGTTGTTGCAAGTATATGTGCCGTTCCCTCTTACAATTTTATCACCATCAATAAAGAACTATGTAATGACCCCGAATGCGACGCCGGAGAAATAACGGATGCACTTGGAGGTAATTATGTAGTAGCATGTTTGGATGGTACATCTGACTTGATTTCATTTCAAACGAATTCCGAACCTACAGCCGATTCGTATACATGGATTATCACAGATATTTCCGGATTTATCATAGAAACAACTACCCTCGATTTTGTGGACTTCAACGCAATGCCGGAAGGATCGTATCGCGTTTATGGTGTCTCACATGAAGGCCCATTAGATGCAAGCACTATTGAAGTAGACGAAAATATTGATGACGTGGAAGGAACGGGATATTGCATTGATATATCAAGCAATTTTGTTACGGTGATTGCTCAACCCTGTGAGGTAAGTCCCGGATGTGCCGATTTATTCTTCTCTGAATATGTGGAAGGAGCTTCGAACAACAAAGCGGTAGAAATTTTCAATCCAACCGATCAAGACATTTCGTTGACGGGTTATACCGTGCACACTTATAACAATGGATCATCGGTTCCAACAAATTCGTTCAACCTCACCGGCACCATAGCCGCCGGCGATGCATATGTAATTGCCAATAGTCAGGCGGATTTTTTAATTTTGGATGAAGCCGATTACACTTCTAGTATAACATGGTTCAATGGAAACGACGCGCTCGTTTTGTACTTCGGTGGTCAGGCAATAGATGCCATCGGTATTCCCGGTGTTGACCCTATCACAGCGTGGACTGTGGGTAACGGAACCACCGGAGAGCAAACATTGGTTAGAAAAGTTAATGTAACAGCCGGAACTACAGATTGGGTTTTGGGAGCTTCACAATGGAATGTTTATCCTCAAAACACATTTACTTTTTTGGGCTCACATTCTTTCCTTGGATGTGAATTTTTGAATGCACCTCAAATCTCCATAAACACTTCCTCGCAAAGCGTAGAAGAAAATGCTACATATGCAAATGTCATTGTAGAAGTATACAATCCCATCTATGCCGTTGAGGTTACACTCTCATTGACAGGAGGAACAGCGACACCGGGAGCTGACTTCACAAACACATTGCCGATAACACTCATATTTCCTGAAGGATCCACAGCACCGCAAACCGTTCAAATCCCTCTTATAGATGATGAGGAAATCGAAAGTGATGAAACCATTGATGTCCTGCTAACCGCCGGTACAGGCGTTGTGCTTCTTCAGCAGACGCAGCAAATAACCATTGAAGATAACGATGCCCTCGTACCTTCATACGACATTATAGAAATTACAGGAGTCGATGATGAAAGCATGGCCGACAGTCTAGGCGTAGAATGCCAACTGCAAGGAATTGTTCACGGAGTCAATACGTTTCCCGGAGGAATACAATTTACACTTATAGATGATACAGATGGTATCGGGGTCTTTAATGGAGACAGCGACTTGGGGTATGTTGTGCAAGAGGGCGATGAAGTAATCATTGTTGGAGTAATCGACCAATTCAACGGTCTCACTCAGATCACACCTTCTTCTATTGAGTTCATCAGTTCGGCGAACACCATCAATACACCTGAGATTGTTTCAGAACTCAGTGAGCTTACTGAAAGTGCGATTGTAGAATTAAAGTGTATTGAATTGGTAAATCCTTCACAATGGACCAATACACTTCCGGGATTTAATGTCGAGGTGACCGATGGAAATAATACATGGGAAGTTCGCATTGACGGCGATACAGAAATATTTGGCAGTGATGCGCCCTTAGGGCATTTCAGTGTGAGCGGGATCGGAGGTCAATTTGATCCGGTTGAACCCTACGACACAGGATATCAGTTGCTGCCCAGATACTTTGATGATTTTTCTCCGAGTGTCTATTCTTCATTCGATGATATATCAACAATCGTATTTGGAACCGGGGAAAACATCACTATCAATTTTGTTAATCAGAGCGAGGGGGGTACATTCTTCTTATGGAATTTTGGAGATGGCGCTACTTCTACGGTAGAAAATCCAAGTCATGAATATGATTTCGACTTCTTAGTAGCGAATGATGAGATAACCATTACACTTCTGATTACCGGGTTTTTGGGTTGTACCGATATCTACACGTTTACTGTAGAAACTTCCTACCTTAATCTCGAAGAAAACACGACGCCGAACTTGGAAATATTTCCAAATCCGGCCGAGGACAAGCTACAATTCGGCTCTTCTTGTTCTATTGAATCATACGTACTCACAGATGCACAGGGCAGGACCGTTTATAGCTCTAACAATGTGAATCTGAAAAAAGGCGAGGTGGATGTATCTGTATTGACTTCGGGAGTGTACACCATACGATTTGAAACGGCCTGTGGAACCACGATTCAGAAATTCATCAAATTGTAATAGTAGGATTGAATTAATACATGGGTAAAACCGGCAACGTTTCTTTGCTCACAAAACAAATACTATCTAAATAAATAGCAATAACCAAATTAATCAAGATGAAAACCAAAATGAACATTGCACTGGCTCTGGTAGCGCTAGTGTTTATGTGTGGAGTTTCCGCACAAGCGCAAGTTTGGACAGAAAGTTTTGAAACGGATGGTCTCGGAACGAGATACAGTGTTTCCAATACCTTTCTAAACTCAGCAAATGACTTTTATACACGTACCAACGGTTCGAACATCGCAACTGTAACAGCGCCATACAATGCGCAAGACGGAACTTTCTTTTGGGCCGGCGAAGACATGGATGACATTACAGGTCCTAATCTAGGTGATGCTTTGACATCCAAAACCATCACTTTTTTCCCTATAGACATTAGCGCAGTAGGTTCAATCCAACTTCGTTCCCTATTTGCTACCGGCTTCACCGGAAATGGATGGGATAACACCGATCAATTGTATGTAGAATACAATATCGATGGCGCAGGTTGGGTGAAAATACTTCAGTTTGCTACACCTACTGCGGCGAACAATTTAGGTCTGTACCACGATACCGACCTCAATGGAACCGGAGATGGAACCCAATTGAATCCTGGTTTCCAACTTTTTCAGGCGAACATACCCGGTGCAGGAAGCTCCCTTCAGATCAGAATTTTTGCGAGCTGCAATTCCGGTTCTGAAGAATTCGCATTCGACTTGATTTCAGTTTATGACATTGCAGGTGGCGTGGCAGGTTGCACTGATCCAAGTGCAGCTAACTTCGATCCGCTCGCTGTTACTGACGACGGTTCTTGCGTGTATGCAGGATGTACGGATGCATTAGCTTTAAACTTTGATCCTATCGCTACAATTGACGATGGGTCATGTATTTATACGTTGCCAAACATTGTTATCAATGAAGTACATTATAACCCGTGCACTGCTCAGGGGGATGATAATATCTACGAATTCCTCGAATTATACAACGCTGATGCAGTGGCTGTGGATCTTACCTCGTGGACATTGACCAACGCCGTTTCTCACACCTTTGGATCTGTTAGCATTGCTCCGGGCGAATACATTGTTGTTGCAAAACTAGCCTCCACATACTCTGGCAATGGCTACCAAGTAATTCAGTGGAACGTTGGTGATTTGAATAATACCGGTGAAACGATTTCACTAAGAAATAATTTCAACTTGCTTGTTGATGAAGTGACCTATGCAGATCTTGCACCTTGGCCTGTTTTGGCCGACGGAGGCTGTCCTTCTGCCGAGTTAATTTCAACAGGACTTGATAACAGCTTAGCCACAAACTGGCAAGCTTCTTACGTATCAAGCGGTACTCCCGGTCTTGAGAATTCAAGCGCTCCGGTTCCAACGCCTGCTACCATTGTAGAGATACAAACAGGAGTTGCTCCAACAGGATTGTATATTTCTACGGTTGGAATAGTAACGTGTGTATACCCGGCCGCTAACCTTTTCACAATTCAGGATGGCACCGGTCCTAATTCCGGTATATGGGTTTCAGGTTCAGGAGTGAGTGTGGGTGATGAAGTAAACATCGATGCCATCATATCTGAATCTTTCAACCTTACCTTACTCACTAGCCCTGTGATTACGGTTATCTCTACACTAAATGCACTTCCGGCTTACGAAATTATCCCTACCTTCTTGGTAAGTGATGAGTCGTATGAAGGAGTATTGGTTCAAGTAACCGGTGCATGTGATGTGGATAATCTCGGATTTGGAGAATGGAGTTTGAATGACCTTAGCGGTCCTGCTATAGTAGACGATTTGGGATATGCTTATCTACCTACAGTATTCACTACATATACAGTTCGTGGACCCGTTTATTTCTCTTTCAGTGCATTTAAAATTACTCCGTGTGGAGCTGCTGACGTTCAGAAATGGGGTTGTACCGATCCAACAGCGATCAATTACGATTCGGAAGCAGTTATAGACAATGGCACTTGTACCGCCGCACCAGTTCCCGGTTGCACCAATCCGATAGCCGACAACTTCAATCCATTAGCTACCTTTGATGATGGGTCATGTATCATTTCGGGTTGTTTGGATATTGCTGCTTTAAACTATGATCCGATTGCCACACAAGATGATGGATCATGTTATTTCACCTTGCCAAACATTGTGATTAATGAGATTCACTTCAATCCATGTTTAGCTCAAGGAGATGATCTTCTTTATGAGTTCATCGAATTGTACAATGCGGATGCCGTTGTTGCCAACTTGAGTGGTTTCACGTTTACCTCAGGATTTATCTACACCTTCCCTGATGGATTCACCATGAATCCCGGCGAATACATTGTGCTTGCTGTTTCAGCTGCTTCATACACAGGAAACGGATATACCGTAATTGAATGGACAGGAGACAACTTAAGCAACAGCGGTGAAACCATTACATTGGAAGATGGCTTTGGCAACATCTTAGACACTGTGCCTTTTGATTCTACAGCGCCATGGCCAAATGCAAGCGGTAACTGTTCATCTTTGGAATTGATAGATGTTACATTTGACAATGCACTACCGGCTAGCTGGCAGTCATCGTATACTACAAATGGAACTCCGGGTGCATCGAATTCGTTCTTGTTGATTCCGGGTTGTACAGATCCGGTAGCTGTAAACTACGATCCTACTGCAAACTTTGAGGATGGATCATGTGACTATCCCGGTTGTACATATCCAACAGCATCCAACTACAATCCGGCTGCTACTATCGATGATTTGAGTTGTGTTTTCATAGACCCATGTCCTGCAGACTTTAACAATGACGGTATTGTTGGGGTAAGCGACTTGTTGAACTTCATCGGGTACTACGGAACATCTTGCGAATAATTTTTAGGCAATAAACTGTAAAAGGGGAGACTTAGTTCTCCCCTTTTTTATTGTCACTAATTTTTACGGAACCCGCTTTTTGTTCCCAAGAATATTCATAAACGAGTTTTCGATTTGAACCTTGCAGCACACCCGTGTAATAGTTCGGATTAAAACCCAATAAAATAAGATTCGACCAAGATGTTTCTGATCCATACCGTTCTAAAGCCAACTTTAGTGCTCTGCGATTCGATAATAGAATTCGATTTACTTCTTTCACAGATTTCAAATCCTGCGCATACGTTTTGTTATTGAATGTACTTCTACATTGGTCGTCACAGAATCTTTTGTCAGATCGACCATGCAGCACAGCTCCGCATTCCGCGCATTTACTCGACATATTCATATCATTCAGCTTTAAGTAAAGCGAATATGAGGAGGTCGTGTTACTCTACCAAAAAATGATTATTTCCGGAATTATACGTTTACAATCGGTTGTATTTTGTATAGCGTTACATATTTGCTGCGTCGAACTCTTCGGCACTGAAACAAAAACTTAAAAACTATTTACAATGAACGGACTTCGTAATTCTGTGCGTCTGATTGGTAATCTAGGCGCAGCACCTGAGATCAAAGATTTTGATAAGGGAACTAAAATGGCGCGTTTTTCTCTTGCCACAAATGACTCCTACACCGACAAAAAAGGGGAGAAAAAAGAGGAAACACAATGGCACAATGTGGTAGCATGGGGCAAAGCTGCCGAATTGATCGGTGAAATGGCTGACAAAGGAACGGAAATGGCGGTTGAAGGACGACTTCACAATCGGACTTATGAAAAAGATGGTGAAAAAAAGTACATTACGGAAGTGGTCGTAAATGAGTTCGTCGTATTCACCAAAAAGAACGGATAGTAGCCGGTCATTCGCAGCTCATCATCTCCGGCCAGGTGGTGGTGAGTTGCGGTGACTACGTTACTGCGTACTTCTTGGGTTGGAAGAGTAGTTAGAAAAGATCGGAGATCAACTTATCATCCACCAAATTTGGAAGAGTCAATTTTAATTTTGGCTCCGCCTCCATGGCACGTTTGGCAGCGAATATGGCCTCTTTATTTCTAGCCCAACTTCTGCGGGCAATACCATTATTGACGTCCCAATGAAGCATACTTCTTAAACGACGATCCGCATCCGGTGTGCCATCGAGAAGCATCCCGAATCCACCGTTGATCACTTCGCCCCAGCCTACCCCTCCGCCATTGTGCAGGCTCACCCAGGTTGCTCCGCGGAATGCATCACCCGCGAAATTTTGAACAGCCATATCGGCGGTGAAAGAACTACCATCGTAAATATTAGATGTTTCTCGATAAGGAGAATCGGTGCCACTCACATCGTGGTGATCACGTCCGAGTACAATAGGACCAATTTGTCCATCTGCAATAGCTTTATTAAAAGCCGAAGCAATCCGAATTCGACCCTCCGCATCAGCGTATAGAATTCTCGCTTGAGACCCTACAACCATTTTATTTCTTCCGGCCTCTTTGATCCACTGAATATTATCCGCCATCTGTTGACTGATTTCATCCGGCGCCAGTTTCTTCATTTCTTCCAAAACGGTTTGCGCAATGCGATCTGTTGTTTCCAAATCCTCAGCCTTTCCACTACAACAAACCCATCTGAACGGTCCAAAGCCATAATCGAAACACATCGGTCCCAAAATGTCTTGAACGTAACTTGGGTATCTAAATCGAATTCCATCCTCGGCCATTACATCCGCTCCGGCACGAGATGCCTCAAGCAAAAAGGCATTACCGTAGTCGAAAAAATACGTGCCCTTCGCAGTATGATTATTGATAGCAGATGCATGACGTATCAACGTTTTCCTCACTTCATCTCGAAAACGTTCGGGCTCGCGAGCCATCATTTCATTTGATTCCTCCAATGAAAAATCTACAGGATAATATCCTCCGGACCATGGATTGTGCAAGGATGTTTGGTCACTTCCCAAATCAATAAAAATTCCGTTTTCGTCAAATTTTTCCCATACGTCCACCACGTTGCCAACGTATGCAAAACTGATAACCTTCTTTTGAAATAAAGCCTCCCTGACCTTTACAATAAGTTCATCCATATTGTCTATCACAACATCTACCCACCCCTGCTCATGACGTTTATAAGCTGCCTTGGGATTAATTTCTGCTGTTACAGAAACGACTCCGGCAATATTAGCGGCTTTGGGTTGGGCTCCGCTCATTCCACCGAGACCGGCTGTGACAAACAACTTCCCTTCCAGACCTTCTTTTCCTTTGGCAATTTTGCGTCCTGCATTAAGAACTGTGATAGTAGTTCCGTGAACGATTCCCTGCGGACCAATGTACATATATGAACCCGCAGTCATCTGTCCGTATTGCGTAACACCTAAGGCATTAAATTTTTCCCAATCATCCGGCTTCGAATAATTTGGGATCATCATGCCGTTCGTCACTACCACACGAGGTGCGTCCTTATGTGAAGGAAAAAGTCCCATAGGATGGCCACTGTACATTACCAATGTTTGATCCTCTTCCATCTCTGAAAGATATTTCATAACCAACCTATATTGTGCCCAATTCTGAAATACAGCTCCATTGCCTCCATAAGTAATCAACTCATATGGATGCTGAGCAACACGAGGGTCAAGATTATTATCGATCATCAACATGATTGCAGCCGCCTGCTGACATTTCGCAGGATATTCGGAAATAGGTAAAGCCTCAAAAGAACGATTCGGGCGATAGCGATACATATAAATACGTCCGTACTTCTTCATTTCATCTGCAAATTCTCCGGCCAAAGCGGCATGAAGTTCTTCCGGAAAATAGCGCAACGCATTTCGGAGAGCTAGTTGCTTTTCGGCACTGCTCAATATATTCTTTCGAAGAGGTGCACGATTTATGGTGGAATCAAAAACCGGGTATTCAGGAAGATTTTTTGGAATTCCTTCCATCAAAAGTGAAGATATACTTTTCATCGAGTCCGTGTTCATTGTGCGAAAATAAGATCTGTTAATTGAATGACACGTTGAAGAGACTGAAACTTTGGTAATTCAATACACAAACAACTACTTAGGTCTTATTTTGCCTAGACGTTTATCAAAACCATAGGGGCAATGCTTACAGCCACTTTGACAGCAGTAACCCCTCTTTAGGTGATACTTTTCCGTAAATACCATGTAGCCTTCCGGTGAATAATAATAATCACCCTCTTCCAAATGTTTAGAACGTTCCACAGAACTATTTTCCTCCGGCATAGCTTTACTTAAGGTTGTAAATTTCGCAGCTTGATATATCTACGACAATCGAACTCCAAAAATGTTTAAACATAGCTCTTATTTGTGATTCTGAAGCCGCCCACAAATCAATGTATACCCCTGAGCCTATCCCATGGTGGAAAATTTCCTGTTTGGGTAAAACGACTTGATCAAATTCATCCAACTGTTAATGGAAACAAGTGGTACAAGTTAAAATACAATTTAGAATCCGCTCTTCAGATGTCGATTCCTCGGATCTTGAGTTTCGGTGGCTCACATAGTAATCATATCTATTCCCTTTCGTCAGCGGGCAAGATCTTAGGCATCGAAACTATTGGGATTATTCGCGGTGAATCCAAAGAGAGTTCAACACTAAATTTTGCTCGGTCAAACGGAATGGACCTACATTTTGTAAGTCGCAGCGATTACAAAAACAAAGATCTTGATATATCAATTAATGCACTCAGAGATAAATTTGGCGTTTTCCATCTTGTGCCGGAAGGAGCTTCCAATGAAGAAGGGGTTAAAGGATGTGAGGAAATACTTACCGATGAAGACCTTTCGTATGATGTAATCTGTCTGGCGAGCGGAACAGCGTCGACATTAGCAGGTATTGTCCGAAAGGCAGGCCTATCGAAGAAAATCTATGGTATTTCTGCTTTAAAAGGCGGCGAGTTTTTGCGTCAAGAAACACTTCGTTTTTTAGAAAACGAAAAAAAATATGCCGATTTTGAGATCATCACAGACTATCATTTCGGGGGTTATGCCAAGTGGAGCAATGAATTAATTCAATTCATCCGTGAGATGCACTCTAATCATCAATTACCCTTAGATCAGGTGTATACAGGAAAGATGCTTTTTGGCGTGCGGGATTTGATCGAAAAAGGGATTATACGTCCGGATCAAAAGGTTCTGTGCATCCATACGGGAGGACTTCAAGGAAGACTGCCCGAACTCACTTTTTCTTAAGCCAAAGTTCCGGATTCAGAGGTGTCCCACCATCAGGAGTTACCTTCCATATTTCGAGGTGAGCAACGTTAGCCTCACCGTCGTTCATGACAGTTCCGATCTTTTGTTTTAATGAAACCTTATCGCCTTTCTTCACAGCAACGGAGGAAAGTTTTCCATAGACTACCTTATAGGCACCTTTAGTGATAATTACATTTTCTCCGAAGCCTTCGATATAGAAAACCGAAGTTACTTCTCCATCAAAAATCGCATTTACGGAGGCCGATTTTTCGGTGGTGAAATCAACCCCATTATTATTCACAAAATTGTCTGAAACTGTCGGATGCGGCTGCTTTCCGAATCTTCCCGTAATGATACCTGATCCCACCGGCCAAGGGAGTCCGCCTTTATTTTTTTCAAAATCAGAACTTGCAATTTTGACCTCAGGCGCTACTTCCATTTTCGGAGGACTTGGGGTGGTCTTTCCTCCAGGTGGCGTTGTCTTTGGAGGAGTCGCCTTCGGTTTCATCTCCTCTTCAATAATTTTCTTGATTTTATTCGCTAGATCGATACTCTCGCGCTCTTGCTTTTTCACCTTTTCACGTAGCTTTTTCTCTTCAGATTTTAGTGAGTTCAGTTTCTCCTGCTGCTTACGCTTGTCGTTGTCAATTTTATTCTTTTCTTCAACTTTAGCCTGAGCATACTGACGTCTCTCATTTTTTGTCTTTTCCAAATCATCCAAACTTTGTTGGATTTGTTGTTGAGTAGAAGCAATTAGTTCGACCTGCTTCTTACGAGTCTCGGCATAATGCTGTAAGAGTTTCATTCGCTTATATGCCTGATTGAAATCGTCAGCCGCAAAAACAAACATTAGCTTATCGTACGATGATCTGTTTTTATAGGCTTGCACGATCATGTTAGCGTATTCATCCTTTAATGCATTCAACTGCACTTCCAGACGTTTCAGCGTTTCTTCTTTCCGTTGGATTTCACCTTCAATACCCGTAATTTCTGAGTTTATGGTTGAAAGCAATTCTTCTCGTAAGCCAATCTGCTCGTTGAGTACTTGTAGTTGATTCGTTGTGATCTTTTGCAGTTGCTCCGACTCGTTGATGAGTTTTTTGGTGACCTCGATCTTTTTTGCCAGATCGTCCTTTTTCTTCTGAAGGTCTCCTTTCGACTGGGCGAAAATTCCCGAAGAGGAAAAAGCAAGAACAAACACCACACTTAGAAATGTGGCAAAGGAAAAGCAACTTCCCTTTTTAGAATCTCCTTTCAAAGTCTTCGGGGATTTCAAATGGAAAATCATAAGTCTTATCGGTATTGATCTTCGATATTTCGAAGCGTATCTCTTGAGTCTGACGAGCATCCTTAACATTTAATCGGCAATTGGATGGATAATATTGTTCCCCTTCCAACTTAAACTCACTGTACTCGATGTCTACGTTTCTCATGTTCACGATATCGTAGAACAGAGAACGCACCAAACGAAAGTTTTCCGGTTCGAGCCAGTAACGTGAAATAACAAGGTCGTTTTCATCACTTTTTTTGACCGCCTTCTGCACTCTTCTGTCATTCATATTCACCACGATCGTATCATTCGGCTCGAGATCCTTGTCATCAACACCGACAGCCTTCTTTACCTTACGTTTATATTTTGAAATGAGCAAGTACCTATTTTCATCTACTTCCGATCTGAATTTACCTTCGTCGTTTTCTACACCTACGGCATTACCCAGAAGAATATCCTGAAAAGTTGCGAAGTCGATATCCATTTTAGATATCTCGTTAATCACGTTAAAACCTCCTAGGTAGTAGTGTTTATTCTCAGGTATTTTGGAAACATACTTTACTGAATCCGGAGTGATCAAAATACGCAATACTTCAATTCCCAAAGCCGGAGAAATTGATATCCAAATCAGACTATCCTTTTTCATTCGGATGTTCGCTTTGAATGACTGCGTTTCACCTAAAGTTAATACCTCGGCAGAAATTTTCATCCCCACCCAGTCATACTGAAACTCATTGCGTTCGTACCTTTTGAGCAAATAACCCGCAGAGCGTTCGCGCAAAGTGTCCGTTGTGGTGACTACCTTTTTCGATTTACAGGAAGAAAATATGGATGCGAAAAAAATCAATCCAATCAAGAACTGAAGTCGAAAGGGTCTTACAATGGCAACACCTTGCATCTTATTCAATCATTTTTTGTTGTGCAATTTTTTCTGCCAAAGAAATAGATGCTCCTTTTAATGGAAGCGCTATTCTCCATTGCACCAGAGCATCGTTAGCACGACCATTCATAAATAAAATATCGCCATAATGTTCCAATTGCTCACCTCCCGGATTTGGAGTAGCCTGAATTGATTTTTCCATCCAGCCCAGCGACTCCGGATATTTAGCTTGTTTAAATAATACCCAAGCGTATGTATCCTGAAACATGGTATTCGATGGTTCACGAGTTACGCACATCTTGGCCATTTCCGCGGCCTTTTCGAGTTTTGTTTTTCTTAAAGCCAAATAGTACGCATAGTTATTGAGGAAGCCAAGATTGTCAGGACTCAACCTAATAGCTTGCTCAAAATGTTCATCTGACTTATCGTGCTGTTTTTTATCGTGGTATACATCCCCGAGCAGAGCGTGAAAACGAGAGAGCATCTGATCGTCTTCGATCACCAATTCCTTGCCGATCGATAATGATTCAAGTGCTTCCTCAGTAAATCCAAGGCGGATATTCGCCATGCCGTTGTACAAGTAAAATTCAGGCATACCCGGAAACAATTCCAAGGCACTTGCGCTTTCACTTTTCATGGAAACAAAATCCTGAGAGCGCTGCTCAATATCTAATAATTGTGCCCAAATAACATGTCTCGAGGGATCCACTTGCACAGCTCTTCGATATTTGACTGCGGCTTCGCTAAATCGTTGGTCGCGGTACAAAAAATCTCCATAGATAGCATATGCTTTTGCCTCTCCCGGGTGAAGTTCAACAACAATATCGAGTAATCTGTATGCTCTTTTATTTACAAGTTCGTTTGGACGTGGAATACTAAAAAATCGCATTAAAAATGCAATCTTTTCATCTATGAGAACATCGTATGATTCAAAAGCAAGGATCAACTCCTCGAATGATTTTTCGTCTTCACCTGTTGTGGATAGATATTCCGAGAGTTGTAAATGCAGGCGACCATTTTCTACATCACATTTTTTCAATTCCTCAAATGCTGCTTTCGCTTTTTCGGGGTTTTTGATATCCTGATAAAACCCGATAACCATTCCCCAGTAATCTGCATTTTTCGGGAATGCATAAGCTAATTTCTCTAGCTCAAGTCCGGCCTTTTCATAGTCTTCCAGTTGAAGATAGAGCTGATGTTTCTGCAAAGCCGTCTCTTCCGATACCCCGAATTTTTTTTCATTTGCATCATACAGAGCAATCGCTTCTTTGGTTTTTCCTGCAACAACTAAAGCATAGACCAAGTCCGTTTCCGACTGAGAACCAGGTTGTAATCTTACGACTTCTTTGTATTCCTTAATGGCTAAATCTGTTTTCGCCAATTCCATGTACAAATCACCTAGCAGTTTGTGATACCATGGATTTTGAAGATCGCTTTTCACCGCGATTAGAGCAAGTTCGGCAGCACGTGAGATATTTTGATTTTTGTTGGCTTCAATTCTAGCCACTTCGTAATTCACGGCACCATTCGTTGGTTCTAATACGAGACATTCCATAAATGCCTTGTACGCTAGATCAATGTTTCCGAGAGCCTTTTGCTTTTGCGCCTCAAAAAACTTTTCTTGAAAGCGCAGATCAACCTGAGGTCGCAGGGCTTCCGGCTCCGCATTTTCGGATGTTCCGGCATGACTGGCTGTTGTCTTTTTCTCCGATTTACACGAAGAAAAAACCAAGAGGCCTAATAGAAAATATGTTGCTATTTTTTTCAATCAGTTTTGTTTTACAGCTGAGAAATCGCCCAAGTTCAATTCACCCTTAAAACCTGAGATATTTACGCTTTTCCCAATCATGCTGTGTTCAATATCGGATGATTCCACCGAAGTAGAATCCATTAATATGGAGTCACGAATCGTGCCACTTGAAATCTGTACTCCTTTTCCCAAGGAAACATGCGGCCCGATTTTCGAATTTACAATCTTTACATTTTCGCCGATGTAACAGGGAGCAATTATTTCTGAGTTGGAAATTTCAGCTGTAGATGCAATGTCATTTTTATTGCTGAGGGTATATCCCAAGACCTTTTTGTTGGTATCCAGGACAGCATCCTTATTGCCGCAGTCCATCCAATCTTCTACTGTTCCGGGAGCGAATTTTGCCCCTTGTTTCACCATGTTTCGCAAGGCATCGGGCAATTGATATTCCCCTCCGTTCATGATGTTATTGTCCATGAGGTACTTTAATTCCCTTCGAAGCCATGCCCCGTCGGCGAAATAATAGATTCCAATCATCGCCAAATCCGAAACAAACTCTTTTGGTTTTTCACGGAACTCCACGATAACCCCTTCATCGTTGACTACTACCACACCGAATTGCGATGGATCCGGGATTCTTTGAACCCACAAAACCCCATCTTTGGTAGTATCCAATCGGAAATCGGCTTTGAACAGTGTATCGGCAAAAGCCACAGTTACCGGACCATCGAGGGCCGACTCTGCGCAATAGATGGCATGGGCGGTTCCGAGCGGATCATCTTGGTAGTGAATACTGGCTCTAGCTCCGAGAGATTCAGCTACACGTATAAGACCTTTCTCGGCTTCGTCTCCAAAGCGTCCTACTACATAGGCTATCTCTTCCACTTTGCCATCGCATACGGCAACGATATCTTCGACCAATCGTTGTACAATAGGTTTGCCCGCCACATGCAGCAAGGGTTTTGGGGTGGTTAGGGTATGAGGACGAAGCCTCTTTCCCATTCCGGCCATAGGGATCACTACTTTCATTCGCCTGATTTTCAGAACCGGTGGCAAATAAACGGTGCAAATGAACAGCTAAAGCGCGCGCGACTCCGAGAAATGAACAATTAAGCCTTTACTTAATGAAGACCGGTGCTTCCAAAGCCTCCGATACCGCGGACCGTCTCGTCCAATTCTGTTACTACGGAGAAGGCGGCCCTTTCATAGCGGGCAAAAACCATTTGCGCAATGCGGTCACCCGGCTCGATATCGCAGTATTCCTGACCTAGATTGATGAGAAGCACTTTTATCTCGCCTCTATAATCCGCATCGATAGTGCCGGGAGCATTGAGAACAGTAATTCCCCTTTTGAATGCGAGTCCCGAACGCGCTCGGATTTGAGCTTCCGAACCGTCGGGTAAGGCGATAAACAATCCGGTAGGGATGAGTTCGCGCTGACCGGGGCCCAATGCTATTCTATTTGGAATGGCAGCTCTCAAATCAACACCGGCGGAGTGTTGCGTTTCGTAGGCCGGTAGGTCATAACCCGATTTATTGACAATTCTGACTTCCATATTTTTTAGTTGCCGGTAAACAAGGGTTTTCTTTTTTCCAGAAATGCTCCGGTACCCTCTTTAAAGTCTTCGGTTCCGAAACAATTTCCAAATTCTTTCACCTCTTCTTTATAGCCATTGGTGCCGGCTTTGTATCCTGCTAGCACCGAGCGCATGGCCGAAGCGATGGCAGTGGGAGAGTTTTTGGAAATTTTTCCGGCCATTTCGATGCAGAAGGTTAGAAGTTGCTCCTGCGGAACCACATGATTTACCAATCCCCAAGACAGAGCGTCAGGAGCGGGAATCATACCGGCTGATAATATCATTTCCATAGCTTTTCCTTTACCCACCAAATGCGCAAGACGCTGAGTTCCGCCGTATCCCGGAATTACGCCGAGTGATACTTCCGGAAGTCCCATTTTCGCGTTTTCGGAGGCAACACGGATGTGGCAACTCATGGCCAATTCGAGTCCGCCGCCGAGGGCAAATCCATTTACCGCAGCGATAACAGGCTTGCTCATATTTTCTACAAAATCGAAGAGCAATTTGTGACCACGAGCGCTTAAAGCAGCCCCGTCGCGAATGGAGAAAGCTGCAAATTCTTTGATATCGGCGCCGGCTACAAAAGCCTTTTCACCGCTACCGGTGATAATGATGACGCGAATATTTCTATTCACATCCGCCAACGCGAGGCACTTGTTCAATTCTTCGATGGTAGCCGAATTAAGTGCGTTGAGTTGATCGGGGCGGTTGATAGTTATGATGAGTACATTACCCTCTTCGCGGGTAAGAATATTTGAATATGCCATAGTTTGATAATAAAGTGTTCAAACCTAAATCAAAAAAAGTGCGCCGAAGTCTTAAGCGAATAAGTTTTGAAAATTAAATTTGAAGAGCCTGCGCTCTATATCAAAACATCCTTCAATCGAAACCCTGCCCTATCTTTGAAATCTAAACCCTTCACTTGTATCACAAGTATCACTCGCTGAACAATCCTTTCCGGAAAATATATCGTCCGGTGGTTTTACTTATGATTGTTTTTTTGTCGGGGGTGACAGGCTTTGTCGTGATTGAAGGCTATAACTGGGCCGATTCATTCTACATGACGGTGATAACTATCGCTACAGTCGGATATGGGGAAGTAGTTCCACTGAGTGATGTAGGCCGAATGTTTACCTCCATACTCATTCTGGCAAACCTGGGAGTACTAACCTATGCAGTTACGATATCCTCTCAATACATCTTCGACGGTGAATACAAAAAAGACATTAATCTTTATAGGATGAAAAAAGATATTAGCGAATTAGAAGATCACGTGATCTTATGCGGATTGGGTCGCAATGGAAGAACCTCTCTTCAAACACTCAACACTCAAGGAATTCCTGTAGTTGTTATCGAAACCCGCAAGGAACGGATCGAGCAAACAGAAACTCCGGTACGCTATTTTCTAAACGGCGATAGTACGAAAGATGAAATTTTAATCGAAGCAGGCATACGACGTGCCCGAGCTCTTATAACCACATTGCCCGATGATGCCGATAATGTCTTTACTGTGCTTACCGCTCGCGAATTAAATCCGTCATTACGCATTATTTCACGAGCGAGCCTCGATACCTCATTACCCAAACTTCGTAGGGCCGGTGCCAACAATATTATCATGCCCGACAAATTAGGCGGCGCACACATGGCTGCTTTGGTTTCGAATCCCGACGTATCAGAATTTGTAGAAATAATGAGTTCCCTATCGGGCAAAGAATTTATGATTCGAGAAATTGAAACATCTAGTAGCATGAAGCTCATTAGGGCCCAACTCTTACAGAAAACCGGAGCTACTGTCCTAGGAATTCGAAAATCAGATGGTAGTTATGTTTTTAATCCCGGAGATGATATCGAAATCTTGAAAGGCTGTAGAATCATTGCTATGGGCAGCGAGATTCAATTGGAACAATTGATAACTCGGCTGAATGAGTGAGGTAATGACTACCCTTGAGAATGAAGAATGCTCTGTATCACCCCTTCCATTTGTTTCATGTCTGTCATGTGAACCGTAAGTAAACCGGCTTCAGATGCACCTTTTACATGCTGGATAGAATCGTCGATAAACAATGTTTCCTGAGGTTTTAGTCCATTCCATTCGCAAACTTTGAGAAAAGTAGAGGGGTATGGTTTCTTCATTCCAATCACGTTGCTGTAATAAACTTGATCAAAGGATTCGCGAAAAGAATTTAAACCCATTGATGTATCAATCATTTTTTCAAATGAAGCTACATGGATGGCATTTGTATTGCTAAGCAAAAATGTTTTAAATCCGCTCCTACGAAGTTTCTTCACGTAATCCACATTCTCCGGCCAAAGTTTTGTCAAAATAGAATCCCAGGCTACACGCACTTCTTCGGGACTTGCATTCGGACATTTTGATTCGATAAAGTGAAAAAAGTCTTCGTTTGAAATTTTCCCGGTTTCCAGTTGATCAAATATATCGGATTGAGAAGCCTGCGAATAGATATCTACAAAATCGGTAAAACCAAGTTTGGCAAATTCTCTGACAGGGGCGTTGTAATCGATTTCAAATAATATTCCTCCGAAGTCGAAGATGACATCACGAACATTACTTAAACTTTTTCCGGAAAATTCGTTGATCATTTGCGCTCCAAAACCCAACATTTTGTGGACGACTGGTTTTTCAACGTTTGCTTTGCTTCATTTGCTTCGGCGCGGGTAGCATAATTCCCTATAGACACAAGATGCAGTTGGCCTCGCATACCTGCGAAATATGCATCCAATCCCTGCGCTTTCAATGAAGCGATGAGATTGTCGGCATTCGATTTAATCTGAAACGCACCGGCAATCAAATGATAATCAGAGCGAATTTTAATATCCGGTTTTATTACTTCCACATGGGTCGAATCGGCAGGAGCGATAGTAGGTTTTGTGCTATCGTCGAGTGAGGCATTCTCAGGTGTGGTTTCCACGCCATCGATGGATTCAGACGCATTCATTTCAGCCAACAACTCTTCGTTCTTAGAAAATTCGATCGTCTCTTTGCGCGGTTCGTAGGTCGACACAACATCTTTCCAATTAAACAACTTCAAAGATTCCATTCCGCGATCGTGACCAAAAATACTCTCACCGGCCAACCAACCACCGGCTAAAAGCAAGGGAACGGCAATAGCTGCAGCAATTTTCCAACGTAGATTATTGTTTCTGCGTGGCTCCATTACAATCACCGGATTTTCGTCCTGCACATTTTCCAAATCACTTGAAGGTTTAGCCAAAGGAACTAACTGAATAGAGGGAAGTCCGTATGATTGAAGCAAATAATTCTCCTGATCGGAGGGAATAAATTGTACTACTCCTCTCCTATCCGGAAAAAATACACCGATACGATCGAGAACTACCTTTTCACCTGATTGCAGTTTGTTGGTGAGCACTTTAATTGCCTCATCAACAAGGTTTTTCGCCTCTGCATATCCCAAACCCAACATATCGCCGGCGTGTTTATATAAAAGACCATCGTTTTGAAGAAGGTTTCTATTGAATGCCAATTGTTTAGATGGAGGATAAATCGTGTGATTCAGTTCATTGAGTTTTGCATGGCGATAATTGGCAACCAATCCCCCAAACTGCGGAATGACCACACAATCATGCTCATAGAGCAATTCTGAAAGAAAAACTTCGATTTTCATGAGATGGCCAAAGTTAGTAGATTTTGGCCAATAAAAGCGAGGAAAACTCCTAGTCAAGTAGACCGTTCCTAATGGCGAATCGCACCATTCCTGCAACATTATGCAATTCAAGTTTTTGCATCACATTGGTTCGATGAGTGTCGACCGTTCTTGGGGAGATAAAAAGTTTGTCGCCAATTTCCTTATTGGAAAGGCCCTCAGCCACACATTTTAAGATTTCTACTTCACGTTCAGTGAGTTCTGCCAATTTTCCCGATCGCAGATCTTTGTCAGGTGTCAAGAGCATGGTATGCACTTCCTCCGAAAGATGTTGTTCACCCTGAATCACACCCTCAATGGCCTGAATCAGCTCATCGCGACTCGAGTTTTTTAACAAATAACCATGAGCACCTAATTCCAAGAGCGTTCTGATCATCGCCTTTTCGTCGTGCATAGTCAGTACGATCACTTTTACATCATGTTTGCTTTTTGCAAGTTCTTTCATGAAATCGACACCCCCCATCACTGGCATATCTAGATCGAGCAATATGACATCCACTTTCAAGACATCGAGCATATCGAGTGCCTCACGACCATTTCGAGCTTCGCCTTTCATAGACACGCCGTCGTAGTCTGAGAGCAATGCTTTCAGTCCATCGATCACAATTTGGTGATCGTCTACAATGAGAACGTTGATTGACAAAGGGCTTTGAGGTGAGCGCAAAGGTAATTCCGAAAATTTACCAACGCATGATCTAGTTCAGGCCTTTTACGCGATTGGAATTCGAATGGTTGCCACGGTTCCACTTTCGGGGCTGGGTTCCATGGTAATATCTCCATTTACTGTGTTGATACGGCTTGTCATATTCATTAATCCAATGCCCGAACTTGAGTTCTCCGAGGAAAATCCTCGTCCATTATCTTCCACAATTAAAATAAGGTATTTCTTCGAAAACAGAAGTTGTACCATCACTTCGGTAGCTCCGCTGTGTTTTATGATATTGCTCACCAACTCTTGACAGACCCTATACACGCCGACTTCAACACGTTCATCGAATCGCACATCTTGTACTTTGTAATGTTCGAGTTTGTATCGTATGGCAGTGAGTCCCAAACTTTTTTCGAGCATATCAGAAATAGCAGGAAGCAGTCCACGTTCCTGCAGTGCTCTGGGCATCATCTGATGGGAGATGCTTCGAACGTCACGGGCACTATCATCTAGTACAGTGCTAAGCTTTTTTAATACTTCCGTTTCCTCCGGCGAGTGGGCTTGTATTCTCGATCTCAATGCCTCCCAACTTAATTTCAAGCCACTTAATTGCTGTCCGATACCATCATGCAAATCTTTGGCAATTCGTTTGCGCTCTTCCTCCGTAGCATCGAAAACAGCTTTTAATCCCGCTTCTCGTTCGGCCAAAAGTGCTGCGTCTTTTTCTGCTCTCGCCTTACGTTTTAGTATTTGTGTGCGAAGAAAAAACACAAGTAAACTCAACAACAAAACAGCAACAACGATAATAATGTAGCTAGTTCGCTGAGCAGCTTTTTTATCGAGTTCTGCTATTTGCAAATTTTTATCTGAGAGCTCATACTTTTTCTCTAGGTCGATGATGGCGCGCGAGTTTTTCTCGTTGAGCAAACTATCTCCCAAGAGTGCGCTTCTTCTTTCGGCGTTCAGCGCGTCGTTCATCCTACCTACTTTCTCATAACAGCGGCTTAAGTGCTGCAAATTATATTGCTCCTGATATGGATAATTCAGACTATCACACCATTCGTTCGACTTTTCATACCAAGTAATCGAGGCATTGTAATCGGATACTTTTAAATAGTAATCTCCAAACAGAGTCATGTTTTCAATCATGCCAAACAGATCATTCTTTCTCACACTAATACCATAAGCCCGATCGAAGTAAGGCAACGCAGATTGTGGCTCTCCCTTGATTAAATAGGCTCCACCGATGTTGTTTAATGAAAAAGGAATTCCAATACTGTCGTTGGTTTTTTCTTTTAGCTTAAGCGCACGATCATAAAAGAAAATGGCGCTATCGATATCACCGCGCATTTCAAAAAGGACACCGAAATTATCATAAGCTCCGCGCAGTTCATATTCAGCATTGAGTTCCTCTATACCTTTCAGGCCCATTCGCATGTACTTAAAAGCTTCATTGAGGTTGCGTCGTTTCATGTTGTAGCCATGTCCGCAATAAATATTCGCCAAACCCTTCTGATTACCGGTTTGACGATACAATTCCATAGCGCGGAGATTGTACTCAGTCGAAGAATCGTAGGATCCCTCGAGGTATAAAACCAAACCTAAGAGCTCGGAGCTTTTAGCTTCTCTGTTGAGATCTTTGAGACCAGAGGCAAGTTGACGAGCCCGATGAAATTTTTTGATCGAACCCGAAAAATCACCCACCATTACATCGTAGGGAATTGCCAGAATTGAATCCAATTCTTGAGCAGGAGGTAAGTTCGAGAAAGTCGCAGCTTGTGTTTGAGCAGTTGCACTATACACCGATGACAGAACCACCAGCAACGTGCAGAACGATCTGCTATATTTTACAAGACACGATTTCACCCTGCGAAGAAAACACATACTTATAAAAAAAAGCTACGGTATTTCCCGTAATCGGGTTAAAACTCCAACGAATATTGCAGCATTGAAAAACGAGTAGGTTCAATAGCCAACGGACGAATTGAGTATTCTCGGTTTAATAAATTATCCACGATAAAGGCCAACTTAGAAGCTTTTGTAACTTGGTATGAAAGTCTCAAATCCACAACGAAATCTCCCGTCGTATGCTCATTTCTCCATTTATTGATTTGGGGATTGAAGACTCCCGGTGCGGTATTTTCCAATAACTGAAAAGCATAATCTATGTTTTGCATGTGACTATTGGATCGGAAACTAATACCGAATTCCCACTTTCGAAAAGATGCCTGCACATCCATGCGAATCAGATGTTGCATTCTGTATTTTAGAAGGTAATCCGTTGTATCAGAACTCGTACTCGCATAAGAGATTGGGATATCACTTCCAAAGTTTTTTGCGTAAGACTTATTGGGCTCCAAACTTTCGGGTTTGGTATAAGTGTATCCACCCATAAATTGTAGACCAATCGGGCCTATTTTGCCTTTTCCTATAATCGAAACCTCGGCTCCACGTACGCGTGCCTTTCCTGTATTCACACTTTTAAAACCGAAACCTGCAAGATTGTCAATGGTTGGAGCAACCCATTGTCCAAATGTAAATTCTATGAAGTTCTGGAACTCTTGTTGAAAAACAGCAAGATCCAAGTAACCTAAAACTTTTCCAATCTTAAAACCTTGTTTGATACCAAATTCAGCATTGTAAGAAGTTTCCGGAGTTAGCTCAGAATTAGGATAGATACTTAGCGAACCCACTGAAGTGACTATAAATTTTTCGGCAATACTTGGAAAACGAAACCCTTGTCCGTAGCTGCTTCTTAAGTATGTTCCTTTGGTTACTTCATAACTGAGACCTGCTCTAAATACAGGTTTCGAAGTGCTCTCCTTGTTAATATCAAAATACTCATATCGGATCCCTGCAGAGACATTTAGTTTTTCTAAAAACTGTTTGTCAAGTTGTGCATAAGCAGCATAATTGGAAGCTTGGTTGTTCCCGTCGGTATTTCCACCCGAAAACAATTCGCCTCGTGCTTCTGTCTGAATTCCCACCACTCCACTTGTGAGTGTAAAATGCTTTATCCCCAAGCTATCAAAATGCTGCTGAAATTGATATTCACCATACATGACATCACTAAAATTCCCTTGGTTGTTGTCGTTTTCGTTATCCAATGTTTGCCAACGCGTTCGCAATGAATGACGATTCCCTCTTCGATTATAATAAGTTATGTAGGGGTCTACCGTACCCAACCACTGGACAGTGCGTGTAGCCGAACCGGCGTAGGCGCTATACAAACCATCACCGACGTTTGCCCATAAAAGTGTTGCCAAACCATTACTCCGTCGCCAATTTGTATTTAAACCGATACTCAACCCTTCGATGTTTTTTACTCTGTATCGAACGTTCATATTCAGTCTTCCGCTGACAGTTGCATCATATCTATCGGCATCAAATGGATCGTATTTATCTTTAAAATTTCCAATGCTGTCCATTACCGGACCTAAAGACCCGTCATCGCTGTAAATATTTCCCCCGAAAACAAGATCCCACTGCTTTACTTTTTGAGAATGCAAAAAATTGGCACCGCTTCTCATCGGAGTGTAGGACCAATATTTTGCCGAATCATTCTGGGGAGCACTATATGCACCATGAAAAACATTGATTCTTGTGAGAGGTGTGTCGGCCGGAAATGAGGTGCGGAAATTGATCACACCACTTAACGCGGAACTTCCATAGAGCACACTGCTGGCTCCTTTTACCACCTCAACTTGTGAAACATTTTCGACGGGTAAAAATCCCCAACTAGGCCTGCCTGCATCACCGCTTAAAACCGGTAGATCATCCATTAGGACAGCCACCCTGCTCCCTGCGCCAAAAGAATACCCGCTGCCACTTCGGATTTGCGGCTCCTCATCTACAATGCTCACACCCGAAGTTTGTTGCAATATTTCATCTATTCGAAGTGCATTTTTATTTCGGATTAAAGGCGCCGGAATTACCTCCATGCTTACGGTTACATCGCCTACTTCCTGTTCAAATTTTCCGGCTGTTACAACCACTACCTGCAACTCACTTCGTTCTTCCTCCAAAGCCAAATCTTCTGCCTGTAACCGTTCACCACGTCCAATATGAATGGTCCTTTTTACCGTTTTATAACCCAACATGGAATACGTGATCACGTGATTTCCTGTATCGAGACTTAACAAATACAAACCCTCGAGGTCGCTGCTAATGCCCATTCCACGGTCCGATTGAACAAGGACGCCGGGCAGAGATTCTCCGGTTTTTGCATCTGAGATCTTACCGCTATAAGTCCCTTTTTGCCCAAAGGCAGAAAAGGAAATAAAAAAGGTGGACATACAAAAAATGAGTCCACGGGATAAAATTTTTCCAATTTCCATAAGTACAAGTGTAATAAGAAAAAGACTTCATATCATTGCCGAGCTGTGACTGAAGAACTATTATATCAATTGGCCCTGTCCATGCTGCCTCGCATTGGACCTGTGCGTGCGAAGGCTTTGATGTCGTATTGCGGCAGTGCCTCCGCTATTTTCCGCGAAAAGAAAAAGGATCTTTTAAAAATCCCGGACATAGGGCCGGTGATCGCGAGTTCTATAAAACTTGACCATGTCCTTCGGCAGGCCGAATCGGAATTAAAATTCATCGAACGGAATGAAATTATTGCACTTTTTTACACCGATAGAAGATATCCGGATCGCTTAAAACAATGCGACGATGGCCCCGTAATGCTCTTTTTGGATGGAATGGCGGACCTCAATCCACGGTATTCTATAAGTATCGTGGGAACACGTCGAGCGACAGCTTATGGAAAACAAATCTGCGGTGAACTGCTTGCCGGTTTGAGAGAATATAATCCTCTTGTGGTTAGCGGACTTGCCTACGGAATCGACATTGAAGCCCACCGGGTATCTGTGGATTTAGGTATGCCGACTGTGGCATGCCTTGCCCATGGGCTCGATCGGATTTACCCCTCCGAACATGCTGCTATTGCCCAAAAAATGAAAGATCGCGGAGGACTACTTACCGAATTTTTACCCAATACGAAACCGGATCGAGAATTATTTCCCATGCGGAATAGAATTGTGGCAGGTCTGAGTGATTGCACCATTGTGGTAGAATCGGACAACAAAGGAGGTAGCATTCTTACCGCACATTTGGCGGCTTCCTATAACAGGGATGTCTTTGCTTTTCCGGGAAGGATCTATGATAAATATAGTTCGGGTTGTAATCACTTGATTAAAAAAAACCTTGCATCGATCATCAATTCTCCGGAGGAACTCATTACCGGAATGGGTTGGGATATAGTTCAACCTAAAGTCCGACAATTGAGCTTCGATCTAGACATTAGCGACGATGAGCGAAAAGTCATTTCACTTTTGCACGAACACCAAAGGCTTGTCTTGGATGACTTAGCCATTATGTCGAAAATATCCATTTCCAAGCTTTCGTCGCTGCTAATTCAGCTCGAATTCAGCAACAAAGTCAAAAGCCTACCCGGAAAAGTTTTTGAAGTAAAAGACACGTGACCTTCGTCACTTATTACCCAACTCTTTTTTGCGACCTTTGCGCCATGAACAGAATCATACTTTCAATTACTTTGCTCTTCGCACTTACCCTAGAAATAGGTGCACAGACATCGACACCTTTTGATGTACTAATTGAGGAAACCGATTTAACGGGAATACCCGGTCTTCAGTCCTATACCTTCGGCACACACGAAGGGAAGTGGGTAGTTTTTGGAGGTAGAATTGATGGATTGCACCGCAGACAACCCTTTGCCGCGCTAAATGCCGCCGGAAGAAATGAGTATATATACGTAATCGATCCGGAAAATCAACAAGTATGGAGCTTCGCATTGTCGCAATTATCGGACAACCTTCGCGAGCAAATGAGTTCCACCAATATGGAATTCGAACAAGAGGGAACTACACTATACGTAACAGGTGGTTACGGATACAGCGAAACGGCCGATGAACATATAACATTCCCAACTCTCTTAGCTATTGATCTTCCTTGTGTGATCAATGCAATCACGAATGATTTCACTGAAATGGATTGCATTCGTTCCATAAACAACAATTTGTTTGCGGTTACAGGCGGTCATCTCGACAAAATTGGTGATGTTTTCCATCTCATCGGTGGTCAGAAATTTACAGGTAGATACAATCCCATGGGACCGGATAACGGACCGGGCTTCGAACAAGAATATACCTCACAGGCTCGAAGATTTACAATTGAAGATGATGGTCAAAATTTGCTTATCACCGAACTAGAACACTTTACCGATGAGGAATATTTTCATCGAAGGGATTATAACGTATTGGCTCAAATACTGCCCAATGGAGATGAAGCATTGACGGCTTTCTCAGGCGTTTTTCAGATTGGCGCCGATATACCTTATTTACATTCTACAACGGTAGAGGCCGACGGTTACACGCCCAATATAGACTTCGCGCAATATCTCAATCATTATCATTGTGCTGCTCTACCCATTTACAGTGCTGAATCCTCAGAGATGCACAATGTCTTTTTTGGTGGAATCGCACAATACACCATGGATGGAAATGAGCTTGTTCAGGACAATGAAGTTCCATTTGTAAAAACGATCACACGTGTGACTCGAGACGCGAATGGGGATTTAGCTGAATTTAAGCTACCCATAGAAATGCCTGATTGGCTTGGTTCAGGGGCAGAATTTATTGCAGTGGATGGATTACCAATCTATGCAAACGGCGTCATAAAATTTGACGAACTCGAAGGAGATTCTATTTTACTCGGATATATTTACGGGGGTATTCAAAGCTCTGCTCCCAATATCTTTTGGGATAATGAAGGGGATCTAAGTGTGGCCTCTCACCTAGTCTATAAAGTGTTTATCAATAAAGAGAACATTACTCAGGTTGCGAACCATAACCCTCAAAGTGAAAGTTCACTCCTCATGCAGGTGTATCCAAATCCCAACGACGGAAATTTTAATGTTAGAATAATGCTTCGCGAAACATGCGATGTTACGTGTGCAATTTTCGATACAGAGGGTAAAGAATTATCCAACCAATTATTCAGTCAACTTACGTCGGGAGAAATAATCATTTCGCAATGGTTAGAGAATTTGCACTTAGGTGGAACGTACATTATTCGAGTATCCACACCTTTTGAAACCGCCCAACAGCGTGTTGTCGTGAAACCCTAATACAATCTTGCGTCAACGCATTACTGTAACAGTTCCCCACAAACGTTTTAATTCCCTGCGAGGAGTTTCATAAATAATCATCCAAGTGTAGGATTCATTTTGCACATGATATCTTCCACCACCGACATTTCCAATCCATGCAGCGTTGGGTTCATTCGAATAAAACAACTCCTTTCCCCACCGATCAAATACAAAGACCTCGTAGGATAGGGTATTGTATACGGAAGGTTGCCAGACATCATTTACTCCATCATCGTTTGGGGTAAAAGAATTTGGCACAAAAACAGAAGACGTACATTCTTGAACGGTTATGTAAACACTATCCTCGACAATTCCGCACAAACTTTCGACAGTAATTTGGTAGAGCCCTGTAGTTGTTATTACGATGTCCGCAGAATTATCTCCGATATTCCATAGATATGTATTTTGCTCAAGATCCGGGACACTGAGTGCGAAATCTACATCGTCGCAGATAACCACATCCTCACCCAAATCAACCTCCGGTAAAATAATTCCGCTTATGAGAATCTCATCAGAGACCAAACAAGGACCGTTTGATACTAACACAGAATAAGTCCCTTCATTCGTAACCTCAAGAATATCTCCGAATATACCGTTAGACCATTGACCATTGTATGGTATCTCCAAATACAAGGTGTCATCTTCGCATAACTCCGCATCTGATCCTAAGTCAAACTCAGGTAGCTCAAATACATCTATAAAAACAGTGTCGGTAGCGGTGCACAAACCATCAACATATACATAAGAATACAATCCGGTTTCAGTAATTGTAATAGAAGAAGCCACAATGCCCGTGTTCCATTCTACATCTATTCCGGCATCTGCTACCAATACTTCGCTCGAGCAAATTTCTTGATCGGGTCCCAAATCAATTACGGGTATAACCGTTTCAATTGCTTCAAAAGAAAATGTTTCGGAACATTCTCCAAACACATGTGTAACAGTATAGGAACCCGGTTCAGTAAGTACAAATACATCTGACTCCAAATTGCCCGGGCTCCAAGTGCTTGTCCAAGGACCTGCACTTCCCAACTCTTCAACTTCCTCGGGGCACA
Source organism: Flavobacteriales bacterium (assembly GCA_044375415.1). Lineage (GTDB taxonomy): Bacteria > Bacteroidota > Bacteroidia > Flavobacteriales_D > Sanyastnellaceae > JAWXBG01. The sequence continues at coordinate 68,340 of JBILMS010000006.1, forward strand.
ACGAATAGGGACTATCCGGTATCCACCAAGGAGAAAGGCTTTGCTCGACAACCAAAACACTCTGTGAAGCTGTGCACCCAAAACTACTTGATACATTAACGTTATACATTCCGCCCGTAGCAACACCTACATCTTCCACATTTGGAGATCCCACCATGGAACCATCGATTGTTGTCCATGCATAAATAGCTACATCTTGGGAGACATCGATATTAATCACTCCGTCTTCATTCTCACATATCACAACTTCGTCGGGAACGGTCAGTTGAGGGATCGGGGCCACTGTTACTAAAACTGTTTCGTCTTGTGTATTTCCGCATAAATCCGTATAGGTAACGGTATATTCTGTTGTAGTTGATGGACTTGCAATTGGGTTTTGGACTAGTGCATTATCGAGTCCATCCGCGGGACTCCATACATAAGAACCATCGGGAGGTCCGGGTGCCCAAAGTTGAATCGACTCACCTTGGCAAACAGATACATCGTCGGGAGATCCTAGGATATTCTGCGATAAACAAACGGATTGTTGGTTGAAAAGCGCTCCCGTTGAACCGGTGAAGCCCCAAAAAACCTCACTCTGACCGCCAAAGATGGTGCTCACCATATCTACTGTTGCACTCAATCTTAAAACGCAATCAAAATAACACTCGATTAAAAAAGTTTCTGCATTCCATGAAATGCGAATGATGTGATCTAGGCCATCTTCAATATTTCCATTCAGAACATTAGCTTGAATAGGGCCTGCCAGATTATTTGCGCTATTGTGATTAACTACGCCATTTTTCAAAAAAGCTAGATGATCATACGCAGGATCAGCATTGTCGTTGAGGTTTTGATAAGTATCGAATTCAACTCCAAAAGATGGGCTAAAACCATCAAATCCCATTCCTCCTCCCGCGCCTCCCATGGCAAATGTGCCGACCGTTTGCATTACGAATACCATTCCGTCTGCGCCGTTTATATCGACCGCACCGTATGACATTAAAAATTCCAGTTCGAAGGATTCGCTCAAAACGATTTGGTCGGCGTACCAGATGGAACCGTTCTGCCAACCCACGTTTGGAGTTACATCGTAGCAGTCCTGACCTGTATTAACGGCATTGCCATTAAGGAAATAATTCTGTGCATTGGACAGGTCGGCAAAACATAAAATCGCCGAAACAGTGAAGAGGTATTTACAAATTACCGCCATTAAGAAAGTGTAAATATGACACTTTTTGTCGAGATTACAATAAGAGCACATTTTCCCAATAACCAGCTATAGGGAACCTACCTGTTAGAGTTTTCCTAAACTTTGCTATGATTTTTCCATTTCTTCTTTTTATTGAGCTGTTTATCATTAAAATTACACGAAGTAAAAAACAGAAAAAGAGTACACCATGAATGCACTTCTCGCAAGTCTATCGCATTTTAGTAAAAACAAAAAAGTTCGTGTACTCATCGTTTCTCTGCTTCTGCTATGCATTCTAAGTTTAGTCAGCATTTGGCTTGCCAATCGGAGCGTTCAAAAAGCAGCTGTAGGTAAAATTTATGATGATGTGACCCTTGTGCCGCATAGCCACTGTGGACTTTTGCTCGGCACGACTAAAATAACAGCAGGTCGCTTGAATAAATACTATACTTATCGAATAGATGCGGCTGAACAATTATTGAAATCAAATAAAATAGATTATCTAATTGTAAGTGGCGACAACGGCAGCAAAGAATATGACGAACCTACCACTATGATTAGAGATCTAATAGATCGTGGTATTGACTCAACTCGTTTGTTTGCAGATTACGCAGGCTTTCGCACATTGGACAGCGTTGTGCGCTCAAAGGAAATATTCGGACAAGACAGCATTCTAATAATCTCTCAAGCCTTCCATAATGAAAGAGCTATTTACTTGGCCAATGAGTTCGATATGCACGCCATTGGTTTTAATGCGCAAGACGTAACCACTCACTATGGTTTTAAAACAATCTTCCGCGAAAAATTTGCCCGAGTAAAGTTGTTTGTAGACGTTCTCTTTGGGGTTGAACCCAAGTGTTTAGGGGAAAAAATCGCGATTCCTTAACCAAAACATGCGGATTTTATTCCGTAGATCTCTAGTCCCATTACCAAAAAAGGACACCTTAGGAACAGAATTCCAAAATCCCGGCTCTAAAAAGCCAATAATTTTAGATTACAGGCAACTCCAACCGGCTTCCCCACGTCTTTCGAGTCCTTTGCATTAACTCATGAGCACTACCCCAAGCTCACCCTTGTGGGGTAATTGGCATGATGCGTGTATAGGTGATGTGGCGAATACGTGTTCGGGCAAAATCAAAAAAATGCTAAGAATTCGTAATCAAAACAACAAAGACTTGCTTGACCCTGTTAACCTAATTAACTAATCCGAGGAGGGTGAGATGATGATTATTTTTGAATTCCTTTCCAGCATGGAAAGTTGGTTTAATCGAAAATTTGGTTGGTTTTTTACCAACGGATCAAAACGCAACGCACAATAATCCGGCATTGCGATAGAGAACTGCTTAAAAGTACGCGACCTAGGATTCGATGTATCTTTCGTAGGCGTGCCTATATTTGAGGCATGCTCCACCGAATTTTTTTATTGAGCTTGCTCTTATTAGTAAGCACCAACTTCAGTGCCCAATCCCGATTGGAGCGCAAACTTCGGTCTGCTGCAACTGAAGCTTTTTTTGAGCTAAACGCAAAAGGCTATTTCGAACTAAACTCCGATGTTCCGCAAAAGAACGTTCGTCTTACTGCTATTGCCTTAAATGTAACCTTAGGAGCTTTTGGCATGCATAGACTGTATTTGGGCACAGATGTCAAAGTACCCGTTTTCTACACGCTAACATTTGGCGGAGGAATGGTTTTGTGGATTGCCGATTTGGGATGCCTTATCTTTACAAAAGACATTAGTGCCTATTACAATAATCCACATATTTTTATGTGGCATAAGCACGATGATTCTGCGAAATAGATGCGTTAAGTACTTAATTCAACTAGTTCTGTGAACATCCGGGCCATTATTGTGTTTGAAAATACTTAGTTTACAGTAATTAATGAACCAAAAAACAGCCATTCTTGGAGCCGGTATTGCCGGGCTGTCTGCCGCTGCCAGCCTAGCGTGTAAAGGTCATTCTGTTACTGTTTTTGAGAAAAATTCATCCGTTGGCGGCAGAGCCCGCACCTTTCGCGAGCAAGGTTTTACATTCGATATGGGTCCGAGTTGGTATTGGATGCCCGAGGTGATGGAGCAATTTTTCGATCGATTTGGTGAAACGGTCTCCGATCATTATGCCTTACACCGTCTCGATCCTTCTTACCGTGTTTTTTTTGGTAAGGATGGCGTAATGGATGTGCCGGCAAACTACGGTGAGTTGCGCAATTTGATAGAATCCATCGAGAAGGGAGGCGCTCAAAAACTAGATCAATTCTTGTCAGAAGCGAAGGTCAAATACGACACGGGAATGGGGCAATTTGTATGGAAACCATCCCTTTCGCCTTTTGAATATATGAAATTGGATCTCTTGAGGTCGGCTGTAAAACTGGATCTCTTAACACCCGTTTCCAAACACGTTCGGAAATATTTTACAGACCCAAGAATTATTCAAATACTGGAATTCCCTGTTCTCTTTTTAGGGGCTAAACCCTCTGCTACTCCCGCTTTATATACTATGATGAACTATGCCGATATGAAGCTCGGTACATGGTATCCCATGGGAGGATTTAGTAAACTTCCGGAGGCCATGGCAGCCATTGCTCGAAAACATGGAGCAGACATTAGGCTGAACTCACCAATAGATGGTTTTGAGATTTCCAACGATAAAATTACCGGTGTAAAAGTGAACGGTCAAGTTGAACAATTTGATCTCGTCATCGGAAGTGGAGATTACCATCATATCGAAAGCCGATTATTAGACCCTGAATACCGCAGTTACAGCGAAAATTACTGGAACAAACGAACCATGTCGCCTTCCAGTTTGCTGTTTTACATCGGAGTAAAGCGGAAAGTAGAAGGTCTTTTACATCACAATCTCTTCTTCGATGAACCATTTGAAGCACATGCCAACAGTATATATCACGAACCATCATGGCCCGATAAACCAAGGTTTTATGTCTGCTGTCCATCGAAAACTGATCCAACCGTAGCACCGGATGGTATGGAGAATATTTTTATTTTGGTGCCCGTAGCTCCCGGACTTTCGAGTGATGAGTCGCTACGCAGTGTTTTTCTGCAAAAGATTTTGGATCGAATCAAACAGGAAACCGGAGAAGACTTTTCTGAAGATATTATTTACCAGCGTTCCTATGCGCATGAGGAATTTGAAGCAGACTATCATTCATTCAAAGGAAATGCGTATGGTTTGGCCAACACACTTATGCAAACTGCCTGGATGAAACCAAAGATGCTTAGCAAAAAAGTAAAAAATCTTATTTTCGCGGGACAACTTACCGTCCCGGGTCCGGGTGTACCTCCGAGCATAATTAGTGGTCAACTGGCTGCAGACTTGGCAAACAACTACTTAACAACACAAAACAAAAAAGTTCAACCAACTACATGAAGTCACTCTACGACGAAGTATCTATGCAATGCAGCCGGAAAATTACCCGGGCATATAGCACTAGCTTCAGCTTAGGTATAAGTACCCTTGCTAAGAGATTTCATGATCCCATATACTCCATTTACGGATTTGTTCGTTTAGCCGATGAGATCGTCGACAGTTTTCACGACTTTGATAAAAGTGAACTCTTGCGCAGATTCAGGGAAGAAACCGTTCGTGCTGTAGAGGAAAAAATTTCGATCAATCCTGTTTTGAATTGCTTTCAACAAACGGTTCATCAATACAAAATTGATTGGGCACTAGTTGATGGCTTTTTGAAAAGCATGGAAATGGATTTGGAGCGCAAACAATATGACCGCAGCGGATATCAACAATATATTTATGGCAGTGCAGAAGTCGTTGGTTTGATGTGTCTGCGAGTATTTGTTGAGGGCAACGAGGAGCAATATAAAGAGTTGGAGCCTTTTGCCATGAAACTCGGTTCCGCCTTTCAAAAGGTTAACTTTTTGAGAGATTTGCGAGCAGATACGCAAGGTCTTGGACGGAACTACTTCCCCCAAATTCAAAGTCAGGTAGACGAAACAGATTGGAAGGTTAGTATAGAAAACGAAATCCGTGAAGAATTTCATGCGGCTTGGATTGGGATTCGTAAACTTCCTCGCGGTGCGCGATTGGGTGTCTACGTTGCCTACAAGTATTACTTGATGTTATTCCATAAAATACAATCACTTCCTGCAGAAGAGATTTTGCAGTCACGTGTGCGGGTACCTGATCGAACTAAAGCGAGAATTCTGGTCGTATCAGCATGCAGGCATTATCTTCGCTTACTATGATTTTAATTTTATCTATCTTATTTGCAATTCAACCGGTCGACCGTATCGACGAGTGGCGCAGTTTGTACTTTCAATCGAAAGACGATTCGAACATTGCAATCTTTTATTCAAAAATTTCGTCGGCCCAGATTTCAACCTCAAAAGAGCGTGCATATTTGGGTGTTGCCACTGCAATGAATGCGAGTTGTATGAGTTGGCCGGGAGAAAAACTCGATTACTTCAATCGAGGTAAAGACATTCTTGAAAATTGCATTCGAGAATCCTACCATGATGCCGAGATTCACTTTCTACGTTTCTCCATGCAATGCGAAACACCCGGGATTTTGGGATACACTTCGAATAAACAAGAAGACCTTAACATCATACTAACAGCCATTCAAAAAGGAGTTTCCAAAGAGTGTTCACACTTCTGGAAAAATGCCGCCAACTATTTGTTGCAGAGTAAAGAGCTGAGTGAGTCACAAAAACAAATCATAAAACAAAATGTCTATTGATATCTTAGATCATGTTGTTTTAGTGGATGAACTCGATGCCCCAATTGGTTCGATGGAAAAATTGGAAGCACATATGAAGGGCGTTTTGCACCGTGCATTCTCCATTTTTATTTTTAATGATCGGGACGAACTTTTAATTCATCGCAGAGCTTTAGAAAAATACCACAGCGGCGGACTATGGACAAACACATGTTGCTCCCATCCCCGACCAGGAGAGTTGGATATCGAGGCCGCCACTCGACGTTTAAAGGAAGAGATGGGTTTTTCATGTGAACTACAGAAAGTAACTTCCTTTATCTACAGAGCACATTTCGATAATGGTTTGATCGAACACGAATTCGATCATATTTGGACCGGTAATTACAATGACGATCCCATCCCGGATCCGTCGGAAGTAGAAGAATGGAAGTACATTTCACTAGATGTTTTAAATGTTGAACTTGACAAACATCCGGAGAACTTCAGTGTTTGGTTCCAGCTCGCTATGCCAAAAATCATGGACTGGAAAAGAAATAACAATAATGCTACACTGTCATGATTTCACTATTTATAACTCTCGGTGTATTTGTTTTGATGGAAGGAGTAACATGGTGCACACATAAATATGTGATGCATGGATTTATGTGGTACTTCCATGACGATCACCACAATCCGCATCACGGTCATTTTGAGAAAAACGATTTCTTCTTTGTGATTTTCGCCGTGCCTAGTTTCTTGCTCATATTATTCGGAGCCAAAGCTTTTGATGTTCGCTTTTTCATTGGTCTTGGTATTATGTTCTATGGAGCCGGATATTTTTTAGTTCACGATGTACTCATACACCAGCGTTTCAAGTGGTTTACCCGTACCGACAATATTTACTTCAGGGCTTTACGCAAAGCGCATAAAGTTCATCACAAACATCTAGGAAAAGAAGACGGCGAATGCTTCGGAATGTTGTTTGTTCCACGTAAGTATTTTGTGGAAGCAATGAAGTACAAAAAAAATCTGACTAGAGTCTAAAGGCCTCTCGCCTCAAGCGTTACACCTATTTTCAAGATTAAGAAATAGTCAAAACAAAAAAAAGAGCAGTTCGCTGAACTGCTCTTTTATATACACTAAATAATAATCTCTTTATTTCACAACTCTCTTGATACTGCAACCCACAGGACGAGTATCATTAGGATCAATCTTTTTACCCCCTGCAAGATTACTCATTGCATTTTCCAAATAAGGCTCTTTTGCATCCTTGGGATTTGCGCTAGTCTCATCGATAGCTCCACGATAGGCGAGTTTCAAATCTTTATCAAATAAGAATATGTGCGGTGTGGTACGAGCACCAAATGCATCTGCCAACTGAGAATTTTCATCGAGCACGTAATTGATGTGTCCGAACCCATTGTCGGCAGCGCGCTTTTTCATATCCTCCAAACTGTCGCCTTTTTCGCGTTTCGCTTCGTTGCTGTTCACCAGGACCATTCCGATATTTTGCATTTCACACAATTTACGCAGGGCAGCATAACTCACCTCCCAGCCTTGGCTATCCTCGGAGCCAACAACGAAAGGACACGTGTTGCATGAGAAAACAACCAAAAGTCCATTTTCTTTTTTCACGTCGTTCAGACTAACTTGTGAACCTGAAATATCTTTCATCTTCAGGTCTGTCTTTGGTGCTTTTGCTCCGATTGCCAACGTCTCAGTATCCGCCGGAATCACGAACGCAAAAGCAATAAAAACACTTAATGCACTTGCTGCGATTGCGAGTTTCTTTTTCATAATAATTTTGTTTGTTTGTTTTACACGGTAAACTTACGGAAGCTTTTACGAATTGCCTCGCGAAGTTCCATTGTATAACATATTTTTGGGTGATAAGTTTACCGAGATCAAGAAATAAGCCGAATTACGGTGCTCTAACGTCGCTATTATTTCAATACGGGACGGGACACCCAAAAACCAAAAAGGTCATCCCGTTGGACGACCTTTCATGGAATAAATGAAAACAATTAAACTATCTAATATCTCTACATGAGAACTTACAGGTTTTTGTACGTCAAATTAACTAGTTGATGTTTCACCGCGATCACTTTTTCTTGATAAAATAGTATTATTACTCTTATATTCAGCTATTTACGATTGGGTTAATCACTGTGTTAAAAAAGGCCCCCATCCCGGTTATATAAAACAACCTCAAAGCTAACCGGGAAGTGGGTCCGGGGCCGGAACACTTCCCTATCGCCCATTGGAACAGGAAAATGCATAAAGTCAAAAGAACTCCGGAGTACGATGCCGGAACTAGGGTAAAAAGCGTAATTAGGGGTTCGGACAAGATTTAGAGGTCGGCGCCATGACCTGAGAGGAGGGCCTCCAAGTCTGCCGGTGTGTCTACGGCAGGTGTTTCAATACCTGTTTCGGCGAGGTATATATTTTTACCATTCTCCAACCACCTCAATTGCTCAAGAGATTCAGAAATTTCGAGTGAGGAGGGTTGTAAGCTCGCAATTTGTCTGAGTGCTTCGCTTTTATAGGCGTACAAGCCTAAGTGTTTGAAATAATTTCCATTTTCGATCCACTTTTCAGGATCTATTCCCTTCGCGAATGGTATTGCCTGACGACTGAAATAAAGCGCGCGGCCATTCAGATCCGAGATAACTTTTACTTTATTTGGATCAAAAAGGGTCGTTGAGTCTTCAATTTTTTTCATTAGAGAAGCTATTTCAACATGAGGCATCGATATCAACTCTCGAAGCTTCTCCAATTGAGAGCGATGCACATAGGGCTCGTCTCCCTGAATATTAATTATTGCATCGGCATCTCGGCACACCGCATCCATTGCCTCAAGACATCTATCCGTACCACTTACATGTTCAGTTGACGTAAACACGACTTTTCCTCCAAAATGTTCAACAGCTTGAGCAATTCTGTCATCGTCAGTCGCAACCCAAACATCTTTGAGAACCGCCGATGCACGTTCCCAGACATGTTGAATCATTGGTTTTCCAAAAATCATCGCAAGAGGTTTTCCCGGGAAGCGGGTACTTGCATAACGTGCAGGTATGATTCCGTATATCTTCACTCAATCAGTATTTGATTGAGCCAAATGTAACATAAACGGAGCAATAAGCAGATGTACCACTTCCAGAGCTTGTTGTAGTATTGCAAACATGTTCACGAAGCTAAGGTTGATCAACTTTTCATTTTCCGACCTCCTGTTTGCAATCATACTAGGATTGGTGGCCGGCGCATTTGGCTACATATCTATCACCAATCAAAGCTTGTACAGAACATTCGCTTTGGATTTAGGAATGTTTAATCATGCTCTATACCAAATAACCGAGCTCCAATGGCCTATGTTCAGTCTATCTGTAGACGGCACTGTGGTACCTTATTTCGCGGATCACTTTTCACCTATCATTTACCTCTTCGCCCCAATATATGCACTGTTCGGTGCTAGCACTCTTTTATATATTCAGGTTTTGTCTTTAATTGTGTTTGCGTATTACCTCCGAAAAATCGCCATTCACTATTCATTGCCTCCCATAGTCGCAATAATGGCACCCTTACTCCCCTTAAGTTGTTGGGCGGTATTTGCGGCAGTTGGCTTCGACTTTCACACCAATGTTTTCGCGGCTATGATGATATCGCCCGTGATTTATTACACACTTAAAGAAAAGCTCGTCCCCTTAACAATTTTCACTCTTTTGATCCTTCTGTGTAAAGAAAATATGTCGTTGTGGCTCTTCTTCATTTTAACAGGAATGTGGTTTCAATGCAAAACCGAATTACTAGCGAAAACCAGAAGATATCTTCTGTTCATAGCAGGATTTTCGATAGTTTATTTCGTGCTCGTGACTTCATGGTGGATGCCGTCCTTACATCCCACCGGAACAAATATTCAGTTGAACAAATACATTGGCTCCAACGGAGGTTTAAGCGGGGTGATCGGCCATTGCATATCTCATCCAATAGATACGCTCGGTTTACTTATTTATACTCCGGAAGGCAACATATCTCTGGATAAACTAAGCTTCATTGCATTTTTTCTTGCAAGTGGCGGTTTACTCTGGTTCATTCATCCCATTCTAATCTGGATGACCCTTCCTATTGCAGCCCAGAAATTCCTGAGTATGAATGGCGGTCCTTGGGGAATCGAAGCGCAATATTCGATCGAAATAGTACCCATGATTGGATGGGGCCTTATACTATTTCTGCGGAATTATTCCACCCACTTCTCAGTCACTTTTATCGCCCTGAGCGTATATGCCAGTTTGCACTTCACCTATTCAAATTTCTTCCTAATACAGCCTAGGGTAAACTTTTTCCATGAAGACTTTTCTAAATCTAGGTTCAATATAAAAGAGCTGAATGATTTAATGACACAAATACCCGAAGAAGCCTCCGTTTCCTGCGTGAGTATTTTTGCACCTCGGTTATCAGATAGAGATAAAATCTATCACTTCCCGAATATAAACGATGCTACTTACCTCGTTTTACTAAAAGGAAACTTAAGCACTTACCCGCTGAACAAAGAACAATATCAGGCGGAAATAACTCGCCTTAAAGCAGATTCAACATGGAATGCTTGGGCCTATACAACAGATGCAGTTGTCTTCAAAAGAAAAGAATAACAGAACGAAACTAATGTGCTTGATATATCAATTATATGGGAGCACAAGAATTTCACAATTATAGCGTTTGGCCCTAAAAATGGGAATTGTCAGTAGACCTAAAATTTTAACTACAGATATGGGTTTGATTAAAAGAAAAAAGCGCATTCAGAAAGCAAAAGTTAGAACTACTAACGGATAATGACCATTTTTCCAAAACCTCTGTTGAAATAAGAAGAGGCCTCTGTTGACCTTGTTTCGATATCTTGGCCATTCAACCTAGCAACTACCCTGTAGAGATAGACACCGTTTGCAAGCCTGTCGCCAAATTCATCGGTTGCATTCCACCTATATTCGGTTATGTTTCGTCCAACATGCAGCGGACCCAATTCACCACCCATTATTTCGCGGACAACATCTCCTCCCACCGTCATAATTTGTATCTTCATTTCATCCGGAACTTCAGAACCCGTAATAGTAAAGGCGAACTGAGTGCTCGTGCTAAAGGGATTCGGATAATTCAATACTTCTGTAATACTCGCTTGAGTTATTACTTCAAAACTAATGCGGTAGTCCATATCTGCACTTGCGTTTCCACTTTTGTCTCTCGCTTGTACTCGGAGTTTATAAATACCATCTTCGGTAAAAACGGGGCGGTAAACCACATGACTTCGATTCTTCGCATCCGTTGCCGGTGTAAACATCAAGTCTTCCGCAAAACTCAAAAGCTCTTCCTCCATGGATGGGTTGGTGAGAAAGATTTTAAAGAGAGCTGTATCCGCCGGTTCATTAATAATAAACCAAGTGCTTTCATCGTCAAGCAAAATAGAAATTTCGGGTTGAGTAGAAACGATATCACCATTCAAGATGTGGACACCATCAAATGTCACATCCAGAATTGGGTTTTCGTCATCCCCCTTCACAAAAACAGGAACCTTCGCCACATTATTAAAATGATATTGCTCCGGTTGCTCCGGCATTCCATTAATCGGGTTCAAGGGATTCACATCAATCCATACATGATTTAAACCGAGGTGTCCAACAGTTGGAAATTGGACCGTGTCCAAAACGAAATCACCACTAATCAAAGGCCCAAGTTTCGCGTATTCCAACATATGTTTTACACCTGAAGCGTCTTCCAACCAATAAGAAACAAGTACACTATCCATGTCCTTTGGTGATATATTCGATATGGCAATTGCCCATGGAATCATTTCACCTTCATTCACGGTATCGGCAGGCATCAATAAACCGAGTTGAGGATTTAAGGCCGCTTCCGGAGCCGTTTCATAATATACATGCCAACTCTCAAAAGGCGGAGGAGTCAGATTGGTTAGATCTCTTTGCGATTGTTGCAATTTCAAAAAAGGATAAAATTGTACCGGAGCACTCGACTGAATATCTTCATCACCACTCAACTCTTCGTTGGCGAATAAAGCTATCTCCAGACCACTCGTAGTTACTCCAAGTGCCGACATCGAAGTAGAGTCACCCGTTAATTCATCTGCGACAGGGAATGTCCATAACACATCACTCCATTGCAATGAAGGCCCAATAATAGGTGACGACATTTTACCACGCCCCGTAGTACCGGTTAGGAGAGATTCTAAAATAAGATACTCGTCAGAATTGGTGCCATAGAGTTCAATGGTAGTTTCAGGATGTCCCATCTTAGTAAAGAAAATAAAAGGAACTGAATCTAGACCCGTCCCTATTTGGCTTGCTCCCAGATCTTGAAAAACGTCGAAAACGTTTGGGTTCGCTGATTCCCATCCATCATAATCTGCGTATACCCAGGAATAGATCAATAAATAAGCACCATCCGGAACATGGCTCTGCATCATGTCTTCGAATCCTTCCAATTCGGATGAGTTGTTCTGTCGAAAAATAAAGTACTTCTCGGTTCTATTCCGAGAGTAGGAGCAGTCCATCAAATTTCCAAACTCATTCTGAGGATTGGCACCATTAAAATTAGTCTCCCATGGTTCAAGGCTAACAGAATCTATAACGGCTACCATTAATGCGGGGGTGCCACCACATCCGGAGTAATCTTTCACGTCCAAATCCAATTGGAAACGTGTGCCCAAAGCTTCAAAGCTACTCTGTGGATTACCATACACTTCGCATTTCAATGATATATCACCGATATCATAGTTAAGTCTTCTATTCTCGCGGTCAAACTCTAATCCGTCCAACACATTATTCTCTAATTGGAACACATGAGCTTGTCCCCAACCCTCCTTATCAACTATATATTGAAATGAACTTTCTCTCCATTTAATTTCGTTTTCATCCGGGTTATCAGCAGCACATCGCCAATAATAGACCCTTCCATTTTCGAGTGTAAAAGGCAGATTCCATTCCACAATGCCACCCGATTGAACAATAGTTACTTCTTGCAACCAAGCACTATCATAAGTGTCTGTAGTATCGACTTGAAAAATATATGGACGCGAGTTTTCGAAAGTATATGCCGTGCTAGCCTGCAGAGTTATTTCACTATTAGGAACCACTGCATATTCAAAAGGCCACACAGGAATTAAATCACCCGAGGTAATCTGAAGCTGCTTATTAAGGACAATATTGTTTGATACGTCTTCCAATTCATCAACAAAATCAGAAGGGTAGTCTACAAAGACATCAAAAGTATTGAGACCTACACCGTTTATAGGGTCGATCGGTAACGTAAAATAGGCCGTATCTCGATGGTAAACATGAGATAACAATCGGATATAAGACGAGTCGGCGCCAGTAGGATAATGTCTAACGAGTTCCACTCCCACCGGTCTGTTCGTTGCCTTCGCAGGATTGGAAACAGCCACTTTAACAACAAAAGAATCTACCTGTGCCGTCACATCCGCTGGATAAAAAACAATATCGGGTCCTTCAACCATATAGTCCGTTTTTTCCCTTGGATGCATTCGAACTGCCGGGTCTCCATGCAAGCTAAAAGTAAGAGCTGTATTCACTCTTGATGATTCAGGATTCGTTCCTTGAAAATCCTGAACAGCATATTTCATACACTGACCAATACTACTTCCGTAATGTGTTTGAAAAAGTTCTTTGTAAAAATTAAAAGTGAATTCATTTAAATAGTTTGGTTGACCGAGATCACTTTTTGCTATAAATCCAATTACACCCCTGTCAGGTACAAGCACAAAATTTTCACTTGTGCTTTCAGAAGGTGAAAGGTGAATATTTCCGGTATAACAAGAGTTACCAATCAATAAGGGGTATTTACCCGAATTGTCATAATTCTGAGGTGAGTCTATATTCTGATCGAAACCCGTGCTACTGGCATGTCCGAAGAATGTCATAAGCACAACGCCCTCTTCGATAAGATGCTGAATAGAATCGGATAAATTTATCTGAACCGGATCGGTGGTGTCTTTTAAAAACGTGTAGACTTTACCACCTTGACATGTGTCCTGAACTATGTTCTTGTAGTTGTTGAGGAAAAAGGCAAAAAGAGATTGTTCCGAATCATTTCCACCACCCCCGAAATGCAGAACATTTTTTTGCCACATTTCCGGCAAGGTCTGTTCATGTTGAACGACTTTATTCATGTACTCGAGTAACTGGCTACCCGACTCAGCAGCAATGCGTCCAATGGGAATTTCTGCTTCCAAAAAACTTGATCCCAAACCTGAAGTAATCGCAAGATCGGAACTCGGATATCCCCATGTAGGAACCAAATTTCGCGCATAGTCAGAAATATTATTGCGAGCACCGGGAGATCCCGAAATTTTCATCTCATGAATACTCTTTCCTGCTAAAAAAAGATGTGAGGGACTTGATGGCCAACTTTGAAGTAGATCTTCGCAAAAATTTCTGATTGCCAAAGGGTGCTTCCAAATACCCGCTGAGTACTGCATATAAAGTTCTTCGATATTTACCAAAAGAACATTCATTCCTTGCAGTTCGCGATAAGCGGCATAATTAGTTGCTGCAGACCACAACAAGGGGTGCGAGATTAAAACAAAAGCAGAATCCAGGGGCACAGAAGTGTAATCCGTAAAAAATCCGGTGGTTGTTACCGGCCGTACATTCTGAATTGTCGCGAGTTCACTTGATGAAATCAAGCAAAGTTTTATTTGCGACTGCCCATTAAAAGGAACAATTGCTCGCAAAAATGATCCCTCTATTGTGTAGCCAATTTCCAAGGAAAAGTCCAAACCATCGACAAAAAGTCGAGGATTAGCCATTCCGTTTAGGTCCATTTCAATATAAGCCTTTGACGAATTAAAAACGTTGGATAATTCAAAACAAAACAGCTCATCGTCATCGCAAATCATTGTATGCGGGTATAAAATTTCTATGGATGAAACCGCTTGAAAATCGCTTGCCACTCCTAAATCGTTTATGCTGCGATGTGTTATTCGCGTAGTTTGAGAACCCAGTTGTGCGGGGGCGAGATTGAATGATAATTTGTTTAATTGATAATCCTGAAAAATAGTATCTATAGCGAGGGTAAAATTTATTCCATGACCTACTTGTAAGTGGTGATTGTATAATCCGGATGCCATAGAAGCAGATGCGCTTACTGTATTTACAAGGGCATTTGGAGCATCTGTTCCGGAATAAACCCCCGAGGTCGGAATATCCTTATTTACAAATGAACCCATGCCGAATACATTATCAAACCAGCCCTCAGCCTCTTGGTAATATGGAAGCGAAATTCCATAAGCATCTTGTTCGCCAAACAAATAAGTAGACTGGTAATTCTGTCTTACTCTTTTTAAGCAATAAGGATGAGGGGAAAAGTCTTCATAGTTGTCCTCATAGAATAAATCTGTTCTAAGATGACCAGTTCCGTTTTCGTAGGAAATAAAATAGGTAGCAGTATCGTTGAACAAACTGTAATCAGGATTGGCCTGATGTTCCGAGGTATCATAAATAAAAGTATCCAACCAACCATCATTTTTTCTGGCCCGAAATTGAATTTCATCTCCCGGGTTAAATTGATCGGGATCTTGACCTGTAAATTGAAGATGAATTTCTTCGCCCCTGGCAAAAATCACCAAATCGTCGGGATTAATGGCGTCTACCGGAAAACCGGCTGCTTGAAGTTGACTGTATGTTATGGTATACCAACCGTCCTCCGAAATCTTGAAACGCCAATGAGGAGCACTATAGTTGATCCATTCATTGCCGCTCACCTGCCCTTGAAGTCCGTTCAAGTTCGTAAAAAGACAGATCACCAGGAAGCAATACCTGAATATGGAGGCCGTGTACACAAATTTGCTTCGGGTTAAGAACATGGGGTGAATTTACGAAATTCTAGGACCTAGAGTTCCGACAACCCAAGCGGAAACTTCAAAACCTACGGGAAACAAGAGACGAAGTCCGATTTGCAACCATTAGAACCCACAACAACCAACTAAAACCACGGTCAAATTAACAGAGCTTAACCATTGGATTCCTAAGTCGAATCTAGCTTTGTGGCCACTTAACAAAGCCATGCGCACTCTTCCTTTATTACTTCTTGCGCTCAGCAGCCTATCCGGATTCAGCCAGACAGCAGACTCGCTGCCCAAACCTGTCAATTGTCATTGGAGTCTTGGTGTTACCGGAGCATTCATAAATGGCACGGAAATGAATTCCGGGTCCTTTGAATATGTGGTCGGACAGGGTGCTTACGTCTCGCTCGCGCACCCGGTTAGCGATCGCTTTTTCGTTTCCGCAGGTGGAGGAATTGAAGTTTTAACAGATGAGACCTTTTATCCCCTTTTTGGAAGTTTCATCATTCAACCGAATCCAACCAAAAAATTCACCCTACAATTTGATTTAGGATATTCATTCGCCGAACACAGCGATTACGAGCAGCACTCGTTTTATAAGTTTCAAGGAGGAAGAATGACCGGAGTTGGAGTATCTCAATTCTTGCAAATAGGGCCGAATAGCCTATTAAACCTTGGCGCAAAATTTCGCCATCAACTCACACATCTTACTTATACCTCAGACTCCGCATTCAAAATAGAAGACAAATTGAATTACCTCCTTTTGTCCTTCGTCGTTGGACTTCATTTCTAGTAATGAAAAAAAAGCATACCATACTTCTATTTCTTTTGAACCTACTTCTGAGTATTACTTCAATTGCGCAACCCATCATAAACGAAGTATGCTATAAAAACACGGGTAGTTTAAGCGACGAACAAGGTCAATATCACGACTGGATTGAGTTGTACAATCCGGGAGTATCCGCTTTGGCACTCCATACTTATTTCTTGAATGATGAAGCGAATTTTGAAACCGCTTGGGCCCTGCCCTATTTTCTATTGCCACCCGGTGAATATTTAATCATTTATGCCTCCGGCACTAGCGATGCGACTGCAGCTTTCCATGCGCCATTTAAGTTAAAGGAAGAAGGAGAAAATGTTGTTCTTTTTAATACCAACGGGAATATTTTAGACATAAGTCCGGCCGTTGCCATACTACCAAACTATTCAATTGGGCCGGATATACATGAAGCAAACAGGTGGTTGATGTTTGACAATCCAACTCCCGGATATGCCAACAGCACACTCAATCCCGTTGCAGCTCCCCTTTGGTGGGAAGACATCAGCATAGAAACACCATCCGGCATTTATACATTTCCTTTAGAAGTTCTACACAACAATTACGATTCTGCGCTATCCATTCGATATACAATCAATGGAACTGAGCCAACAGCAATTTCCCCCGTCTGGGAGGGTTCTCTGCGAATAACAGATATGGCAAGTAGTAGCTCCTCAATTATAAATATTCCAACTTCCGATACGTGGGAAATTCCTCAAGGAGATTTTGCAAAAGGAACCATACTTAAGTCGGCAGCCTTTCGAAACGGAGTGCGTGTAAGTGAAATTAAAGAGAATACGTACTTCAATAAAGCTACAGCCGAGCACACTTCTTCCTTTCTCATACTCTCACTTTCTTCCGATAGTCAAAACCTTTTTTCCGATGAATCGGGTATCTATGTATATGGCAACCATCCATACGGAAACTGTCACCAGTCCGGTGAAGAATGGGAAAGAGAAGGAACTCTGTCTGTTTTTGAATCGGATCAAGTTGTTTGGTCAGGCTCTTCCAAATACAAAATCCATGGTCGAAGCTCTCGTGCTTATCCACAAAAATCCATTCGTTTTTACGCCGATCATTTGGATGAATCGATGACATTTGGTTTCAATCCTTTCAACGATCACGAAGCTCCTTCGCGTTTTCTATTAAAAGCTCCGGACCGTCTCTTCTCTCAATCTTTGTTTGTAGATGAATGGGTTCAACGATTAGCCGAACCCTTAAACATTGACTTGATGAGAAGCAGGCCTGCCATCCTTTACATCAATGGAGAATATTGGGGAATTCACCAACTGCGCGATCGCATAGATGAAAAATGGTTGCGAACAAAACATTCCATACCTGATAATACTGAAATCGATATACTCGACTATGATCGTGAGCTTTTCGTGCAAACGGGTAACACAGACAGTTGGCAGGATCTATTGTCTTGGATCCAATCTCACAATGCTGAGATCGACGAAAACATAGAACAATTTTCAAACATGGTAGACCTCTCTTCTTTCAAGGACTACATGGCTGTGAATTTATTTTTTAGTAACAAAGATTTTCCGGTCAACAATGTGCGGTTGTGGAAAGCGAGAACGGAGGAAAGTAAGTGGCGTTTTATATTATTCGACTGTGATGCTTGCGCTAAAGATGCGAACTATTCATCCGGAGAAAATCTTTTACAAGCCGCAAATGGCAGCGACCCTGCTTCCGTACTATTTCGTTACTTGATGAAAAATCAAACATATCGTCAAGAGTTCTTACTTCACGCTATGGACCTCGCCAATACATATTGGCGACCGGATCAGATCATTCCCCTTATCGATGAATTTACAGAAGAACTTACGCCGGAATTAGAATCTCAAATCCGCAGATGGCACTATCCGGAATCAATCAACGCTTGGAATGGAGCAATCAGAGATCTCAAAGGGTTTTCTATACAGCGCCTTCTTACATTTCAGACACAGATTGGACATTCTATGAGTAGTCCATTTCAACTATATCCTAATCCGGCCCCCGATAAATTATTTATAGAGTTGATAAGTGGAGAGTCCTTTGCGCCGGGTATTGTAACACTGCGAGATCTCCGTGGAAGCATTGTAAAACAATTCACTCTTTACGGACAAAATAGCATTTGGCCAATTGATGTGGAAGATCTGTCGGCCGGTATGTATTTGGTGGATCTCACCTATGGCGGAATGAAGTTTACCCATCGTTTATTAAAAAACTAAAGGAAACTTCAACCGAATTCTATTCATCGCCATGCATTCCTCTCAATACTTTGAGAGCCTTATCCATTGTTTCTATATGATTAAAGGATATCCGAAGTGTTCCTTCTTTTTCATACATCTTTCCCGCATTCGGATATCTTTTGACAAAGTCGATAACCTTGGAGAACTTCTCACTTTGGTAATAAGGTGAATCCTGTTGCTTCACAAAGTAACCGATCATCTTACCGCTTTTCAGTACAAGTTTTTCCAAACCAATTTCTCTTGCCAACCATCGCATTCGTATTGTATTCAAAAGAGCAACAGCTTTCAAAGGGATATCTCCAAATCTATCCTTCAACTCTGCCGTGAAATTGATCAGTTCCTCTTCGGATTGCAAATCATCCAATGTTTTATACAACGCAATTCTTTCCGTGATGCTACTTA
>JBILMS010000038.1:0-32569 GCA_044375415.1 Flavobacteriales bacterium
CGACAGCACTTATTGATGAAAAGCCGGTTTGGATAAATGAACAAAATTTCTTATATTTAACTTCGTTTTGAATCTTAACTGCCATGGTGCGTCTGTTTCTTATGATGACCTTCTTGCCTTTTGTTTTGAATGCCCAAGTGTATTCAAATCAAAACATCGCTATGGGCATTGATGCTATCGTCAACAATAGCCTTTTTGGATCGGGTGTTTCATTTCATGATTTTAACGGTGACGGTTGGGATGATTTATCTATTGCACTCGAAAATCAGGTGAAGTTTTATGCCAATATAAACGGGGTTTGTACGCCTCAGTCTTTTCCATTTGGCTTATTGGAAAAATGTAAACATCCTATATGGGTGGACTATGATAATGACGGGGACAAGGACTTTTATCTCACTCAATACAACGCTCCGAACAAGCTTTTTCGAAATAATGGTAACAACCAATTTACGGATGTAAGTCTTTCATCGGGTCTAACAGATTTCGATACCCCTCACTTCGGTGCCTCTTGGGGCGATTACGACCGCGATGGAGATCTCGACGTGTACGTATGCAATTACATTTATTTATATTTCGGTACGGATGTCTACAATTATTGGGACCATTTGTATCGCAACAATGGAAATGGAACATTTACTGATGTTACACTTGAGTCAGGCGCGAGCGATGGTGTAAGCCTTTCGTTTCAATCGGTATGGATGGATTACAACAACGATCTATGGCCGGATCTATATGTAATTAATGATAAAGAACATCCCAATCGTTTATATCACAACAATGGCGATGGAACATTTACAGATGTGGGTACAAGCACGTCATCGGCACTTACTATGGTAGACGCAATGACGGCCAGTTGCGGTGATATGAATAACGATGGATACATGGACATTTTCGTGAGCAACACCTCCATTGGGCCTTGTGCATTGCTTAAAAATTCGTCTTCCGGAAACTTTCTAAACATAGCAGGGCCATCCGGCACTTCACTGAGCATTTTGGGCTGGGGCGCAAATTGGTTTGATTACGATCTTGATATGGACCAAGATTTATATATCTGTGAGTACTTTCCACAATACTCTGAACTGCAGAACAAGTTCATGAAAAATCAGGGAAATGAGACGTTTACCAATGTAAATCCAACTGTTTTTCCTTTCGACTTTAGCAATAGTTATACATCAGGAACAGGCGACTGGAATCACGATGGTTATCCCGATTTAGTAGTAAGCAATTATTCTCCTCAAAACACGAATTTCTGGCTTTCATCGGGTGGAAACAAACACTCGATTTCTATTGCTCTCGAAGGTGTCGTTTCCAATCGCGATGGCATCGGTGCATGGATACACGTCTATGCGGGAGGCGAACATCAAGTGCGCTATACGATGTGTGGAGAAAACTACATGGGACAAGATAGTCAATACGAATTATTTGGTTTGAACGATTACACAACGGTTGATAGTGTACAAATCGACTGGCCATCGGGACATGTGGATCACTACTATGATGTCCCCGCTGACCAACGACTTATGTTAGTGGAGGGAGATGGCTTTGTCGCTAATATCGCCATACTTGACAACGAAATTCTTTGCCAAGGCGATAGCATCATTCTTGATGCCGGTGACTTTCAATCCTTTTTGTGGGATGATTTGAGTATAGAGCGATATAGAACCATTTATGAAACGGGAACTTATTCTGTTGAGGTGACGTCTGACTTAGGTTTTACAACATCAGCTTCTATTACCATCAATCCTGCTTTTAATCCTGAATTAGAATTCTCTGTGGTTTATCCAAGTTGTTTTGGTTACAATGATGGTGCGATTCAATACACCGCAGAAGTATTACCTGATAACATTCAATGGTCCTTAGAATCTCAAGAAAATTCTATTACACAATTAAGTGCCGGTGTATATACCCTTCAAGTTTCGTATGAAAACGGGTGTGCCTTTAATTACGAGTGGAATCTTATCGAACCTGATTCCTTGATCGTTCATTTCGATATTTCAGATGTCTTGTGTAAAGGCGATTCAAGCGGAAGTGTTATAGTTTCGGAAACCAATGCCGATGGATATTTGATCAATTGGGAAAACCCTGAATTGAACGAAAACAGCCTTCCGGTAGGAGAATATGCATATGTACTTACCGATGAAAATGGATGTACTATCGAATCTTTTATTGAGATATATGAACCTGATACGTTAGGATTCGAAATTGACGTAATTCCCGTTGATTGTTTTGGAGCCAACACCGGTCAAGCGGTCATCGATATCACCGGAGGTAACGCTCCCTACTCCATTGATTGGGGCAATAACAATCCCAACTCCTTGTCGGCAGGAGCCTATGTAATACTCGCACAAGATTCAACTGCTTGTTTGATTACAGTACCATTTGAAATTACTGAACCTACCGAGTTGCTCGCTTCAACACAAATATCGTGTTCAAACCAACTTATGGATGTAGAATTGATCGTTGAAGGAGGTAGTCCGCCCTATCAATACCTTTGGAGTGATGGCTCTGAATTACCAGGTATAACTGGTATTATGGAAGGATCGATTCTCGGTGTTCTTGTTTCCGATAGCAACGGATGTGAATTTCCGGTAGAGAACATCAGTTGTCCTGTAGGTATTGAAGTTACCAATAAGACACCGCTCTTTCTTTACCCCAATCCTTTCACCGATATTGTTCATTTGAATTGTGTTCCTAATCAAGTTTTGTCCATTTCAATCATGGATATGCAAGGACGTTTGATTTCAAAATTCTTAACCAATTCCTCAAATGATACTTTTAATCTGACCCGTCTTACTTCCGGTGTGTACTTTATCAAATTCTACAATGATCAAGGAATACAAATTGGATATCAGAAACTCTTTAAAATATAGTAATAACAGGACGCTCATGCAGTATCGATGCTTCCTGATTTGTCTCTTATCCATCGCCTCTTCGACAACCGCTCTTTCCCAAGACACCCTGTCCCATTCAGAGAGAAAAATTCAGTATCTCAATAACTCCTTTCTTGTATGCTCAAAAGACAGTGCTGCTTACGAACGTTACGTCATCTATTGTCCGACGGGAGCCTACCTTTATGTTGATCATGTCAATCCGGAATTAATCCGGAATGATTGTGTTATGGTGGAATTCGATGAAAGTATAAAATTGCTCGCAGATGGAGAAATTACTTTTTATTTCAAGAAAAAAAGAGTACACGTGATAGACACGTACAAAGGCGGATATTTGCAAACGACAAAGTATTATAAACGAAATCGGTTAAGAGAAGAAATAATTTACGACTATCGCAACAACGTAAACAAATGTTCTTGCACTGTCAATTCGTATAATAGAAAGGGTATTCTAAGTTATGGAGAATGGAATTACGTACCGGATTATAAAAAATAATAGACTCTGCATAAGAGCATCAAACTCATGAGCCAAATCACTCAAATATCTCTCTATAAATTCTCTATTCCATTGATAGAACCTTTTGTTACATCTCTTGGTGTAGATCTAAGCGCAGATAATGTTTTAGTAAAGATAACTACCGACGATGGATTCGTTGGATTCGGCGAATGCAGTCCCTACATGCCTATCAATGGCGAAAGTCAGGATACATGTTTTATCGTCGGGCAGTACTTTGCTAAAGCCTTAAAAGGAAAAGATGCAGTAGATATCGAAGGAAATATTGCTCTGATGGATAGCATCATTTACGGAAATACTTGCATTAAAAGTGCTTTTGATATAGCATTCTACGACATCGCTTCACAAAAAGGCGGACTTCCTTTATACGCTTTTATTGGTGGGAAAAATGATAAAGTCATTGTTACCGATTACACAGTAAGTATTGGTGAGATTGATAAAATGGCCGAGGATGCAGTGAAGATCAAAAACCAAGGTTACCCCGCGATCAAAGTGAAAGTCGGGAAAAATGGGAAAACAGATATTGAACGAATCAGAGCCATTCGCAAAGCTGTGGGTGATGAGATTCCTCTTCGCATAGATGCCAATCAAGGTTGGGAAGTTGAAGAAGCAATTGAAACACTTAATGCAATGGCCGAATTCAATATCGAACACTGCGAAGAACCGATTGCTCGATGGAAGTTGACGGATATGCCAAGAGTAAAAAAGGAAAGTCCGATTGCCATTATGGCTGATGAATGTTGCGGCGATGATCATGATGCACAACGTTTAATCGAACTGAATGCGTGTGATTACATGAACATCAAATTATGTAAATCAGGTGGGATTTTTAAAGCGTTAAAAATGGCTCGTATGGCTGAAAAATCAGGGATCAAATTGCAAGTGGGTGCCATGATTGAATCTCGTCTTGCCATGACTGCCTTTGCCCATTACGCCTTGTGTAGTCCTTCTATCGTCCATTATGACTTTGATACGGCACTCATGTTTAGCGAGGACCCTGTGAGTGGAGGAATCCACTACGGTCCGAACGGAGTAATAACAGTGCCTGAGACTCCGGGCCTAGGAGCCTATATCATTGAAGAGCGTCTTTCTCAAATGGAATGTTTTTCGGTTTAAAAAAAAGCATCGACCGGTAGATACCGATCGATGCTATATCAATGAATATATCGAGCTCTAGTGACCGCCGGCTTTTACTCCGCCGATATCGAGATTACGCATTCTGTATGCATAATAAACGAGGTACATAAAACCGACTACAACAAGCCAATAGGAGTTTTGAATACCGGTAACGTTATCGGCAAGATAACCTTGGGTTAGAGAAACTACTCCACCGCCCATGATCATCATAATCAAAAGGCTTGCACCCTCATTCGTATGTCGTCCTAAGTCGTATATCGCAATGGTAAAAATGCAAGGCCACAAGGTGCTGCAGAATAAACCAACGCTGATAAATGCGTATGCACTCACCATTCCATCGGCCATTATTCCTATAATCAAAGCACCTATTGCACAGATCGAATAAATCATAAGTTGCTTTACGGGATTTCCTCCGCTTAATCTGTCCGCCAAAATCAACAGAACAATAATCAGGGCATAAGAATAAAATATCGACACATCCGCTCCACCGATATAATTGACTAAGATAAAAATTGAAAAGGCCACATAAGGAAGAGCCAAGTTCAATACTGATTTTACTTTATCGGAAACTCCGAAAGCTCCGGCAGCAGATGTCCAGCGTCCGATCATCAAACTCGCCCAGAACAATGAGATATAGGGTGCAATTTGATTGCTTTCAAATCCTACATGTTGTTTCAAAAACTCCGGTAAATTACTTGCCGTAGATACTTCAACACCTACATAAACAAAAATTGCAATCATTCCCAAAACAAGTTGTGGATATGCAAAGGGGCTGCTTTTCGAACCTGCACTATGTTTTGCAATCGGTTTACCATCTTTCGACAAACCGGAATCGATAGCACCTGCATGTTCGGCGTCCGATGGAGTTTCCTCGCCTATAGACTCGATTCTGTCGGGCACAGATGAAAACTTAAATATGATAGCCACAATAAGAAACGCGGCTCCAAGACACAAGTATGGAATCTTCACACTAGCCAAATCAAGATCGGTTCCGCCACTTGATGCTGAACCAAAGATGGCAAAAGCGACAATTACGGGTCCAATGGTTGTACCAATATTATTGATACCTCCCGCTAAACTTAGTCGTTGAGATGCTTTTGCAGGATCTCCCAATACGATCATAATAGTATTCGCTGCTGTTTGTTGCAGAGAGAATCCTAGTCCGACAATAAACAAACCGGAAATGAGGAGCGTGAAAGAACCCGTGTTTGCAGCGGGAATAAAAAGCAATGTGCCAACTGCTGATATCAATAGTCCCAAAGCAAGACCATTCCTGTAGCCGATGGTGTTTAGAATATCCTTTTTTCTAGCACGTGAAATTCCAAAGTAGAACAATGCGCCTACTGTGTAGGCCACATAAAATGCAAACGAAATCATCTGCGATTCGGTTTGCGATAATGTCAATGCTTCTTTAAATACAGGAATCAGAATGTCATTGCTCGATGCAACAAATCCCCAGAAAAAAAATACCGATATGATTGTGAGAATTGCACCGGTTTTGGTCTTTACTTGACTCATACTTTTTGGTTTTGGATTTTTTCTATTCGGTTAGTCTACAACAAAAACACCTCAGCCTCAAAACTGCAACAAAAAGCCCGCATTACGCGGGCTTTTTATCACTATTTATATCATTTATTTCTCAACAACAAATGTCTTAGTCAATTCACCCGCTTCTGTACGAAGACGAAGGAAATACAAACCATCTGCAAATGCTGATGTATCAAGCGTTCTAATAAAACCCGCAGCCGACGTCTCATCATATACGAGTTGTCCGCGTGCATCAGTGATCTGCAATGTGCTTGTTCCGTTCATGGCACCTAAAAATTCGATTTGAAGCATGTTCTGAACCGGATTTGGATAGATGCGAATGTCCATGGCAGCATTCTCTTCTACATTAATTACACAAGGCTCACAGCTAGCCCAACAAACCACCGGAAGTGTCGCGTTCTCTGTTACTTCGATCAATCGATTTGTGAAACCATCTAGAGTAACCGTGCAAGAAGATCCCTGAGTCAATGTCTCCTGACCGGCCCAAGCATCGTAAGCAAATTTGTACTCATAGGTACCTGCTGCAAGAGGAATAGTAATTTCCCAAACACCATCGCTGTTAGCATCCGACATCGGAGCGCAACCGCCGCACCAGTTATTAAATGTCCCGTTGATTTCCGGAGTAGTAAATGATTCAGTAACATCATTCATATCCACAGAAAATACGATGTTGTATGGACCTTCATTTTTGTCACACGTTGTGCACGAACCCCAACATACCACAGGCAATTCTTCATCGGCTGTTACTGTAAGCAGACGATTGGTAAACTCACCTGTCGTTATTGTACATGTGCTACCCGGAACCAATGTTTCTTGACCGGTCCAAGTGTCGTAAGCGAATTTATATTCGTAAGTGCCCGGTTCAAGATCTATGGCTAGTTCCCAAACACCGTCGAGATCATCGTCGGTCATTGGAGCACAACCACCGCACCATCCATTAAATGTACCATTCACCTCAGGTGTTGTGAAAGCTTCTACAACATCGTTCATATCCACTTGAAACAAAACACTGAAGGTTGAACCTCCACCACCATTTCCGGGTAAAAATTCGATGTCGTCGAAGTAGTAAGTTTTTTCCCCAACATCTACTCCGGGTACTCCATAGTTAAAGAAAATTGAGGCTTTGTTTAAGTAGTAGGTAAAATTAAGTTCTGCTGTTCCGGCACCTTCATTAGCAAAGTTGAAAACCAACGTTTCCCACTGACCTGCCGTTGTAGTAACAGCATCTGTTTCGCAGGAGCGAGTTGGATCCATATAATCTTCTACTTTTAAACGAACTACGATACCCGCATCCGGCGACCAAACGCGAACAGATAACTGCGTGTTATCTACATCAAAAGGAATGGCTGAAGCAAATCCATCTTCATTCATATTTGTGATAGTAGTGCCGGCCCATGGCTGAGCAGTAGCCGATTTCACCACTTTCACAACCGTGTTGGTATCATCAGTCGGATCAACTACAATCGTAGAATTTTCTGCACCTTCGAAACCTAAAACACCGTGATCGATTTCTGTACCTTCAAAGTCTACAGGCAGATCCATTTGAATCACTTCTACGAAATTGCATATTTCACAAGATGCCCAACAAACTAATGGAAGGGTCATGTCCGCATTCACTTCAATAACACGATTGGTAAAATCTCCCACAGTAACGGTGCAAGCACTTCCGCTTTGCAACTGCTCACTTCCTGTCCAATTATCGTAAGCATATTTATACTCATAAGTACCTGCCTCGAGCTCTATTGTTAATTCCCAAATACCGTCCATGTTGGCGTCGCTCATGGGAGCGCAACCACCACACCAGCTATTGAAAGCTCCCGGGAGTTCTATTGTTGTGAAGTTAACACCCGAATCATTCATATCGACCTGAAACGTCACATCATAAGATGGTACTGCTCCACAATCCGAACAAGAACCCCAACATACCGGGTCAAGGACTACGTCACCGGTAACTGAAAGAAGACGATTGGTGAATCCATCGGCGGTAATCGTACAAGGGCTACCTTGTATTAAGGTCTCCTGTCCTGCCCATGCGTCATTAGAAAATTTGTATTGGTATGAGCCTTCATCAAGTGTAATGGTGATTTCCCAAATACCATCTGCATTGTTATCGGTCATAGGTGCACAGGCACCACACCAATTGTTAAACGTTCCGTTTATTTCCGGTGTTGTATAAGCCGTAGCAACTTCATTCATGTTTACTTGAAATGTAACATCATAAGTGGGTACTACTTCATTGCAACCAACGCACGTGCCCCAGCATACAACGGGTAAAACTACATCCGCCGATACTACTATCAAGCGATTCGTGAAAGCACCCGTAGTGAGTGTACAAGGGCTACCAGGTGTAAGAGTTTCCTGATTGGCCCAATTGTCGGCTGCAAACTTGTACTCAAAGGTACCCGCTCCCAGAACGATTGTAATTTCCCAAACTCCGTCAGCATTGACATCAGTCATCGGAGCACATGCCCCGCACCATCCATTAAAATTGCCATTTACTTCCGGAGTCGTAAAAGCAGAAGCAACCTCGTTCATGTCTACCCTAAAGGTGACATTAAACGCACTTGCCCATGTAATACAACCAACGATGAAGGTGGTTGTTAAAAGTAGAACTTTTCTCATCTTTCGATTATTAATGTATTGTTTCCTGTCGCTAAGATAGTCTAATTGTACAAATTACAAAAAGGATTATTTTTCCATTTTAGTTAACAATTGGAGGGCTAACCTAAGGTGCCTTAGTTATGGGCATGTTGAGCCGTATGCCGCTATAAATCCCAGTAAATCGACTAATCCAATAATTCCATCTCCATTTAAGTCGGCCTGACAATCGCTTGCCAATTCAAATAAACAGGAGCCATCGTCTTCATTAGCCGAAATGTTAAAATTAATCGCTAAAGGATAGGTGCACCCTATAATTAATGGAGTAATACAAGAACCATTATCGGAACCCGCATATGGATTAAACTGAAGAGACATAGGATCTGTGCAGCCGGCACATACATCACACAAGTTAAAACAGACGACATCCAAATTTTCATTTTGTTCTGTGGTAGTAAAAAAACGGTTCATACCATTTGAACAAATACCGGGCACCGACTCGTCTTCATTCCAATCGTTGCCATTGACGTATTTAAATTCATGAAAACTATTTGATGCAATCGCCAAGGTTGACTCATAAATACCAAAACCAACATGTGTCATAGGTGTTGCGGCCGGATCCCAATTCTGAAAAGAACCCGCCAAATGAACTCCTTCCGGCGATACTGTCTCGTTGGACATATCAACACGAAATCTCACATTTACCGAACCTGCACATGCGGAACAGGACTCCCAGCAAACTACAGGCAACACTGAGTTTTGAGTAACGGTAAGGACACGATTCGTAAAAATTCCGGTAGTTAAGGTGCAAGGATCTCCCGGAGTAAGAGTTTCCTGACCAGTCCACGTATCATAGGAAAATTTGTATTCGTAAAAACCCGATTGAAGTGCCAATGTCACTTCCCAAATGCCATCCGAGTCTCCGTCCGACATGGGTGCACATGAGCCACACCAACCGTTAAAAGTGCCATTCAATTCGGGTGTCGAAAAATTGTCCGACACGGCATTCATATCTACACGAAAGGTGACATTGTAAGTTGGAACAACGAGTTCACATGCGTTGCAATCTGCCCAACACACAACAGGCAAAACAGTATTAGTAGCCACGCTTAAAAATCGATTGGTAAATCCAAAATTTGTGACGGTACATGCACTCCCTTCATTCAAAATTTCCTGGCCGGACCAAGAGTCGTATGCAAATTTATATTCGTAATTCCCGGGTTCAAGGGCTATCGTAAGTTCCCAAATCCCATCATTATTTAAATCCGACATGGGAGCACATCCGCCGCACCAATTGTTGAAAGTGCCATTTACTTCAGGGGTAGTGAATGGTGCTGTTACGTTATTCATGTCCACTTGAAAGGTAACATCGTACGTAAGTGGCGAAGCACCACAATCTAAACATGTTCCCCAACAATAGGTTTCTAAGTTGATCGGATCAGATCCATTTGTTACTAGCAGTCCATAATTTGTATACTCATCGCATGGATAGTAATCACATGAACTACCAAGGGGAGCTCCACCATTTTCTTGCCAAACATTTTTCGTGAAAATATATTCATAGGTCCCCGGTTCAAGGTTTACGGTTATCGACCATACTCCATTGTTTTCAGCCATGGGTGCACAAGTTCCGCACCAATTGTTGAAAGAGCCATTCAGATAGATATCATCCGTTGGCAAGAGGTTTAATTCGTTTGTATTTACAGAAAAAGTAACCGGAACCATTTCTACTATGGGCGACTCTTCTTCAATTTGTAATAAGAGTTTCCCATTATTCAGCGCAACACTTGTTCCTCTAAAGGTGCAGTAGTTTCCACCAAAACCATTGTTGTTTGACAGCGACCAACGCACAGGATCTATAGTATTAAATTGATCTTCCCAAACAAGCGAATAGTTGTTTCCGGTACCCGTGTTTCCGATACCCGGAGTGTAGTCGTAATAACGAACAAAATCATATTCCGATTGAACGGGCATAATAGCCGGATCCCATGGTCCCACCCACGATACCGCTTCGGCGGCCCAAAGGTTCATCATGATGCGCATCGGATGGATGAGTCCGTCGACGAAGGGTTGATCTTGCACGTAGGCCAATTGCCCATCTATAAACCAACGGACAATTCCCGGCTCCCATTCGAAAGCATACAAATGAATTGCATCATGCGGATTGAACGTTGGTGTAATGGCTTGTGTGTAATAAATCGGTCCCGGATAATGAGTTGTGAATTGAACATTCTGATTGTTACCCGTCATTTCAATATCAATTTCATTATTCTCCTCGGGCCAATCGCAACCCACATCAAAATTGTACAAGAAAAAAGAGGAGACAATACCGTTGCCTTCTGCAGATCGCATCGCTACTTCAAATCGTCCGTAGAGGAATGCCTCGTTTGTATATATCTGACCACCCACACAATTCTGAGCAGTTGAAGAAATTGCGAAGGATATCACAATGACAATGACCGGTAAAATCTTTTTCATGTTATCGAACTTATTTCTGTAAAAAAATCAAAGCCGGTAACAAAGTTACCGGCTTTGACGATTGATATACTGGATAATTCCTTTTAAAGGTTATCTCAGATTATGGACACGTTGAACCGTATGAACCAATGAAACTTAGTAAGTCGGATAGACCTACGAAGCCATCACCTGTTATGTCGGCCGGACATGAACTCACCAAATTGAAAGTACAAGATCCATCGTCAGTATTAGCAACTTGGTTGTAGTTTTCTGCTCCTGGATATGTACATCCGGAAATGATCGGTGTAAGACAACTTCCGTCATCAGAAATTGCGAATGGATTATATTCAGTAGAAAGTGGATCGGTACAACCGGTACATCCTGTGCATACACCAAAACAAACAACATCTAGATTTAGGTCAGTCGTTCCTGTTGTGAAGTAGCGATTGAATCCAACCGAACATTCAGCAGGAACTGATTCGTCCGTACCCCATGCATTTCCATTTACATACTTGTATTCATAGTAAGCAAGTGCATCGAGATTCACTGTAGCTTCATAAATACCAAAGCCCATGTGAGTCATTGGAGTTCCGGCTGGGTCCCAACCTTGGAATACGCCTGCTAAGTGAACACCCAAAGGAGAAACAGTTTCGTTAGACATATCTACACGGAAACGAACCGCAACGACATCAAAACAACCGCTGCACTCTCCCCAGCACACTACCGGAAGAACTTCATCAGCTGATACGTTTAACAAACGATTTGTGAAAGCTCCTGTAGTAATCGTACAAGGGCTGCCGGGGATCAAGTTTTCCTGACCGGACCAAGAATCGTAAGCAAACTTATATTCATATGTACCGGCCTGCAATGGAATGGTGATTTCCCAAACGCCGTTGTTGTCGATATCCGTCATTGGTGCACATCCGCCACACCATCCATTAAAGTTTCCGTTCACTTCCGGAGTTGTGTAAGGACCCGGAACTGTATTCATGTCTACTTGAAATGTAATGTCGTATACAGGAATAACAACTCCGCAATCGGAACATGAAGCCCAACAAACAAGAGGAAGAACAACATCACCGCTAACGTTAACCAAACGATTGGTGAATCCAAAATTGGTCACCGTGCAAGCGCTGCCTTCTGTCAATGTTTCTTGACCGGCCCATGAATCGTATGCAAATTTATATTCATATGCTCCAGCTTCTAATGGAATAGTGATTTCCCAAACACCATCGTCATCTAAGTCCGACATTGGAGCACATCCACCGCACCAACCGTTGAAAATACCATTTACTTCAGGTGTTGTGAAAGGCTCAGTAACGTTATTCATATCCACGCGGAAAGTAACGTCATAGGTAGCTGGAACACATGCGCTGCAAGAACCCCAGCATACAGGAGGTAAAACAACATCAGCAGTCAAGTTGAGTGAACGATTTGTATTAACGCCTGTTGTAATGGTACAAGGATCACCCGGTGTAAGATTTTCCTGACCTAACCACGCATCATGAGAAAATTTGTATTCATAAACACCTTCTGTAAGAGTAATAGTAACATCCCAGATACCGTCAGAATTTGCGTCAGTCATAGAATTACAGTTTCCGCACCATCCGTTAAAGGTACCATTGACCTCCGGTGTTGTGAAAGCACCAGCATATTGCGTCATGTCCACTTGGAATGTTAAATCATAGGTTGACAATGCACCACAAGCAGCACATTCGCCCCAGCATACAGGAGGTAGAGTAACGTCGCCGGTAACTTCCAACGTGCGATTGGTAAAAGCGCCGTTTGTTATAGTACAAGGTGAACCCGGAATCAAGTTTTCTTGACCGGTCCATGCATCGTGCGCGTATTTATACTCATAATTTCCCTCTTCCAGAGAAATAGTTACTTCCCAAATATCGTTATTATCAATGTCTGTCATTCCGGCACATCCGCCGCACCATCCATTAAAAGCACCGTTTACCTCGGGCGTAGTAAAAGTTCCGGCGTATTCCGACATATCCACTTGAAAGGTAACGTCGTAAACCGCAGGAGCAACTCCACAATCCAAACAGGCTCCCCAACAAACGAGGGGAATAGTCACGTCTCCGGTTACTTCTAATGTACGATTCGTAAATGCACCTGATGTTAAAGTGCAAGGTGAACCGGGAACCAGACTTTCTTGACCGGCCCAGTTGTCATATGCAAATTTGTACTCATAAGTGCCCGGGTTAATCATTATGGTAGTTGTCCAAATGCCGGGCAATGTTTCGGTTAGACCGTTACATGCTCCACACCATCCATTAAATGTACCGTTCACTTCAGGAGTCGTAAATGGGTCTATAACCTCATTCATGTTCACCTGAAAAGTAACGGCGTAAGGCTGTGCTACTGCCACTATCGATAACAGCGACAAAGCAATTCCAAATAATATTCTTTTCATGTTTTAATTGGTTTAATAAAATTGTTTTGAGGGGCTAATTTACACTTTTTGTCGATTTTACAATTTCTTTTTGTCAATTTCACTATTTCGTCCCGATTATTGCTGAACAGAAATGCCTATATTTGGAAGAACGAGTTATGACCCATACCATGAAAACCTACCGTCCGCGACTCTTGGAAGACGATCTATATTCTATTCCCGTGGATGCATTTTTCAAATCCGCCTTTTCCGTTGACTGTGTCATTTTTGGATATCACGACCGGGAATTAAAGATTCTGTTGATACAACGCGGGGCCGATCCCTACCAAAATCTCTGGGCACTCCCCGGCGACTTGGTATATCCCGATGAGGACTTGGACAATGCAGCCACACGCGTTCTAAAAGATCTTACTTCTCTCTCCGATATACCAATCCGACAGGTAAGCACATTTGGTAAAGTAAATCGACACCCCTTGGGCCGTGTAATCACGGTTGCATACCTGGCCCTTGTCGAACGAACTGACCTTCAACCTCACGCTTCGTCGTGGGCAAAAGATACCCAATGGATTTCTATCAATGAATTACCGGAACTAGCTTTCGATCACAGCGAAATTCTTAAAGAATCGTATAGCCGACTTAAAAGATTAGTGCTCACAGAAGATATATTTAGTAAAGTTCTTCCCGAAAAATTTACCTTGACAGAATTTCAAG
The DNA here is from genome assembly GCA_044375415.1 of Flavobacteriales bacterium. Lineage (GTDB taxonomy): Bacteria > Bacteroidota > Bacteroidia > Flavobacteriales_D > Sanyastnellaceae > JAWXBG01. The sequence continues at coordinate 14,255 of JBILMS010000038.1, forward strand.
CTGTTTTTGAGACTATCCTGGACAAACAGTTCGATAAAGGGAATTTTAGGAAAAAATTAGTTGACTTTAAGTTTCTTAAAAAACTGAATGAGTCACAAAAAAATGTTTCACACCGCCCTTCCCTCCTTTACAGTTTCGATGAAAAGAAATTTGTGAAAATGAAAGAAAAGGGATTTTCGTTTGATTTCTAAATCTACCAAATTCATGATCAATAGCATCTTTCGAGTATGCAATATCGCACTTCTTCTATCACTGTGTGCACCTGCATTGTCTCAAGTAGTAAAGGTCACTGTTCAGCAGAATGAAGACGGCAAATGGGGGCTCATCCGAAATGGCAAACCTTATTTTGTAAAAGGTGCCGGTGGACATGTTCATTTGGATAAACTTCAGGAAATCGGGGGAAATTCTATTCGTACTTGGAGTACAGATAATGCTTTGCAAATTCTAGATGAGGCTCATGAAATGGGTATGACCGTGATGATGGGTTTATGGGTGCAACACGAACGACATGGTTTTGACTATAACGACGCAGACAAAGTGGCCGCACAACTTGAAGGTTTTCGTAAAGTGGTAACTGAGCTCAAAGATCATCCGGCTCTTCTCTTATGGGGAGTTGGAAATGAAGTGGATCTATTCTATACTAATACCAAAGTATGGTACGCCGTGAATGACATCGCAAAAATGATTCACGAAGTAGACCCCAATCACCCTACCTGCACTGTTACTGCGGGACTTGATAAAGAGGAAGTAAAACTGATTCAGGAAAGGGCTCCCGAAATTGATATATATGGTGTAAATACATATGGAGATTTGAGCAAGGTGAAAGACAATATTAGAACATGGGGATGGACCGGACCATACATGATCACCGAGTGGGGACCCAACGGTCATTGGGAAGTGCAAAAAACTAAATGGGGTGCACCGGTTGAACAAAGCAGCACCGAAAAAGCGAATTCATACGAAGAAAGATATACAAAATACATTGCCGCTGATGAACAAATGTGCATCGGTTCGTACGTATTTCTCTGGGGACAAAAACAAGAAACCACTTCTACATGGTACGGACTCTTTTCCGAAAAAGGTGAATCCAGTGAAGCTATAGATCGCCTTCAAAAAATCTGGACCGGTGAGTATGCGAAAAACATAACACCTTCTATTGATTCTCTGGTGATCAATGGTCAGCGCAAAGGACAGCATATCACTCTTAAAGCAGAAGATACGTTCGATGTTGTTGCAAGTTGTTCTGATCGAGACAACGACAATCTGCGTCTCAAATGGCTTATTGTCCCGGAAAGCACAGATATTAAAGCAGGAGGAGATGCCGAAAGTGCTCCCCTTCCGGTTTCTAATTCGGTCATACGAAAAAAAGGAAATTCGGCTGTTTTAAGAGTTCCTTCACAAGAGGGTTCTTATCGCCTCTTTCTTTTTATCACCGATGGAAACAATCATTATGCATACGAGAATGTTCCCTTTTATGTAGTGGCGAGAGAACCCGGGACGGAACCTTCGAGAGCAGTAAGTTTTAAAAAACTTACACTGCTTTCAGAATGATACAAAGACTTATTGTTGTTTTAACAAAAAGCATTAGCTTTACACCTGACCAATTTAAATTACCATGAGAATCCAACTACTCTGTGCTATTATTTTTTGCTTGCTCTCAGCGGGTATTGAAGCACAGGAAGTAGACAGTTTAAGCCTACGATCTACGTCCGAATATGGACTCATGCCCAAGGTCGAACCTAACGGATTGCGGACCTTACAGGTCTCCGGATACTACCGTTTTTTTGCTACCTATCAGCGACAACTAGACCCTTACTTGCTCAATCCGATAATAGGTGATACGGCATTACCTCGAAATATTTTTATCGGTGATGATAGTCAGCTACCCAATTTGCTTTTAAATGTATCAGCAAAAACTTCCGATAAAACTTTTTGGAGTTTTGATTTAATGATGTTCCAATTTTTAAATGGTGTTATCGGGACAAGTTATACCGGCCAAGTAGTCGACTCTCTTCGCCCCGATATTCAGCGTCCGCTTTTAGGAACACGATTGGGAGCGAACTTAGGAATGCTCTTGGGTATCAATCTAAGTGGAAATTTCAAAACAGATGTTGGGAATATTAATGTGACCGTCGGTGGTATACAATGGTATGCGATGTCCGATTTGACCATGGCGTCATTCAAAGGATACAATCGTTTTATGTTATTCGAGCGGAATCCTTGGGACCCCTTGGGAAGCAATACGCAAAACAGCAGTAAAGACTTTAATCCCTTGGCGAAAAATTTGCACACCAGATATAATCAATTTTTTGAAGAAGGTTCGATATCACAAGACACGCGTTGGGGAAATAGAGCTTTTCAAGGAATCGTGATTAAAGGCAGTAACATGCCGGGACGAACTTCCTTTGATCTGATGTTGGGTAAAACAGAATTAAATGGCGGTTTCGTGCTATCGCCAAACATGTCATATGGAGCAAAAATCAAAAAGGATTTTAGTGCAGGAAATTTTGTGAGTTTAAATACACTGAATTCTACTAGTTCGACAGATAGCTTGTCTATAGATGCCTATGGATTCCATATGCTCACTGCTGAATTCGCATACAACATCTCCGGTTACGGTCTAAAAGGTGAAATAGGCGGTGGTAATTATTTTAGTCCGAAAAACAGTGGCGATTGGGGTGAAGCATTACAACTAAAATTTTCGACACCCGGATTAAATAAAATTGTACAAGCCGAACTCCATTATTATCGCATCAGTCCTAAAGTAGTAAACAACAATGCTGTTTTTTGGAATACAGCGACAACGGAATATAGAGTGAACGACATACCCGCCGGAAGTGTCGGCAGCACTGCTGTCTTGCAGCCCTTCAGTAGTTCGATGGTTCGCTTAGGACAAATGACAAATAATCGCGAAGGTTTGAACTTAAATGTTCAGGCCACACTCAAGAAATTCAGGTTCAGTGGTGGTCTGGGATTTGCATCAGAACTCGAACCCTCAGCTTCTGTAATTACGTTCGGACATCCCGTGAACGGTTTTACACGTTCCCGTTTTTGGCGATGGATCTTCCCAAGTGGTGTCGGTCCATATAGTCGCTACTCCGATATTTTTAGAGATACATACGAAACAGTTCAGTTATCTGATGACAGTTCCGGAACGGTAATTTTTGCGAAACATTTTAACATGATGGAAGCGCAGATGAAGTATCGCACCAAACTTTTTGGAAAAGACTTCTTTATTTTCTCGTTGCTTCAGGCCAATAGTACTTCTAGAAAATGGTCGCCGATAACGGTTACCAACGAAAAAGCCTACATCCGTCAATACATCGCAGAATTTGAAATGTACTATGCTTTCCGCCCGGGTTGGTTGGTGAATGCTTATTACGGATACGAACGTACTCTTGGAAATTACCAAACCGATATAGATGAAATTACAGGTCGTCCGCGCAATCAAACCGGACAAGGGGTTGGGTTTGGTTTAGATATCGATATGGGAAAAAATGTACGTTTCTATGCTCGACATAGATGGTATTATTTTGAAGATAAAAGTTTCGGATTAGATCACTTTCGCGGACGCGAACTCACTTTAGAAATGAAGGCATTTTTCTGATGAAAAAAAATATACACCTCCTACTCCTTTTCGTTGCCATAATCGGTTTCGGTATTTCCGGCTCTGCTCAGGAACAAAAGAAAATCACCTTTATTGGTGCTGCGCGAGCTCTTTATTATGGCGATGATCTCCAGCAGGAAACTGAACCTGCAGACACTATAACTGTTCCTAAGTTAAACAGTGGTCACGTCATGGTCGATTTGGGTATGAACATCCGTCCAAACAGAAATACCGAAATACTCGGTATGGTTCGGGTGCGAAACGACTACGGTGGTTTTTGGGGTTCGGGCGTTACGTTTGATATTCGACAACTTTATGTGAAAGGTGTCATTGGCGGTATTGTCCGCTATCAACTCGGAGATATTAATTACAAGATGAGTCCTTATACTCTTTGGAATCAAGAACAAGAAGTTATTTCCGATTTACCATTCATATTTCAGCAACAAACAGATTTAATCAACTACGACCACTTCTATTCGGAAGATAATTCGTGGAGACAACAAGGTGCTGCGGCTGAATTCGCGCTTGTCTTTAAAAATTACGTGGATGAACTTCAATTTCACGCAGTCACTACTCGTGTTAAAGCTTCGGATTTCGGACAGAACAGCGACCGATTATTTTCAGGATTAAACGTACTATTGGTTCAAAGCAAATTTGTAGAAGCCGGAATCAATTTTACAGACATGTACGATGTTTGGGGTACTTCTCGCAATACATCGACCTTTCATAATCCCGTTGTAACCGGAACACTGAAGGTAGAAGTTCCTCTGAAAGAATGGATTTTAAGTGTCGACGCCGAAACAGGAAAGTCTAAAACGCGCTACAAAAACAACGCAGAAGCTCCGATATTCGAAGGTAGCTTCATTGATATAAAGCCAAAGATCCGACATGAATCAAGTGGGTTTAGTTTAGCTCTTAAGACATCGCGCATAGGTGAAGATTTCAGAAGTCCGGGGGCTCAAACAAAGCGTATAAATTACAATGCTTTGCCCGTTGCTTATCAGCGTATAACTAATGAGCAGGATCTTCGTCCGTTGACCATGATGGATCTCATGCGAGAGTCTTCCTTTTATAACATGCAACTGCAGCCTTATCTGATGGACTTCTCACCTGCATACGACAATATCACTCCTTATGGTGCAGCAACACCCAACCGTCAAGGTTATGAGCTTGTATTAAATTATGAGTCTGCGAAATTCCCGTTGAAAGGAAGTATAAGCACGTTAGCACAACAAGAAGTTCGAGGAGAAGGAACTGTTAAACCACGCGAATTCTCTCGTACAAAATTGACTCTTGAATCGGATATTCAGAAGTTCTTCGCCGATTGGAAAAAAATGATTCATGTGAGTATTTCTTATCGCGATGATCAAACAACTCGTGAGGGAGAAGAATTAGTCAAAGGAGTAGAATTAAATACTACCGCTATGTCTGCAGGATTGGAAATCGAATTTATGGAATCGTGTGACTTACTCTTGGGTTATCAAATGATCAATTACGAGGGATTCGATTACACCGCCGTTCGCAATACCTATTCCGAAATATTTAATTTTAGTGAATACACCGTGAACGGTACTCAAAAAATGAGCGCGTTTGGTCTTCGATATCGGTTTAGCGAAAAGTCCTATTTAAGCGCCCAATACAACACTTTCACTTCAGAGAACGAAATTCTCACACTACCGAACTACACGGTAAATCAATTTATGCTCATGTTTCAAATGAAATTTTAATCATGAAAAACGCCATTCTAATTTTATTCTCAATCGCACTATTTTTTGTTGGTTGTAAAACCGATGAAGATTTTAGTGGACCATCTTTGAATGATCTATACGGACAATTCAGCATCATCGAAGGTCTAGAAATTTCGGATGAAAGTGTTGATTTCGCTGCAGGTGAAAGCACATTTTTCTCTGCAACTTTCTCCAAAAATGTTGAATGGAAATTGAAGATAACCGGCCTTCAATCAGGTGCCACTAAAGAAATAACCGGTTTCTCTTATTTGTTGGATAACACCAATTCTACATGGACAGGTGGTGCCAGTGTGCTCCCACTTTTTAAAGCCGAAGAATGTGCCGTAGAACTTTCTTTTGTAAGTGAAGCCGACACACTTCGCGATACACTTGAAGTTGTATCTCCAAAAATTTATGAAGGTTTTATTCTAAGTGATTTTGAAAACGGTTTGAATGCAGGATGGAACAGTTTTGTGCAAACCGGTGCAAACATGAGTTTCGTTATAGAAGAATCTCCCACCTCCGCGGAAGGAGTGCATTATTTCAATATAGGTGGAGTTGTGAATTGGGACTGGCTCATCGGGCTGATCAATATGCCGGGGTCTGCATACGGAAATACGCACTATCCTCTTTCTGAAAATCCGGCAAATGAATTTTTTAATGTGATGTTGTATAAACCGGAAGAACTAAGTAATGGTCTTATGTTGTTTCAATTTCGCGAAGATGATAATTTAGATGGCGTCTATACCGACAACGTAGAAGATATGTTTTCGATGGAAATTGCTATGACAGAAAATGGGTGGAACCTTTACTCAAGTAAATACAGCGACCTACCTACGTTAATAAATGGTCAACCTGCAAATCCATTAGGAAATGGCATTTATGAACCTCATAAATTGCTTCAAGTGTCTGTACTATTTCTAGCTAATCCAACTAGTGGATATGCCAATGCGTACCTCGACTATATCACCTTTACTCAGGGCACACCTCTGGAACCCTAAATCTCTGAATAGATGATTAAATACGTTTGTTGTTATATCCTCGCACTTCTTATTCTGAGTTGCCAGACGTTCAAACCTGTCGGCCTGTATGAAATAGATGCCCCTACCAGCACTGTTAAAGGGATTAACAACTTCTATTCTCTCAATATCTTTAAAGATCAGATCACCAACGATCTCTGGTTTTCACCCGAAGTAGTGTGCCTTCAAGTTAGTGCAGAAAATATGGAAAAGCACACAGGTGATGGTGCTATAAGTATTGAATGGAATAAACAGGCGGGAAATTGCACGTGGATTGGAATGGGAATCGGTTGGGATAACTGGACAGGAAAAGATATGAGCTCTGTTCTGCATACTTCTGCATTATCCTTTTGGGCCAAAATGAAAAAAGGACAGTCAAGTGGTTTACCATGGGCTGTAGGATTCGAAGACTTTTCTGGTAATCAAGCTTGGACCGGTGTTACAACCGGCTGTGTTGTTGGAGGTATTGTGAAAGATTCGTGGACCCAAATAATTATCCCACTCGAAAATTTTCCATTTGAAAACAGAGATGTAGATATGTCCGCCATCAAACAAGTGATCTTTCAATTTGAATCAAGCGGTAAAGTATGGGTGGATGAAATCTCGATTGTCCCCTACACTCCAAAAGCGAAAATGCAAACCACATTAAGACCACTAGCTGCTCCGGCAATTGATGGAACGATCTCACCCACTGAATGGTTTTCAGAATATGCAAGTGTTGGAAATGCTCGCATCCATATAAATTATGACAACACGTATCTCTATCTCGCAGGGGTAGTGCAAGATGCAAACCCTCTTGTTAATCCTCATGACAATCAGGATATCTGGAATGGCGATGCGCTGGAAATTGCCTTTTCTACACTTGCCTCGACTGATCCAAAAAGAAAAATATTTTATGCTACCGATCACCACCTCGGAATTAGCATGAGCGATAAAGCTTTTTGTTACGACTGGACCCAGAGTAAAAAGATTTCCGGATCAGTAATAAAAACACAAAAGAAGTCTGATCTCTATACATTCGAGGCATCTATACCTTGGTCGGAACTAGGGGCTAACCCATGGCAATCCGGACAAATCTACGGATTGGAATTAGCCATGGATATGAGCGACGAATCAGGCATTCGTAAAGAACAAATCCGGTGGAATTCCTCATCTGTCGAAGGATTCAATTTTAATCCATCTCTCTGGGGAAGTATGCGCATCGAACCTTAACCAAAAAATATGCTCCTTCGCGGTCTCTTTTTATTTTCATTTGTTGCAAGTATCGTTTCTTGCTCGAAAAGTGATATTAAAAAACAATCATCCACAGACTCGGATATTTCAAAGCTCATCTCTGAAATGACGTTAGAGGAAAAGGTTGGTCAAATGACACAACTAAACCTAGATGTCGTTTGTGTAGGTGAAGTTTATAAACTCGGAGAACCACATCGCTTAGATAGTGCCAAGCTCAGAAAAGCTCTTGTTCAATATCATGTGGGATCCATACTCAATTGCGGGGGACATGCATATTCAAGGGAGCAATGGCTTTCATTGATGAATGGTATTCAGGATGTCGCAACAAATGAAACACGACTAAAAATACCGATCTTATATGGAATTGATGCCATTCACGGAGCAAACTACATCCTAGGGTCTACCATGTTTCCACAACAATTGGCCCAAGCAGCCACATTTAATCCCGAGTTAAGTCGTAGAGCCGGAGAAATAACTGCCTACGAAACGCGATCTGTCGGCATACCCTGGAATTTTTCTCCTGTACTTGATGTAGCTAGAAACCCACTTTGGTCAAGATTTTTTGAAACGTATGGCGAAGATGCACTCGTTTGTTCAAGGTTCGGAGAAGCTACCATTCGTGGATACCAAGGCGATTCAATCAATGGCATTTTGGGTCCGGAAAAGGTTGCTGCGTGTATGAAACACTTTTTGGGATACAGTGGAATGCGCACAGGGAAAGATAGAACCCCGGCATACATTTCCGATATGCAATTGAGAGAAATTTATCTGCCATCGTTTAAAAAAGCGATTGAAACGGGAGCTCTTACTGTGATGATCAATAGCGGTGAGATCAATGGCCTCGCTGTTCACTCCAACAAAAAAATACTAACCGATTTGCTTCGCACTGAACTCAAATTTGAAGGATTGGCAGTAACCGACTGGGAAGACATTATTAAACTTCACAAAAATCATTTGGTAGCTTCGAGTCTGAAGGAAGCCGTTTATCAATCCATCGAAGCGGGAATCGATATGTGCATGGTTCCAAACGACTATGACTTTACAGAACTGCTTATCGAATTAGTAAAGGAAGGAAGAATCAGTATGGAGAGAATTGATATCTCCGTAGAGAGAATTTTACGAACGAAAAAGAAACTTGGAATATTGCAGAAAATCGATGTTCCGAGTCTTTCTGATTTTGCGAAATTTGGATCGGATGAATTTTCAGCAGCCGCCAAAGAAACTGCCCTCCAATCGATCACACTTTTAGAAAACAGGGATCAAATTTTACCCCTCAACGGTAACCAAAAAATATTGGTAACGGGTCCTTCCGCTCACGATATGGCTATTCTTAACGGAGCATGGTCGCGGACTTGGCAAGGAGGTGATCCATTGTCTAATGACACAAGTAAAAACACCATTTACGAATCACTTCTTACTCTTTCACCCGGAAATGTGGTCTACACGCAGGGTTGTGGTCTCGATAGTTTGAAAAACACTTCCGATGCACTCAAGTTAGCATCTCGTTGTGATGTTATTGTTGCTTGTCTTGGAGAATTTCCGAGCACCGAAAAACCGGGAGATATCGACGAACTCGATCTACCTCGTGCGCAAATCGAATTTGTGAAAGCACTAATAAAAACAGGAAAGCCTGTTGTTCTTGTGATGGTTGAAAACAGACCTCGTATTGTGCGAGAAATTGCCGACGATTGTGCTGCAGTTTTACTTGCATATCAACCCGGCGATATGGGAGGAGAAGCCCTTGCAGATATTCTTATGGGTGTTGAAAACCCGAGTGGGAAATTGCCCTTCACTTATCCTCGTCACAATCACAGTTTGATGTGGTACGATCATAAATACACCGAAACTCTTGACCAAAAATTCCAAAACAATGCCTTCAATCCCCAATGGGAATTTGGACATGGTCTTTCTTATTCTGCCATTGAATATTCATCCATAAACATTTCATCTCCTGAAATGAAAAAAGGAGAAAAAATATCGGTGAGTGTTTCAGTAACCAATCAAAGCCATCGCAAGGCAATGGAATCTGTTCTCCTCTATACACGCGATCATTATGCTTCTGTGACCCCCTCTGTAAAGAAACTTCGCGACTTTCAAAAAATTGAATTAGAAGCCGGTGAAAGCAAAACGCTTACTTTCGAAATAGATGAAAATGATCTGAGTTTTATGTCGGATAATCTTTCGTTTATTACTGAGGCCGGTGAATTTGATATTCTGGTAGGACAAGAAAAATGTACGTTAAATTATTCGGACAAATGAAAAGCAAACTGACGCTCTATATCTCTTTTGCATTGGTAACACTTTTGAATGGTTGCAAGCAATCGGACCCCGAAGAAATGCTTGGCCGAAACGGTGCAACTGTTTTCTTTTCCGGACGTTGGTGGGATGTAAAATCCGGTTACAATGGTCCCGGACCGAATTCCTTTTCGGATGCATACAAAGATGTGTGGGTAGATGAAAATGGATATCTCCATTTAAACATAGCAAAGCACGATGATGGCAACTGGTATTCTACAGAAGTTATAACCCAGGATACTGTCGGCTACGGAACCTACGTTTTCACTATTCAAGGTGATCCGCTCTCTTTTGCGCACAATGTTGTTCTTGGACTTTTCACTTGGGACAACAATACATTCTTCGAGCAAGCCAATAGCGAAGTTGACATTGAGTTTTCGAAGTGGGGAGATGTAACGGAGACAAATCCGCTTACTACATCTGTTCAACCTGTATTTTTCGGAACCTTTTATCCCGAAAGAACGCATCACATAGAAGTGGATAGCACGCTCATTCAAGGAGTCTCAACACATACGTTTACTTGGACAGATACTCTCATCACTTGGAAGAGTTATGCCGGAGATCAAATTGAAGGTCAAGAACCATTTGGCACTTGGCAATTTGGATTGGATAATCCGCCGCGTGTTAAATATGAAAATGGAAATGCATCTCAACCTATTGTTATTCCCGCTCCCGGTAATACAACTAATGCACGAATGAATTTCTGGACATTAACCTATTTGGCTAATGGTCCAAGTAACGGATTAGAACATGAAATTGTCGTGCGGAAATTTGATTACTTTCCGTTGTAATTCGTTATAGGAATTTAATTGATGTATCAACTATATTCTTAGCCTAGTTCGCATTACGAATTCCTATATTTCTTTCTTCCAATAATTCTAGGTAATGGTCTGACCAATGTCGTAATATTAAATTAATTTTGAAATATTAGGATATTTATATAAACCTTCTATATTTGGCCGTTCTTAATCAGGTATAGCACCCGTCAGATACCTCCCCTGAGTCAGAACCCTACAAATATTCTTTCTCTTAACCAAAAAAAAACCTACATGAAGGCTGCTAACCTTTCGTGCCAATTTGTGCGCATTTTGTCCCTCGTAATTGTGTGTTCAGGGATTTTTCAAACTCAAACTCAAGCTCAAGTAAATACCAGTTGCAATCAGGCGATTTCCGTCGGTTGTGGTGATATTTTGACGGGTACTACCATCGCCACGGGATTCGATGGTGTAACTACTTGCGGAACGGAAGGTACCAGCGGTCAGCGTTGGTATTCGTTTGTCGCCCCCTCAACCGGGTCGGCCGTCATTAATCTCCAAAATGGTACAAGCTACGACTCACAGGTACATGTATATACAGGTAGCTGCGGGGCGTTAACTTGTCATGCTCAAAATGATGACTTCTTCGGCTTACAGTCCTATCTAGAATATGAAGTCAGTGGAGGAGAACTATACTATATAAGAATAGGTGGTTATCAGAGTGCGGCGGGACATTTTACCGCAGAGTTTAATATGGTCAGCTGCAGCGACCCAAGTGCATGCAACTACAACCCTCTGACGGGAGATGGATGCAACCTTGATTTAAATTACTCTTGTTATTATTCTGTAACATACTATATAGATACGGACGGAGATGGATACGGTGTTGACGGAACAGAGGCCGATTATTGTTCGAACCCCGGCCCCGGATACGCTCTGGTTGGTGGAGATTGTAACGATAGCGACAATACTATTTATCCGGGTGCAACCGAAATATGTTTAGATGGTATAGATCAGGATTGTGATGGTCAGGTTGATGAAAGCGAATCCGGCACCGTTCTGGCCTTTGATGGTCAAAACGATTACATTACAGTTTGTAATCCTGTAGGAAATTGCAATTTTTACTCTAAAGAAGCATGGATTTACATTGAAGGTTCAGCGTCTCAACAGCACCTTATTTCAAGTATGGATTCACCTTTTTGGCTGAGCAATGGTCGTCTCACCGGCGGAGGTTCCTACAATTACTACAATCAACAAGACCCTAACGTTTTACCCTTGAATCAATGGGTGCACGTGGCTTTGACCTATTCGTATCCTGCTTCAATCATGACTTTGTACGTTAATGGAAATGTGGTTGCTTCGGGATATGGAAATCTGAGCTATGGTTATACAGTAGCTCTAGGTGCCTTGCCAAATGGATCCGGATTTTTCGAAGGAAGAATGGACGAAGTGCGAATCTGGAATGAGGCTCGCACTCAATCACAGATTCAGCAATACATGAATCAATCTCTGACCGGAAACGAACCGAATTTGCTTCGTTACTATAATTTCGAGACTGATTTAGTTATTCCCGGTGGCAACAACACGGGAGTTTCAACTATCGATGACCTTTCGAATCATTGCGATGGATCCATGTACAACTTTGCTCTAAGTGGCGGAAACAGCAACTGGATGGCATTCAACGACTTTGATGGCGATGGTTATGAGGAGTGTTCGGACTGCGATGATACCGATCCATCAGTTACTATGAATGAATGGTATTTGGACGTTGATCAGGATGGATATGGTGACCCTTCTTCTCTAACCATACAATGTGACCCTCCCGGACCTGATTACATAAATTCCGGTAATGATTGCAATGACAATGATCCATTGGTCAATCCGGGTATGGATGAAATATGCGACAACCTGATAGATGACAACTGCAATGGCGTGGTTGACGATTCGGGAATTGCGATGGCTTTTGACGGTTTGGACGATAATTTGTATACCGGATTTAGTACATACTATGCATCCTTTACCAAAGAGTTCAAGATATTTCATACAGCAAATTCAGGGACACAATACATTTCGTATGCAAACGACTCCCGAATATTTATAAATGGAAGCGGATATCTTCAGTACCAGGATTACTATGGGTATGGGCCATCATCCAACCAGCCTATTCCGCTCAACGAATGGGTGAATGTTGCCGTAACTTACGACTACCCTAGTTCTAGCATTAAATTCTACTTAAACGGAGCTCAAATTGGAACCGGAAATGCCTATTACCACTATGGCAATGGAGTATACCTTGGTTATAGTTCAAGCTCGTTTGCAGGCCGAATGGATGATGTTCGTTTTTGGAACTATGCCAGAACACAATCTGAAATTCAATCGTCTTTAAATACAATGTTCACCGGAACAGAAACCGGTCTTATGAGATTGTATACATTCGAAGACAGTGGCATTGATGCAGGCGCTGATAATACAGCATTCAGCAGCACTCAAGACTTCACAGGAAACTACAATGCGAGTCTTTCGAACTTCGTACGCAATGGAGGTCAGTCGAATTGGGTGCCTTTCTATGATTATGATTTGGATGGATTCGATATTTGCGAAGATTGTGATGATACGAATCCAAGTATCACCATTTACGCTTGGTATCCGGATACCGACGGAGATGGATATGGCGATAGTACTTCTCCAATTTATAGTTGTACTTCACCGGGTCCTGAGTACACACAAATAGACGGAGATTGTAATGACGGAGACTCCGCTATCAATCCCGCGGCAATCGAAATCTGTAACAATTCTATTGACGACAATTGTGATGGAAATATTGATAACTCCGGAATTGCACTAGCATTTGATGCTAATAACGATTATGTAAATACCAACTACTATTCGGCTTACCAATCGTTTACCAAAGAAGCTCAAATCTTCCAAACTTCAAGTAATAGCACACAGTACATATTCTTCTCAAATGATTCACGACTATACATTCAGAATGGGTATCTCTATCATTACGATGCATGTGGCTATCAAGTAAGTTCCTCTATACAAGTTCCACTCAATCAGTGGATACATGTAGCTTGCACTTATACCTATGGCCCACAAAACATCAGACTCTATATTAATGGTGTTGAAGTAGGTTCCGGTTATTCATACTGCCCTTACGGAGGTACGGCTACTTTAGGATACAGCAGTAGCTCCTTTGGTGGACGCATGGATGAAGTAAGAATTTGGAATATTGTAAGGACAGCCGCAGATATTCTAGCTACCATGAATCAGAGCTTGGTAGGTACTGAATCCAATTTGGTAAGACTATACAATTTTGAAAATCCACTCGTAGATCCGGGAGGAAGCAATACAGGGTTCACGACTGCTGATGACTTGACTAACAATTATGATGGAGAGCTCGTGAATTTCTCGTTAAGTTCTGTAACAAGCAACTGGGTTGATTTCTATGATGCTGACGGAGATGGAATAAGTACTTGTGATGATTGTAATGATTCTGACCCTTTAATTGGCATCTACACTTGGTATCCTGATAACGATGGTGACGGTTTTGGTGATGCAAATTCTCCTGTAGAATCATGCACCCAACCCGGTCCCGGATATACTCAGACCGGAAATGATTGTGATGACAGCAATACAAGCATAAATCCATCCGCACAAGAAGATTGCACCAATGGTATTGATGACAACTGTAATGGCTCTGTTGACGACAATGGTATAGCAATGGCATTCGACGGATCAAATGACCGACTGTACACATCCTACCCTCCTATTGGATATACATCTTACACCAAAGAAGCTTGGATCTATGTTACTAGTAACAATACCTACCAACAAATTATATCGGGTAACGAAGCGCCATTCTGGTTGTATAACAGATACCTCACAGCAGGTGGTCAGTACAACACCACAAACCAGCAGTCAACGGTTCAGGTGCCATTGAATACGTGGACTCACGTAGCAGTTACGTATAACTACGGAACAAGTCAAATGACACTCTACATGAACGGAACCATTGTGGCTCAAGGTTATGGTAACTACGCCTATGGCAATGAAGTAGGTGTAGGTTCTTATCCCGGAGGCGGAGATCATTTCGGTGGTAGAATGGATGAAGTGAGAATTTGGAATTACGCACGCAGCCAAGTTGAAATTCAGAGCTACATGAGCTCTATACTCTTTGGCTCGGAAGCGGGACTCGTGCGTTACTACAATTTTGAGAACACCCTCGTAACTCCGGGAGGCGTAAACACTTCTTATACAACTGCCGACGATATTAGCACAAGTAATTACGACGCGCCACTCTATAATTTCTCAATGAACGGAACCACTAGTAACTGGGTTCCTCGATATGACAACGATCTCGATGGTATTGATTCATGTACGGATTGCGACGATACAAACGCTTCTATTGGAATAATTACATGGTATCCGGATAATGATGGCGACGGATTCGGTGACTCTAATTCTCCAATAGTAGATTGTGTTCAACCCGGACCCAACTACACGCAAACTGACGGTGATTGTGATGATTCAAATTCATCTGTAAATCCCGGCGCTATCGAAATATGCGACAATCTTATTGATGACAACTGTAATGGCGAGATCGATGATTCAGGTTTAGCCCTTCACTTCGACGGTTCAAACGATTACATCTACACCAACTATAATATGCCTTCATCCACTTCTTTCACCAAAGAAGCATGGGTATTTAGAACATCGGGCAACTATTATGAAACTATTTCAAGAAACTACTACAATGTATTTTGGATTGTGAATGGCTATTTAACGGCCGGTGATTACAACAACTGGTACATCATTCAATCAGCTACACAAATCCCAATGAATAGTTGGACACATGTGGCTCAAACTTATGACTACAGCACAGGAACTATCAAATTATATCAAAATGGTGTTCTCGTAGCCACCGGAACTTCAAGTTATTCTACCAGTGGTTCTGGAAATCAATATATCGGTTCTTACGACGGAGGAAACTATTTCTTCGGTGGAAAAATGGATAATGTCCGCATCTGGAACTATGCACTTTCTGATGCACAAATTCTTTCCAATATGAACACACCTCTCTCCGGCAATGAGCCAGGTTTTGTTCTATGGTATAATTTCGAAAATGCTTCTGTTATTCCCGGAGGAAATAATACTTCCTATTCGGTGGTCGAAGATGTGTCTAGTAATTCATACGATGGCAACCTATACAATTTTAACCTAACCGGAAATACATCCAATTGGATGCCTCACTACGATGCCGATGGTGACGGGCTTGATTTCTGCGAAGATTGTGATGACAACAATCCTGCTGTTACCATATACACATGGTATCCTGACAACGATGGTGATGGTTTTGGAGATTCATCTTCTCCTATTGTTCAATGTACTCCTCCCGGCCCAGAGTACACCCTAATTGAGGGAGACTGCAATGATGCGGATAGTGGAGTAAATCCGGATGCGGCAGAAATCTGCGACAACGGCATTGACGAAAACTGCAATGGCAACATTGACGATCAAAGTCTTTCTATGAATTTTGATGGAAACGACGATTATATCAACACCAATTACTATTCATCTTACCAATCGTTTACCAAAGAAGCTCAGCTATTCAGTACTTCAAATAACAGTACACAGTACATATTCTTCTCAAATGATTCACGCCTATACATCCAAAATGGTTACCTCTACCACTACGATGCATGCGGTTATCAGGTTAGTTCTTCTATACAAGTTCCACTTAATCAGTGGGTACATGTTGCTTGTACATATACGTATGGACCACAAAACATAAGACTTTACATCGATGGAGTTGAAGTGGGTTCAGGTTATTCATACTGCCCGTACGGTGGTACTGCTACTTTAGGATATAGCAGCAGCACCTTTGGAGGAAGAATGGACGAGGTGAGAATATGGAATACTCCCCTCAGCCAAAGCCAGATTCAAGCCAATATGAATTTATCTCTAGTTGGAAATGAATCTAATCTGGTGCGTTACTACAATTTTGAAGATGCAAGCGCAATTGCATCCGGAAATAATACCGCACTCTCGACTACACAAGACTTGACAAACAACTACGCAGCGAACTTGTATAATTTCCAGCTTACAACTAATACTAGTAACTGGGTACCATACTTCGATGCAGATGGCGATGGATTTGACTTCTGCGATGACTGTGATGACAATAATCCATCAATCACAATTTATACTTGGTATACTGACTCAGACGGTGATGGATTTGGAGATTCCTCCACACCTGTAGTGAGTTGCACCCAACCGAATCCTACGGATGTTCTTGTTGAAGGAGATTGCAATGACGGAGATCCTGCAATCAACCCTGCAGCTGAAGAATTGTGCAATGAAATTGACGACAACTGTGATGGCTACGTTGACAACCTCGGTATTTCTCTCGCGTTCGACGGAAACAACGACTACTTCTACACAGGTTACTCTACCAGCTACCAGCCATTTACTAAAGAAGCCAGAATTCTTCTTCAATCGACGAATTCTACTCAATACATATTCTACAGTAATGACTCGCGTTTGTATATTCAAAATGGTTATTTGTACTACCAAGACTATTGCGGATATACCATTACATCTTCGATACCTGTGCCTATGAATGAATGGACACATGTAGCCGTAACATTCAATGTATACTATACGACTCTCTATATTAACGGAACCGATGTTGGAAACGGATATGCCTATTGTCCTTATGGATATGGCACCTATGTGGGATACTCTTCATCATCCTTCGGAGGACGTATCGACGATGTGAGCTTCTGGAACTATGTTAAAACCCAGAGCGAAATTCAAGCCGACATGACCGCAAGTTTCACTGGTTCAGAAGCCGGTCTAATGCGTTACTATAACTTCGAAAATTATCAAGTAATTCCCGGTGGAAACAATGGTGCGTATTCGAGTGTTGACGACCTCAGCTCTTCTAATTACGATACCGGGCTCAACAATTTCTCATTGAACGGAAACACTTCAAATTGGGTTTCTGAAGCGGATGCAGACGGAGACGGTTACGATGTTTGTGAAGATTGTGATGATACAAATCCAAGCATAACTATTTACGAATGGTACGCAGACAACGATGGTGATGGATATGGTGATGGCACAGCAACTGTGCAGTGTGAACAGCCCGGGCCGGACTTTGTCTTAATCGATGGCGACTGCAACGATTCCGACAGTGCCGTTAATCCGGGTGCTATTGAAATCTGTGATAACCTAATCGACGACAATTGTGATGGAAGCATCGACAATCAAGGGCTAGCCTTAAACTTCGATGGCAGCAACGATTATGTCTTCACCAACCACTATATGTCTTCAGGAACTTCATTTACGAAGCAAGCCTGGATTTATTCTACAAGTGCAAATTACTACCAGCATATATTTTCGAGTTATTACAACCGCTTATGGATGTATAACGGTTATTTATATGCCGGTGACTACAACAACCAGTGGCTTGTTTCATCACCAACGCAAATACCTGCTCAAACATGGACTCACGTTGCATGTACCTACGACTATGCGAACAGCTCACTCAAGATATACATCAATGGTGTATTGCAGGGAACTGCTACTTCTTACTATTCAACGAATTCCAGTGCATATCAGTATTTAGGCTCTTATGAAGGCGGATCGGACTTCTTCGGAGGAAGAATGGACCG
>JBILMS010000087.1:0-10501 GCA_044375415.1 Flavobacteriales bacterium
ATAGCACTCAGCTGAATAAGTACTTGGAAATCCTCGAGCAAAATCACCCGGATGAAAAAACATGGTCGAAAAACGAAAAGTTGGCGTTTTGGATTAACACCTACAACGCGTTTACGATTCGTCTGATAATTCGCAATTATCCTTGCAAAAGCATTAAAGAATTGGGAGGAAAACTATACAAAATCAATACTCCTTGGGATATTAAATTCATCCGCATTGGCAAAGAACTTTATGATTTAAACAATATTGAACATAGCATGATTCGAAGGGTTTTTAATGATGCAAGGGTTCATTTCGCCTTGAATTGTGCGAGTATTAGTTGTCCGGTTTTAGCCGGTGAAGCTTTTACCCCGGAAAAAGTAGATGAACAATTATCTCGACAAACGCGATTGTTCTTGATGGATACAACTAGAAATCGGCTATCGGCAGAGAAGGCTTCCATCTCAAAACTGTTCACCTGGTACAAAGGTGATTTTGAGAAGGACGGGACGAAATTTTACGAGTTTATCAGTGAGCACAGTTCGGTTAAACTCACTGAAAACACGGAAATCGAGTTTTTAGATTATGATTGGGCATTAAATACACAATAATAACATGAGATTCCATCTCTATAAACGAACCATTGGTCATACGAAATGTACAGTTTAGTCGAATGGTTGGAGCTATATGTGGAAACTTGTAACTACAATATACGAGAATCGTTAAAAACAGATGTTTGGGAGGAATGAAACAATTAGCAATTGAAGTTTCCCATATGTTTAGAAAACAAGTATCAACTGTTTTGGACTCTATGAGTTATAACCGATTCTCCATCGCCATGAAAAAAGCTACCCTGGTACTGTCAATGCTGGCACTTTTGTTAACCAGTTCTTTCGCACAAAAAGGTGCGTCTGAAGACCAACTCATTAAGGACGCCAACCAATTGTTCGAGAGCGGGCAATACCTAAAAGCGTTTCCTATGTACTCTCAATTGGTGTCGTTGTATCCACAACACCCGGAGTACAATTATCGCTTTGGCGCCTGTGCTATATATAGTGACCAGGATAAAACCAAGGCTATAAAATACCTTACCAGTGCTACCAACAAAGGTGTATCTGATCCTATGGCTTGGTATTATTTGGGAAAAGCGTACCACCTCAATTACGAATTTAAGCCTGCTATCAAGGCATACGAAGAGTTCATAGCCAAAGCGGATCCTAAATTGGTGGAGAAGTTGAACCCTCGTCGCGATATAGAAACTTGTGTATATGGTTCAGGTCTTCTGTCGAATATTAAAGATGTAGTCGTTATCAATAAAACTGAATCTGACAAAGAGAACTTCTTTAGATATTTTAATTTGGAGGAAATCGGTGGACGTATCCTTACGGTACCAGCCGAACTCAAGACCAAAATTGACGAAAAAAGCAAAGATCCCGGAGTAATGCACTATCCGGGAAATAGCACTACTATCTTTTTCTCTAGTTATGGCAAAGACGGTGCTACAGGTAAAGACATATACAAAGCAAATATTTTACCGGATGGAAAGTTTTCTATTCCTGAAAAGTTGAACGGTGGTGTTAATACCAAATACGATGAAGACTTCTGCTTTATGCACAGCGATGGAAAGACTTTGTACTTTTCATCAAAAGGTCATAATAGCATGGGTGGTTACGACATCTTCAAGTGTGAGTACAATGCCTCAACCAATAGTTTTGGTCAGGCAGTGAACTTAGATTTTGCGATCAATACCCCCGATGATGATATCTTCTACTGTGTAGATTCAAAAAATGAAAAAGCTTATTTCGCCAGCGCCCGCTCAAGTGATCAGGGACATATCAATGTATACAATGTAATGGTTCAAGGTATCCCCTTGAATGTTGTGTACATCAAAGGTGAATTCGTAAATGATATAAGCCCCGATGAAAAAACAGCGGGTCTTAGAATGAAGAACATTATGAGCGGTGGAGTGGTGAGCAATGGTACATCGGATGCTTACACGGGAAAATATGTAGTATACGCTCCAAAAGGTGGACAGTATAAAATGGAGGTTCAAACGACCAACAGTCCAATCGTGCACCAAACCTTATTGGATATTCCAAGTTTTGATCATCCGGTGGCTGTTCGTCAAGAACTGCGTTTGGTGAAGGAAAATGGAGTTGAAAAGCTGATTGTAAATAATTACTTCGAAGAAATACCAAACGAAGATCTCGCTGCTTTGGCTGCCGACATGCTTCGCAAAAAAGCCCGTCTGGATGTAAATGCCGATGAAGCTTCCATGGAATTAGTTAGTTCATCTGCTGAGCCAACAGTAACCATCGAAAAAACGATGGATACAGCGCCTCTTGCAGCGGGATTCCCTGAAGGTACTACTCTTCCTCAAGTTATCTCAATGATGGAAGCAGATGTTGCTGATCTCGAAGATTTCGTAAAATCTGCGGATCATAAATCTGATGTTGCACTTGCCTATGCACTGAAAAAACAAAGCGAAGCCGAAGCAACTCTGCGTCAAGCTGAGAATATTCGTCAGACTGCCGGTACTCCTGCATCACCGAATTATGTGAATGATATGCGCGAGTCGCATCGTCTTTCTAAGGAAGCCGAAAAACTTCGCAGTGAAGCTACTAATTCTATGGCAGCTGCTGAATCATTAAAGATGTATCGCTCTTCCGAAAATCAACGCAAAGAAGACCTGAAACAACGCATGAATGCGATGGCAAAGGCCAACAATACCAACGACGTAAATGCTGCTTTTGCCGAATTAAAAACGGAGAAGGATCGTCAAACTGCCCTTAGAGGTGGTCAGGCAAATCCTCCTTTAGAAGAAATGAAGGCGAAATCTAAAGCCAAAGAAAGCGAAGAGAGAGCTAGTCTTGAGAAGTTGGATAGACTTAGAGACGAAGAAAAGCAAGTCATGACCGATATGAAAATTTCGGAAGATAGAATGGCTAGTGCTAAAAAGAAAACGGATAAAGAAAATGCCGAAATCGAATATGCTACTTTGAAAAGCAAACTCGATAGTAAGCGCAGAGAGATATTGAATGAAACCATTCGTGCCGAAAAGTTGGGCAAAGAATCAATAGACAGCAAAGGCCAAGTTGAATTCTATTCGATGTTGTTGCAAGATAAAACCGATTTGGGATTGAAGTCCAAGGAACAGGTTGCACTTTCTGACCCCGAGCGAAATACGTTGAGAGCAAAACTCAAAGAAATGGATGGCAGATTAAATGCCCTCGAAATTACCGACCCACAGATGCTTGCATTGTTAGGTGATATGGAGCAAGGAACCGAGTTGACAGCTAGTGCACAATCAACCACACCGACAAATAACGAAGTGACCACGTCTCCTTCTGCCGGAATGAGAAGTGGAAAACAAGCCAAATTAAATCGCTATGAAGGCGATAGTAATATCATGATTGCCGGTCGTCGTATGGTACTTGCGCAGGAGGTAAACCAAGTAAACACAGAAGTATCGGCGTTGGAGAAAAAACCGGCTTCTTCACTTACGGCAGATGAAACTGCTCGTTTGGAAGAATTGAAAAAATACAGAACAGAATTGAAAGCTGAAATGGCCGGACAAGTTCTACCTTCTCCAACTGTGTCCGGTTTTGATGCCGAAGCTACTTATGCAATGGTTGATCCTGCATATACATCGAAGAAACAAGCCATTCAAACTGGTTCTTCGAATGATGTAGAACGCGAAACGAAAGCGATGGAGTTGAAGCAATCCACGTTGATAGCTCTGAAGAAAGAACGTCAAGTGAATGCTGAGAAGGCGGCCACAGAAATTAACATGGATAAAGCTACTCAACTTGCATCGAGAGATATGCAATTGGATGCAGCCATTGCCGGTTTGGAAAAGGACTTGAACAATGTGAATGCCATTAAAGCAGCTTATGAAACGGAAAACAAAGACATCATCGAAAATGATGCCTTGATTCAGGAAAAATTAAAAACTCAGGTTGATCTTACTGAAACATACGTTGCAGGTTTGAATCAAATGGAAGCTTCTAAAAAGGTGGTTTTAAACAATACAACAGATCCTGAAGAAGCAAAGGCAATTGAAAAATCACTCGCTGATATAGCTTCTGAAAAAACGTTGGCAGAGTCGAGGTTGAGCAGTTACCAAAATGATCTTGATCTGACTATGGCCGCTTCCGGTCCAACTCCAGCCGCAGCTGCTGGGAAAAAGCAGGAACCCGTGGAACAGAATATAGAAGATGTAGTTCGCCAGGAAGATGCGCGCTTTAGCTTCGATAAACCTGCTATTAAGGGTGACGATGAAGAATCTGCTAGTAAAGTTGAGAAGGATTCTGAGACCGTGCAGGCTGTGTTTAAACCTGTGAAAGAAGATGAGTCAATATACGCTTATGAAAGTGGCGCATTAGATGAACTTACCTATAAATATTCGGCAGATTCAGTGCAGTTGAAAAACCGCGATAAGATCGTTGAATTGCAGGATAATATTTTCTTGATCGAAGCCGAAATTGAAAATGAAAAAAATCCAATTAAGCAGAAGAAACTGGACAGAGATGCGGAAAAGCTCTACTTGAAAAAATCTTTGTTAGAAATTGGCAATGCTGAAAATGTGGCTAAAATGACCCGTCATGAATTCGATGAGCGCTTTGCTGAAGTTCAAAAATTGAATACGGCAAATAAGTCGAAAATCGATAGTCGTGTGATGTTGAAGGATGAGGTAAAATCATTATTCAATAAGGCGAAAGATGAAATGGAAGATGCTGCTATCCTCAGAAAGCGCGCTTATCCTGTTGTCGACGATATCGAGAAAAACGATTTCTTTAGAAGAGCTTTCGCAAAAGAAATGTATGCGATCAGTCTTTTGAAACAAGTAGAAGGAATACACGAAAATCTGGATTTGATGCTTCAGTATGATGATCAGCAGTTAACAGCTCTTCGTTATGGTAAACTCGAAATATTTGATAAGCCTGAACTTGCTGAAGTTACTCCGACGACAAAACCTCTTCCGGTTGCGGATGAGGGTGTAAAGATTGATTCCAAGTCGGTGTCTTCTTCAACATCTCCAAGTAATGCGGTAAATTCTTCATCTGTTGCTGCTGCTAAAACAACGACAACACCGCCTGCTTCCGGAAAAACAACGACTACGCCTATTGCGGGTTCACAACCAACTACAACCACAAATACACCGGCCAATACAGTTGAAAATCGCACGGCCACAGGTGCAACGAATACTGTTGCTTCCTCCAAGTCTAGTGTCCCTGTAACACAAGCTCCAAAGGCTGAAATTATAGAGTCAACTACACTTACGACAACCTCTCGTTCGGCAGATGATATAGCAACAACTGTGATAAGCAATCCGAGTTCAGGAATCGAAAGCAAGGATGCATTGCTGAATTCAAGTGAATTCAAAAACTATGTTTCAATGTTAGACGAAGCCGCCGGAATGGATCAGCAGCGTATGGATATGATTCGTGAGCGCAATGCAATAGCCGGCGAAAACAATACTATTGCCGATCAGATTGCAGCTATCGAAGTAGCGAAAGCAAACGCCTCAACTCCCGAAGAAAAGGCAGCACTTCAAAAGCAAATCGACAAACTTGCCGAGGAGCATAGTTCTAATCTCAATTTGATCCGTAACATGGACATGGAGATCGCGGCTTTGGCGAACAAAATCAGAACTCTGAATGGTAAGTCGGATGATATCTACAAGAAGATGTCTTCGGGTGAATTTAATTCATCTCTTGTGACAGTTACCACGACGACAACTACCAGAAGCGCTAGCTCTGAGAGTTCTTCAGCCGGAACTTCTATGGCAACAAAAGCGTCACCTTCATCTGCGGGTTCAGAGTCGGGCTCTATGAGTGGTGCCAGAGCATCTGCCGGAGCATACAGTGCTTCCGAAGCTAGTTCAATGCTTTTCAACTTCCCGGATGTACTCGAAAAGGATCTTTTCCTAATGACAAATAGCTCGGTTTATTCATCCGGAAGTCCAATTCCTGTTAATGCAGAAATGCCTAAAGGAGTTTACTACAAAGTACAGGTGGGTGCGTTTAGAAACAATATTCCACAAAACTTGTACGACGAATTTGCTCCTGTCAGTGGAGAGACTCTCACGAATGGAATTACACGTTATACTGCCGGATTCTTTATGTCTTATGAGAATGCAGACAAGACGAAAAAGGATATTCGCAACATCGGATATTCAGACGCGTTTGTCGTTGCTTTCCGCGATGGTAAAAGGATTCCATTGTACGAGGCGATGGGTATGACTGAAGGAGACTTCCAAGCTTCCGTTGAAAAAGAATATGTACACGGTGACGGCGGTAAAAAGCCGGAATCGGCAAATGTTTCGGACGACGCTAGTACCAATAGGAGTGGAGACTACTACAGAAAATATCCGAATGCGGCCAAAGCAAATCAAATAGAAGAAATGTCTGGTTTATTCTTTACGGTTCAGGTCGGTGTTTATACCAAGCCGGTACCTGCGACAAGTTTATACAATATGTCTCCGTTGAATTCTGAATTGACGGCAAACAAAAAGATTCGATACAGTTCAGGTGCCTACAACAATATGCAGGATGCTGTAGACAAAAGAGGAGAAGCCCGTCGTGCGGGAATCTCTGATGCTTTTATCACGGCTTATTACAATGGAAAAAGAATCACTCTTTCCGAAGCAGACAAACTGATAAAAGAAAATGGATCAAGTATTTTCATAACGAAATAGTGCTTTAACCTTCTAAGAGACCCCGGTTCATCCGGGGTTTTTTATTTTAAATCCACGGCACTCGATTCCATTATCTTCGGGTTTTTATCAAAATGTTTGTACGAACTCGGGTTGAACAATGAATATTTTACACTTACTTTGCTTTCCCTTCACATTAGAATAACCACAAAATAATATGTACAAAAGAGTTTTACGTTCCGCTGTTGTCTTAGTAGCTGCCTATTTCTTTTCAAATCAACTGATTGCACAGAATTTAAAGATCAATGAGATCATGGCAAGCAATCAAACCGGAGAGTGGGATGATTTTTTTGAATACGACGACTGGATCGAGATATACAACTCAGGTCCTATTACGAATTTGGCAGGTTATTATTTGACTGATGACCCCGATTCGTTGGATAAGTGGCTGATTCCAAGTACCAATCTCGGCGTTACAGCTATTTTACCTAACAATCACCTTATTTTTTGGTTGGATAAAGATCCGGAACAGGGCGAGGATCATGTGGATTTTCGTCTTTCCGGGGACGGTGAAACAGTGATGTTAGTTGATCCGGATGGTGTAACCATAATCGACCAAATCACCTTTCCCTTGATGGCTGATGATATTTCGTACGGAAGAGTAACCGATGGAGCTGCTGATTGGCAGTATTTCAATAACGTGACGTTCGATGCACCCAATGGCGAAATAGCCCAAAGTACACAAGTACTGTTTATCAATGAAGTTCAGACCAACAATGTAAGCACCTACGACGATCTGATGGGAGATTTTGATCAGTGGTTTGAAATTTATAATCCGAATAATTTTCAAGTTAATGTAGCCGGTTATTATGTCTCTATTAATGGCAATCCGACGCAATTTCTGATTCCAAATACAAATCCTTATCGAACTGTCATCCCGGCTAATGGATTCATTCTGATTTGGTGTGATAATGAACCTTTGGAAGATTCGAACCACACGGATTTCACATTAAGTACTTCCGGTGGAACTATTGTATTAACCGGTCCCGATGCGACTACAACAGTTGACTCTTATACGTATAGTGCCATGGCAGCCGATGCTTCGTATGGAAGATCTAGTGATGGTTCGCCTTCCAGTATTATTTTTAACGAACCGACTCCACGTGTTTCCAATACATTGATTCTAATTGAACCGGCTCTCGTTTATATAAACGAAATAATGGCAGCGAATCAAAACGATGTAGAAGATAATGCCGGTGAGAAAGAGGACTGGATTGAGATTTACAATCCAAACAATTTTGATGTTAATCTTTCAGGTTACTACCTTTCGGACAATCCCGACAATCCAATGAAATGGCAAATACCATCCACTTATCCTGATTCCGTAACCGTAGAGGCTAATAGTTGGATGTTGTTTTATCCGGATGAAGACATGACTCAGGGTGTACTTCACGCAAGTTTTAGATTGAGCAATAACGGTGAGTGGCTTGGTCTGTATTCTCAAGATGGTTATTCTCTTGCCGACGAAATTGAGTGGGCTCACATTGATCCGGATACTAGTTATGGTCGCATTACCGATGGAAATGAAAGTTGGTGGATGTTTACAGGTACAACACCGGACGCATCAAACAATGAAGGTGTTTTAAATGTGGATGAGGAAGAACAAGATCAATTTATGATGGCCTTTTATCCAAACCCGGCGAATGATATTATTTATTTCAGAAAACCTACCGACTTCGTATTGTACAGTGCGGATGGACGGCTTCTAAAATCTGTCCGAAATATCACGTCCTATGACATCAGTGATTTGAGTAATGGCCTTTATCTTATTCGAAGTGGAAATACAAGCGAGGTACTTATAAAAAACTAGTGACCTAAGGGAACCTCTAAAAATCTCTTTCACGTTTCGACCAAGTTAGTAGTATCAAAAATACTTTACATAATTATCGGGCCAAATTTCGTCGAATACATCACCAAATCTCGGTTTCAGAGCGCCCAACTATGCGCCCTCAATTTGGCTTGTCTTCGACGAAATTTGACTCCGCGAAACATAAAACAGGTTTTTAGAGGTCCCCTTAATTCTTTACAATCATTTGTCGCAATGTACTTGTAGATGAAGTAATGTGCATGTAATACACCCCGCTTTTCCAATTGCTGCAGTTGATTGTTTCATTTGACTCGGTTAACGGTATCCATAGAATCAATTTTCCCAGAGTATCGTAAATGTGACATTGCGAGAAAGCTTTGATATTTTTAATTGAAAGTTGATCGAAACAGGGTGTAGGAAATATGGAGATACTTTCCTTGTCCGATTGATTTAAAGAAACTATAAATTCTATTTCAAATACTTGTTCTACAACGCAGCCATTAGAATCCGTAACGAGCAGTGAATAAACTCCGGGAGCTAAATTTTCAAGATTAAATAAATCACTAACCCCATTGCTCCAGATTAGCTGGTAAGGCGATGCACCGCCTGTGATAGTGGCAATGGCACTTCCGCCGGATCCATTTTCAAAGGCAGGGTTTATAATTATATCCAGAAAAAGCTGTTCCGGTTCTGTCACTTCTACACATGCAGAAATTTCGCATTGAAGAGAGTCTATTATAGATACACAATGGATACCTGCCGATAATTGCAAAGGATCTTTAATACCCCAATCGAGACTGTAAGGGGGCGTACCACCACCTACAATGGTTTGCACCGTTCCGCTTTCCTCTCCAAAACAATTTACATTGCCAATTTGAAGTTGAACAGTCATGGTATCTGCCTGTGAAATCCAAAGTGAGTCGAAAAGGGAACAATTCTCTAGAGTAGTAAATTGATAGGAATACCAATCGGAGACTAGAGAAGATATAGTTAGTCCTGTTTGTCCGGTACTCCATACAACATCAATTTGTGATTCGCATTCCAGTTCAATGCTCCCATCGCTTCCGGCATAACACGAAACAGGGTGAATCGTTGCATTCACAAGTGGAATAGCTGCATCCTGAATGAGTAGGGTATCGCTTGGGATTAAACTGCCGTTATCATTCACTACTAAAACAGAGTAGTTGCCGGCTTGGTTGACGGAAATACTCTGAGAGACCTCACCGGTATTCCAAAGGTAACTAACTCCTTCTCCGCATGAAATAGTGAGAGTTTCTCCCGGGCAAAGTGTAAGATCCCCTTCGTATTCTAAATACACTTGCTCGAATAACTGGGCGCCTTCCACGTAATGCTTGTATGCGGGGACTTCAATATCATAATATGTTTCAACCAAACCCGAGGGCCAATATATTACGAGTGAATCAACGAGGGTAGCTTCAGCTAAACCAAAGATTTCTCTGGCTGCATTTTGACCGAGGTAGTTTTCGCTATTTAAAAGATGATTGACATTGATGTGGCCATCCGTATAACATTCAATCAATGTGCCCACCGCATCTCGGTTCGATTCTGTTCCTGTTAGGGTAATACTTAGAAAATTATTAGTACCGGTGGTATTTTGCCATATTGAAGAAGGGCGCGGGTCGTTGTTATTAGTGATAAAATCGAAGTAACCATCTTGATTCAAATCGCCCATGGAACAAGAGAATGTTGGATCCATATCACCATCTATTCCTGATGTGTATATGTCTTCTAGAAATGTATTGTCTCCATTATTAATGAAAAAAAGATTTTGGTCGGAAGCCCAATTGTTGATTGTAGTAGAAACCCACAGATCTTTATGCGAGTCATTGTTGTAATCGATCCACATATCTCCCCAACAAATTCTATAGGCTTGAAGATCATAATTTGCCGAGACATCGCTGAATGTGGCATCTCCATTATTTCTTAGAAGTACATTTCCGTCGTAGCCATTAGATACGTATATATCGATGTCTCCA
>JBILMS010000155.1:0-2846 GCA_044375415.1 Flavobacteriales bacterium
TGCCAAAGCCGGTACTGCCTTTCTCGGCAGCCAGGGTGCTGTAGCCCCAGCCAGTGCTGATGGAGGGGATGAAACCGGTCTGCTTGGGCGACCAGTAGGCGCTCACGCCATAGTTGCTGTTGCTGCCGTTAAGGGGAACAAGAGCCAGGGCAGTGGCGTTACCGCCGTAAGGGCCGACGCCATTTTGGCCGTAGGTGTAGGCGAAGGCCAGACCGTAGTTGGTGCCGGCATAGCCCAACTGGGCGGTGAAGGTGGAAGCTGCACCACTGGTACCAATGCCACCTTCAGCAGGACTGCCACTGTTGGCATTGGCGGAAACGTAGTTGAGGCTAGCGTTTAAGCCATTCTTGGCATAGGTGATACCGGCACCACCGCCCAGGTTCAAGCTGTAGGCACCGGGGGCACCGGCGTAAGTGAAGACGTCGAGAACGGTGTCAGCCGGATAGGCGCTGGGCCACATGGCCAACATGTCGTCCTGACGAACCCGGGGACCAACGACAACATTGAAGCCATCGCCTACAGGGAATTTGTAGAACAGGCGATCAATGCTAACTACGTTGGCGCCAGCGGGATCCTGGAACGATGTTTCCATCCCGGTCAGACGGGAGATGTTGACAGGGCTGCCGCCGTTGTAGGCGGAAGCACCAAAGTTGCCGGCGCGCAGGCGGGTGCGCAGCAGGTCCTTGCCAGTGAAGCTGGTGTCCAGGTCGAGGCGGACGTCGTAGTTGAAGGAGGTGCCGCCTTGGGTGGCCTTGGCGTAATCCTTCAGGCTGCGATCGCCGAGGTTAACCGGGAAGGCGGCGCCAGGCACAACATTGCCGTTGCCGCCGTAAGAGTTGCCACCCAGAACGAAGGCTGCATAGCCCTTCAGTTTGGTGGTGGTGGAGAACTGATTGGCTTCCAGTTCACCAACGCGGGCCTCGAGGCCATCTACGCGGCCCTTGAGGATGGCGAGTTCCTTCTCGAATTCCTTCATCAGGCGCTTCAGCTCGTCGGTCACTTCAGTGACGCGGTCGAGGCAGGCGTTGAGCAGGGCGGCGGCCTCAAAGCGGGTCATCGCCTGGCCACCCTTATAGGTGCCATTGGGATAGCCAGCCACGCAGCCGTAGCGCTCGATCAGGTTGCTCAGTGCCTGATAAGCCCAGTCGGTGGGCTTTACATCAGAGAACTGGGAGATGCTGGTGACCTGCTCCTGGCTGGTGTACTGGCTCACGCCAGCGATGTTCAGCTCAGCGGCGCCGGCGGCCATCGGGGCCACCAGGCCCAGGGCGGCCGGAGCCAGCAGCAGTTGCTGGAAGAGTTTCATGGAATCCTCACACTTGGAAGGCGCAATGCGCCAAGCGAGAGTTTGGGGCAAAAGCAGGCCAGCGGCCAGAGTCGATGTGTCAGAGATCACACCGGCCCCCCCCGGCCAGGGATCAATAATTCTTGGCCGGGGCCCGGATCGCCCTGGGCTGGCGAGGCCCCATTCCCCCTTACCAGCCACCCGGATGGGCTGGCAAAGTGCCAGCCATGACTCGTCTGGCCCCGTTCGGCAGCCCGGTCTCGCGCCTGGCGGGGCCCCTCTCGCGCCTGGCGGCCCCCCTGTTGCTGGCACCGCTGCTGCTCACGGCGGCCCCGCGCAGCCCCCTGGCCCACGACGCCGGCTACTACGGCCTGCAGGCCCGCTGGATCCTGCAGAGCGGCCACTGGCTGGCGCCGCTGTGGTTTGGCGAACCGGTCTTCGACCGCAGCATCGGCGTCCAGTGGCTGATGGCCCTCAGCTTGAAACTATTCCCCGGGCCCTGGGCGGAGGCGCTGCCGGCGCTGCTGGCGGCCGTGGCCTCGCTGCTGCTCAGCGGCTGGCTGGCCAGGCGGTTGCTGCCCCAGCTGCCAGCCGCGGGCCCGCTCACCATGGCCCTGCTGGCGCTGACACCCCTGTGGCTGAACTACGCCCACCTGGCCACCCAGGACATGCCCCTGCTGGCGGTGGAGCTGGCCGGCATCGCCGCCCTGGTGAACTGCGGTCCCGAGGATGGCGGCTCTGGCCGGGGGCCAGCTGATTCTTCGCCACTCTGGCCGCTGTTGGTGGGGCTGGCGCCAGGGCTGGCCTTTTTGATCAAGGGCTTCATGGTGGCCCTGCCAATGCTGGCCATCGCGCCCTACCTGCTGCTGGAGCGGCGGCATCTTTTGGGCCGCAGCGCCTTCTGGCTGGGGCTGGCCCTGGGCTGGCTGCCGGTGGCCCTGTGGCTGGTCCTGAGCCTGCACAGCTATGGCCTGGAGCTGGTGGGCGGCCTCTGGCAGAAATTGCTGTTTTTGTCGCGGGCCGACGTCTACGCCGCCGGGCCCCTCTATTACCTCTGGAACATTCCGGCCAACACGGCCCCATGGATCCTGGCGGCGCTGCTGGGCTGGCCGATCGCCTGGCGGCTGCCCCTGGATCGGGGCCAACGGCTACTGCTGCTGCTCTACCCCCTGCTGCTGCTGCTGCTGCTCAGCCTGTTTCGCACCAAAACCCCCTACTACGGCCTGCAGCTCACCCCCTGGATCGCCATGGCCGCCAGCCTGGGCCTGCAGCGCTGGTGCCAGCTAGATCGGCCTTGGCGGCGGCCGCTCCAGCTGGCCCTTGGCGCCCTGGCCGCCAGCCTGTTGCTGGCGGCCACGCTGCTGCTGGCGGCCCTGATCTGGCCTGCTGCGCCGCTGCAAAAACTGCTGGCCGCCGCTGACGGGCTGCCGGCCCCAGCCCTGTTGGCCCTGGCGGCCGCTGGGCTGGGGGGCTGCTGGCTGGCCAGCTGCCTGATGCAAATTCCCCGGCGGCGACTCTTGGCCCTGCTGGCCGGGCCCTGGCTGGCCCTGGCGCTACTCAC
>JBILMS010000088.1:0-10428 GCA_044375415.1 Flavobacteriales bacterium
GAAGAATAGGGTAGTTGCTCTGTAAGGGCCGTATTACAAATTTCCAGTGCTGCAAAATCCTCGGAGAAGGATAACGAATAGTCAATGTCTTTCAGTGCACTCCATGCTTCCAAGTCACTTAATTCACCTGTTGGCAAAGCATAGTCAATCGAGTAATCAGAGATGAGTAAGTCTGATTCATCTATAAAATCTATAGAACGCAGAACTTCAATTCTCATCAAGCGATCTTCAGGATATTTTTCCTCGTTTAAGTAACTTAGAATTTGCTCCTGATCAATATTCTCGGAATCCCATTCTAATAGAACTAAATTTCTGAGTACGGTTGATCTTTCGTTTCTAAGCCTTGAAATTTCAGCGCGGAGTTCTTCCATTTCGCTCAGCCAATTTAACCCCTCGGCTATCATTTGTTTCTGATAATCCTCTAGTGGCATCATCCTATTCTCAATTTCTTTCTGAATTTCATCACTTTTAGCTGCTATGGGGTTGCTCTGAAGGATACTTGTGAGCAATACAGCCGGCAGATCATATTCTTTCCGAATGGCTTCTATAAGTACCGACTCGCTTATGTTGGGACTTTTGTAGTTATGATAGTAATAGGTTGTCAATGCATGTGAGAAAGCACTTGCGGGGTATTGTGGATTATGTATGGGAATGGTCATTCCACCACCAATTTCTCCGACCACAGGTTTCCATTTGCATCTTCACATTCGACCACATAGATACCCGAACCAAGTTGAGATAGATCCAGATCTACTTCAGTTTCATTGGACACGTTTTTGCGCAGAACCAATTTGCCCATGAGATCCCTTAGACGTAGATTCAAAACATCGGCGGGTAAAATGAGATGACACTGCTCATTGGCGGGATTGGGATAAACACGTAGTGTCTTTTTCAATTCCGCTGAGGTTTCCAACGCCGAAACAAAATCACACCCGTTGTATTCCACATCGCCGCAGGCATCGAGTTTGAGGACCCATTGTTTGGATGGCGATTGCCCTGAGAGATCAACGTAACCCGAAGAAATAACCCCTCCGTCAAATGCCTCTTCAATACTGAGAAGAGAGCTGACGTCACCACCATCGTTTGAATAAGAAAATGTTTTAAACCATTCCTGCTCTCGGTCTTCGTTTACTTTCAGTATTGAACTACTCGAACCGGGATAATTTCCGTCATTGGCAAATTGAATAAATGATATGAGATATCCGCCGTCATTGGTGGAAGCAATGTCCGTTACTTTAAGGGCACTAAACCAGGTTTCATCATTTATGGCGTTGGAAAAGTATTCCCCTTCCCACATGGGAGTCATAGAAATAGGATTAAATTCCATCAGATGGATTTTGAATTTTCGGTCGGAGTAATAAGGATAATTCGGATAGCCGAAAGGATTGTCATAACACTCTTCATATGCCACCATATAATTGCCATTCGCCATTTTTAGCATTGCCGGACTTTCTTCCGAGCACCAGCCTCCCCAAGTATATTCTTGGAGAATTGTATCGCATGTATAGTTAAGCTTTTTAATAGAATGCTGTATGTTGAGACCGTTTTCAACTGTATAAGTTGCTAGTCCACCACAGACCAAAACAAACTCTGTTTCATGATGGAACAATCCGCTTGGATTGAAACCGTTGTTCCCAAGATCATTTTGTTTAATCCAAACTGTATTACCATCCAAGTCCAGACAGACAAAAGAGAGACTCCAGAATTGATTTTCATCGCCTACACCACCACCTATGCCTACTGCACCAACGGCCAAAATGCTGCTGTCGGGAAGTTGTGTAACTCCATGAAGCACCGAAGAAGTCGTGTCTAGACCATTACTATTGAAAAAATCTCGACTCCAGAGTTGCTCGCCATTTTGATTAAATCGTCGTATATTCGAGGATGTGATAGCGCCACCGGCATATACATAACCGTTGTCTGACAACAATGTGTACCAAGAAGCATAACCTGGATAGGCCCAACCGTTATCATTAAAAGTTGATGATAGAACATCTCCATAATGATTCATTTGGTAAGTACAATTGCCATACAGAGTATCAATAGTTGAAAATCCGCATATCAGATATGTACTATCTAACTTGAAAATCGAGCTTGATAGGACATTACCATTGCTAACTGTATACAAACTATCGAAATATGCGTATTGGCTAGTAGCACCATAGCTCATCAAACATAGGAAGAACAGAGTAATCGAATTTTTCATAGTTTGATGTATTTTAGTTCGACAACGTTCCCTATAACATCTTTTACTTTAAAAATATACAACCCTGGAGTCCAATTTTCAGTGTCGATTACAATATTTGAAGAAGTTGAGATTAGCGGAATAGTCTTTATGGATTGTGCGGAAGGAGTATACACTTCAATAGATTCTATAATACAAGAACCATCACATTGTACTACGGTATAATTACTTCCCGGATTCGGGATTAATTCGAAATCGTTCTTAAGTTTACCTTGTATAAGTAATCGTGGTTCAACTTCGTCAATGGGAAATATTGGTTCTTGTATCCAAAATTGATCATTTTCAACCAGAAGTGCTTGAGCCAATCCGGAAGAATAGGGTAGTTGCTCTGTAAGGGCCGTATTACAAATTTCCAGTGCTGCAAAATCCTCGGAGAAGGATAACGAATAGTCAATGTCTTTCAGTGCACTCCATGCTTCCAAGTCACTTAATTCACTTGTTGGCAAAGCATAGTCAATCGAGTAATCAGAGATGAGTATGTCCGATTCATCTATTAAATCCATAGAACGCAGAACTTCAATTCTCATCAAGCGATCTTCAGGATATTTTTCCTCATTTAAGTAACTTAGAATTTGTTCATGATCGATATTCTCGGAATCCCATTCTAGTAGAACTAAATTTCTGAGTAAGGTTGATCTTTCGCTTCGAAGCCTGGAAATTTCTGCCCGAAGTTCTTCCATTTCGCTCAGCCAATTTAACCCCTCGGCTATCATTTGTTTTTGATAATCCTCAAGTGGCATAATCCTATTCTCAATTTCCTTCTGAATTTCATCACTTTTGGCTGCTATGGGGTTGCTCTGAAGGATACTTGTGAGCAATACAGCCGGCAGATCATATTCTTTCCGGATGGCTTCTATGAGCACCGCCTCGCTTATGTTTGGACTTTCAGCGATGAGGCTATAATAGGTTGTTAAAGCCTCGCTGTATGTGGTTGAAATTACCTCCGATGTTAGAGCTGGTGTATCACCGCCATCCACAATTTGATTCAATAAATTTTGTAATTCGTCTATTTGTAAATCAATTTGCGCAATAGCGTCAATTCCCCCACTTTCGAAGAGAGCTATTTGTTGCCAGCCTCCTGCAATTGGGATATTAGTAGAGCAATTGTTTGTATCTAGAGAAATCGAAGTTGAATAACTCAGATTATCTATAGGTTCATTGTCACTAGGATGAAAGTAGTACAAGTGAGAGGTTCCTGCTGTATTTGAGAGATCATCATACAATGGTGCAGAATACGTAAAATTACAACCTCCACTTTGTTGTTGAGTACCCATGATCGCCTTCACCCCTCTCATCGATGACTGCGACATGATAGCTTGCACACTCACGTCCCGACCATTGTTCACAAAGTCGCAGCACAAATATTGACTGCCTGTACCTCCACCCGTCGAGCGATTATCAAAATAGTAGACCAAACCGGCAGAAAGTCCTTCAAAAGTGGAGCGATATGTAAGATTATTCATAATACCTGTATTATTTATCACTGCGCCATATCGGAAAGTTGCGTTGTCGTGGGTAAATAAACATTCGTTGATGTTATATGCCTGGCCATTCATGTAATAAACCCCATAGGACCCGCCAATTTCAACTCCACCCATGGGATTGCTTGGAAACCCGAGAGGCAGATCGTCAAACGTGCTACGCCAAATATAACTGGATATTCCGGCATTGCAAAAAACGCCTCGATGACAATTAAATGTCATGCGATCGACCATGGTCGGGAAAGGCTCTGCAACCCCACCATCCATGCGTATTCCATAAGTAAAGCCGGAAAGTAGGGATGGACACATGGGCTCTGCAAAACAACCTAAAAGTCTAAACGAGGCAATTTGTGAGCGAATACCAAAAAGCATGT
Source organism: Flavobacteriales bacterium (assembly GCA_044375415.1). Lineage (GTDB taxonomy): Bacteria > Bacteroidota > Bacteroidia > Flavobacteriales_D > Sanyastnellaceae > JAWXBG01. The sequence continues at coordinate 4,101 of JBILMS010000088.1, forward strand.
TATTTGTTAAAAATGCCGGATTTGTATTGATAAGTGCACAGCCGTATATGCCTATGCTTCTTACACGGTGCAGATATATTCTCTCGATAGGCATTAAGTTTTGTAAAAATGCCGGATTTATCAAAAAAGAACACTGTCGGAATTCAGATCCATCAGCCTGACCTACCCCGTTAAATACAAATCCATAAGATTCGAAATTTACATCTCGAATGTTATTTTTGAAAAGAGTCCGGTCTATTCTCATATAGCCACCTGTAGTTCCTGCAACCAGAATGCCATTGTTGATTTGATGATTGGATAGTCCATTGCGCGCATTTTCAATTTCACACCAATCGAGTTTAATGGTTCCTCGACCGCCATAAGAAGTGGACGAAGCTCCTGTTACTTGAATACCTTCCCACACACTTGGACAAAGGCTGTTAAACTTAGTGTGAGAGGCTGACAGCTCACCGGCAATCTGCCCACTTGCACTTTGTATAAGCACTCTAGACCCATTGTCAAAACGGAGATTGCAGTTAATGGCATTTAAACTGGCCCCCGGAGCTATTATCAAATCATCACCAAATGTAAATTCTTCGCCGACCCATACAGTCGTGCCTGTTATGGTTAGGGGTAAAGGAAAATCAGGCAAGGGATTAGGCTCAAAAGGATATACTTCACTTATTTGACAACCATTGGCATCGTTAAATTGAAGAACCGCAAATGTGCTACCCGCGGTAACTGTAATATCTTGAGTATTTCCAATGATTTGATTAAAGCCATCCACCCATTGATAGGTATATGGCTGAACTCCGCCTTCAACCGAGAGGTCAATAAAAATACCGGTCGGGCAATCGTCGAAAATCTGTGCATTCAACTCAGCACACTGTGCTTCGACACACACAAAGTAATTTCCCGACAAACAACCGCTGACAGAATTATTATTTACAATTAATCCAATTCTATAATTTGTGCCAAGCACAGCCGTATTATTCAGAGCCAGAACCGCTGTGTACACATGGCAATCCGATAAATCAGAAGGGGCTATGGTGAGCTGAAAGTTATTGTCGAAATCGCCACCAAGTATGTTGAAAGCATTTCCATCAGGGAAATTCAAATTAAGCGTAATAGGAGATGAATTCATTCCAATATCCGAACAAACCGTGAATTGAACGGTAAACTCTTCACCCACCATTATGGATTGTTCAACTTCAAGAGAAGGCAAAATAATGGATTCATACGATATTGGCTCAGAGGTGACATCTACAACGCTTACATCATCCACAAAAAAGTGAACTTGTGAAAAGGTTTCGTTGTCGTTCGTATTTGCAATATTGTCGTTGTTTGTGGAGAAGTAGAGCGAATAGGTCGCTGTAACAGTTGGTGTAAAAGTTTCCACCACATGAAACCAAAACAAAGGTATGTTGTCGGTTATGGTATGGTTCATAACAATGGCATTTTGATCAGGTGCAAAAGTCCCGTCAGTCCATGTCGCGCCATTAAAAATAGTTGTTCCCAAATGGGCGCAAAAATTTTGATCCGGCTCTAAAAACACCCTTAGCGTTGGGTCGTAATTGTCGGGAAGAAAGAAGTCTTGATAGGCGACATAATATTCCAGTGTATATGTATTTCCGGCGGTTAGTTGTCCAACGGGCTGAGCCATTCCCTCATTGAAACCCTCGAACGAAAGAAAAATGAAGTCACATGGATCTGTTCCCGGTACGTCTATTGCTGCAAACCCAGAACCTTGAGCGAGCCAAGCATAATGGTGATTGTTGTCAGTCGCATTGGAATTGCAGCCATCCCATGTTTCGTTTGGTCCCATGTTGAATCCTAAAACATTATCGAAACGTCCGAGAATACTTGGACTAGTTCCTGTAGGGTGAAACCAGCACTGACCGAAATCAATCGGACCTGTGTTCGGATCGGTGATTATACTATCACTGCTCCACCAAGGGTCAAGAACCTGACTATTTGAGCTATGCCAACACGTAGTAAAGGGAGTATTGTTACTTCCGTCGCAAAAGGTGTTTATGAGGCCACCAAAAAAGTCTGGTAAGTCAGCTTCAAAATCACCATTTCCACAGAGCAAGTTACATGGATTTCCCCCGCCGTTATATACAATCGTGGTAGGACTAGAAGGGCTTTCGTAACACTCGCCCAAAATCCCTACAAGCGCCGGATGACAAGGGTCGAGCACTGTTTGACCGTTTAAGGTCGAATGATTAATTCCAGCGAGCAAAAGGACTATTAAAACTAATTGGGGGGGGGGTAGAATTAGCTTTCATCTTAGTAATTTTATAGAGCTAATGTAGGATTAATTTTGAAAAAGCAAGGAAAAAGGCAAAATAATTATAATTGGTCTGCTTCTGATTGAAGTAGTACAGTTTAATTAAGCTAAAAGTGCAAATTGACTTGTATATGTTTTGCGTCCATGAAAGCCCATGAAGAGAAAAGTCGTTGCCCGAAGTTCATTCACGTCGCAGTACTTTTCCTTATCTTTATTCTTCAAAACCTTTCACCATGAAACGCATTGTACTCTTTATAGTCTTTCTTGTATATGGCGTTTATGGTCATAGTCAAACCACCACTGACCTCATCGGCTACACCCTAAATACCAATCCCGGATTTCTCATTCAACGATCATTCAACTTCGGTGATCCGATATATGTCAGTGTGGATCCAACTCAGTACAGCATCGATGGGGTTACAGCTCGTATTTATATTACAGAAAATAGGACTACCGAGGAATGGACGAGTGATCCGTGGATTACAGATGTACGCCCATCAGGATACGAAGTGGTTACTCTAAGTGGAGACAATTTAGCAGAAGTAGCCGTGGAATTAAGTGAGCTTTCTTTTCTTTCGACATATTCCAATGATCGACCAGGACGTGGTTTCGATGTAATTATCGATTTGAATCAAGATGGAATTTTGAGTGATGAAGACTTCATAGATGGCTTGGAAGACGACAGACCCGGGTTTTATCTTCTGCCAAATTTAAACGATATAGGACCGTATGAAGTAGATACAGCTTTTTATTCCACCGCTGAATTCAGAACGTTCAAACTCTTTTATCCGAGTGGTATCGCCAGTATGACAGAGCAGCCACTTGTTGTTATTTCTCACGGTTGGACACATGAATACTGGTACTACGATTTTTTGGGCGAATTCCTCGCTTCTTATGGATATGTAGTTATGTCGCATCGCAATGATGTTGGCAACGGAAATGGCGCAGCTACTAATACTGCATCAATTTGTGCCTTGGAAAATATACACGAACTTTTGGCTAACGAATCGACAGTAGCCAATGGAGTCCTCAATGGTAAAATCAATAATCATCTGATTGTACATACAGGTCATAGTACCGGAGGCGAATGTGTGGTGCGCGCCTACAAACGTTTAGTGGATAATGAATTTGTTTCTGAATATTTTGATGAAAGCGACATTGTGCTTGTGAGCAGTATAGCTCCTGTAGCCTTTTTAAACGGATTGGAATCCAATTCGATGATGGCCAACTATCATATATTCTGCGGAGGAGCAGATACAGATGCCGAAGGGTTTCCCTCCAATTCGTATAAACAAACCTTGAGTTTATATGAACGAGCTAGAGGTAATAAACAAGTGACATACATACATGGTGCAGGTCACGAGGACTTTCATGGTTTTGATAGCGAAAACCCTCTTGCTGCAGGCCCCAATTTGATAGGGAAGGAGGCTGTGCATACTGTGATGAAACCGTATTTTCTTGCGCTCTGCGAATTATATGCTCGGAATAGTTTGGGCATGAAAGATTACTTCATTCGCAACAAAGCGGAGTTTCGTCCGCTAGGTATCGCTGACGAAATTACGGTGAGTGGGGAATATCAGGAGAAGACATCTCTTGATATATCAATGATCGACGATTTCCAAACCAATGAGAACACTGAACTCGCAAGTTCGGGAACTGTGGTCACCAATGACTTGTCTTCTATAAACGAAGTCTTGATGAGTGATTTGAACGGTTCCTTTGAATGGGATGGGACACAGACAAGTAATGGATTTTGTAGAGCTCGTTTTGATGATGACCCCAAATGTGCTGTTATCGAATGGAACAATGAAAATGATTTTTGGAATTTTGAAATGACAAACAACCTGAGCAATTGGTTGGAATATGAGTACCTTCAGTTCAGGGCTTGTCAAATGAGCCGACATCCAAACAATCTGGCACTTAATGATGACATTTATTTTTCGGTAAAAATTGAAGATGCTAATGGAAATGAAGCAATGCTCTCATCTGAAATATCAGGACCTATCCGGAAGATATATCCAAAGTCAAATGGTGGTTATGGAACCTTGTGTTTACCTGAGGGTCAATATACCGTGAATGCCGGAGGTTCTTCTTTTAATTCCGAAATCAACTTTGAGATTCCGGGATATTTGGCAGAAGGTGTGGGTTCATGGATATTGGAAGTGGGGCCGGGTGATCCGTGTACAGAATTGGAATTTTTTATGTATGATACCTTCGGCGATGGTTGGGACAATGGTAATCTCCAAGTTTTCGATTCGGAAGGCACGCTTTTGGAAACGTTTTATATGTATGCGGGATTCGAACCGGATTTGGGTGAGGGTTGGCAAAATGAATTTTGGAATGTTCGTTTTCGATTAGATGATTTTCAAGTAGGAGCAACGAATGTGGACTTATCGCAAATAGCAAATCTCACCTTTCTTTTTGGTCCGGACTACGGAAGCCCTCTAGGAGCATTGGGTGTGGACGATATACATTTGTTGAAGGACAACTTGTCTTATATGGCTTCGCAGACGGAACTTGAAACCACGAAGTCAGGGCTGCTGATATATCCGAATCCTACAGCGGGCAATTTTATCTTGGAAGGAGATGACTTGATTCCGGGAGATGTTGTAAGTGTCTTTAATTCACAGGGAAAGTTGATATATCAAGAAAAGTATTCCGTGAATAAGATTTTTGCGCTCGATCATACTTCTAGCTCGGGGTTATATCATATACAGGTTGAATCGAATAGTGGGGTGCTTTCCACTACATTTGTTGTGGTCAAGTAAAAAAGGTGGAGTAGAGAACGCGAATGCTCCAAAGTGTTGCTAGTAGCCCTATGATGAGGAATGAAGTGCGTTTGTTCAACTTTCCGGCTAAACGCGCGCTGATAGGAGCAGCTATTAAGCCGCCTACAATCAAGGCCAGTATGACGTTCCAATGACTGATGCCGAGAATGGTGAAGAAGGTAAAGGCGCTTGCTAACGTCACAAAAAATTCCGTTAGACTGACAGAACCTTTTATTGTTTTGGCCTGAGTTTCACTTCGAAGTAAACTCGTAGTTACCAAAGAGCCCCAGCCACCTCCTCCAAAGCTATCCAAGAAACCTCCAATGCCGGCGAGCCGTCCAACATGTTTAATCGGTTTGGTTTTTTGTTTGTTGCGCAACGCCATTATAACGTACTTTATTCCCAGAACCGCAATGTATGCCGCGAGGCATGGTTTTACCCAAGAAGCATTTTTTCACCAAAATAAGATAATACGAGAGCTCCGCATATTGCGCCTACTACCCCGGGAATTACAAGACGTTTGAATAATTTTTTATCGACGTTTCCAATTTTATAATGGGAATATCCACTCGCGCCACTGGCAAATATTTCAGCTGTATGTATGCTGGCACTTGCCGCTGTGAAATTGATACCCAAAGTCATTAATCCCGTTGCGGAAACAATCCCATAGCCCATGCCCAAAGCACCGTCGACAAGTTGAGCTAAAAACCCTGCGAGCAACATTAGGAAAAATTCGTGGTTGAGATTGTCGCGCAAACTTTGAATATCTGCTGCAAAGGTTTCGGTTCGATGGTACGAGTAAATTAAATTATTTTTACATTTGTATAATTTAAAGCTGACCTAAATATGGGGAGGTTACAGAACAACAAATTAAATGGTGATGAAAAAGAAAACAGGCATGTTATCAGTAGTTGGATTTTTACTCTTCATTTACTTTTTTCCTTTAACTTCATTTGGACAAGAGGGAAAAATACTTCCGGGCTTCGATAAAGCAGAATTTCTGGAATTGCTGAAAATATCTTCCTACCAGGGTGATACGCTATACAATCCCGATCTGCCGCTTCCCCTGAAGTTTAAAAAAATCTATCGCTCAAAAACGATGGGCTTAGACAACAGATGGGATTTATGGGTGTCCGATCAATCAGTGGCTGTAATCAGCATCAGGGGTACAACTCCCGAAAAGACAAGCTGGCTCGAAAATTTCTATGCTGCTATGGTTCCTGCAAAAGGCAGTTTGAAGTTGAGCAACGATTTCAGCTTTGATTACCATCTTTGCGATGATGATAAAGCT
>JBILMS010000008.1:0-83747 GCA_044375415.1 Flavobacteriales bacterium
ATTAACAAATTCAGCGGTCCCCGCGCGAAGCCGAGGGGCATCAATTTTTACCGGATAACAGTTATCTCTTTTAGCCAAGCTTCAATCAAAAACACAACACTAAAAAAGCCACCGAAACTCGGTGGCTTTATGCATTAAAACTTCAAGTATATCTTCTGTTAATCTTCTTCCGCTTCGAAAAAGTCTTTGATTTTAGCTAGGAAAGAAGCGGGACCGCGGTCGAGTTTGCGCGATTTTACCGGAGGTTCAGGATGTGTTTCTTCCGGAATACCCGTGCTAGTCGAATTCGCATTTGAACTAGCTAAAGGTGTCTTCTCGTATCCCTTTATCACCAATCCTACACCGGTTGCCAACGATGGTGTGAGCATCTTCTCATCCGGTACTTTCGAAACATATTCGTTGGGGTATCCGATACGACAGTCCATGCCGGTAACAAATTCTACCAACTGTTTCATGTGCTTCATCTGACCACCACCACCGGTCATAACGATACCGCCAATCAACTGCTTCTCAAAACCGCTGTTTTTGATTTCGTAATGTACGTGCTCGAGAATTTCTTCCATACGAGCTTGAATGATGTGAGCGAGATTTTTAACCGAAATCTCTTTTGGCTCCCGTCCACGAAGTCCGGGAATACACACGATTTCATTCTCTTTGTTCTCAACAGCCAATGCAGAACCAAATCTTGTTTTAAGAAGTTCGGCCTGATTTTTCATAATGGTACATCCTTGCTTGATGTCTTCCGTAATCACATTACCACCAAAAGGAATCACAGCGGTATGACGAATAATGCCATCTTGGAAAATCGCTATGTCCGTTGTTCCTCCTCCAATATCTACCAATACTATTCCGGCCTCTTTTTCTTCGTCGCTAATTACAGCTTCACTGGATGCAAGTGGTTCCAGAATCAATTGATCTACTACTAATCCAGCCTTTGAAACACACTTATAAATGTTCTTAGCAGCAGCTACCTGACCGGTAATAATGTGGAAGTTGGCTTCAAGTCGAATACCGCACATACCAATTGGATCCTTCACTCCAATCTCACTATCAACCGTGAACTCCTGCGGCAATACGTGAATAATTTCTTCACCGGGAAGCATCACCAATTTGTACATGTCCTCAACGAGTGCATCTATGTCGGCTTGCGTAATTTCTTCATCGAGATTGCGACGAGTGCGCATACCGCGGTGCTGAAGACTTTTGATGTGCTGACCGGCAATACCAACATTCACTACTTTAATATCTACTCCACTAATCGCCTCCGCCTCTTCAACTGCAGCGCGAATGGATTGCACCGTTTTTTCGATGTTTGAAACCACACCTCGGGTCACACCAATCGACTCACTTTTGCCAATGCCTAGAATTTCAATTTTTCCAAATTCATTTCTCTTGCCGACAATACAAGCAATTTTCGTGGTCCCAATGTCGAGTCCAACTATGATTTCTTGACTTTTCGTCGTGCCTTGCGTTTCCGGTTTCATAAGCGATTGGTTATTTTTCACAGACCACCTGGCCTCTGTATTTAAGGTTGATGGTTTTAATATTGTTGAGGTTTTTTACGGGCATTACATCCACATAAAAAGCCATGAGTTTCTTAAACTTATTTTCCAAATTCTCAGCAGAACCCAGAATGATACGATGTTCTCCCACACGAGGAACTATCACAAAATCTCCGTTGGCGTTCAAGTAAATGTGCTCCACTTGTGCCGACCAGAACTCGTTGGATGAAATGTGCTTCGTTATTTCGAATATGTCGTCGAGTTTAGAGCGATCATAAAATGCCGTATCATTTTTTAATTCAAGGATAGAACGTTCCATCATTTTCTCCGTTAGATTTCCCGTAAACAAGGGAACATCTGCCGAATAATGATCGCTCAAGGGCATCGTGAAACCCTGTTCGTCGAGATAAAAACTCTGACCATTTACATTCAGAATTCTGGCAATAGGAGTTTTTTGCTGAATTTCGACAAGCAACCTGCCGTCTATCGTTGTATAAACATGTGCTTCTCGAATCGCTCCGTTGCTCATCACCGACTTATGAATCTGATCGAGATTGATATTCCGAATAAGCTCGCCTTTCAATGAATCACCTGACACCAAAACCGACTTCATGACCTCCGATTCGCTGACAAAAGCGTGTCCATTTGGATTTTTTATGTTGATCTCGATACTGTGACATCGGGTTTCGGACTGATTTTTTCCCACGAAACCCAGTAGGGTGAATAAGGCCAGAGCACCGATCACCGCCACTGAATTGATAGCAATAGCCCGCCAAGTGCGCTTGCGGCGCATTACCTTTTGATCAGTATTTACAGCGGTTTTCATGCTTTTGTCAACTTCTTCCTGATGGGTTCCACCCACTCGTCAATGTCCCCTGCCCCAATGGTAACAAGTACTTCCAACTCACGGGAATTTAATTCGTCTAATAACTCGTTTTTCTGAACCAGTTTTTTGGTGTGCCCTGGGATTTTATCCAACAGCCATTGTGAATCAATTCCTTCGATCGGACGTTCGCGAGCCGGATAGATTGGAAGCAGGATAATTTCATCAAATTCTCCCAAGACTTCAGCAAAACCGTCGGCGAAATCCCGCGTTCTAGTAAATAAATGGGGCTGGAAAATTCCGGTGCATTTTTTACCCGGATAGAGCTCTCGCAAGGCATTGTGAAAAGCGCGGATCTCTTCAGGGTGATGGGCATAATCGTCGATAAATATCAAATCCGGAGTTTTCATGATGTATTCAAAACGACGTTTCACTCCTTTGAACGAAGCCAAAGCCTCGCGTATTGCCTCTTCGCTTAATCCGAGGAGCAAAGCAGCCGATGTAGCTGCTACTGCGTTTTCTACATTATGACGTCCGGGAATCCCAAGTTCTAAATCTTTCCAAGTACCTTCCCCTAGCTCACATGTAAAATTGTAATCGAAGAAAAACCTTCCATTCACCACTCGAATGTTGGAAGCATGAAAATTTCCTCCAATCTGAGCTGAGTAGTGATAAACCTCCTCTCCTATTCGAGTGAGAGGTAATCCGGTTTTTGAAATGATGCGACCATTTTCCTTGAGCTTTTCCGCAAAAAGATTAAAGGATTCGCGCACGTAATCTTCGGATCCATAGATATCCAAATGATCTGCGTCCATGGAGGTGATCACCGCTATGTCCGGGGAAAGGGTAAGAAACGAACGATCATACTCGTCTGCTTCCACCACTGTCCATTCCGCTCGATGCGATATTAACAGGTTGGAATTGTAGTTCGCGGTGATCCCTCCTAGGAACGCATTGCATCCATGTCCGCTGGAAGTCAGTATATGTGCAGCTAAACTGCTGGTAGTCGTTTTGCCATGTGTTCCGGCCACTGCGATCGTCTTGCCCGCACGTGTGATCATTCCCAGAACTTCACTTCTCTTTTTGATCTCAAAACCCTTGTCCTTGAACCACGCCCATTCCATTGAATCCGCAGGAATGGCGGGAGTTATAACAACCAAAATTTTTGACGGGTCGGTAACTTTTACAACTTGGGGAATGTGAATAATGTTGTCGTCGTAATGCACTTCCATTCCCTCCAATTCGAGTGCTTGCGTGAGCGGAGTACTCGTTCGATCGTAACCAATGACCATCTTTCCATTGCTATGAAAAAAACGCGCAAGTGCCGACATGCCTATTCCGCCGATACCTAAAAAATAGAATATTTCATAGCGTTCGAAACTCATATCAGGATCGGTGAATGAGGTTAAATACTTCAGAAGCTATCTCTGCTCCTGCATTTTTTCTTCCTAGTAGTGCAATGTTTTTTCCGAGATCTATCGTCTTTTCCGAATCGTTCAAAAGTTCGGATAGACAAGCATATAGTTCGGCCTGAGCATCCGCATCCTTCAAAAGAACGGCGGCATTTTTTTGCACCAAAGACATCGCATTTTTCGTCTGATGATCTTCCGACACATTGGGCGAAGGAATCAAGACCACCGCTTTACCCGTAAGACATAATTCCGAAATACTCATAGCACCCGCTCTGCTTACAATGATATCAGCTGCGGCATAAGCCAAGTCCATATCGCGAATAAAATCAAAAACTTTCAAGTCAAGCTGTACCGAGGTCTCTGAAAAGGACTTTGCCGTTTCGAAGAACCCCTTACCGGTTTGCCAGATAATCTGATTGCCCTCCGAAATCAACTTCTCCGCCCAAGCATGAACGCTTTGATTAATAGTTCTCGCTCCCAGACTTCCCCCCACAAAAAGAATTGTCTTTTTTGAGGGATTCAAATTAAAAAATCTTTGCGCTTCGTCTCGTTTTGTTGATATATCAATAACCTCCGGACGAACCGGATTTCCTGTTAAAATTATTTTGTCCTTTGGAAAGTACTTCTCCAGTCCTTCGTAGGCGACACATATTCGATCTACCGTTTTAGAAAGAATTTTGTTAGTGATACCCGGATAAGAATTTTGCTCTTGGATAAGTGTTTTTACACCCATTCCTGCCGCTGCTCTGAGCAAGGGTCCACTTGCATACCCACCCACTCCTATGGCGATGTCGGGTTTAAACTCACGGATAATCCTTCGAGCCTTGATCATACTCGAAATAATTTTGAAGGGAACGAAAAAGTTTTTCAATGTGAATTTTCGTTGAATCCCTACGATAGGCAGTCCAATTATTTTAAATCCCGCTTGCGGAACCTTTTCCATTTCCATTTTACCCAAAGCACCTACAAAGAGTATTTCTGCTTTTGGATCACGTGCCTGTATGGCGCGCGCAATAGCTATGGCCGGAAAGATGTGACCTCCTGTTCCTCCTCCACTGATGATGGCGCGAATCGAAGTTTGTGTGTACTCTTCGTTCATGCAGGTACTACTTGAGGTTGATTCAACTCAGGATCATCCTGAGTGTTTTGGCTTTCAAATAACTCCGGGTTATATACACTCCGGCTAATACTGAGAATAATTCCAATAGCCAAACATGTGAATATCGTCGAAGTACCTCCCAAACTCACTAGTGGTAGTGGCTGACCGGTTGTTGGAAACAAATCCACGGCAACAGCCATATTGATCATCGCCTGCATGACAAGCATAACGCTTAAACCCACAGCTATGAGTGATGCATAAAACTTGGGACATTTACTCGCGACTCGAATAGACCGGAAGAGTAAAATGACATACAACATGAGTACACCAATTCCACCCAAAAGACTTCCGTATTCTTCGATGATCCACGCATAGATCATGTCGGAATATGGGTGCGGTAGAAAATTTCTCGTTGAACCACTTCCGGGTAATGAAGGAAAGAGCCCTCCCTCGGCAATGGCATATTTGGCAATGTTTACCTGATAATTGCCCTCGTCATTATCATCTACCTTATTAAAAATTCTGTTTTTCCATGTTTGATAGCGTGGAAAAACTTTGGGTGGCAATAATTCACCGGCAGCTGTAATTAATAAGAGTAAAGCGACCCCCATAGCAAGTATTTTGAAAAGATGTCGCCCCGGTACCCCGGCTATAAACATCATTACAATACAAATGAATGCAAGTATAAATGCCGTAGAAAAGTTGGCTCGAAGTATGAGTCCGCATATCACTACAATAGGAAGCAATATGGGTAACACTCCATTTCGAAAATCGTGAAGGATCTCTCTGCGTTGATGCAGCATTCTCGCCACAAATACAACCAAAACTATTTTGGCGAAATCGGAAGGTTGAAAAGTGAGTCCCGTAAATGGAATCACAAGCCATCGATCTGCACTATTGAGATTAGACCCAAAGAAAAAAGTAAGCAGCAAAAGTCCTCCGGCCACATAAATAAGCAAGGCAGAGAACTTAGGAAAATACTTAAAGTGTGTTCTGTGTATGTAATACATCAGCGCGAAGCCCGCTCCAATCATCAGGCTATGCTTTACCAGAAACTTCAGCGAATTTCCATGAGCCTTGTAGGCAAGAGTAGATATACCGCTGTATACAGCAAGTATAGAAATGATGGACAGAAAAAATGCCACCATCCAAATTACCCTATCGCCTTGAAGACGCTCAAAAACTGCTTTCATCCCAATTCAACTTAGATGATATATCAAAGACTTCTTACAGCATTTTTAAACTGACGTCCTCTGTCTTCGTAATTGTCGAACAAATCGAAACTTGCGCAGGCCGGAGAAAGTAATACCACATCGCCTTCAACGGCCCAATCGTTGGCCAGAGTGACAGCGTGTTCGGCAGACAGCACATCTTCGATGATACTTACCATGCCACCAAAAGCCTTGTGCAATTTTGCACTGTCTTTGGTCATGCAAATGATACCCTTCACACGAGACTTTACAAGTTCGCTCAATTCGGAATAATCATTTCCTTTGTCCTGTCCACCTGCTATCCAAATTACAGGTTTATCCATGCTTTCCAGAGCATACCAAGTAGAATTGACGTTGGTAGCTTTGCTGTCGTTGATGAACGTTACTCCGTTCACCTTGGCAACAAACTCCATTCGGTGTTCGATGTTTTCAAAATCTTCCATGCTTTCGCGAACTACTTCTTTACGAAGGTCGAGCAGGCGTCCGGATACTCCGGCGGCCATGGAATTGCTGAGATTGTGTTTGCCTTGTAGGGCGAGGTCGTGGATAGACATATGGAGCGGGTTTTGGTTTACGTTGATTATGAATTCTGTTCCTTCCACCCAAGCACCCTCTTGAATGCCGGCAGGAAGTGAATTGTTCAGTGTGAATGCATACTTCGTAGCAGCGATCTTCTGTTCGCTCATGTATGCATTGGTAGCAGGGTCGTCTGCATTAAAAACAAATGCATCCCCGGGACCTTGATTCTGAATGATGCGAAACTTTGACTGTACATAGTTCTCGAACTTGTAGTCGTATCTGTCGAGGTGATCCGGTGTGATATTGGTTAAGACAGCAACCTCTGCTTTAAAATCATACATGTCGTCGAGCTGAAAACTGCTCAACTCAAGCACATAATAATCAAAAGAACAAGTTGCAACCTGCAAGGCGAAACTCTTGCCCACATTGCCCGCCAGACCGACATTTAAGCCCGCCTTTCTGAGTATATGGTAGGCGAGAAGCGTAGTGGTTGTTTTACCATTCGAACCTGTAATACATATCTTAAATGCTGATGTATAACGTCCGGCAAACTCTATTTCTGAAATAACCGGAATTCCCTTTTCTTTTAAAGCAACAATCATCGGAGCCTTGTTTGGAATGCCCGGACTTTTGATTACTTCATCTGCATTGAGAATTAATTCTGACGTATGATTCCCTTCTTCGAAAGAAATGCCATTGGCAACAAGGGTCGCCTTATGCGTATCGCTGAGTGCTCCTCTATCGGAAAGGAATACGTCGAAACCTTTGTGCAACGCAAGAATGGCAGCACCTACGCCGCTTTCGCCTCCACCTAATATGACAACTCTCTTGCTCAGGACTATCGTGTTTTAAGGGTGATAATGGTTACTACTGCCAACATGATTCCGACAATCCAAAAGCGCGAAACGATTTTAGATTCGTGAAATCCTTTTTTCTGGAAATGGTGGTGAAGAGGTGACATCAGAAATATTCTTCTGCCTTCCCCATATTTTCTTCTCGTGTATTTGAAATACGATACCTGTATCATCACCGACAAATTCTCTACGAGGAAAATTCCACAGAGCACAGGAATTAATAATTCTTTACGCACAGCTATCGCAAACGTGGCAATGATTCCGCCAAGAGCAAGAGAACCTGTATCGCCCATAAATACCTGTGCCGGATATGAATTGTACCACAAGAATCCTATACACGCTCCAACAAAAGCAGCTATGAAAACCGTGAGCTCGCCACTCCGCGGTATGTACATGATGTTGAGGTAATCTGCGAAAATGTAGTTACCACTGACGTAAGCGAAGATGGCCAGCGTAACACCAATGATGGCGGAAGTACCCGTGGCCAGGCCATCTATGCCATCCGTTATATTGGCTCCATTCGAGACAGCTACCACGATAATGATAACAACAAGGGTGAATACAATAAATAGAGAAATCTTATTCTGCCAGCTATCGGGTAGCAACCATGCATAATAAAATTCGTTGTCTTTGATAAACGGAATAGTGGTCTTCAGAACTTTTTTCTCTGTCCAATTCGAAGCGTCTCCTGCATTTTCGTTTTGAACGGTAGCCTGCGCATCGTGATTGCGTTCTTTGATCGTTACATCTTCGCTGAAGTATAACATCGATGCAACAATAATTCCCACACCTACTTGACCAATAATTTTCGAAGTGCCGGCAAGCCCTCTTTTATCTTTTTTAAATACTTTGATGTAGTCATCCGCAAATCCGACCATGCCCAACCAAACAGTTGCGATGATCATGATCTGAATATAAATATTAGTGAGATCTGCAAAAAGAAGCGTAGGAATCAGAATAGCTGCAAGAATGATCAGTCCGCCCATTGTAGGCGTACCGGCTTTTTCCATTTGTCCTTCCAATCCGAGATCGCGGATGCTTTCACCAACCTGCTTGTTGCGCAGCCAGCGAATCAAGGATTTGCCAAACAAAAGAGAAATTACCAATGATAAAATAACACTGCACGCAGCACGAAAAGAGATGTACTGAAACAGTCCGGCACCCGGCATGTGCAGATCATCGTGCAGATATGTAAAGAGATGGTACAGCATTATTTCTGGAATAATTGAAGTGATTCACCCACTGTTTTATAATCGTCGAAAGGATATTTTACTCCTTTGATCTCCTGATATTTTTCGTGTCCCTTACCGGCTACGAGAAGTATGTCGCCTTCATTTAGAAGTGAGCAAGCCAATTTGATCGCCTCAGCGCGATCCGTTAACGAGAGAACTTTTCGCTCGTGACCTTTATCCACACCCTTGCGCATTTCAGATAAAATGGCATCAGGATCTTCGCTGCGAGGGTTATCGCTGGTGAGTATTACACGATCCGACATTTCGATAGCAATAGCAGCCATCACCGGACGTTTATCTTTATCGCGATCACCACCACATCCCACTACCGTAATCACTTGTTCATTTCCTGTGCGTACTTCCGCTATTGTGCTCAGTACATTTTTTAAAGCATCCGGAGTATGCGCGTAGTCGATGATTGCTGTAATGTTATTGGCTGTTTTGATGTGCTGGAATCTTCCTTCCACGGATTCTAATTGCGAAAGAGCCGTGAGCACATTTACCGGATCCTGTCCCATCTCGCAAGCCACACTATAAACAGCGAGTAAATTGTAAGCATTAAATCCGCCAATCAATCTTGAATAAAAATCACGGTTGTCGATCACCATGTGCAAACCCGAAAACTGATTTTCTAAAACCTTTGCTTTGTAATCGGCCATCGACTGCAGAGCATAGGTTCTACGAGTAGCTTTAGTGCCTTCGAGCATGATCAAGCCATTCCGATCATCGCGATTAACGAGAGCAAATGATCCTACCGGTAATTGATCGAAGAGAGCCTTCTTCGCTTGAATATATTCTTTGAACGTTTTGTGATAATCGAGGTGATCGTGTGTAATGTTCGTGAAAACAGCTCCACGAAACTTTGTACCTGCAATACGTTTTTGATGGATAGCGTGTGAAGATGCTTCCATAAAGCAGTACTGACAGTCCTCTGCCACCATCATTGAAAGCAATTCGTTTAAACGAACTGCATCCGGAGTTGTATGTGTAGCATCCAGTTCCTTATTGCCTATTCGATTTACAACGGTAGAAAGCAGACCGCTTTTATAACCGAGTAATGAAAACAACCGATAAAGCAAAGTCGCTGTAGTTGTTTTGCCATTGGTTCCTGTTACAGCAATAACCTTAATTTTTTCCGAAGGATTGTCGTAAAAATTAGAAGCAATCAATCCCAATGATTCATGCGAGTCCATCACTTTTATATAAGTGATATTCTCTTCCATTTTTTTCGGGAGCTCCTCGCATACAATCGCAACGGCACCTTTGGCAATCGACTGCTCAATAAAAACATGACCATCCGAAGCAAAACCCTTCACGGCCACAAACATTCCCATCGGTTTCACTTGACGAGAGTCCATGGTGATGCTGTCGATAGCGAGTTGCGTGCTTCCAATCACCTCAACGATGCGCGAACGATATAATATGTCCTTCAGCAGCTTCATGAAAGATGTATCGTGATGTATTTGTTTTGATTGATCAGTGCACCGGGTACCACAGATTGACTCACAACCTTTCCCACACCGAATACCTGCACTTTCATTCCTTGATTTTCGAGAATGTGCAAAGCATCGCGCAATCCCATTCCCTTCACATTTGGCACTTTTCCGGGATCAACTTTTACAGTTCCCACGGTCACTTTTTCTTCGGAAGAAGTTGTGCTCACCCAGTCAGTTGTTGAAACTCCTTCAACAAGAATATTCAAACCTTTGAAAACTGTTTGCAACTGTTTCTTAGATCCATTTTTGGATGCCGGAACCATTTTTTCTTCTACCAATAATGTATCGCTTTCGAGTACTGGTTGATGAAATTCAAGTTCCGTTGAACATATTTTGTCAGACAATTCCTTGAAAACCGGGGCGGCTACACTACTTCCGTAATAGGCACCTTCCGGATTATTTACAATTACTATACACGAGTACTTTGGTTGATCAGCAGGAAAGTATCCGACAAATGAAGCGCGGTATCTGCGGTGCTGATATCCCCCTCCTTCGTTGAGCCAAGCCGTACCCGTCTTACCGGCTGCTTTGTACGATGATTTCGCAAAAACATAATCTGCAGTACCGCCTTTTTCCATCACCCCTTCCATCATCTTTTTTGCCATTGCAATTGTTTTCGGGCTACAGAAATCTTCATGTATCACTTCCGGCTCAAAACTTTCGATAATACTGTTTTCCTTTTTGATTTCTTGTGCAAAACGAGGACGCATCATCTTTCCATCATTTGCTATGGCATTGTAGAATGACAACATTTGCAAGGGAGTTTGAAGCAACTCGTATCCAATAGCCATTTGAGTGAGAGAAACTCCGGACCAACCTTTTGCTTTTGTATCAGCATAAATGCGTGGTGGCACTTCACCCTGTAATTCGATATTCAGAGGTGTACTTAAACCAAATTTGTGAAGGCGATCGAGGAATTTTTGCGGGTTGTTTTGAAATGCCTTTTTTACCACAAGGGCAGTACCCACATTCGAAGACATTTCAAATACCTGTTCCACTGTAATGGTGCCATGTCCACCTTTATCCGCATTGCTATCGGTCATTTCGATACCGTGAAATTCAATACGACCATTGCCTGTATTTACAGAATCTTCTAAGGTGATTGCACCCTCTTCCATGCAGGCCATCAGCGTTGCCAACTTAAATGTGGAACCGGGTTCCACTCTGTGAGTTACTGCAAAATTTTCTACATCTTCATAAATCCCTTCGCCTGTTCGTTTGAGATTCGAAATAGCTCTCACGTATCCTGTTTCAACTTCCATCAACACAACCGTGCCCCATGTTGCATTACTTGCTTGACACTGTTTCATCAAAGCATTATGAGCAACATCTTGTAGGTGAGAATTAATCGTTGATATGACATCACATCCTGCTTCAGGTTTTACGATGTAGTCATTTTCCATCGGTTTCCATAAGCCACCCGGAATTTTCTCCATCAATTGTTTTCCTTTTTTACCGGACAACCACTGATTGTATGCTAATTCAAGACCGTTGCGCGTAGTATCGCCGTCTGTAGTTCCTGCGCTCCCAATAGTTCTCCATGCAACCGGACCTTGCGGACGCTGACGGACTTCTTTATTCACCACTACGAAACCTGACTTTGCAACCCCTTGACGAATGAATGGAAACTCTTTGATTGCCTTCAGTTGATCGTGATCGATTTTTTCTTTGATCAACATATATCGATTTCCCGATTTACGCGCCTCAACAAAGAGGGCGACGTACTGCGATGCCGATTTATCACCGAAAAGCTGAGACATTTTTACACAAAAAGAATCTATGCGACTTCTATAAAAATCTATATCGTAAGAGGCCTTCGCATCCCAGCGCAAATCGTATTCGGCTATGCTTGTTGCCAAGAGGCTGCCATCCGCAGAATAAATATGACCGCGCGATGGATTTATGTCACGAATACGCTCGGTGTAGTTCAACGCCAACTTTGCTGCTTCAGGATCAGGAAACATTTGCAGCATAAAAACTTTAGCGACGATAGCTAGTCCAAGAATTGCAAAACATATAAAAACAATGTATGCGCGAGAACCGAGACCTTGGATTTTACTTGCACTCATGGTTGTTCCTCCTCGAGATATCCGGGTTCAACTTCTATGATCTTTGGTTCCGTGATCAATTCGCGCAAACCAAGATCTACAACCTTGGATGCTACTTTTGACTGACGACGTTCTGCTTCATATTTTCCAATGATGTTGCTGTATTCGCTTTTGGCATCATCCATATCACGACGGACACGTCCTATTTCGCGTTCTGTATTTTCGTAGTAATAGATGAGTGAAATGTGAAGGATAAGTAATCCCACCAGAAATGCGATAAAGTTGAAATGTTTTACCAGACCCTCACGAGCAAGGAACTCGCCATTGAGTAGGCGATTGATCGCAACCGAAAACTTATTGCGACTTTTATTCGCAGGAGTTTTCACTTCCGGTTGTTCCTCGTGATAGGAATTTTTAAGCTGGTTGGTCATATTCTATTAGCCACTCGCATTTTTGCGCTGCGAGCTCTATTGTTTTCATTTATTTCTTCTTCCTCCGGAACCATCGCTTTCTTCAAGGTTGGCTCTAATTCTCTCAGCACATTTCCGTATATATCTTTTGTCAATTCACCTTCGAGTGAACCTGTCTTCATGTAGTTTTTCACCAAGCGGTCTTCAAGTGAATGGTAACTGATCACTACCAGTTTTCCTGAAGGATTCAACAACTCGGATGATTGCGTGAGTAGGTCCCGCAATGCACCCATCTCATCGTTCACTTCGATCCGCAAGGCCTGAAAAAGCTGTGCGAAAAATTTGTGCTCTTTGCCTCGCTTTGCGAATCGACCTGTGGCTTCTTTCAGTTGCATCACGGTGTCGATGGGTCTTGCTTTCATGATGGTGTTTGCCACCGTTCCGGCATTTTCGATATCGCCATACGTCCTCAGAATTCGGGCAAGTGGACCGTGTTCATATTCATTGATCACGTTCCAAGCGCTCTTCTCCGATTTCATATCCATTCGCATATCCAGTCGACCTTCGAACCGCAGTGAAAAACCACGTTCTGCCGAATCGAATTGATGCGATGAGACTCCGAGATCTGCTAAGAGTCCATCGATTTTGCTCACCCCGATTTCATGAAGTGCGCTTCCGATGTTTCTGAAGTTGTCGTGTAAAAGCCTGAATCGCGGGTCGACCGGTGCATTTGCAACAGCCTCCGGATCTTGGTCAAAAGCGATCAACTTTCCTTCTTCCAGGTATTTCAAAATTTCCCGTGAATGACCTCCACCTCCGAAGGTGACATCCACGTACACCCCGCCGGGTTTTATGTCAAGCGCTTCTATCGCTTGGTGCAACATGACCGGACGGTGGTATTCCGAACCTGTCATTTGCCGATTTGATAAAGGCGCATATGTCGACGTTCGCTTTTCATTATCACTGACCTTTCAGTTTGTTCTGAATAAAATCATCTATCTCACTTGCGAGCGACGTGAAGTCTTCGTCCGTTTGTTCGGCCATCATCTTATTGTAATTGCTGCTACTCCAGAGATTCATTTGCTCTCCGATCCCGGTAATAACTACATCATTGTTTTTCTTGAGATCAATCTGAGCGTGATCAAACAATGCGGATGGTAGCAACAGACGACCGGCATCATCCAGTTCAAGTGTGGTAGCACCACCCAAAAACTTGATCATGAATCGCTGATGTTTTTCATTGTAGCGGCTGAGCAACTTCATTTCCTGCTGCACCCTGTCCCATTCGGGTTTTGGATATAGCGAGAGGCACTTCAAAAAGAGATTGCGATTAATCACCAATCCATGATGGATCACCTGTTCTAGCTGCTTTCGCAACTTGACAGGAAACATCATGCGACCCTTCGCATCGACTTTACAATGATGTTCTCCCAGGAGATTTAGCATGGATTATTGGCCTTGAACGGGCACGAAAATAGACAAAATTTACCACAAAACGACAATGTTTACCACTTTCTACCACTTTGTTGAAAAACTCGATTTTTCCGCGAGGGATCATTTTTCGAAAAGATTTGGCTAAAAAGGGACCTGAAAAATGAAGTTCCGAAAGAACTTCACGATGATCAAATTCAGGCTACACTACGTTGAAAAGACCGTTTGTCAAGGCATACAGACACCTGACGATGCAAAAGTGCAGCGAATAAGTATCGATTTGATTTCGATAAAATAGACTTGTAAACAAGGGGTCGTTGGAAGGGGGAAACTCTCTTCGTCCGAAAAAGGGATACTAGAGCGGCACCGACTTATTTTTTAATGAAACGATCGGATATACTTCCCAAAGAAGAGCTGCACTTTAAGATATAGATCCCATTTGGAAGTGAACTGATATCCAATGTGGCTTTTTCTCTGTTGCGATTTAAAACCTTGCATTCAGATTTCATCCCTGTAGGATCAGAAATTTCGATTGAGACGTTTTCTCCTTTAAAAATAGAAGAAGAAATCTCAAGAACATTTTCTGCGGGATTCGGATATATTTTTACTTGAAACGAATGCTGGGTTGATTCAGAAATACTAACCGGAAAACCTTGTTCGAAGTACAATGTGGAGGCTGCCGTGAACATATAACTTTCTGCCGATCCTGTTCCGTACGCATAGGCTATAAAACCACTTCCTTCCGTCATAGAAAGTTGATGTGTTCCGGCCGTTACAGGGAAATTGGCATAAAGTTGATTATTGCAATCATCAAAAGGAATGAACAAAGAAGGTGAAACCTGAATTCCATCCATATATAGATTTAAAGAATCAAAATCTGAGATGATCACGGCCAACATGTGATCTGTAATCACCATCGACTCTACTGTGCTAAACGTGAATCCGTCTACTTTCTGATGAATGTCTGCTGCAATAGTGAAAGAAGGGTCACCATAACCCACACAAGAAACTCCTTCCATGAAATAACCCACACTTACCGGGGTATTAGAAACCACACACTTTGCGTCGCTCACATTATTCAATGTAAAAAATTCACCTGAATCTAAGTTATAAGTTTGGTTGTCTATTTCAACCGTGGTTTCGTCACCGGAAGCTAAGACCCTAATTGTATAACCGGTTGCGGGCGTGGTAGGCGGTATTGGAAAAATAGTGCCCCATGATTCCAGTGGATCTATCTGCTCATATAAGTGATCACAGGCATAGCAATTAGTAGGAACATTTGCACAGTTGGTACCTGCAAAAACAGCTAAAGCACTAAATTCATTATTAGGGTTCACCTCACGGATCACTGTTCCAGTAAGGTCGCTGAAATCTCCGGATGATTTTATTTGATATACTTCCCCTGCATTCAATGAAATCTGAAAGGTTGAACCGGCAGACTGCCCACTCGCTAATGTGGCCGTCGTAGTTATTTCTACTATACTACTATCCGTTGTGGCAACAATTAGAGCTTCAGACGGATAATCGAAACCGGAAATACCCTCATATGACATTATCATATAATTCTCTGTAATGTTGGATGCAGGAAGAATGCGAGTCGCATCGGCCGAATATGCATTAAAATTGATAGCATACACACTAACCGGATCCACCGAAGTTATACGTATACCTTTCAAATCAACTTGACCATCCGTAAAGACTTCACCTATTTCATTGGGGACGGTAACGATTGTGGTTTGCCCGGGAGTAGTTGTGAAAAGTTCAGACCAACCCATGCCTCCAATAGTGACACTGCCTGAGGTAGCAACTTCCGAAGTTATAAATATATCTAACGACTCTTGAAAAGGTTCCACTTCATAGTTATTCATAAAGCCGAGCCAAAATTCTGTCCCATTTACTGGTAAAACATCTTGAGCTTTTAGTTGTGGTGACAAGCTCAAGGTTGCAAGAGCACAAATCGTTAAATAGAGATTTTTCATGGCTTTTTTTTGAATTGGTCGGGAAGTCATTCCTATACAATAATAAGCTGTTTTACCATACCACCGAAGATATCCTGTGTCATACAAGTAAATCGCCAATTAAAACCAAATCGCGGTCAATTCTTTAGTCCATTACAATTTCAATACGTTTGAAACGATATATTTGAAACCAACCAAGCCAATTTAAAATGAATTACAGCGTTGAAACCAGCGGACTAAATCATCGTTTTTCCAATGGTGATCAGGTCTTACACGACATTGGAATCCAAGTTACCGAAGGATCCATTTATGGTTTTCTCGGTCCCAATGGTGCCGGCAAGACTACAACTCTCCGACTTATTCTGGGATTATTATCCAAGCAAAGTGGAGATATTCGAATTTTTGGTAAATCATTTTCCGAAAATAGAATCGAGATATTAAAGCAGATTGGATCTATGATCGAGTCGCCTTCTATATATAGTCACCTCACAGCGCGCGAAAATCTCGAAGTCTTGCAAAGGGTTTATCAATGCCCAAAAACAAGAGTAGCAGAAGTTCTCGAAATAGTTGGACTTGCACAAACGGGTAAGAAAAAAGCCGGGAAATTTTCGTTGGGTATGAAGCAGCGTCTCAGCATTGCCATTGCTCTGTTGCATCAACCGAAACTACTCATCCTCGATGAGCCTACAAACGGTCTAGACCCTAATGGCATCATTGAAGTAAGAGAACTTCTGAAAAAACTAAACAAGGAACAAGGGATAACAGTGCTCGTATCCAGCCACCTGCTTATGGAAATTGAAAAGCTGGTTTCCCACGTCGGTATAATACATAAAGGGCACCTACTATTTCAGGGAACCCTTGATGAGCTGCACCAAAAACAACATCAAAGTTCGGTGATCGCTTTTGAAACCAGTGAACCCGGAAAAGCTGAAGGGATCATTCGTCGCTACCATGCAGAAGCAGTAGTGAAGGGTAATCTGGTGCAAATTCCGTTGGTGAACAAAGACGTGATAGCCCAAGTGAACAAAGATCTTGTGGGCCAAGGTTTGGATGTTTATCAAATCCAAACGCTGCGAAACGACCTGGAATCAATCTTTATGGACCTCGTAAAAAACTAAGAACATGAACTTCCTACATAGTCTTCAGAGCGAAATGCTCAAAACAAAACGTACTGCCGCAGTTTGGTTGAGTATAATCGGTGGCTTCTTTATCCCACTGATCTATACAATTTATTCACTAAACAAAGGACTTTGTATAAGTGATGGTGCCATTCCTGGCATGAATAGTTGGGAAATCCATTTTATGTCTTCTATGGAAAAAATGGCGAGCTTTCTGCTACCCGCAGGAATTATCCTAGCGAGTAGTCTTCTCACTCAAATGGAATACAAAAACAACACCTGGAAACAATTGCATACTACACCACAGTCTTATTCTATGGTTTTTATGAGCAAGTTCAGTGCGATTTTGATCCTCACTTTTCAATTTTTTCTATTCTTTAATATTGGTGTGTTTCTTTCGGGAGTAATCCCCTGTCTTGTCAGCAATGGTTCCTTTCCTGATGAATCCATTCCTTGGTGGTTTTTAATAAAAGCAAACGCCAAAGCCTTCATTTCTTGTTTACCAATATTGGCTCTCCAATACCTTCTCAGTTTTCGATTCAAAAACTTTATTGTGCCGATCGGGATCGGTTTGGTGATGCTCATTGGATCGTTGATCGCATTGTCGTGGGAACACATCTATTGGAGCCCATACATTCACACAATGCTCCACATGATGCCCGATCGCGAAAACCCTTCGGGACTAGACTCTCACTATTGGTCACTGATCCAATTTGCTTTTATAATGGGAATTTCTTATATTATATACCTCAAACGAAAAGAAAAAGGTTAGATAAAAAAAAGGCTGCTCACTTGAGCAGCCTTTTTTAGTTGTAATTATGTTGGATTACTTCACGTATGAAATAGTCGTAGTTCTACCTCTGTCTGATGCAGAAATTACAAATTTGTTGGCTGTAAGTTCTACCACGTTTAAACTGTCGGTAATACCATCTTTATCTTCTGTTGTAACGAACGTTTTACCGTCTTCGGTCAAACTCCATTTACCGGTACTTTCGATCATTTGACCCATGAACATTTCTTGCTTGTAGGTGCCATCTGCTTTAATGTCCATTGAGCTAGTCTCTTTCATTTTAGTCATCATTTCATCGAACATGGGTTTTTGCTCAGCAGGAATTTCCATGCCCATGTCGATGTTGTCAATTTTCCAAACGCCGGCCAGCAATTCACTTGGCTTAGGAGTGCAACCTGTAAATAAAACGGCAGAAAAAAGTGCTGCAGTCATACAAGCAGCGGAAAAAAAAGATTTCATATTCTAATTGGTTTTGTGGTCACTTACTCATTAGGCTTTTCAGTTTCCGCCCCCACATTTGTTATAGTGGGACCGGGTGACCACTAAAGATTTTTTGAAAAACAGGGCGAAATTACGATGTCAAAGCCGGTTTGCACCGTTCAATCTGTTTGTTTTTCACAGAATTATCCTCAATTCTCACATAATGGAAACTGAAGAACTTCAACTGACCCGGACTTGAGACCTAGATCATAGTAAACAAACCCGCTCCCCACCTATCTTTACCTTGTGAAAGTACTTTCTTCGATCGCCTTCCTAATAACCCTTATAATCTTGTCTTGCGGCAAGAAAGAAGAGGGTATTCGACCAGAAAAAAACAAAATCACCGAATCTGTATATGCTTCAGGTAGTATCAAGGCTTTAGATCAATATACAGTATACCCCACCGTTTCAGGTATTTTAAGCGATTTCATTGTTTCCGATGGCGACAGTATTCGAATTGGCGACACGTTATGCCTAATTCGGGGGGACGTTTCGGAATTACAACGAGAAAATGCCCGACTTCTCTATGAACTCACACGCGAAAATGCTACACCCGGCAGCGATCGGATTCGCGAAGCAGAATTGGCTGTAAAAACAGCTTTGGAAAAATTTCAACTCGATTCAAGCCTCTTCGATCGTCAAAAAAGACTTTGGGAGAAAAATATTGGTTCGAAAGTGGAATTTGAACAGCGAGAGTTAGCAAAAAATCAATCCAAATCTGCCTGGCTATCTGCCAAATCTAAACTAGAAGTCCTAAAAACCCAGCTAACTAATGATAGTCAACGCGCCAATGTAGGATACCAAATTGCCACCGAACAAACATCAGACTATGCAGTTCGAAGTCTTGTTAATGGCAAAGTTTTTTCTACTTCCAAAGAACGCGGGGAGCTTGTGGGTCCTCAAACACCACTTGCCGTTATCGGCAGCAGCAATTCATTTGTAATCGAACTTCAAATTGATGAGAACGATATTACTAAAATACAAATTGGACAGGTGGTTATCCTAAGTCTCGATAGCTATGGAGAAGAAGTGTTTGAAGCTCGAGTATCGAGGATATATCCATTGATGGATCAACGATCACGCACGTTTAAAGCAGAAGCGCTTTTTGTCAATATGCAATCGCAACTATATCCGAATATGACGGTTGAAGCCAACGTTGTAATACGCGAAAAGCAAGACGCATTGCTTATCCCTAGAGAATTTCTTTTGCAAGATCGATTTGTGATTTCTGAGAATGGAGATACGTTGGAAGTTCAAACAGGGCTTATGGATTTCAGAAGAGTCGAAATTATTGGAGGAATTGATACATCAACTGTTTTAATTGCACCATGAATATTCGAATGATCTTCGATATTTCAATTCATCTGCTATTTGCACGATTGAAACAGACGATTGTTGCGGGTGCCGGTGTTACTTTCGGAATAGCGATGTTCATTGCTCTTATCAGTTTTATGACAGGCCTCAACGATCTTCTTGATGGACTTATACTAAATCGAACTCCACACGTTAGATTATACAACGAGGTAAAAGCATCTGATCAACAACCCATTGAAAAAAGCACTCAATATGGTGATTCAGAAAATTTTGTAGCATCTATAAAACCTCAGAATAGCAAGAAAGAACTTCGCAATGTGGGTGCTATTGTTGATGCGCTCAGACATGACCCTCGCGTAATTGATGTGGCTCCAAAAGTAAATGCTCCTGTGTTTTACAATGCCGGAAACGTAGAAATAGCAGGAGTAATAAACGGGATTGAGGTTGAAGCAGAAGAAAAACTATTCAACTTTTCAAGTTATCTTATCAGAGGAAATCTTTCGGATCTATCAGCCATCAACAACAGTATTTTTCTGGGTAAAGGCATTGCAGATAAAATGATGGTTGATGTTGGTGACGTCATCCAACTAACAAATGCAAAAGGTCAATCAAGCTCGTTGAAAGTCGCCGGAATCGTGCAGCTTGGTCTCGCCGATCTGGATAACACATTCAGTTTTGCAGATATTGGAACCACTCAACAAGTGCTTGGCGAAGGTGCAGCTTACATCACCGATCTTCAAATTAAGATTTACGATATGGAGATGGCTCCGCAATTGGCCGATGAATTTCACCGAACATTTGGCGTTGATGCTATCGATATCCAGCGCGCAAATGCCCAGTTTGAGACGGGAAGCGATGTGCGCTCTATCATCTCGTATGCAGTGGGAATAACCTTGCTCATCGTTGCCGGATTCGGCATCTACAATATCCTCAACATGATGATTTATGAAAAAATGGATTCAATCGCTATCTTAAAAGCAACCGGATTTTCGGGGAGAGATGTAAAAACTATTTTTATAATTCTATCTATGATAATTGGAGTGGCAGGTGGAATACTTGGTCTGCTCCTCGGTTACGGATTTTCGCAATTGATCGACCACCTTCCTTTCAAAACCGAAGCACTTCCTACCATCAAAACGTTTCCTGTTCAATACAACCCACTTTACTACATCATTGGAATTTCATTCGCACTCATAACTACCTATATCGCCGGTTGGTTTCCTGCACAAAAGGCTTCAAAGGTGGATCCGGTTGTAATCATACGGGGAAAATAATCAGAGTATGAGCGTCGTTCTGGAAGCTAAAAAAATCACTCGATACTTCGAAGACCCTGTTCGCTTCAAAGTATTAAATGAGGTTAGTTTCACTATCCAAAAAGGTGAATTTGTATCGATCGTCGGGAAATCGGGTTCAGGGAAATCAACACTTCTATATGTACTTTCAACGATGGACACCGATTATGAAGGTGAACTTTGGTTAGATGGTCAACTCACCACCGGAAAAAGCGGAAATGATCTTGCCCGCATTCGAAATGAAAAAATAGGATTCGTGTTTCAATTTCACTACCTATTACCTGAATTTAATGTTCTAAATAATGTGATGCTGCCGGGTATTAAACTTAGAAAGCAAAGCAGACAGGAAGTGGAACATAGGGCAATGGAACATTTGAAAACACTGGGAGTAGATGATCAAGCTCTGAAATTTCCGAATCAATTATCGGGCGGACAAAAACAGAGAATAGCTATCGCGCGAGCGCTCATTAATGATCCGGTAATAATAATGGGCGATGAGCCAACGGGTAACCTCGATCATAAAAATAGTGATATCGTATTTGGGATATTTAAAGAGTTGGCAACAGAGAAAAAACAGACGATGATGGTGGTGACACATGATCCCGATTTTGCGAAGCGGACGGATCGGATTATTGAAATGGAGGATGGGAAGGTTATATCTAAATGATTGATATGTCAATGATTAGTGAATCCGTAGATTCGATCATGCCCCTCGGCTTCGCTCGGGGACCAGAACTTCAATATTACAATTAAAACCTCGGCTCCGCTCGGTTTGCTTCACTTCCCCAATTACGTATCGGTTCCTACAGAGAACCGTGAACTATCGAACAATGAAGATTTCGAACTAGTTCGAGAAACAGTTTCAGTTTGAGAGCGTGCACGTCTTTTACAACGAGTCGTCCCCAGTCTCGCGAACTACGAACGTTGAACTTCTCGGAAGAGTTTCGGAAACAGTTTGAGTTCGATGGTCAATACTTAGATCAATAATGTGCAGCCCTGTTCCCGTTTCTGCAAACCCCGAACTGTTACTTGCTCAAATACAAATTCCTTTCACTGTATACCTGACGGAAAAATGGGTCTCGGAGATCTTTGATGAATCGAATGGCTTCGCCCGTCGATTTCATTTCGGGTCCGAGCTCTTTATTTACTTCGGGGAATTTTTCATAGCTAAATACCGGAATTTTGATCGCGTATCCATTGCGTTTTGGATTAAACGTAAAGTCCTTCACCTTCTTCTCTCCAAGCATAACCTTTGTCGCATAATTCACATAAGGTTCGTCGTATGCTTTTGCTATGAAAGGAACGGTGCGACTTGCACGTGGATTAGCTTCAATGATATATACTAAATCGTCTTTGATGGCAAACTGAATATTAATCAATCCAACTGTCTTTAAGGCAACTGCAATCTTCTTCGTATGCTCTTCGATTTGAGTCATTACAAAGTCGCCGAGGTTGTAGGGAGGCAGAACTGCGTATGAATCGCCACTGTGAATACCGGCAGGTTCGATGTGTTGCATGATACCAATAATATAAACATCTTCGCCATCGCATATCGCATCGGCTTCGGCTTCAATTGCTCCTTCGAGGAAGTGATCGAGAAGAATTTGATTTTCGGGCATGTCGCGCAAAATATTTACCACGTGCTGCTCGAGTTCATTTTCATTGATCACGATTTTCATCTTCTGTCCACCCAATACATAACTAGGACGAACAAGAAGAGGGAATCCTAAATCGCGGGATAATTCTATCGCCTGCTCAGCGTTTTCCACTACACCAAACTTTGGATAAGGTATGCCTTGTTCTTTGAGCAAATTGCTAAATCGTCCGCGGTCCTCTGCTAAATCGAGTGAATGATAATCAGTGCCAATAATCTTAATTCCATGCTTATGCAATTTGGCTGCAAGCTTCAGTGCTGTCTGACCACCCAACTGAACGATTACACCTTCAGGCTTTTCATGTAGAATAATGGAGTAAATGTGTTCCCAGAATACAGGCTCGAAGTAG
The DNA here is from genome assembly GCA_044375415.1 of Flavobacteriales bacterium. Taxonomy (GTDB): domain Bacteria; phylum Bacteroidota; class Bacteroidia; order Flavobacteriales_D; family Sanyastnellaceae; genus JAWXBG01. The sequence continues at coordinate 22,994 of JBILMS010000008.1, forward strand.
AGTTTATCGCTCGTATCAAAGTCGGTGGAAACCGTCTCCGGATTGCAATTAATCATGATGGTTTCGTATCCGCACTCACGCGCAGCGAGCACACCATGCACGCAGGAGTAATCGAATTCGATACCCTGACCAATGCGATTCGGACCACTTCCCAGTACTACTACTTTTTTGCGATCTGATACGATGCTTTCATTTTCTTCTTCAAAAGTTGAATAGTAATAAGGTGTCTTAGCTTCAAATTCGGCTGCACACGTATCAACGAGTTTGTAAACTCTTTTGATACCCATGTCCTCACGTTTCTTAAACACTTCACTTTCCAAACATTTCAGTAAATGGGCGATTTGACGATCCGCGTAGCCTTTCTGCTTTGCTTCGAACATCAATTCCTTCGGAAAACTTTCGAGGGAATATTTTTCAACTCTTTTTTCCAAAAGAATCAATTCCTCAATTTGCTTTAAAAACCAAAAATCGATCTTTGTTTTTTCCTGTATCGTTTTAAAAGGAATACCTAATTTGATCGCATCATATATATGGAAGAGTCTATTCCAACTTGGACGTTCGAGTGAGTCGAGAATTTGCTGTTGATCGCGGAGTTCTTTTCCATCTGCTCCCAAACCATTGCGGTTTATTTCGAGCGATTGACAAGCCTTTTGAAGTGCCTCTTGAAAACTTCTTCCAATACCCATCACCTCTCCTACGCTTTTCATCTGCAGTCCGAGTTGACGATTGCTACCCGGGAATTTATCGAAATTCCAACGCGGTATTTTAACAATGACGTAATCTAATGTGGGTTCAAAAAATGCGGAAGTGCTCTTTGTTATTTGGTTCATCAACTCATCCAAGTGATAACCGATAGCAAGTTTCGAAGCTATTTTAGCGATCGGATAACCCGTCGCCTTGGAAGCAAGAGCCGAAGAACGAGATACACGTGGATTAATTTCGATAGCAATGATGTCCTCTTTCTCATCGGGACTCACAGCAAATTGCACATTACAACCACCTGCAAAATTCCCGATGGAGCGCATCATCATGATTGCCATGTCGCGCATCTTTTGATAAGTAGTATCGCTCAAAGTCATGGCGGGGGCCACAGTGATGCTGTCTCCGGTATGAATTCCCAGTGGATCAAAATTTTCTATAGAACAAATGATCACCACATTATCATTGGCATCGCGGAGCAATTCAAGTTCGTATTCTTTCCAACCCAAGAGGGCTTTGTCGATCATCACCTCATGAATAGGCGAAAGATGCAGACCACGTGTGAGAAGTTGATCGAACTCGGATTGAGAGTGCACTAAAGCCGCACCACTTCCGCCTAGGGTATAACTCGGACGAATGCACAAGGGAAAACCGTACTCCTGCGCAATTTCTTTTCCCTCCAAAAAACTTTTCGCTGTGGTCTGAGGAGCCATTGGAACACCAATTTTTCCCATCAATTGACGAAAAGCCTCGCGGTTTTCGGTAATTTCTATTGCACCGGTATCTACACCGATCATTCGAACACCATGTTCTTGCCAAATCCCGGACTCTTCGCATTGAATAGCCAGGTTAAGCGCTGTTTGACCGCCCATGGTTGGAAGAACGGCATCTATTTTATGTTCCGATAAAATCTTTTCGATCGAAGCTATTTCGAGGGGTAGTAGATAAATATTATCTGCAACCACCTTGTCGGTCATGATGGTAGCGGGATTGCTATTAATCAACGTGACTTCAATTCCTTCTTCGCGCAAGGATCTTGCAGCCTGAGAGCCGGAATAGTCGAATTCACACGCTTGTCCGATAACGATAGGTCCTGAGCCAATAATGAGGACCGACTTAATGCTCTTGTCTTTGGGCATTTTTTTTTTATCCGGCTGCAATGCACGTTCCATGCAGCTGCCGGTTAATTTAACTACCTGATTTTAAAAGGGATGTCCCTAAACGCGGCGCGAAAATACGCCTGAGTTCTCCGTTTCCAAAATGGAGATATGAACGAATTGTTGATAGAAACTGAAAGTTCAGGGTTCGAAGTTCATAGTTAGCAGTTCATTGACGTTTGAGCATCCGGAGACTTGCAGCAAACCGAGCGGAGCCGAGGTTTCAATAAGTTAGACTTTGAAGATCGGTCCCCGAGCGAAGTCGAGGGGTAGAATAGATGAACGCCTTCGGAGATATGCTGACCCTGGAACTGAAACTCTTTCTCGAACTGAATACAAATTATTCAGGGTTCGGTAGTTCGGGGTTCGCAGATTGGGGACGTTTACGTCTTTGCAGACATATCCGCTAACAAACCGTGTTGATGAAATAATCAGGCTAGTATATTGGACGAAATTCTGTTAGAGAATAAGAAAACGTGCAAGTATCCTTGCACGTTTTTTAATTTCTAAAAGACAACTAAATTGATTTGATTACGGAATTACAAACGCCATATTCCTATTCGAAAATCCCAAAGCCTTTTTGATTTCTTCAGAACTAGTCGCTTTATCACTTAATCGTCGAAGTTTGATTCCGGCATCGGCTATATTTTTTGCTAATTGAGCTTTTTGAATATCGCCTTCCGTGGCATAATAAAAATCATTGCCGACAAGTCCCCAAATAACTTGCCTACCATTTGGCACTGCAATTACGTTTATGGGAGTATTTGATCCGGGCAAATTGCCGAAAGATGAGACCAAATTGAAATCCAGATAAGCGGAACTCACAGAATTTAGAGGAATAGAATTTCCTTCTTGGTCCATAAATCGAGCATTCACATACACCCCTCCTCTTTCTGTCAAGTACATAGGGCGATCACAATTCCATACCCCGAAACCATCGAGAGTAAATGTTCTCACCAAAGAACCCCCGTCAACCTTTCCAGCAATATACGAAACGGAATTTACTCGTGCGGCTGAACGCGGTTGCGTGCGGCTTTGAGCCAATAAATCACGCTGCTGTAGAACCAATGCGGCCTTTCTTTCCCTTGCAGCATTCCGCTCACGAATTCGATTCGCCTCCTCTTGCTGACGGCTCCATTTAAGTGCCTCTTTCTTTTGATCCGATTCCGCTTTCAATTCTGCGCGGGCCTCTTGTTGAGCCTCACGTTCAGCTCTGACCTGAGCTTCTTCACGTTCCTTTTCGAGTTTGCGCTGAGCCAGAATAGCCTCTTTCTCTTTCTGCTTATCCTCTTTGATTCTGCGATCTTGTGCAAGCTCAAATTCCTTTTGTTTCGCCTTAAAGATTTTTAATGCCTCATCATAATCTTTGCCCTCCAAGACAGGACGCGTCAGATAAGACACTTCTTTTCCTACGCGCGAAAACGATACCTCGTATGTACCTGCAAATTCTCCGCGTTCAATCTTCAAATTTTCATAATCCTCATTGGCATCATCGGGATTGTACTTTTTTTCGCTTTCATGCAATTCGAAAAACATTCCGTTATACGCCCTGAGCTCTGGAAGTGCAGAAGGATCGATTTCAATTTCAAACTTTGGCATGTCCGGATTCGCTCTTCGAGGTTCAATCATCGCTAGAGGTTCTGATATAGTCGCAGACTGAACTACGTTTTCGCTCAATAGTATTTCATCATCTTTGTTCTGAAATTCATCCAAATTGATAATCTCGTCCTTGCCTTTTTCAATCCACCTCTTCGAGATCGTATCTAAATAATACACATTGAATTCAGGAGAATCGTTCGTACTTGTCATATGTAATTCCGGCATAGCTGTTTGATTCACACGAAGTAATTCATCGCCTCGATATGCTAACATTTCGCACATACCTGCCGATTCAAAAATCGCCTCCTTATCCGAACCCGGCGGTGTGTAGTTCATCGGTATACCCGACAAATAAAAATCAACCGCGTCTTTAAACTCGCGGTACTTCACTTCAACCGGACCTTCCACAACATTGCCATTAGAATCTGTGAAAGCATTTTTCGGAAACACGATAACTGTACCTGAAGGATAAACCAACGTGTCGCCCAAATTTGCATCCACTTGATAAGACTCAAAAGGCATTTGAAGTTCCTTGATGGGTGGATCCACAAAAGCTTTGACACCATTTTCCACATTCGAAGTTGTCGTCTCTTCGGAACAACTAAAGATGAGCCCAAGGCCCAAAAGACCAATAAATAATTTGATTTTGTACATAACTAAGTGGTTTTATAATTGAAGAAGGTGGATCAATTTTCGAACAGCATCTAAAAAACAATTGCTCTTTGCACAAAGAGATTTTTGTTTTTAAATACTGTTCCCATAAAACCAGTAGACTATCCTGTAGCTCCCCAATAAACTATAAGTGCAGCCAATTATTGTGAACGATCAAAAATTGTATTTAGCGATTGTAATTAACCATCGTAGACCGCACCAGTTCTTTAAACAATGGATTTCGACAATAACAATACATGTGATGACATTTTCCGGTTGATTCAAAATTGAAAAGTTCAATACGCCCCGGAAAATGTACTTTCGAAACATGTGCATATAAATCTTCGGCGGATTTTCTCTTGTTGCATCCTAATGTAGTGTTGCCATACTTATAAGCCCCAGGCCCAAAAACACCAATAGCAAAATCTTTCTTGCGCAAAACAAAGTCCTTCTTGTTATATCCAATTTTTACATGATAATTGTCTTCGTTCCATTCCAATTCTCGCGTTGCTCGTCGTTTCAAATAATGATCCCACAATACTTCCTCACTCGAAATCGCCGGTGCAATCAAGCAGATATTTACACATCGCTGCGAAGGGGTTGGAATATCCACATCCAAAGGATCCCACAGACAATGTGTAAGGACCTTTGCACCCAAACTATGGGAGTATAGATTTAACGTATCGGTATCAATAGCTGTAAGCAAGCGACGCAATTGTTGACCCACAGGAATCGCATTTCGCTGCGCTTCTTCGAACATGGCGAACATCGGACGATTTTTCTTAGGACTCATCGAGAAACAGCAATCGTACATACCATCCCAATACACTTCAAGATAAACCGCACTTTTATCACCCGATTTTTTCAACGCATCTTTTAGTCCTCTGTACTCCTCCGGGGAACACATATCGTGATTGCGCGATTGATAAGGCTTTCGAAATCCATGGACCATTGCCGTCACTGTTCCTCTACTTTGATTTTTGGAATTAATACGTTGACTTATTCTTTTGAAGATTGCAGCATTCAACAAGATAAAACTCTGTTCATCAATTGAAGAAACTTGAATGTCATATTCAATTGAAATTGATCGAAACTGATCGGGATATGTGGTGTAATAATTTTGTAATACAGAACCCACATTTTTCAATGAATCATTTGAAATGTGATAATCCGGATACGGAAATCCATTCGCATCCAAATAAACTGCCATGTCATCGAAAGGATGGTCTCCAAAAAGCACATGCCGATCTTGAGCACACATTGCGAAGGAGAAAAGACATACGAAGCCCGAAAATATTGCCAAACGAATCATAGATGCAATGTTACATCACAAAGCACTATCCTTGTTTGTTTAATGAAAGGAAACGCGACAGGGGCATCCACTTTTTATAGGCCAAGTAAATCAAAAACATTAGCACAAAAACTGCCCAGAAGCGAAATAGAAAAACCACAATTGTTTCCAACATATTCCAACCAAAGGCAAGGGAATCCACTATACGTAGCCAGAAAGGAGAACTTTTGGCTCGAAGTGCATCCACATTCATTGTCATCCCTGCAACCACATACTCATCCTCTTTCAGCGAAATCTGAACGGTACTGTAGTTTACCTTGTCCATTAAATCGAGGCCTGACAATACCGCCTGATCTGCATCGTAAGCAAGACTATCTGCTCTTCGACCAGATGAGACCTTATCTTTAGAGCTATCCACATTTCGATTTATCGTAAACTGATTTGCCAATATCCCCAACGAAACATCTTCCGCCTTCAGCACTTTCTTTTCAACCCTTTCGGCATATCCGGAAATTTCGTCCAATACAAGTTGCAGACTATCATCGGGCACGCGAACGATCATAGTGGCACGAGCAGATTGGAGAGAATACTCCATCACAGAATCACGGCTACAATCAACTCGGCTAAGATGTCTTTTATCTGTTACAACTTCAGAAAGTTCAATAAATCCACCTTTTTCAATGGTCAACTTTCGGATAGACGATTCGGTGTCCATGACGTCTTTTACCCCACATTCCAAATTAGCGCTACAGATCATTTTTCGGCTGTCGTCCGTTTCGGGTATCCATGTCTCCCCCATATTTCCTGATCCTGTTTGCGTTTTGTCGACACCATTCTTCTCAACACTATGACTTTCTTGATTGGAATATCCGCAGGAGATCACAAACACAGTGAAGAACACTGCTGATAAGGCATAGAAATAATTCTGTTTTGTAGGATTCATAGTAATAGATTTTAATACACTTGTTCCGAAGACATCAAGGAACTTTTAAACTCCTTAAGCTCGGGGATAAAAATGTAAAAAAGAAACTACGACCCACTCTTTGAATTTCACAAAGACTGCTAAATGAAAAGGTCAATTAAGAATTATTGTGTTTCCTCCGGTTGCTTGGCCGGTCTCAAGTGTTTTGGAAGTATAAAGGAATAGGTAACGTTGAGTCTAAAAACCGGAATCCAACTCTCCGTTCTATCATTTAATACTATCTCCGTTTGAACCGGACTAATGTATTTTTCTGAGTCCTCTATTTTCGTCCTCTCCGCCATTCCAAAACTGGTATCAAATCCCCAGCGGCCGCATCGGTCTCCCCCCACCCTCCATCCAATAGCCAAGCCAAGATCACGAATGACTGCGTCCCTTTGAATGTCCTCTCCACTTGCAAATTCGTAGCCATCGCAACTCCGCCATTTCATCGTTCCTCTGCGATGAAATGTACTTATATACAAACCGCGATAAGCACATTTCTCATTTCGGATATAAAAATAAAATCTATAATCCACATTGAGATTAAAACGAGTGTCCTGTTGCATGTAACCGGAACCATATTCCTCACCTGTGGCCTCATTGGTTGAATCATTTTCATGCCAATACTTGGTCCAAATAACATCCGATCCAATAGAATGCCTCTTAGCAAACTTGTATTCAAGACCCAAAGTACCCGTTGCAACAAAGACATCCTCGATGATCACAAAACCGAAAATTTTGCCTCGTGCGATTAATCGCATGCCCGGATCCCTCTCCAATCCGCTATCCCAGCACTTCGACTGAGACATACCAAAAATGGACATAGAAGAAAAAATAAAGACAAGTACCGGTGTACCTATATTGATTTTCATGAAAAGTAAATGTAATCAGATTTATCAATAGTTAGCCATTACCTTTGTTGAAGGCCTATGAAAAAACACTTCACCTATAACGATTTGACCTTATCTTATTGTGAATATGGATATGGAAGTGATGTGTTTCTCTGTTTTCCCGGATTTGGGAGACCGGCCGAAGATTTCGAATTTTTGGAAACAATTCTCAAATCAAATCAACGACTAGTATGTATCGACCTTTTTGCCCATGGTGAAAGTACATTTCCCGAAAATCGCATAATCGATATTCCACTTGAAAAAACTGAATGGGCAAATTTTCTTGTTGCATTCCTAGACTACATGGGTATAGACAAATTTGGTATGATAGGATATAGCATGGGCGGAAGAGTAGTTTTGGTAACGATGGAATTGATGTATCAACGAATTAATTCAGTTTTGCTTATAGCCCCCGACGGACTCAAAATAAATCCGTTTTACAAATTTGCCAGCGGCACACTTTTGGGAAGAAGGATGTATCAGTCGATCATTGACAATCCAACTTCGATTTTCAAGATTGCTAAATGGTTGAATAAATTCGGATTGCTTTCAGATAAACTGCATCGTTTTGTTCACGTGCACTTGGACACCCGGGAAAAGCGCCTATTGGTGAGAGATGCATGGATGATTTATCGGAAAATATTTCCAAATAAAAAAGAGATTTCCCGAATTTATAAAACGGAAAAAATAAAATTTCACATGATTTTTGGAGAATATGATTCAGTGATAGTTCCTCGACTTGGAAGGAAGTTCGCTGCTCAGTTAGGTGATGACAATGTACTCCATATCCTACCGATGGGTCATCGAATCTTAGGCCAAGAATTACTGCACTATTTAAAAGATAATACTACCATCTTTCTCAGTAAGTAAATCAAAGTCCTCACTCCTTATTCTTCGAATCCATCAAAATCGTAACCGGTCCGTCGTTGACCAACTTCACTTGCATCATAGCGCCAAAATCCCCGCACTGACAAGGCTTACCCATTTCCGTTGACAATGTCTCCTTAAATTTTTCATACAAAGGAATAGCCTTTTCAGGACGAGCAGCTTTAATAAACGATGGACGATTTCCTTTTTTCGTTGATGCATGCAAGGTGAATTGGCTAACTACTAAAATATCTCCGTTTACTTGTTTGATGTCGAGGTTCATCTTGTCATCTTCATCGCTGAAAATGCGCATTTGTGCGATTTTAGAACAAAGCCAGGCAACATCCTCCTCTCCATCTAATTCCTCTACTCCCAATAAAACCATCAGCCCTCTCCCGATAGAACCGACTACTCTTCCTTCGATTTGAACCGAGGCTTCCGATACACGCTGAATAACGACTTTCACAGAATGAATTGGCTTTTTGTTAGTTGAATTTTCTATACCATTGAACTAATGGAAAAGGAATAGGAACAATTTCTGCATCAACCACGACCAAGGCCAGACCAAATTGAAACGCCTTATCCATTCCGGTATGGATCCTAATACCCGGCATGAAAAATGAAAAAGATTTACTAATATCACGAATTTCCGGTAAAATAACTGAATCAAAAATCGCACTAAACTTATTACCCATTGAAGTCATTCCCCCGATACTAAAAAGGAATCTACCACTCGCATTTGAATCTCCAAAAAAAGCGCCGTACCCTGTAGACAAAGAAATATTTGAGCGACTATCTCCTTGGGTAATCGACACAAAAGGAACCGCCAAGGCTTGATCGGATGCAGCCCAGCTCATTGTACCAAGAATACCCCCTATTCCTAAATGAACCTTCTTGCCCAAACTAGTGCTATATTTTCCTGTGACTGCAAAAGGTGCCCCAATCCATGTTGACATAAATCCCAGACTAAAATGGTCCGTTAAACCAACTTGAAAATCCGGACCATACAAGTTAAATATCATATAACTATCACCTCTTTTCATTGGCAGACCGTTAGTCGTAACAAAGTATCGCGTTGAAAACACTTCCTCTGCTACATATCTGCCCATGCGATCAAGTTCACCGGATTTAACCTCCAAAATGCTTTTTATTTCATGTTTGGGTATAATTACCTGACCCAACTTTTCGGTCTCCATAAGTATTTCACGTGCGTCCTGGGAGAGAATTTTACCAATGAATTCAGTGCCATCGTTTTTAGTTACAACGTAGATTTTATCCGGTACATATTCGGTTGAATCCGTTGAATTTTGGGCCGACAAAAAAGGGACTTGTGCCAATAAAAAGGCAAGTAAAATAAAGGTAAGCCTCATTGTAGTTTTGTTAAGAATTCAATCAAATGTAAGTAATAGTTACTAAGTAGATTATTTAACTCCAACCTACTATCTCGCATACGGACCAGGCGGACTTTTCAATGAATCTTACCCTTTAGGTTGAAACCCTATGTTTTAAATTGGATTGAACATTTTCAATGGTCCAAATAACCCTTTTTTCATGTTCCATTTTTCGAACCGCACACTCTTTTAATCCACATACTCCGCATGAAAAATCCAAGCAGCCATCTGTATGCACAAACATCTCTACACTTTCTCCATATTCGGCCTTCACTAGTTTGTCCAGGGCATCTACCTCATCATGCGCCTGATGTACATTGAAATACCACGGTACCGTCAAATGACAGTCTAGATGCAACGTAGCTCCGTACTTAATAATTCTCAAATTGTGAAGATCTACCCAGGTATCTCGTCGGTTTTTCTCTAGAAAGGCAATCATCTCTACTAGCAATTCTTTATCTGCTTCATCCATAATTCCGGCTACCGAACTTCGAAGAACTTTGTAACCCGTTACAATGACCAAAATAGCCATTGCCAATGCTACCGTGCTATCAATCCAAATTAGCCCGGTAAAATGAATGACAATCAAACCTAAAACAATTGCAACGGTAGTATAGGTATCCGACTGCATGTGTCTTCCGGATGCCACGAGAGCAAGACTGTTGTTTTTTTCACCTTTTTTGACGGCGAGATATCCCATTCCAAAATTGAAAAATCCGGTGAGTGCTGTTAAAGCAATACCAATATCCAATTTACCGATTGCCTGCGGATGCAAGTAGCTGTCGATGGCCTCATAGGAAATCATAAAACCGGCTACCACCATTAATGAACCTTCGATAGCAGCACTTAAAAATTCGACCTTACCATGACCATACGGATGGTTGCTATCACGTGGAATCGAAGCCAAATAAAGACTGTAAAGTCCAACTAAACCTGCTACTACGTTGATGGTATATTCAAGGGCATCCGTGAGTACAGAAACGGAATGTGTAAAATACCAGGCTAAAATTTTCCCGACAAATAGAACAACGGTGACCGCTACTAATTTTTTCTGGAATTGATAATTTTCCTGCGCTCTATTCATCAACTACTTTATTTCGCCTATCAAGTTCCACCTGTAAAGTACACCCTTATAAAACGATGGATCACTCAATTTCTCAATATTACATGTGTAGCTGAGCGTTCGATCCTTTAAAACATCTTCATTCCAATGAGGGTCAAGCCCAAGTCCAAATTTCAGAACATAGTCGATGTAATCTTGTGGCAATCGGATATTAAAATTCCATTGACCGGAACGTATACACTCGTCCATAGTTCCTTCTTGTTTGACCAATCCATCGCGATACCATTCACGAAATGGTCCGTGAATAATGTGATTCTCGTAATAGTACTCTAATCGCGGTTTTCCGTTGTCGAAAAAAGCCAATTGTTTTCCTTTCATCCATCCTTTGAAGTAGTTCCTTCGAGTGTTTACCTGACCATTCGGGTGATATGTAATCCACTCCCCCTCCCGCAATCCAAAAGCAAAATGTCCCTTTTCAATTAGATCTCCATCATCGTTATAGGATCTAAACACCCCGTGTTCAACACCACTTGCAAAGTCAACGGTGAGTAACAACTTTCGATTGTCATTGTACATATTCCAAGTGCCTTCAGGAAATCCCTGAACCATTTTACCAATTGCCCGCCCATGATTATTCAGATGAAATCTAGTTGATTCTTCATCTGTCGTGGCCGAACCGAATTTTATTACCTGCTTCAATTGCTCAAGTTTCCACAAAGCATCCAGATCATTGCAGTAATCGGGATCAACCGTGTTTTCTATCTGTGACGGATGATCTGCAGCCGTTGCTTGAAGACTATCCACTGAGGCTAAATAATGACCTTGTCTGAAGTAGTTTGTCCAAGTAACGAATTCGTCGTTTAGTCTTACACCATAATGTGAAAGCTCCCATACCAATTCAGGAAAATATACCCAACCCAAACTAATCTTACCTCCTTCTCCGTCCGGTGCATAAAAACCCATTCCAATGATGGATTTCTCGAAGTCACCGGTCTTTTTATTATAGTGCCAATCCTCTTTCAGCTCGATAAAGCGCACATCATCCCAGAGTTCATTATAAAGCCAGCGCCAGAGAGTGGTGTCTGTAGAATAGAAATAATCCGGGCTCTTGTATAAAGATAGTCTGCGCATGTTTTCACTCTCCGGCATCAACAAAGGTCCTACCAATTCTAAGAACGAATGGCCTCCAGAAAATACCATTTGACCTTCTTGGTTGATGTAGTAATCCCCCTTTTTAATGCATTCGTTTGGTGAATAATCTAGCCAAATAGTTCTCCAGACGCGAATAGACCAATATTCATCCTCTTCAAACAGATAATTATAATCACTAATTTCGGATTGTACTCTTTCAAATCCCCATGCGTTTTTCTCATCCGGTCCAAGAGCGTCTTCTGCACTAAAAATGTAACTGAAACCAATGTTCTCTCGAAAATATCTCTCCTGAATAGCAAAGTGATCAAGGACGACGCTAATATTTTGAGACCACATAATGGAACTCAAAGTCAAAGCGAATAGAGTTACTATAACCTTCAAATAATACTTCATAGTCTTAAATACCAAAAGCACCTCAAAGGTAAGCACGAAGATGCCTACCTCTGAGGTGCTTTGAATATGATATTTATCCTTAGTAAGGTCCTACGTTGCCGCTACCACTGATGTCGGTAGTGACTGTTGGAGAACCCGTGTATCTTACATCTCCGGAACCTGAAATTTTTACGGTAAGGTTATGATCGCAATGCAAATAGACATCCCCGCTTCCTTCGATATCGGCAAGTGCATCGAAGGCAATCATATTTAGAGCTTCCATTTTACCACTCCCGTGAATATGATATTCTGCTGAATCGCATTCTCCGATAGCAGTCATGTTGGCAGAACCATTGGTCGCTAAGCGCAAGTGACCACCGCTGTAACGCGCACGTACGGATCCACTTCCATTATGATCAATGCGAAGCGCTTCGCCGGTAACCATGTCTTCCATATAAAAATGGAGGGCTCCATCTAATTCGACATGATTAATAGCAGGACCATACACTTCAATTTTCATTTGAGTGTAATCGTAATTCTGAAATTCCTCATCCATTTCGATGTGTAAAATATCTTCTTGAACAAAAGTTTTTACATCTTGAATAATGTTGTTGTCGGTGGTAACCACAACATGTGCATCCTCAGACTGATAGTAATAAATGTCGTAGGAACCATCGGCTTTGATCATGTCAAAATCGCCAACCGAACGTGTAGAAGTTTGAACGACTCCGGAGCCCTCTTTCTTCCATCTTTTATCGCAAGAAGAAATCAATAAGCTCAGCAGAAATAAAGCAAAAAAGGTAGGCACCTTTAAAAAATTCATTTGGTATTTCATGGTAGTTTGATGTTGTTTCGAGGGTATGACAACTGCATTTGATTATACCCCTATGTGAGTTCGAAAAAGTCCGCAGTCGGCAGTCGGCAGCAGGCAGTCGGGGTGAGCGTTTTTGGAAACGAGTTCGTTCTGGAACTCAAACTGTTTCTCGAACTGATTTGGAAAGTTCGGGGTTTGCAGGAACAGGATTCACACAATACGTTTTATACACAGCGTCACGACCTTTCTCCGAATAGGTCCTTCGCATCGCGCTTGCTGCGCGAGCGAAGGATGACGGTCGGATGGTAAAAATATTGGGGAGAATGGGGCCGCTGCGCGGCCCCATTCTCCTGCACACAATATGAGTACATCAAGATGATTCCCACGGATAATAATCCAACCGTGAGCCCAAACAAGACCTTCGGAAAGCCTCACCCCTAGCCCCTCTCCAGAGGAGAGGGGGACGATTTCGTAAAGTGAAACCACTGGTTTTCAAAAAAATGGTTTTATAAAACGTTCACAATTCAGGTTGTAGGATCGGTCCCCTCTCCTCTGGAGAGGGCGGAGGGTGAGGCCTTCGGAGACGAAGGCTACCGAAAAAAAAGAAAAACCATTCCGTTCATTCTAAATCCCTTTCCTTCCTCCACTTTCTCCATGCCTTCAATGTTACCAAAGCTCCTGCGTAATCGTTCATCGCCATGTCAAATACCCATATCTGTCCATCTCTTGGACGATAATAAAAAGTATAAGCGAGATTAGTAGTGCGCAACGCATCATAATAATCCCGTTTTAATTCCATGGGATATACCACTCCCGAATCCGTCTTCTCAGGCATTGTATACATAGTAAACCTATCCGAATAGCCACATGGCCCACACTTTTCCTCCTGCATTTCGGGAAGAGCCCAAATGACCTTGTGGGCGCGAAGGACATCAGGAGATAATAAGGGTCGGATAGAATCCTGGTATTGCTCCCAATCTGCGCTGTCTATTCTCTCCCTTTGGGTAAAAGAAGTATCGCAAAATAAAACGCACCCCGGATTTTCCCCTTCTAGCCTCAATCGATTCGGAAAGAAGTATTTGCCTTTGTAATATGCCAATTCCAGCGAGTCCGCTTGGTAAGTTCTTTTCGGAGGATTAACCAGAATTTCTGATGTACCGGAAGTCTCGGGTGACACAGGCGTTTCTGTCGTAGATTGACAGGAAAAAAGAATTCCGGCGATCCAGACTGCGCAAAAATTGTATTCTTTTGTTGAACTAATCATTTCGGTATTGCGGAAAATCAACTGATTAAGCCTTGATTTATTGTTGAAAGCTGAATGAAAAGCCCGTCCAAATGTACCCCGTCCCTTCGTAAATTCGCCGCTTACAAATTAAGCGTTTTTCATGTCCATAGCCAGAGCCCAACAGGCCGCCACCCTTGAAGAAGCCAAAGAAATGGGTCTTCTTCCCGAAGAATTTGAAAAAATTACCTCCGTTTTAGGCAGAACTCCCAACTTCACTGAAATGTGCGTCTATTCGGTGATGTGGAGCGAACACTGCTCCTACAAAAATTCTATAAAGTGGTTAAAAACCCTTCCAAAAGAAGGTCCTCACATGCTCGTAAAAGCGGGTGAGGAAAATGCCGGTCTCGTAGATGTAGGCGATGGATTGGGCTGTGCTTTTAAAATTGAATCTCACAATCACCCCTCGGCTATCGAACCTTATCAGGGGGCGGCTACCGGCGTGGGTGGTATCAACCGCGATATTTTCACGATGGGTGCTCGTCCGATTGCCCAATTAAATTCTTTGCGCTTCGGTAAACTCGACAATCCTCGCACCAAATGGCTCCTGGCCGGTGTGGTTAAAGGTATTGGCGACTATGGAAATGCCTTCGGTATTCCAATTGTCGGCGGTGAGGTATTCTTTGATGAGAGCTATCAGAGCAATCCGCTGGTAAATGCCATGTCTGTAGGACTGGTTGATGCAAAAAGAATTATCTCATCCAAAGCCAAAGGGGTGGGAAATCCTGTTTACATCGTTGGTTCTGCGACAGGAAAAGATGGTATCAAAGGTGCCTCTTTTGCCTCCAAAGACATGAGCGAAGATTCTGCTAAAGATCTTCCAAGCGTACAAGTAGGTGATCCATTCCAAGAGAAATTGCTCCTAGAAGCAACTATGGAATTAGCCCAAACAGACGCTATCGCAGGGATGCAGGACATGGGTGCCGCCGGAATTACTTGTTCAACATCTGAGATGAGCGCAGGCGGTAAAGTGGGTATGGATATTCAACTCGATTTGGTACCCACTCGTCAGGAAGGAATGGCTCCATTTGAAATTCTACTCAGCGAATCGCAAGAGAGGATGTTGATCGTGGTGAAAAAAGGTGAAGAGAAAACCGTAGAAGCGATATTTGAAAAATGGGATCTACACGCCGTGAAAATCGGTGTAGTAACCAAAGGTCCCATGGTTCGTTATTTTATGAATAAGGAATTAGTCGGAGAGATTCCCGCCGAATCACTGGTGCTAGGTGGAGGTGCGCCTGTTTATGAAAGAGATTACAAGGAACCGGCTTATTACGCTAAAGCCCAGAAATTTGAAATGTCGCAGGTTCCCGAACCAAAAGATTATGTGGTTGCAGCACGCCAATTGATGGCCAATCACAATTTAGCAAGCAAACGATGGATATACGAACAGTATGACTCCATGGTGGGCACAGTTAACATGTGTACCAATAAACCATCTGATGCAGCTGTTGTAAATATCAAAGGAACCAATAAAGCTTTAGCCCTCACGGTAGATTGCAACGCTCGTTATGTAAATAATGACCCGGAAAAAGGTACCATGATCGCCGTAGCTGAAGCCGCCAGAAATATCGTCTGCAGCGGTGGAGAACCCTCAGCGATTACAAACTGCTTGAATTTCGGAAACCCTTATAACCCTGAGGTCTATTGGCAATTTGTAGGTGCCATCAAAGGGATGAGCGAGGCTTGTAAAAAATTCAATACTCCTGTGACCGGAGGAAACGTCAGCTTCTACAATCAAACGGCAAACGAAGACGGAACAGCAAATCCTGTCTTCCCTACTCCAACCATCGGAATGTTGGGAGTAATGAACGATAAAAGTTTACACACCACGCTTGAGTTTAAGTATAAAGGCGATTTGATCTATCTTTTAGGTGTTCCGCGAAATGACATTAATAGTTCAGAATACCTTGCTTCGATTCATGGTATTCGATTGTCTCCGGCTCCTTTTATCGATCTCGATGAAGAATTGAGACTTCAGAATTGTATTAAAGGATTGATCAAGAATAATTTTATTTCTTCGGCTCACGATGTAAGTGATGGCGGACTTTTCAGTGCACTCTGCGAAATGGCCATGCCAAATGATCTCGGATTCGACATTGTTACCGATGGTGAAATCCGCAAAGACGCATTCCTTTTTGGTGAATCGCAAAGCCGCATTGTTGTTACTGTTGTAGAGGATTACGAAGACGATTTCCTCGATCATGTCGGAGATAGTAATGTAGAAGTAATTCTTTTGGGACACGTAACCAAAGGCCGTATCACAATAGATGAAGAAAATTTTGGTTATATCGAGGATTATAAAACCTTATACGACCATGCCATCGCTAACGAAATGGTAAACTAATCGCCGACAACTATGTCTCTGAGAGAGTTTATCAAAACAAAAGATTTCCGCAAACATCTCCTTAGAATTTTAGGAGTGTATGTTGGTGCTATACTCATTATTTGGCTTTATCTGGCATGGTACACTGATCACGGCGAGTATATATCTGTGCCGGAAGTGCGAGGTATGAGTTTCGAAGAGGCCGTAACTTCCATCGAAGATAGAGACTTAAAATATGTTGTTGTCGATTCCATTTATGTAGAAAATGCAAAAGGTGGAACGGTGATGGAGCAAAGCCCTTTACCGGAAAGTCAAGTGAAAGAAGGAAGAGAAGTTTTTCTTACAACTTATCGCGTTTCTCCACCTTTAGAAACAATCAATATCGAAGAAGGAGAATATGCCCAAGTAGCACTTATTAAATTGAACAATAAGGGAATTAAGGTTCGCAAAATCGAAGAACCCAACAATCAAATGATCGGTGCTGTCATAAAACTTACCTACAAAGGCAAAAAATTAAAAGCAGGAAGTCAAGTGAAAAGAGGTGAGGAAGTAACCATGCATATTGGGGTTTCTGCGAATGAACAAGTATTAATACCCAATCTTGCGGGTATGACACTCGACTCCGCTATGGCGACTTTGGAAAGAGCTGAACTTATGATGGGTCTTACCATTTCGAATACTACTTTGACAAGCAGTGCTGACAGCATGGCTGCTCGTGTTTGCAGTCAGTCGCCGGCACATTCGTCGGACGTGTATGTGCCGAAAGGACAGATAGTAGACTTATGGATATCGGTAGGACCTTGTGAACCGGACAGTATTCCTGTCACACCTCCTCCATCTGAATAAACTGATTAAGAAAAAAGAATGAAGAAAACAGGAATTATTCTACTCGCCTTCATGTTGTGCATATCCTCGTGGGCTCAGACACCCACGGGCTCCGAGACTGAGGGAACTATGATCTATGGATATCCGCAGATGGAACGATTCAAACGCGAACAACGATTTGAAGCACGAGCACAACGCGGAGGTGGATCCAGTTTACCCATTCCTTTTTTCGACGATTTTTCTCGCTATTCATTACCCACCGACGATCCGGAAATACCGGTAGAATGGCAAATGTGGGAAGATGACGACGTGTTTATAAATGGAACTTTTCCTGTAGCTCCTCTTACCATAGGAGTAGCCACTTTTGAAGGACTTGGAGCAGATGGTTACCCTTACGATTTCACCGACGAAAATTCATACGGAGGCGCAGATACTCTTACTTCACTTCCTTTAAATCTAGCCGGCCTTACCGCTGAAGACAATGTATATCTGACATTCTTTTATGAGCCCGGTGGACTAGGTAACAACCCGGACCCACAAGACTCTTTGGTAGTGGAATTTTACAGCCCCTTTGGAGCCGGTGAATGGTTTCGTCAATGGGGAATTGCAGGAAACAACAACGTTGCTTTTCAACAAGTTTTTCTTCCCATTTCTGCAGCCGAGTTTTTAATGGATGGATTCCGCTTCCGTTTTAGAAACTATGCCACACTCAGCGGTAATGCAGATCATTGGCATATTGATTACGTAACTGTCGACGATGATATTGATCCGACAAATTACTCCTTTGATGAAGTTGCTATGGAATATCCCTTAAATACTTTATTGGATGAGTACACTGCCATGCCCCTAACTCATTACTTAACGAACCCCTCAGGATTTGTAAAGGATGAGGCTACATTTTATCAGCGAAATCTGGGGGATGATCCTGAAAACGTTGTTACTAGTATGTGCATTCGAAATGAGACTACTAATAATTTGGTTTGTTTAGCTGATGAAGATCGTGATTTCAACATTAATTTTCCGGAAGGAGAAGTTATACGCGATTTAACTGTAAGTACGATTTTGCCGTTCGATGCCTTGCAAACAGATACATGTCTCATTTATGATGTAAACACTTTCTGTACTACCACAGATGCGCACCTCGACAATGACTCTACACACTTCAAACAAGTATTCTACAACTATTATGCATACGACGATGGCACAGCAGAACGTCCTTACGCCATAAATGTTAGCGGAGGACAAGTGGCCATGAAATATTTCAGCGAAGTGGAAGATACATTACTAGGATTATTTATTCACTGGATGCCGTTCCAATACGACAATTCGGACAAGAATTTTCTTCTAAGAATTTGGGGAGATAACAGCGGAATACCGGGCACCGAACTTATAGAAAACTTTGAATTCCATTCTCCACAATATTATCACGACGGGTACAACATCTTCTCATATTACGAATACGATGAACCGGTATCTGTAGATGGTACATTCTATGTAGGTTGGGTGCAGGACAATAACTCTCAATTGAATGTCGGTAACGATAAAAACACGAACAACAATCCGGCTAAACTGTTTTTCAATTTAGGGGGAGGAAGTACGTGGACGCAGAGTACAATAACCGGTTCTGTTATGATTCGACCGGTATTTAAATCCGGTAAATCCAATGTGTGGAATAATGTGGTAGAAAACACCACGGAAATATTTGAACTTTTCCCTAATCCGGCCGAGAACAAATTTCATGTTAATCTCCGTTCGAACGGCACTAACAAGATGACAATGTTTGATGCGGCCGGCAGAGAAGTAAAAACAACGACTTTTAATGGAGGCGGAATGCAAACCGTTGACATATCATCTATATCAGAAGGTATCTACTATGTGCAGATCACTGATGTTATGTCCGGAATTGTTTCCACCCAAAAATTGATTGTGCAGTAAGTATGGCAGATGAAGAAGATCTTCCCTTAGAAGATAATGATGATACTCTTTTTGAACATCATAGAATTGTTGCAGATAAAGGGCAAGGTCTGTTACGAGTAGATAAATTTTTACAGACTCGTTTAGAAAAAACATCGCGCAGCCGAATACAAGCGGCATCCGATTCGGGTTTTGTACGTGTAAATGGTGAGCCTGTAAAAAGCAGTTATAAGATCAAACCGGATGATGTTATCACGCTGGAGCTGCCATATCCCATCCGAGAAATTGAATTACGTCCGGAGAATATTCCCCTCGACATCGTATATGAAGATGCTGAACTTGTTGTCTTGAATAAACCGGCAGGACTTGTTGTGCATCCCGGTCATGGCAACTACACAGGTACTTTAGTGAATGCGCTTATTTACCATTTCGAAAATCTACCGGATAATACCGGAAATGAACGTCCCGGACTTATACATCGAATCGATAAAAACACGACCGGTCTTATGGTATGTGCAAAAACGGAACACTCGATGACCCATTTGGCGAAACAATTTTTCGATCGAACCATTGAGCGTAGATACTGGGCACTTGTTTGGGGTGATGTGAAAGAAGACGGAACGATCGTAGGAAATTTAGGGCGTAGTTTACACGATCGTAAACTCATGACGGTATATCCGGAAGGAGAAGGTGGAAAACACGCTGTTACTCATTACAAGCTGATCGAATCTTTTGGATATGTGAGTCTTGTAGAATGTAAACTCGAAACAGGTCGCACACACCAGATCAGAGCGCACATGAAATACATTGGTCATCCCCTATTTAATGATCCTGAATATGGTGGTGATAGAATTCTAAAAGGAACCACATTCAGCAAGTACAAACAGTTTATCGATAACTGTTTTTCCATTGTCAATCGTCAAGCCCTTCACGCAAAATCACTCGGCTTCGAACATCCCGCTACCGGCAAATGGCATCAATTTGAAATTGATTTACCGGAGGATATGAAAACGGTTCTTGAAAAGTGGAGGAATTATACCAAGGCGAGTGAGGGGAAGCAGTAGTAGGCAGTTGGCAGTCGAGTGAACGATTTTTGGAGACGTGCACCCTCTCGAACTGGAACAGTTTCTCGAACAGTTTGCGGGAAGTTCATAGATCGCAGACTGGGGGTGTGAACGTTTTCTTGTAGACCTTTCCTAAACCGAGCGGAGCCCAGGTTTTATTACGTTGTTGTATCAACGATCGGTCCCCGAGCGAAGCCGAGGGGTGGTATGGTTGAACGTTTATCAATACATGGTCATACCTTTACCCATTGTCACCCTTCGTAAAAAATTCGGTAGTTCATTGTGCTAAAATGAAGCTATTGTTTTTGTGGTTCAGAAAACACCTCAGAAAAACAAAATCTATCTTAATACTTCATACAATCACCAAGACACTATGCGAAATGACTACTTCACCCTATTCTTCAAATCATCTGCTCCGCCTTTTTTCTCTTTGACTTTCATCTGCTGATTTCCGAAACGAAGAGAAAAGTCTATTCTGAATTGCTGACTCTCCCAGCCTCCGCGTGTGTCCATATATTGTCCATCAAAATCACTTACTCCGCGCCATTGTGCTGTATGGAAAATATCGGTGTATGCCAATTTTAAGGTAGCACGACCTTTCATGAATGTCTTTTTGGCACCACAGTCCATGCTTCCCATGCCACTGTTCTTAAAGGTGCCTCCCCATAAACCGGGACCTGCGGCCCATCCACTTAGTTCAATTCCCCAGTCCTTAGGTAAAATAAAGGCCATTTGAGCATAAAAATTATATGAAATAAAATCGATGTCAATTTTTCTTCCATCATCTAGATCCGCTTTGGTGCGCTGATAGTAACCCGTTGCACTTACATATGTACTCAACCACTTCTTTACTTGAACCGGAGCACTGATAGATAAAGCACCATATTGCTGAAACCCTAGATTTGTTTGACTGATATAAGAAGCGTCTCCATCGGCATAAATATTCATCGTCGAGAAATCCTCCGTGTTTGAAACCGTCAACGAAGTAGTGTACATATACTTGTAGGTATGGGAAAGCTCTATATTGTTTGTGTATTGCGGACGAAGAAAAGGATTCCCCTTTTGATAGGTCAACTCGTCCATTTTAAATTCAAATGGATTTAAATCCTGATAAGATGGTCTATCGATTCTTCGTGAATAAGACAAACTCAAAGCATTCATCGGATTAAGTGCGTAACTCAAAGACACATTTGGAAAAATATTAAAATAGGATGTATCATTTACTTCATCTTCCTGAACAAGCGCATTGAGTTCCCCGCGGCTATTGGTCTGCTCTGCACGTGCGCCCATTTGTAAACCAATCTTCGACCATTGTCTGCTATAGTTCAAATACAAAGCATTGATATTTTCAGTGTATTGAAAATTATTTGATCGAGCAGAATCCAATTGATCCACATTGCCTTCGATATTGTAGAAGTCAAACGTATTGTCCGTAGAAACCTGAGACACTTTTGCTCCTATTCCAATTTTTCCCTTCAATGCATTTCGTTCATAGTCCGATTTAACACTATAAATGTCGATATCAGTGGGCGAAGAAGTGCGATATATATTCTCATTCAGAATCGTTTCTTGATTGCCGTCGTAATATCTATTCGGCTGATAACTCTCCGTGCGAATGCGATACATACCCATATCGGCATCCACTTTAAATGTGGTTCCGGATGTATCTGTGAACATGTAATTCAGGTTAAAAGCACCATTATTCCGAGTACCATCATTTCTCACATCGGCAATGAGGATCTCCTCCTGAAAGTAATCTACTTCGGGACCGATGATCGTTGTGCTCTCATTGCTCCACTTTTCGTCTGAAATATTTCCGCTTGCAATAAATCCTATTGTACTTCTTGAATTGATAAAATAATCGGCACCTACTTTAAAGTCATTAGTCAAATTTTCGCTCTCACTTCTGGTTCGCTGGAAAAATTTCTTCCCATTCTGAATGCGATCGAGGTCCATCCAGTTTCTTCTTGGACCTCCCGACAAAGTGTAGTTTCCAAAAGCATTCCACTTTTCTACCCGACGATTCAAGTTGATAGAACCGTTGTACTTGGGAACTTCTCCTTGCGCAAAACCCAGGTTTACCGAGCCATTGGTGCCGAAATTTTTGTTCTTCTTTAGTCGGATATTTATAATACCCCCTGTGCCGGCAGCATCATATTTGGCAGATGGATTCGAAATAATTTCAATAGCTTCGATATTCGAACTCTGCATATTCTTAAGCATGGCCGCTAGAGCTGCCGCGTCCAAAGGAGAAGGTTTTCCATCAATGTAAATCTGAACTCCACTTCTTCCTTTGAGCATTACGTTGTCGTTGTTGTCTAAACTAACACCCGGCGCTTTTCGAAGCAATTCCAGTGCGGTATTGCCTGTGGCGTTCATTGTATTCTCCACATTAAAAACTGTCATATCCGGCTTCACCTCAACGAGCGGTTTTACGTAAACATATTCCACCGTTTTCATCTCTACACTTTGTTCAGCAACAGCTATGTCATTAAACGTTTTTGTAGAACCGGATTCAATTGCGAATGGTTCTGTTTGATAGTTATTGAATCCCATTGCCATTACAGACAAATAGTAATTTCCTCCCGGAACATTATCTAAGTAAAACGTGCCGTCCAACTCTGTGGCGCTTGCTTTTACTACTGATGAATCGGCTGTTGCAAATAAAACAACATTGGCAAAGGGTAACGGCTCCTGCTTATTATCTCGAATAAGTCCCGTGATTGAACTTTGGGCAAAGGAGAAAGAGTAAATAGCTAAAGCTAAAACGAAAGTAAAAAGGCTTTTCATGGTTCCGGTTTGGGACGACAAAGGAAATACAATAAGAGACGGAGAATTTTCCGTTCATCCCATTTTGACAGTTTTTTGGAAATAAGAATTAATCAGGCTTCAGAGATCGCCGCTGCAAGTGCTTCAAATTCCGACGAGCTCATTTGCACTCTCGGCTTCGTAAAGTTCACGTCACCAACGGAATTCATGGGTATTAGGTGTACGTGTGCATGAGGCACTTCCAGTCCTATAATGGCCACACCGATTCGTTGACAAGGCAATACTTTTTTCATTTTTTTGGCTACCTCGCGAGAAAAAAGATTGATCTCCGCTAGATAATCATCCGGTAAATCGTAGAAAAAATCAACTTCAATTTTTGGAATCACGAGTGCATGTCCTTTCGCAACAGGCTGGATATCCAAAAAGGATAAAAACTTATCGTTTTCTGCAATTTTGTAACAAGGGATTTCTCCGCTAATAATTTTAGAAAAGATAGTGGCCATTTTCTAGCGTGTAATTTCCAGTACTTTGAATTGAATTTTACCGGCAGGAACTGTCACCTCGGCAATATCTCCGACCTTCTTGCCTAATAATCCTTTACCAATGGGCGAATCCACGGATATTTTTTTGTCGGCAAGATTGGCTTCGTTTTCAGCAACCAGGGTATACTGAACTACTGCCTTGTTGGCCAAATTTTCAATTTTCACTTTCGAAAGGATGTAAACCTTTGATGTGTCCACTTGGGTCTCATCCACCAATCGTGCATTTGCAATAAGGTCGTCCATTTTTGCGATGCGAGATTCTAGAAGTCCTTGGGCTTCTTTAGCAGCATCATATTCGGCATTCTCCGACAAATCACCTTTGTCTCTTGCTTCTGCTATTTGCTGTGAAATTTTTGGACGTTCTACCGTCTTTAATTGATGTAGTTCGTCTTTGAGTTTTTTCAAACCCTCAACGGTGTAGTATGCAACTTGCGTGGCCATTTCTAAAAATTCTAATATAATCTTAACGTAATAAAAAAACGAAACCCCGATACTCTCGGGGCTCGTAGCCTTTTAATGAAGGCAAAGGTACAAAATTTTATTCTACAGTGTGATATGTACGCCAAGCGCGTGCACACCGTCAAAAGGAGTAGTCAGGCGGTAAGAATAGTCAAAGCCAAAACGTGTGGTCTCTCCCGAAGGAATTTCTACGGTTAAACCTGCAGCTGGACCCGTAAATACTGTTGTACGGTCTTCTTCTGATGTCAATCCTTCTTCCCACTGATAACCCAGACGGAGGAAAACTCTTTCTTTGAATCCGAACTCACCACCCACAGAGTATGCATCTTTAGTAAAACTGTTAGATGTGTACTGAAGGTTTGCAGTCAATTTCATGGTTTCACCAAACAAAAAATCGTAAGCAAATCCAACATTAACCAATGAAGGCAATTCATATTTCTCAGAACGTTGTTCTACAGTCAATGATGTTCCATTTGTTGGAATTACCGCAGTGATCGTCATACCATCACCTCTATAACGCATAGGTGGTCCAACGTTTCTCAGGGCGATACCAAAACGAACGTTGTCGTTCTCACCTGTTACGTAGCGAATACCGGCATCGAACGACATACCCTGTGAACGCACGTTGTAAATAGATTCGCTAATTACTCTGAAGGTAATACCTCCATAGATGCTATTGGAGAATCCTTTTGCGTAAGACAATCCAATATTTGAGTAGCTCGGTGAAAACGTACCAATACCTCCTTCCGGAAGATCAGCTTCGGTAATTTGAATGTCTCCAAAACGCATGGTAGTTACAGTCAAACCAAGCACTCCATTCTCACCTACCTTCTGTCCGAAGCCCAATGAGTTGAGTTTGATCCCTGTTCCAACCAGGTATTGCGTATTTGTAAAAGACAATTCTGTTTTCTTTACGAAGGCAAGACCTGCAACGTTGAGAAAGGTTCCTTCCAAACCACTGGCCGAAGCCATGTTTGAATTGGCCAATCCGCTGCTGCGTGCCCAAGGGTTGATCAATAAGTGACCAGCCCCGGCAGAACCGGCTCTATCAGGATTACCGGCAATGGCACTACCGAATGTCAATACAACTGCTATGGCAACTATCAGTTTTTTCATAAACCTGTTTTTTTCGATCTTAACTTAATGTTTTATTAAAGTGCTTAGAAATTATCAAGGTCAACCGGACGCATTACTCCGAACCACTTGAGAATTTTCTCTCCTACACCGGGAACGTCTATGTGGATAATGTAGGTTCCGCTAGCAATAGGGATATTCTTGAAGTTTTTCAAGTCCCAATCAAGCGATGTTATTGGATCCGCTTTATCATACTGACGAACCAACGTTCCGTTCATATCATAAATTGATACCACACATTGCTCCGGCAAGTTTGTAATCTTCACACGGTTATCCAATTTGTTTTGCTCGTATGATGAGAAAGCGTAATAGGGATTCGGAACTACGTTAATACAATCCAAAACAGAAGTCAATACACTTGAGTTTCCGGTTGTTGCTTCCAATCCACGCGTGCTAAATCGGTAAAGCGGCATCCAATTGTTTACCGAGGTTCCCGGTTCTTCCGTATTCTCATCGCTCGGAGAGAAGGTTTTGTACTCTTTCGCCACACGCAGAGAAATACGAACATCATTTGGAATCAATCCTTCTTGTGGAGAAAGCATTTCAAAGTCTTCATTTACTAATGACGAACCTACCCACGTGCATGCACGGAATACTTTCTTCCAATTGGCAGTACTCAAATCGGGATCTGAAAGTTGAGAGAAGATGAATTGTCCCTCATCGTAACGAGACATGTATTCGTCGTCGTTCACTTCATTTCTAAGATTCTTGAATACATATATCCAATGCTGACCACCGAAAAGAGGCTGTGTTCCTATATCCGAAAATAAACGCGAAGTCGGGTTGTAGATCATGTCATTACCGTTTTCACCGGCCAACCAGCTATCCTCGGCAAAACCCATGTTCAAGCGTTCTCCCGTTTCAACATCTATAGCGTAACCCGGGAACCAACCCATACCGAAGGATTGACTGCCATTGAGCGTAGCTTCAGCAGTGTTTACTCCGTTATCACCTACCGACAAACCATTTTTGTCTACCGACGGGTGAGAGCGCAATTTCATTTTAATACCGTTAATTTCATCATCAAGATCCACTAATTTTTGAGAAAGCAATGGAATACCCTGAGCTTCAAAAACAGGTACTCTAGACCACTTCGACTTATCAGAAGTAAGCACGATATCTACGTTGTTCAGACCTTTGATGTTGGAGATATTTGCAGGCGCAATAGGCGAAAGGTCGCCGCTTACAGAACCTGTTGTTGGGGCTACTCCAACCAATGTCGCTAAGTCGCCACCGCTGGTTGTAATAACATCTGTATATGAAACTAGGCAGAAAGGTGCCCATGTACCGTTCAAAACGCCTTCATAGACCTCATCCGGATCAGTGAAAGGTGAATCAGAACTACCATCTTGGAAATCGGAGAAGATCGCTTCTTCCGCAGGTGTATTATCATCCGGTTCAACACTTCCGGCACGAATCCAGTTCAACTCTGAGAACCCTTCGCTGTCCTGAATACCCAATAACCATGGTTTAGATGCATCTTCAAATTCAATAGTACCACTTATGAAATCTGTGAAATGCTCCGCCTCAGGTTTCTTAACATAGGTGTACTGTCCCCATGAAATTGACAGACCATAACTTAAAATGACATCTTCGCTTTCAACATTAAACGAGTTGTATGGAGTGTAAACGTCATTATTGTCAATGTTTGTCAATTCCCAATGCATGGAGTCGGCTATAAACTCACCATCTTCTATCGGACCTGCAAGTCTCAACTCGAAGTCTGCCGCAGGAACACGAAGTGGATCAACTACTTTAACTTCAACAGGACCATTTGCAGGCACGTAAGTAAGTTCAGCAGCGATGTTATCTTCAAGAATTAGTCTCTCAGATTCTGCAGAAATAATTAATGAGTTTAGGCCATTTCCACGACCTTCAATACGGGTCAACGGAACTCCATCTCCGTATGAAGATTGGATAGTTGATCCTCCGGCCTCAGGATCTACTTTATGAGGAACAGCAGCATACACTGCGATTTCACCAACTGCACCTTTTCTGGAGGCCAAGTATGCTTCATCCTGGCCTTTTTCAAGCGCTACATCATAATCTTGGTAATTGTTGTACCCATAAGCTATTACCATGAAGTAATAGGTTTTATGATTGATCAATCGGTTGTCGCCTTGTGCAAAAGCATCTGTGGTAATTTGGAATGAACGTTCGATTCCTTCATCGCCACCGGATACCATTAATTGGGGCACAATCAAGCCCGTTTCAGCATCACGGTTGTAGTTTACAATATTGGTAATTCCATTTCGCACATCGCGTTGCTCAATCAGACGAGCCTTTTCTACATCACCTAGGTCATTGGCACTTACTTCACTATTGGCCAATTGGTATACGAGGTATCCTTCAAATTTGTACCTTCTTTGATCATACGTTAAAACAGTTCCGTCGGCCAATTCTTCAGGAATACCCGGGTCAAAACCCGATGCATCATCACCTTCACCATAACGCTCTTGGAAATTATTAGAAAGAGAATTGTCGTTGGTAAGCATCAAGATCACTTCTTTGTCAAGTTCCTGAATAGTAACTTCCGGAGCATCCGGACCGGATACAATTTCGAAACAATTGTCGAAAAGAGCTTGGGCTTTATCATCTGCTTCTTGCATCAGACGCACAGAAGCTAGTTCATTTCCAGAGTTGGCACGCGCCCAAACAACACCAAACGTGATGTTATTGTAGTCGCCGGGCTCCAATGTAAATGGACCTGCTGCCTGAATGAAACGACGGTCGGCAGGAAGGTTACCTGCAGTTACTTCGTTCCATGGTTCATTGGTAGGAGTAGCTACTCCACGTGTTCCCCAAAAAAGTGGATCTGTATCGTCGGGGAACATATAATCTGCTTGAATATCCGAAAGAACACCCGCACCGGAAACACCATTACCACCAAATGCCATTTTCTGGTTGTTCTTCCAGATACCGTTCATGTAGTTGTAATAATGAAGAGGTGTAGTTGGTTCTCCGAAGATTGGGTTTGAGCTATTGTTGTAATAAACAAATCTGCGCATACCAAAACGTTCGTTATCCGCGATACCGTCACCATAGCCGATACCAATTCCCTTGTAAGGAATACCTAATGAATCTAATGCATCAATGATGTTTTCAGTAAGTGGATTGTCTACCTCATCTGAATCCTGATAGGGTCCTTCGAAGAAGTCAACACCAACAGCAGGAGGATTCTCGCCATAACCCGGAGAAGAAGAAGTCGGTTCGTCGTTGGCATCACCATTAAAACAATAACCCAATCCACGCTGAACATCACAACCAACGTAGTCGTCGATTGAAGTTCCTAAGTCAGCATCCACCCATACGCCGAAATATGTTTCCGTCAAGGTTTGTGTTCCCTGATTAATAAGTACGTAGTTGTAAAAGGTCATGTTGTTTACCTCGTCGTTCGAAGTAAATGCAAATGCCTGTGCGCGAACTTCCATACCAATCGGTTGACCGTTCGATTCTGTATGAACATTACCCTTGTCGTTAAAAATCCAATAGAAGTTTTGGTCACCAAACAAAGGAACAATATCTTCTCTTGTTCTTTCTGCACAATTGATTTCACGAAGGAAGTCGTACCATGGATAGTCACCTGATTCCGGTGTATAATATAAGTCTCCGTCGTAATCGAGGAAAGGTGCCAAATACAAGTCCTGACCGGCTGCTACGTTACCCTGAGCCGGATATTCGTTGAAGTATGCCGGCATTGAATACCCTTCCGGAAATACGGTTTCAACTGTACCATCCAACACAGCATCAAAATACTGTCTGTGACGTTGAGCGTCCTGACGTTCGCTTACAAAAAAGTCATCATACTGAGTACAGGTAGCTTCATTAACCTCAGCTGTTCCATCATTAGTTAGAGGTCCTGGCCAGTAGTCATTTCCATTTGCACGGAAAGTAATAGCGGCCAATTTCAATTGTTGGTCGGAAGATTTACCTCCCATCCACAAAGCTCCGGCATATAGTGCTGAAACTCCTGAACCATCGTCCACTTTTGGAACTTCATATGCAGCAAGACTTTGAGCACGATCCTGCCACATTGAACCACCCGTTTCGATAAGGGCTTCAACGTTATTCCATTCCAAATCGCGCAAACCTGTCGCAGGAGCACATGCGGCTGCGCGCGTTGATACAGCGTTTGTACCATTGTTCTCAGGATGGCTCTCACCACCGCCATCAGTGTTTCCACCGACGTACTTGTAGGCATATGCCTCACGGCTGCCGATCGCTACGAATGCAAATAGAACTAATTTCAAAAATCTGTTCATGTTCTATACCTTTTGTTTCTGTTAATCTCTTGTTTGCTAATTAAAAATCGAGTCTGATACCGAGGCGTATGGTACGTGGAGCACCCAAATTATATGGATTATCTACGAACATTGAATAATAATTGCGGAAAGCTTCGGGAGAATTCTCCTGAGCGATACGCGGTTGGAACTGCGCTGCAGCAAGATATCCATCATCGTCAGGCGTACCGGTGAAACGGTAAACACTAACAATGTTACGCCTGTTCAATACATTGCTCACCCACAAGTAAATGTTGAGGTTTGCTGTTTTAGCCTTTTCTCCTTCACCAAACTTCAAGTTAATGTTCTTATCCAGATTTGCATCCAATGTAAACTGCCATGGCAAGCGAGCTCCGTTGATAGAACCTTCTGTGCTCGGCGAAATCTCACCGGTGATTGGAGTAGCAATTACTTGAGGTGTGTAAGGTGTACCCGATCCGAGGTTGGCAATAATGTTTAGTCCGGTGTTTTGGAAGGCCGGCTTACCAAAAATCATTGGCCCGTTGTAATCAACTCCGCTTCCATAACGGTAGTCCAAGGTTGTTACGATACGGTGACGTTGATCGTAGTTCAATGCATTGATGTTACGAAGATTTGGAAGACCGGCGTTGATCAAAGCAAGTGCTGTTTGTGTAGTAGATCCGGTACCGTCTGCAAACTGCAACGTATAAGATGTTTTCATCCAAATATTTCCGGTACGACGCAAGTCATAAGTCAATGTCAAACCTTTAACGGTTCCAAAGTCGAGGTTACCAAAAGCACGGTATGTACTTGGATAAGCTCCTGTAAAACTGCGCACCTGAATTTGGTCGCGCATCTCGCGATAGAACGCTTCAATTTTCAATGACGATGTTCTAGACAAAATCTGCTGGAAACCGAGTGCATAGTCAACCGTTTTTTCCGGACGGAGATCAGGGTTGTTCAACAACACACTTCTGTTTTCCATGAAGAGGTAGTCAACCGGATTAAAACGATTGCTCTCTGTAGGACGTTGTGTTAAGATATCGTAGTGCGCAAAGAAAAGTGCTTCATCAGAAATAGGAAACGAGAAGGCGATACGCGGCATAACGTTTATTGCCGGCTCATAGTCCCTGAATGCTCCCGAAGCGAGTGGTGCATCCGGATCTGTCTTTAGATAAGGATTAATCTGACCACCGGACGAAATAATCTCAGGATCTGAAACCTCTTGACCTAATGAATTGAACCAAGTATCCCCGGTGCGGTAACCGGAAATACTGGTTGGATCATCGATGTCATTTACATACACCACATAATCGTCACCAATATTCGAAGGTCGCACAGCACCGAAATCAGAGAAGTCTGTCTCTGCTGCGGTAAAGGCCTCACCAATTACATAAGGATCCTTCGGTACAGGCTGATTTGCATCGAAACGGTCGATCCTCACACCAAGGTTGAAGATCAAATCATCGAAGGCAAATTTGTCCATGATGTAACCCGAAGTGTAAATCGGCTCAAATGCTCCAACCGGACGGGTGTAATAACGATTGCCACCTACCTCCGTCGTTTCATTGAAGAAATCCTCGATAGTAGGACGACCGGAGATTTTGTTTCCTTTATGGTCATAACCAAAATAAGAAACTACGTTGTTTCCTTGGTTAAGTAGATCTTCCGCACCAAACATATCGATGGTAAGGAATTCAGGATTCAAGTTGTCCACATTAATATAGTCGTTACCATTTGGATCGAGCCCCAATGATTCGCGCAATTTGTAATCGAATTCAAATTGTCCGTCACCCACAAGTTGAGGGAAATAAACGTAGAAATCAGAACCAATATTTACAATGGTAGAATCAGAAGCATCTAGCTCTGCTGTATGTGAATTTGTGTAAAGGCGTGCCAAATTCCACAATCCACCCGGATTAATCGCGTATGCAGCGTCGCGACGTTGTTCGTATTCAAAACCGATCTGAATTGCATGTGAGCCAATGTCGGCAGAACCCGCAGCAGTTACACGGAATTGACCTGTGTTGCTGATGCTGTAATTGTTGTTTTGAGTTCCGAGATAGCCCCAAAGACCATACGTACCGGGAACACCATCACCATTGATCAAACCGTTTCCTCCTTGAATATTGGTGAATGATGAATATGGATCATCGGCCACAAGGAAACTTGTACCTGCATCGATGAATAAATCTGTAGGATCGGAAATAAATTGACCTGTCTGCTCATCGTAGTACAAAGCAGTGATCGCATCATTTTGATCGAACAAATTAAAATACTGATTTGTAATAGCCGCTAATTCCGGATTGTATTCTGATGGACGGTAATCAATTTGAAGATCTTGAATACCGGATTGCTCAAAGTATGAACCATTAAAAGCATACGTATTACCTCTCCAGATATCAAAATACCCTACGTGTCCGTATTTGAAGAAATCGTCTTTGTGTGTATCATCCTGACTACGGTCAAAAGTTTTGCTATAGTCAACCATTACAGAATAGTATACATTTTTCAGGTTTGAAGCAGTGCTTCCGTCACCTTCTTCAGCAGTAGCATTTTTGAAACGCTGACTGAATTTTGCATAAGCCCTCCAGTCGAAACTAGTAGACTCTTGGTTGTTCTCCCAGTTCATCAAGCTATTGCCGCGGCTGAAATCATGACCCTTATCAAAAGCAGCATTACCACCAAAAGACAATGTCATTGTTTCACTTGTGTTCACATCGATTTTCGCAACGAGGTTTGCACTTTGCGCACCTACATTCAAACGTGTTGGAACACGTTCAAAATTATCTGCGGTTAAAAAGTCGGCATTATATATAGCACCATTTATGTCGCCATCCTCTTCCACATTCTGACGAAGTGGGTCTGCAAGAAGGGCATCACGTGCGTCTTGTTTCATTCTATAAACGCCACCAAAAGCCGGAGACTGATCTACAATATCTGTATAGTTAGCAGAAAGGAAGAATCCTAAAAGAGGAGTCGTCTTTTTGCCTTCTGCATCTTTCTTCATTAATAATGGACCTGAGAGAGAACCCTCTATCAAATTGTAACCATAGCGATCCAGACCAAAGGCAGTTTCACCTGAGCGAAATCCGGATGTGATCAATTCTACACCACCTGTGTAGGAAGATGAAGAGCTACGCAAAGAGATGTTGATTACCCCTCCCGTTGCATCTCCGATATTCGCAGGAACACCACCGGTGATAACCGAAATTTCTTCGATAGCAGATTTTGGTAATGAGGTAGATCCTCGAACCTTAATACCATCTATATATACCCAAGTAGAATTAGTACGTGCTCCACGAATAGAGATACCACCACCGGTACCGGCTGTACCAACACCTGCAACAGTTGTGGCAATACCCAAAGCACTTCTGCTTGGCATCTTGTCGATTTCCTCGCGGGTAACTGTTCCACCCGAAGAACCTCCGTCTTTGTCGATCAAAGGAACTTTAAATGCAACGATTTCAACCGTTTGCAACTCCACTCCTGCTGCCATTTGGATATTCAGGAATTGGGTTTTACCGGAAGAAATTGGCACACCACTTTGACGTTGGGCCTTGTATCCAACGAATTTAAACTCGACATCATAAGTACCAACCTCCAAAGGTTTGATAGAGTACTTTCCGTCGATGTCTGTTGCCGAGCCCGTAACAACATTACCATTAAGGTAAACCACAACACTTACGAAGGGCAAAGGCTCCCCGTTGTCCTTATCGGTAACGGTACCTTGAAGAGCTCCGGAAGAGATCTGGCCGAAGGTTCCAATGGCTGTGGTAAGTGCAAATACAAGAAGTAAGTAAATCTTTCGCTGCATAACAGACAGGTTAAAGGATTTTGATTATCTAGGTTTTTTTACAACGGGCGCTAAGATAGAATTTTTTCAAACCGTTAACATGCCTTAACAAATCTCTGCTTTCTCACGTCTGGCGTAGGTTTCCTCGGATTTTACCATTTTGGCCTCCCAAAAACCCACTCCATTTTCGCGGTTTCTCTCCATCTTTCTGTCCAAAGTTACGAAGAGGAACTCCATTCTGTTTGATTCTCGGGTAGCATAAATACCGAAAAATATACAAGTCAAAAAAAATGTGAAATGCTTTTAAACCCCAAAAAGACTGAAAAACAGAGGGTTCAATACGAAAATTACCTGTTGAAAATTTAGATCCTTTTTTTGCGGAACCAGCGTTTGTACCAAGGTACATTTTTCCCCCACGACTGCTTTTCTGCCCGTTTCAGGTTCTTCTTCATCCTCTTTTGAGTGGCCTTGTCCTGTAGGGATTTGTGGTGATCTACGCCTTCTTGGTACTTCGCCATATTCTCGGCATCTTTGGCTTTCTTTTTTTCAATAGCCTCTGCCTGAGCTTCTTCTGCAGTCTTCTGTTTCTCTTTTGGTGGACGCTTTTTCTCCTTTTGTGCATCCATAGAAAGATGGACTGCACAAAAAACAACGATTAAAAGAAAAATCCTTTTCATAAAGAAGTAACGGCGTTTTAGTAATATTCGTATTGAAACTTTACGATTTCAATGTCGTGACTTCGCAGATCGTGATTAATCAGCGCCTCGATCATCATAGTTTCGGTATACAATACCTCAATCTCCCGTAATAATTCATTGTTTTCGCGATATTCAACCTTGAGTAAATTCCCTATTTCATCATAGAAAAAATCGTCTGTGCGACTTTGAGCGCCGGCATTATCGGTGTACATAATCTCACTCACCCAGCCTTTGTCGTTGTATGAATAAGCTGCCTCTTTTGTTTTTCCGGACATCGTGAGTTCTTCCTTTTTACTCACGATAAATCCCAATTCGTTTTTCGTAACAATCTCATTGGAGTACAAGAGTGAGTAATTATTGTAACTGCTCCTTCGGGAAGCCAAAGTCCCGGCATCAGCGTAAGAAAATGACTCTGAATTGATAAGTGTGCTTTTCCCCGCCTCAAGTTTTTTAGAATCGTGGGATAGATTCTCCGACTTTTCATAATCCAAACGCACTACCTTGCCTTCTTCGTAAACAAACTTGGTAGAGAAAAAGCCTTTGTTACTCTGCTCATTTCGTATCTCTACTTCTCCCAAATCATTGCGCTTAAACTGAATCGTCAACGAATCCACCAAACTCAACACACTTGTTATTTTATCTATCTGACTGAGTAATCCTATTTCATTAAAATGAAAAACTAAGAGGTCGGGACGTTGATCTATAGGCCTGTTTGGCCTCTTTATGGAAAATGTACCCGTAATTTTTTTTACCTTATTCTGCCATAAAAATTCCCGATTGAAGTACATCTCTTCCTTAAAGGCATTACCCAAACGATTGTCAATAATCTGAGATTCGGTAGTGGGTAGAAAGAAAAGTAAAAAAAACAGTCCTGCTAATATTTTCATCTGATAAGGGCTAATGCGTCCTCCATTTTTTTTGTAGGTGGATGGCACATCGTTCCGGTACAAACATAAATTCCGCTGCCCGATGATATTTTACTTTTTACAAGAGGCAATTCACCGTGCACTGTTGATCGAAAAATGAGGGTCGAAGGTAAATATGATTTTTGAAGCGCCTCGAGATCAGTAATACCATCTCCCTCGACTATCACAAGTTGATTTAATCCAAAGACCTGCCAATTATAGACACGAAGCCAATTGGTGTATCCTGAAGCAAAATCGATCATCGGTAAAACTTTGCCCAACATGTTAATCGATAATTCCATCCAGGTTGTCTTGTCAAAACATATACCATGAATGTAGAGCATTCTACAAAAAACACTATTCGCGGCCGGAAGCACATTGTCGCCTACTTCCATCTTGCCCGTGAATACCAGTGTTTCTTCTCGCTCATCCGAAAACCAGAACATATTTTGCTTTTCATCCAAAAATTTCTCCATCGCACTTTGCAATAGATCATGAGATCGCTGCATCCATTTATATTCTCCACAAAGCAATCCCAAGGTAAAAAACGCCTCTATGGCAAAAGCGTAGTCATCGGCAAAAGCAAATCCACTGTTTACCTCATTGGTTCTAACGCGGTAGATTTTTTCTGAAGTCATCATCTTTTCCCACAAGACATCAGCTGTTTGCAGAGCAACCTCCTTCATTGATATATCATCGAATGCTACGGAAGCTTCGGCTAGTGATTGAATCAACAATGCATTCCACGAAAAAAGTACCTTGTGATCGAGGCCCGGACGAATACGACTGCCTCTTTGAGACAGCAGAACTTTTCTGAGCTCCGAAATTTTTATATCTAATTCTCCTTCACTTATCGATAGATCAGCACAAATCTGTTCATCGTTTTTATCTCGGAGTAAAATGTATTGATCGTGTTCCCAATAACCTTTTTCATTTAACGCAAAATACCGAGAAGCAAACTCGAAATCGAGTGCCTCCATATTTTTCAATTCGTCTAAAGTCCACGTGTAAAACTTGCCTTCTACCCCTTCACTATCTGCGTCCAAGGCGGAATAAAAAAGTCCTTCCGGCGAACGAAGTTCGGTCATCAAAAATTCAAAGGTCTCTTTTACAACTCTGCGATAAATGGGTAAGCTTCGATCCTTATAGGCCTGCGAATAAACGGAGATCAATTGTGCATTGTCGTAAAGCATCTTTTCGAAATGCGGAACCTTCCATTTCTCATCCACAGAATAACGGGCAAATCCGCCTCCCACTTGATCATATATTCCACCCATGGCCATAGCAGCAATGCTATGATGAGCATAATCAAGTACCTCCTCTCTTCCCGATAATTTTGCATACTCAAATAGGAAGAGGTAGTGATTGGGCATCGGAAACTTCGGTGCTTTTTTAATTCCACCTAATTCATGATCCCAATATCCTGCCCAATGATCTACCACACTATTTAATGTCTCTAGATCAAAATGATCTACTACTTCAGAAGGCAGTATGTTGTTTTCGCGAATGCCTTTTTCCAACTTCGTTGCATATTCCAACACCTTGGAAGGGTCGTTTTTATGGACATCTACCAAATTTTCTAACAATGAAAGCCATCCCTGTTTTGGGAAATAAGTTCCACCGTATATAGGCCGACCATCCGGTAGAACAAAAACATTCAGAGGCCAACCACCGCGTTGACCCATCAAATGCATTGCATCCATATACACGTGATCCACATCGGGTCTTTCTTCGCGATCGACTTTGATGTTTACGAAATTCATGTTCATGTATTCGGCGCATTCGAAGTCTTCGAAAACTTCTTTCTCCATCACATGGCACCAATGACATGCACTGTATCCAATACTTACAATAACTAGCTTGTTCTCTTTTTTTGCAAGTTCAAATGCCTCAGTGCCCCATGGAAACCAATCTACAGGATTGTGGGCATGTTGCAAGAGATAGGGACTCGACTCCTTACCCAGACGATTCATAGTAACATGATTTTTCAGCAGCGAATCGAATCCGCAAGCAAGGTGAATTTATTCTTTTTCGCCCAGTACTCTCATGTAATTAAAGTGCGATGCTACTGCCTCACCAAACGTATTGTAGAGGTTGTAGTGAACATTGTGCTTTTTACACACACGTTCTACGATAGGCTGAATAGAACGATAATGTACGTGACTCACGTTTGGAAATAAATGGTGTACTACTTGAAAGTTCAGACCACCACATATCCAATTCGCAAGAGGACTTTTTGGAGCAAAGTCTGCCGTAGTAACCACTTGGTGAACGGCCCACTCTGTATCAACCGTAAGATCTTTTCCACGTGCATTTTCGAAATGCGTCGCCTCCACAGCGTGCGCCAATTGGAATACGATAGATAACACTAAACCGAAAACGAAATTGGCAATTAAATATCCAACGATGAACTTCGAAAATCCAACGAAATAGATTGGAATAGCAATGTAAAATAGGATGTAAAGAAGTTTTGTAACCCAAAAGATAACGTGCTCTTTAACCGGTATGTGTTCAATCGGTGTTCCCGAAATGTCTTTTTTCAAATACTTCTGCGTGTCTGTTACCAATACCCACAAAATGGTAGATAAACCATAAAGTAATACCATGTATACATGCTGAAATTTGTGAACCTTCTTCCATGGCTGCGATTCGCAGTGACGAAGAATAGGCACTTTAATAATGTCATCATCTACCCCATCCACATTTGTGTAGGTGTGGTGAATACGATTGTGTTTGATCTTCCAGATGAATTGATTGCTTCCCAAAAAATTCATGCTATACCCTATGATATTATTCATCTTGGGGTTCGAAGAAAAAGCTCCATGACATGCATCGTGCATTACATTCATTCCCACCAAAGCGAGAGTGAATCCGAAAAAGGCACTTATTAAAATGGCAGGTATTGCGCTCGGAGTGAAAAATACTAGAACGATGTATGAACTCAGCAAGCCGGTCATAATGATAAACGTCTTCAAGTACAAACGAAAATCTCCCGTTTTTGCTGTTTTTGCTGATTGAAAGTAGCTATCTACTTCTTTCTTAAGATCATCGAAAAATGGTGTCTGACGACCCGTAAATCTTACTTTGCTCAAAGTGTGAATTTTAGGTTGCAAATATCGACCATAAATGTCCTATTTCCGGCGGAGAACTAAAATCACTGAAACATACGGTGTTGAAAACACACTTTCCATTGAATAGCCCGTATTTATTGATTTTCCTAATTGTCATTTCTTTGTCAACAGTTCCCGCGTTTCTCTAACTTTTATCAGGTTATGGAGTCAAAGGTGGTCTTACTTACCTTCACGGCCTCAAATAATTCGCTATGAAGGATCAACAGCTTTTCGACCTCATTCAAAAAGAACACAATCGCCAATTACATGGCTTAGAACTTATCGCTTCCGAAAACTTCGTGAGTGATGAAGTGATGCAGGCCATGGGTTCGGTGCTCACCAATAAATATGCAGAAGGTCTTCCCCGCAAACGTTATTATGGCGGCTGCGAAGTGGTGGATGAAGTAGAACAACTAGCTATTGATCGTCTAAAAGAATTATTTGGTGCAGAATGGGCCAATGTGCAGCCCCACTCAGGTGCCAATGCGAATAGCGCTGTTATGTTGGCCTTGCTCCAACCGGGAGATAAAATTTTAGGACTCGACCTAGCACAGGGTGGTCACCTCACTCACGGTTCTCCCGTCAACTACAGCGGTAAATTATACAAGCCTAGTTTTTATGGAGTAGATAAAGAAACCGGTCGTGTCGATATGAAGACAGTCCGCGAAATTGCTCAACGCGAAAAACCAAAATTGCTCATTTGCGGAGCGAGTGCGTATAGCCGCGATTGGGATTATGCAGAGTTCAGAAGTATTGCCGATGAAGTAGGAGCCCTGTTGATGGCGGATGTATCTCATCCTGCGGGACTTATTGCTAAAGGACTTTTGAATAATCCACTTCCGCATTGTCATGTGGTAACGACTACCACTCACAAAACCCTTCGCGGTCCGCGTGGTGGTGTAATTATGATTGGAAAAGATTTTGAAAATCCATTTGGTTTAAAAACTCCGAAAGGTGAACTGCGTATGTTTTCTTCCTTGCTCGACAGCGGTGTATTCCCGGGAATGCAAGGCGGTCCACTCGAACATGTGATCGCCGCAAAAGCTGTTGCATTTGGAGAAGCGCTTCAACCTTCATTCAAAACATACGGAGAACAAGTGATGAAAAATGCGAGCGTACTTGCTCAGGCTTTGGTCGATAAAGGATATGGAATCGTAAGTGGTGGAACAGATAATCATTGCTTCTTAGTTGATCTTCGAAATAAAAACATCACAGGTAAAGATGCAGAAAATGCGTTGGTAGCTTCCGATATTACCGTGAACAAAAACATGGTGCCGTACGATGATAAGTCGCCATTTGTAACCAGTGGTATTCGCATCGGTACTCCCGCTATGACTACACGTGGTCTCAAGGAATCACACATGCTCATGGTAGCCGACCTAATCGACGAAGTACTCATGGGTAAAGACAATCCGACAGTTATCGCTTCAGTAAAAAAGAAGGTGAATGAAATGATGGAGGGGTTTGGGTTGTTTGAGGGGTGATCAACTATTTCCTTCTTCCATAAGTTCTGAGGGAATATTACCGCAAAGGGAAAAAAGATTTGAGGGAAGGTCGCAATAATTTCGTTTTAGAAATTAGACAACTAACATAATCCGTTATTCTCATATTCGCCTGATCTGTGAATCCGATTGCGACATATAGATTCTCTAATTCATATATCTTGCCTATAGCGCAGTGATTTAAGTGTTCACTAAGATTACTACAAATTGTTTTACTAAAACATTATTCCACGAGCACCTTTCGTGCATGTATTTTACCATTACCAAAGTCCACCTCCAACATATAAAGCCCTTGGGCGAGATGGGAAATATCCAATTGAGTTTGAGATGATCGTACGTCGCAATTTAAAATAACTTTTCCGGTAATGTCTTTAAGAA
This sequence comes from Flavobacteriales bacterium, assembly GCA_044375415.1. GTDB lineage: Bacteria > Bacteroidota > Bacteroidia > Flavobacteriales_D > Sanyastnellaceae > JAWXBG01. Next base: position 62,846 of record JBILMS010000008.1, read on the forward strand.
TTACACTCTTAAAAGCTAGATCACTTTGTATGGTGAATGTGTTTGATGTAGGATTCGGGAATACCCTTAAGATCTCAATTTGGGATTCTGATATACCTATTGGTGGGGGACAACCATTGCTTTCGATATCACCACAAGCATCTACCTTGAGTAACCAAAGTCTTTGCAAGTTTCCATCTTCAAAAGGCACTTGCGCTTCACCCAGGCACATGTATCCTCCATCAAGCGTTTGTATTACATCCCAGAAACCATAATCATCTACTTCAATGGGTGGCACATAATCCTTAAACCACTCCACCTCAAATGCACTATCCAATTTGAGCAAATACATGTTCTTGTAGTTGTAGTTGGTGCTTTCATAGAACTGGCCATAAATCTGTGCTAGGTATCCACCATCCGCTGTAGGAATCAGGTCGGTTACATTGGCCATTGTTGAATGAGTTGTCCACTCGGGAATTGCAATTATTTCATTTGATTCAAGTGTCATTGTTTCAGGATCAATAACCACACGATGCACCTCAATGTTTCTCTCCATAACACCCTGCTGATCAATACAATGCAAATACACCCCAAGCATTTTTCCACCTGCAGCGGTGCAGTGGCTGTGCCCATTTTCCCAACAGGTATCTTCATTGCCATAGGTCACATAACCCATGTACTCGGCTTGCTGATTGAACTTGATCGAAAACATTTGCCGATCATTTCCAATGCCAACATAACCGAATAGATAATAGTTGCCATCGGGCAGTACATAACCACCTTCAAAGGAATACCACAACTCTCCGTTGTAATGGTCATTGCTGTCAATAACTTGGCCGTCTGAAGTAATACGTGTAAGTCGGGTTATAGTGGGCTCTTCATCCTCTCCGACCATTACATCATTCTCATAAATCAAATTGCTAACAAGAAGTATAGTATCACCAGGCAACGCCAAAGTAATATATGGAAATGAGCGAAGACTGTCCTCTATGCTCCATTCATCGAATTGTAATGCCCACGTGGAAGAAAAATCACTCGACACATAACCGACACATGCTGTTGACATTCCATATCCGCTGGCATTTGACAGAGTAGTGATATAATTTCCATCAGTTAAGTTTGAAACTTGCATATTCGGATTGCCTCCAGCGAAACCCCATCCAATTTCAAAATCACTCTTCTGAAATTCCAACAGTACACCTTCCATAGAGCACTTACGGGCAGTTATGCTGTCCTGACCGCTAACTACCCATGAGCCAAATGCTGTGACCGTTGAATCATCAGAAAGGAACAATTCCTTATACAGAAGCCCGGTAAAGAGTGAATCTTCTTCATATCATTATTGAAATAAGTGTATTGTGCACTGCCCAATGCAGGGAGTAATAGAAAGACAAGTACTATTCGTTTCATGCTTACTCTTTTACAAATGGAACAGTCTTCAACATTTCATCATTGCCATTGTTCAGCGCAATAATAATCCAAACCAGAAAGTATACCTGTTTATCATGGAGTAAAGGTTCACGTAGTCCAGCTATATTGCTAAATCTTCTGGACAGAAAAACAATCGAATTTAAAGCAACCGGAATTGAATTGCAAATAATTCTGTTTGCCCTGTTAGAAGTAAACTCTTTGAGGAAGGGGATGATTGCATTTTTCAGGGAATTTCATTTAACTGAAATGTTTTGTGCTAACATGAACATTTTTTTGAACGCGGAGGGAAGTGCCGAAGAACTTACGAGCGAACATCTAAAAAGATTTCGAAGGATATTATGCGCCTTCAGCGCGTTGAATTCGTGTAAATATTACCATGTCGTATCTAGTATATATTGCGCTTTCAGCGCGGCGGCAGTAGGGGAATACGGGTACCTTATCAAATTGGGTTCTTTGGGACTTCTTTGGGAACTTTGGGTTCCAAAAAATGGAAAATTCAAAATGAAAAATGGGAGATTGTATTAAGTACAAAGAATTAAGTATTACGATTGATCTCGTTTGACTGAAATGTCTTGTGCTCGCAAGAACATTTTTTTTAAACACAAAGGAAACTTCGGAAGATTTCACAAAGAACTCGGAGGTAATAATGCGCGTTCAGCGCGTTGAATTCGTGTAAATATTACCATGTCGTATCTATTATATGGTGCGCTTTCAGCGCGGCGGCAGTAGGGGGATACGGGTACCTTATCAAATTGGGTTCTTTGGGACTTCTTTGGGTGCCTTGGGTTCCAAAAAATGGAAAATGGGAGAACATTGTATTAAGTACAAAGAATTAAGTATTACGATTGATCTCGTTTGACTGAAATGATGCGTGGCCAAAAGAGCTCGACGTCAATAGTATCGCAACGGTGCGCAAAGGTTTAGCAATGGAACGCAAAGTACCATTTTGCATTTTCAGTTTTGCATTTTCCCTGAACAACGTTTCGATCAGTTCGAGAAACACGCTTCGACTCTTATTTCTACTTCGTTGAAGTAATGGCTGCCAATGACATGTTGTGGATTTGGATTGAAAATGAGCTCTCTATATTTCTCGCTTTGCGAAAACATTTTTCTCCGAGGGCCTCACCCTCCGCCCTCTCCAGAGGAGAGGGGACCGATTCTGCAAACTGAAAAGTTCGCGTTTATTAAAGAAAAATACTATTTGAAAACTACTCCTTTCCTTGAACGTGAACGTCCCCCTCTCCTCTGGAGAGGGGCTAGGGGTGAGGCTTTCCGACGTTCTTGTCAGCGCTCACGGTTGGATTTCTTACGTGGGTCTCAGGATGACGATCCAGTTTCAGAACGTTAAGTTACTGCCGACTGCCAACTGCAAACTGCCGACTTACTCACCAACGATATCCAACATCGACATCGGCCTCTCCTCGCCCCGCCACGAAATTTCGGATTTCGTTGATGTATCAATCTTTCCGTTGGGGGTGAAAATCGTGGAGGGTGAAGTGTGCAGTTTAATGCGGGTAACTTTGTTGTCATTTAGAAACAACTCAATATTACTGCACTCTCCGGTATTCTGACCCATCACCTTCGGGGTTTCCGATTTATCGTCGGTGGGATAATATGTTAATTGTCCATTGCCTTCAACCCACACTCGATGTAAATGATTGTCTAAAAAATATCCTGTTAACTCTCGACCTTCAATGCGATTAAATCTCGTGCTATCGGCTTTGGAAAGTACTAAGGCATTTTTGCGCACAAACATGTGATCGAGTTTGCCATTGAACGAGTGTATCGTAATGCTATCTCCTGTTATCTGACTTTCATCGGACCATAAAATGGGATCTACAAACATCTGAATGGTGCTATCCGCCTGACTATAGACCAACGAATCGGCTTTGCCCTGCATGTCGCTTTTAAAAAGCTTAACTCCGTGAAATGCGTAAAATATCTTTCGTTTTAAACTATCTTCTTTCGACATCAATGTATCTGCACCCATATACAAGGTATCGGTATCCAGATACTGTGTCATGTAAGAATGACCTGTTACCCACGAGTAGGCTTTCATTTCATCATAAAAACCTTTGTCGCCATTCACCTGATAATTGTCGGTGGTATCGCGAATCATAACATTTCCGAATACCTCCCCAATTCCAAGTTTACCATTGTAGGCAATGCTGTCGCCCTTTAAAATACTGCTCTTCGATGTGACCACAGCATTTTTCCCAAAGCGATAAAAATCTTTCTTACTGTCGTACATACCATTCTCACAATAGATGTCGGTATTCGTTCCTTTGATGGTAGTGGGCCCGAGAAAATAAGATACTTCGCTGATACTGTTGTATTGCAGGGTATCGCATTTGACGAGGTAATCCGGATTTTTTAAAACAACTTTATCTCTAAAATAAAATGTCTCCGTTTTGGAATGGTAATACCCTTTTTTACTGGTGAGTGTATTGCTGTTTTTTCTAGAAACAATAGTTCCTCCTCCCACATACGAGGCTACTTCGGTATCCATGTTGTACAAGAGATAATCCGTTGTCAGCGTCATCTCTTTATCGCGCAAAACAACACCACGTTGTACGGTTGCAATTTTGGTTTTCTGATCGAGATGCAATTCTTCTCCGATCATAGAATAATCGCTGCCCTTGCGGATGCTTACATTGCTAAACGCATCAAAATCTTTCGTTTTGTTATAGAGGTAAGCGCTATCGCAATAGAGCATAGTGCCTTGATATTCGAACTGAACATGTCCGAGCAATCGTTGCATGTCTCCCAACGAAGCATCAAACTCTTGCACATCGGCATGAATGAGACGAACTATTTTTTGTTGAGAAAACGCGCTATCCGTAAACAATAGGATGCAGGCGAAAAGAGATAAGATATATGTAAGGCTTGTTTTTACCATTCGACTCTCTTCAACAAAAACAAGGCCCTTTCGCTACTTGCGACTTTTAGGCCGTAACTTTTTCACGTATGATGGTCTGATCGCGGTCAGGACCCACCGACACTACAGTAATAGGTATATCCAAATCGTCTTCAATAAATCGTATGTATGATTTAAGACTGTCGGGCATTTCGGACTCACCTCGGATACCCGTGAGATCTTCCGTCCAGCCCTTTACTTCGGTATAAATAGATTGCACTTTATCGGGCGACATATCGTAAGGCAAATAATTGATCTCTCCTTCTGCCGTTTTATAAGAAGTGCAAATTTGCAGCGAAGCAAAGTCACTCAATACATCGGCTTTCATCATGATCAACTGTGTAACTCCATTGATCATGCACGCATAGCGAAGGGCAGGTAGATCGAGCCATCCACAGCGACGTGGTCGACCGGTAGTAGAGCCAAATTCGTTTCCGATTTTTCTCATCTGCTCTCCGATCTCATCGTTTAATTCAGTCGGAAAAGGACCGCTACCTACACGAGTACAGTATGCTTTAAAGATACCTATCACCTCTCCTACTCTTCCCGGCGCTATCCCCAATCCGGTGCAGGCTCCTGCTGATACCGTGTTGCTTGATGTGACAAATGGATAACTACCAAAATCTATGTCGAGCAAAGAACCTTGAGCTCCTTCGGCCAGTACTTTTTTGCCGGATTGTAAAGCCTGATTGATGTACCATTCACTATCGACGATCTGGAGTGATTTGATCAATTCAATTCCTCGCAGAAAATCTGCTTCCAAATTCTGAAGTTCTATCGGATCGGCTTGAAAAACGTTTTTAAAACCATCCAACAAAAACATGTGCTTCTGTTTCAAAGCCGCATATTTCGCGGTAAATCCGGCGTCCAGCAAATCGCCTACGCGCATACCGTTGCGACCGGTTTTATCCATATATGCAGGACCAATACCTTTTAATGTAGATCCGATTTTCGCATCTCCCTTCGAAGCTTCACTGGCTCTATCGAGCAAGCGGTGTGTTGGAAGAATGATGTGGGCTTTTCGAGAAAGGATCAGACGTTTTTCAACGGGCACGTTTTTCGAACGCAGCGCATTGATTTCCTTTTCGAATACGCATGGATCGATCACAACACCATTGCCAATGAGGTTAACCACATTGTCTCTAAATATTCCGGATGGAATGGTGTGGAGCACGTGTTTATGCCCTTCGAATTCGAGGGTATGACCGGCATTCGGCCCTCCCTGAAATCTCGCGATGATATCATATCCGGGTGTGAGTACATCGACAAGTTTACCCTTGCCCTCGTCGCCCCATTGTAATCCTAAAAGGATGTCTGCTTTATTCTGATTCATTTCTTAAAAAACCAAGGGGCAAATGTAATCACGAGGAAAGGAGTACGAAACATCGATTCCTATTTTCCGGGGGCAATAATGTTCATCTTTTCAGCGTAATATTCACAGAAATCCCTCATCGTAGCCGCCATAGCGGTTTCTCCGGTCGCTTTTTGGAAACTATCCGCGAGGGTCAAAATGGTCTGATGCACAAATTGTTTCATCTCGTCGACCTGCATATCCTTGGTCCACAAGTCGATACGCGCTGTATTACCCGCATCCTTTTCCCATAAAGCTAAAATCATGGCCTTGCTCGAAACATTCTGATCGCCGTCGGTAGCAGACCACTTCATTTCTTCGGGCACATGGTTTTCGTCCAATTCGATGTTTATACGTATTTCCGATTTTTTCATTTTTATAAAGTAGAAGAAATTCTATTTAAAAGCAATCCTATCAATCGTTTAGGGGTGATAGGCTTTCAGCATTTTCTGGTAGTTTTTTTCGTTTAATAATTGTTGAAGGGTGAGTTCCTTGTTCTGCATCATGTAATCGCGAACTACATTCCAACCCATCCAAATACCAAGCTGTCCGGGTGATTCGGTCGGTATTTTACCAAAATTCGTAAAGGGCGCCGGATCGGTCCACTTATTAATATCCAAGGGTTTGGTCTCGAACAATACTTCTTGACGGGCTAATTCTTCCCAAACTTGACCTTCATTGGATTCGGCCCACAACATTTGTTCGGACGACCAATTCATTTTTATGGAATCGGCCACTTCCGGAAGCAAAACATCAAGCAAAAACATTCGTTTTCCCTCAAAAATAATCTTACTCAATAAGTCATTTCCATCATCATAAAAGACGGTTCTCATGTAGATCCAATCGCGTATTCCATTTGAAACCAAAAATTTGCTTTCAAAATCGTCTTTCACGTATTGGGGCATAGCGTCGGAAGGAACCTCTTTAATAAGTGGATGATCCTTGCCCAAGTAACAATCCACTCCGATTCCAATGGAAGAATCGGTAGCAAAAGCTTGGTAGTTAAGCCCGGAATTCATGTACACAATAGAAGGAACCACTGAATCCGGAAAAAAGTAGTGCCAACGAGTTAAAGCGTCACTGAACTCATTGTCCCACTTCTCAAAATCAGATGAAGTGAATTTGCCCGCAATGGCATCTTTGATTCGCAGGATACTCTGATCCATGGCAAATCCTTGCATGTAATAAAATGTGGTGTCATCACCGCAGGGACCAACTTTCAGAAGATCACGAACATAGCGACAGATGAACTCGCCGTAGTTTTGGTACAATGTTTGGCGTGCGGTCGCAGGTTGAGAAAAATCAACCGCAAAAACATCATTTTCAAGATGTTTGGAACGAACTTTGACTTCCGAACCCGACACATCGATGTTCTTGAATGGATTCTCTTCGCAAGAAACTATGAGCATTGCAAAGAGAAAAAGAAATAAAAGGTGTTTAAGCCTCATAAGATTAATCACTAGTTTTGGCCACTATGAAAAGCCTGCAAGTTTAACGCAGTAAACGAAGTAACATGAAAAAAATTACACTCCTGGCATTTTGCCTCACAGCTTTAACCGCTGTATCGTACGCACAGAACGGCAAATACAAAATCGCCCCTTTTGTGAGTCCCAACATTTCTTGGATGAGCCCTGAGCAAAAGTTCATGGAATCCAATGGTTCTGTCATCCGATTCGGTTTTGGATTGATGGTGGATGTCATGTTTACCGACAATTATGCTATTGGAACAGGCTTACATATTAATCGCTCCGGTGGCGACATGACTTACCTCGAATATGACAGCTACCAGAATATTCCGGTGATTCTAGAAAGACAACGAACTTATAATCTGCAATACGCTGAAATTCCTCTGACTCTGAAATTGAGAACCAACGAAATAGGTTATATTACTTATTGGGGTCAATTTGGTTTAGGTTTAGGCGTGAATCTGCGAGCCAAAGGCGATGACGCTATCGACTATTTACATGAAAATCCAACAAATGATGATAATCCCGAATGGGAGGAAACTTCCATTAAATCTGAAGAAATCGAAGATGAAGACATTAAAGGTGATATCAACATATTCCGCGCTTCCCTTATTGTCGGTGGCGGTATCGAATACAACGTAAGTGGCAATACTTCTATCGTTGCCGGTATAGTATTTAACAATGGTTTTACCAATACCCTCAAAAAGGAAGGTGTGAGAACCGATAACGCTGATCTAGTTGAGTACAATGTAGATAAAGAACCCGTACTTTATGACTTAAAAGCCATTTCAAATTTCGTAGAATTGAAAATCGGAATTTTGTTCTAAGGGTATGATCGAAAGAGATTTTTAAAAACATATTTCTAATCCCGTCGAACTTTTCGGCGGGATTTTTTTTATCACTCTATGAATAGCGAAAAAGTAGTACAGCACATCGTAAAATGGCTCAATGATTATGCTGAATCCAGCCATAGCAAAGGTTTTGTTGTGGGCGTTAGTGGGGGAATCGATTCGGCCGTTACCAGCGCTCTTTGTGCTAAAACGGGAAGACCCACTTTGCTTTTGGAAATGCCTATTCACCAAGCAAAATCTCAGGTGGATCGGGCGCAGGAACATATTCATTCTCTTCGCGAAAAACACGCCAACGTTAAGGACCTAGTTGTGAACCTCACTCCGGTGTACGATGCGATGGTAGAGGCATTAAAAGAAGAAGTGGTTACTCCCATTGTAGAGATGTCTCGTGCTAATACCCGAGCGCGTTTGCGAATGAGCACCTTGTATTATTATGCTGCAGTTAATAGTTCTTTGGTAGCAGGAACAGGAAATAAAGTGGAAGATTTCGGAATCGGATTTTTTACTAAATGGGGTGACGGAGCAACAGATCTCAATCCTATTGCCGACCTTACAAAATCAGAAGTTTATGCCATTGCCCGAGAATTAGGTGTGGTGCAAAGTATTCTGGAAGCCGCCCCAACCGACGGCCTCTTCGGAGACAACCGAACAGACGAAGATCAAATCGGAGCTAGTTATCCGGAACTTGAATGGGCTATGGATAAAATCGAAAAGGCAGGTTTTAAAGGAACTTTGGATGAGCTCAAAGATTGGTTGAAATCGGACGGAAGTAGCGATCGTCAAGTGCGCGTTGCAGAAATATTCTACGACCGCCATCTCAAAAATCTACATAAGATGAAACCTATTCCTGTTTGTATTATCCCGGATGCATTGAGGGATTAGGAAGAGGTCAGATCCTTGAAAACGTCTTCAAGTTTTTGTTCTCTGCGCGTAAGGGCAAGAACTAAAAGTCCTTTGTCGGAGATTCGTTTCGAAACTTCTCCGCGTATATCTGCTTCCCCTTGAACTTCTATTTCGAATTGATTATTGGGAAGTACCTCCACTCGCATTACGCCTTGAATGCCTGTCAAAACCGACTTGTCGACACTACCACTCAATTCCACAAATAAGCGGTAACTCTGGTGATCGGAGCCTTTGCGAAGTTCGCTGGTAGCGCGATCGGCAACAATGTTACCCTTATTTACAATGATCGTTCTAGAACAAATGGCTTCCACCTCTTGCATAATGTGGGTTGAAAGCATCACCGTTTTTTCCTTGCCAATTTCCATGATCAAGGATCGGATTTCTACGAGTTGATTGGGATCTAAACCACTCGTAGGTTCATCCAAAATCAACACTGCCGGATCGTGAATGATGGCCTGTGCAAGGCCTACACGCTGACGATACCCTTTAGAAAGTTCTTCTATTTTTTTATGTGCTTCGCGGCCCAGGCCCACCATCTCCACCATCCTTTCTACACGCTTTTTGACATCCTTCACACGATGAAGTTCAGCTACAAAAGTCAAATACTCTCTCACGTACATATCCAAATACAAGGGATTATGTTCGGGCAGATAGCCGATAGAACGTTTAACCGACATGGGGTTGTTGCGCACATCGAAACCACACACACTTGCATCGCCGCTACTCTGAGGGATGTAACACGTAAGAATTTTCATCATCGTGCTTTTGCCGGCGCCATTTGGTCCCAAAAAACCTACAACTTCTCCCGGTTTAATTTCAAATGAAACACTATCCAAAGCCTTTTGAGCTCCGTACAATTTGGTCACATTTCTGACGCTGATGGACATATTTTTTTGCTGATGAATTGATTCCGATTGCAAAAATCTTCTATTTCAAGTAAGTCCGAACATCCGGAAGCATGAATTATCAGGTTTTTTTCAGCCATTTGTCACTCGTTTAAGCTTCGACTCATTTGGTCTCTTGTACAAGAAGCCCTCAAATCATCAATCCTTTCAACCCAAATCAAATGAATTCCCGATACCTTTGCTTCATGCAGGAGGGAGTAGTATTAAAATCCACGGGAAGCTGGTATCAAGTAATGGACCTGAATGGAAATGTGCATCCATGTAGAGCCAAGGGAAAAATCCGTATCACAGAAATCCGTACTACGAATCCTATCGCTGTGGGCGACCATGTAGATTTTGAATTGGAAAAAGATGGTCAAAGCGTCATCGCCGCCATCCATGAAAGAAAAAATTACATCATTCGCAAATCGGTAAATCTCTCCAAAGAAGCACAAATTGTCGCATCGAATATCGACCTTGCTTTATTACTCGTCACGCTAAAAAGTCCTGAAACTTCCACCGGTTTTATCGATCGTTTTTTAGCTACTGCTGAAGCGTATCGAATTAAAACCACTCTTCTCTTTAATAAATATGATCAATATTCCGATGATGAGAAAAAGATCGTGGGTGAATTAATGGATCTTTATAAAAATATCGGATATGATGTATTGCCCTTGAGTTCTGTCGATGGCACGGGGTTCGAAGAGTTAAAAAGCATGATAAAAGATAAAGTGTGCATGTTCGGTGGTCATTCGGGAACCGGAAAAACAACCTTGGTTAATTTACTATTACCCGGATTAGATTTAAAAACGGCAGATGTGAGCTACTATCATCAAAAGGGTATGCACACAACCACTTTTGCAGAGATGTATCCTCTGGCCGATGGTGGATTCATTATTGATACTCCGGGGATAAAAGGATTTGGATTGGTTGATATTCCTAAAGATGAATTACATCATCACTTTGTTGAGTTCTTCAAACTTCTTCCCGACTGCAAATTTCACAATTGTCTTCATGTGAATGAGCCGGGGTGTGCTGTTCTCAATGCGCTAGAAGAAGATCGCATTGCTCCGAGTAGGTATAAGAGTTACATCAGTATGTATGGTGATGAGGGTGCTAATTATCGGTAGTTCGTAGTCGGCAGGAGGTGGTTCCTGAGCTTGCCGAAGGACAGTAGGCAGTAAATGGGCGTAAATGGAAACGTGCACGCTCTCAAACTCAAACAGTTTCTGGAACTCTCCAAAAAGTTCAATGTTCAGCGTTCATAGTCTACTGAACTTTTCACGTCTACGATTTCTTTAACGCGATCTCACCCTTTCTCTTTCCCTTGCCCCTTCACAATTTATGCCACCCGCGAGGCACTACAGTTCGATGTTTGTAGAAACAGGAACAGAGGGAGCGCTTTTCTCTGAGGTGTGAATGATACATCGGCATTGCGAACGCAAGATGTCACCACTACGTGGTTTGAATTTGCACCGCTTTAACGTTTCTACAAAGATTTCACCGCTACGCGGTTGGGTTCAATTCTTTGAAGAAATCGGGGGTCTATTACATTGAAACAGTTCGGGGTTTGCAGAAACAGAAACAGAGGGAGTGCGTTTTAAGAAAGGTAAGTAAAACCGAGCGAAGCCGTAGGGCAGTGCAAATGAATATTTTTAGAAACTAAAACATACTCAATACTCACCTTCTAACTAACACTCCGAGAAGTCCAATTCTCATAGTTCGCAAGACTAGAGACGTTCTCGTTTTCAGAAACGCGATGCCACCCTTTCCCTTTCCCAATTTGTTCTCACAACCCGAAAAGTCCAATGTTCATAGATCACTAGGCTTTGGACTTTCTCGTTTTTAGAAACGTGATCTTACCCTTGGAAGGAACCTCCACTAATCAATAATACCAAGGTCATCCTTACTTCTGAATCAGCGCTGTCCAAACACTCAACTTCGATTTATCGCAACGTGTCCAAATGGGACGAACTATTCCATTGTGAGCTGAAATATTATTGTAATCTCCAAAAAAAACGGTCGGATCGGGGTCAAATGGAGATTCGCTTATCATTTCTTCCGACCATGTTTTGCCTCCATCAACGGATGTAGCCACGAAGACATCCGTTTTATTGTCGCTGTAGTTTCTGCGATCGTAGTACACAATATGCAAATTTCCATTGCTCTGATCTACGGCTAACCAAGGAAAAAACTGTTGTTTACCCGAGATATCTTGATTTATCCTTTTAGCTGGAGTCCATGTATTGCCTCCATCGCTGCTTGATGTGAAAAATATATCTGTATCGTCGGCTCCGTTTCGTGTATCTGCCCATGTGATATACAAGTTACCTCTCGTAACTCCATCACTCAAATCGCACATCAACACAGGCATGCCATTGCATCGCATAATACCGGGTATGTCCTGTGCCCATCCTCCGCTGATTTCAGCAGCTCGAATATCTTTCGTCAACCATGTCTTTCCACCATCTGTAGAGCGATCGAAAAATATAGTATCGCCTAAAGCCCATGAGACATACAACTCGCCTTTCGGACCATACGCAGGCACAGCACCTTCCACTGTATTATCGCCGTCGAGGCAGTCGCCCGGGACTTCATTTATTTGAATGGCGTTTTTCCATTTTTTTGCTTTGCAATTTGAGTGGCTAAACAATATGTTACTTTCATCTCCTGTCTTTTTACTTTCATAAGCGTCGAATTGAGTCCATGATGCACAAACCCTACTCCCGCTTTGATTGCATGCGGCCCACTCTTTGTCTTGATCCTTAGGATGATTTTCACCCATACCCCCACCGGAAGTCCAGGACACTCCTCCATCCTTCGACATCTGACAAACTATGCGATCGAGCAAACGTTCGTTTCCCCATCCGGATCCTTTGGGATCCGACAAGTGCAAGTAATAAAAATATCCTTTGTTGCTGGCAACAATACACGGATCGCCAAAAACACCCATTCCCGATTTGAGTGTAGACTCGACCCATGTTCTACCGGTGTCCTGTGAAACATATACTCTGTCGAGAATTGCTCCAGCTACCACATTAGCCGGGTTCTTCGGGTTAATGGCTATTGAAGGTTCACATGGAGGATACGAGAAGACCCCTTCTTCTTGACGATCGATTCGAACGTTTTTGTATTTCGATTGAGCAAGGTTCGTTTTTACTCCGAGAATAAAAAGTACACAAACAAAAAAGTATTTTTTCATACCTACTTAATTATCGAGACTCCTCTTGAAGAAGGATCGCATATTCCTTCGCAAAATAGGTCAAAATAATATCCGCTCCGGCACGACGAATACTCAAAAGCATTTCTTTCATGGCCCTGTCTTTATCCAACCACCCATTTTGTGCAGCCGCATATAACATGGCATATTCACCGCTTACGTTGTATGCTGAGATTGGGAGGTTAACATTTTCCTTGAGAACATGAATGACGTCGAGATAACTAAGTGCCGGTTTTACCATCAAAATATCTGCACCCTCTTCTTCATCTAAAAGTGCTTCTTTCAATGCTTCCCATTTATTGGCCGGATCCATTTGGTAGGTTTTCTTATCGCCAAATTTCGGTGCTGAATCAAGTGCTTCGCGGAATGGACCATAAAAGGCACTCGCATATTTTGCACAGTAACTCATGATGAGTGTATCGCTAAAACCATTGTCCTCCAGAGCATCGCGAATGGCTCCTACTCTACCATCCATCATATCCGAAGGACCGATAATATCAAATCCGGCGTCAGCCTGCATAACCGCCATTGCAGAAAGAATGGGCAATGATTCGTCGTTAAGTATCATTCCATTTTCAACTAAACCATCATGTCCATCGGAGCTATATGGATCCATAGCAACGTCACTCATTAAAACAACTTCGGGAAAAAGTGATTTTAATTTCCTTGCGGTATCAAGATAAAAATTGTCTTCGCGCAAAGCATAAGTGGCAACACGATCTTTTAGGATCTCGTTGACCACCGGGAAAAGAACAAAACTCTTTATTCCTAATTTTAAAGAGGCTTCAATTTCTCTATAAACATCATCTCGAGAAAGGCGTGAAATACCCGGCATACTGGAAATTGGAACTGAGGTACCATTGCCTTCGAAAACGAATAGAGGGTACATCAAAGAAGTAAGGGAAACTTGCGTTTCCCTTACCATTTCTCTTATTGTTTCCGAACGTCTGTTTCTTCGTGGACGAATCCTCATAGTTCTGTGAAAACTTGTGACTTCATAGCTTCTATCTTCTCTTGATAACCTTTGAAAGTGGTAAGAAGTTCTTCGTCCTTAACACCTTTAAATGGGTTTTCAGCACCTTTGGCCATTTCTTCAACGGAAGGAATCATTTTTGAAGTTACATCGCTCTTCAATGTTTCCAATTCGCTGCTCAACGCCGTGAGCTTTGCGTAGATTTCGTTAGCTGCAGCAACATCGGTTTGAACTGTGCCTATGGCAACACTATCCATGCCAGCCATCATTGAGCTATCCATGTTTGCCATTGTTTCGATCTTCGATTTAATAGACGTCATTTTACCATCAAGAGTGGTGGTCATTTCGTTAAGAGATTTCACTTGATCGGCTTGCATCGTGCGGATTTTGGCAAAAGTTTCACTTTCACCACCTGCACATGCTGCAAGGAGTGCTACAACAAAAAAGAATGCAAAAAATTTCACTGAGGTTTTCATATGGTTTTTGGGTTTGAATTTTTCTTTGGTACGGGGTCATAGCCATGTGTGCCCCACGGATTACATCGACCGATCCGCTTCAGCCCCATCCACATTCCCTTCAATACACCCCATTCCATAATGGCTTCTTTGGCATATTGTGAGCAGGAAGGTTCGTGGCGACAATTATTCCCAAGCAAAGGCGAAATGATCGCCTGATAGAGATAAATGGGGAAAATGGCTATCTTTTTCATTTGCTAAAAGCGGCGCAAAATTAGGACATTTTAATCGATTTTAGTCACTAATTCGACGGAATTCAATTGTGCTTAAAAGCTGCATTTTCAGAGGTTTGTCCACTTTTCCCATACCATAAATGAAGAAGCAACCAACGCCAAGGCTAAAACTAGACGAGCAAGCCATTCTTTTTTTGTCTTGAGCAAGGCATACAGTCCTGTAAAAAATAAAAGTATGAGAACTACTATGATGATTTGACCAACTTCAACGCCAAGATTGAACATCAAAAGTTCCAAAATCATCTCACTTGTTTTGCTATACATCATTTTGAAAAAAGATGAAAATCCGACACCATGAATTAAACCGAAAAACACAACCATTGCATACGACTTCCAATCGACGTTTCGCTGTAACGAAGGGCTAATCAATCGGACCAAAGCAGTGATAAATATGGTTGCCGAAATAAGAAATTCGATTAGGTTGCTACTAAAACTAATACAACCCAAGCCGGCACAAATCAGCGTAGTAGCATGGCCCAACGTAAACGCAGTTATGAGCCAGAGTATCCTTTTCCAATCTGTCCAAGTGTAACCGGCGATAAGTGTGAGCAGAAACAACATGTGATCATATCCACCGAAATCTGTGATGTGAAGTATGCCTTCGACAAAAGAGTTATTCATGCGAAGTAGAAATTATTTATCTGCAACCAACCAGTCTTTCAATTGTTTCTTATCGTATCGTTTTACAACAAAAGAATACAGATGTGCCGGATTAATAAATTGTTCGGATATCTGAGTCACCTCCCATTCGTCCGGGTCAAATGCGGGGAAAAAAGTATCGGCTTCCGGGAATTCTCCATCCACATGTGTGATGTACATTCGGTCGACGAGATTTTCGCGCAAAGCCCACTCATATATTTGACCTCCACCAATCACGAAAGCCTCCGTTTCTTCATTGTCGCGCGCTATTTGTAATGCGTCAAACATCGTAGTGCAGATATAACATTCCGCAGCTTCAAAATCTTCGTTTCGCGTAATGATCACATTGGTTCTATGAGGTAAAGGACGATACTTCGGAGGAATGCTATCGTAATTCCGACGACCCATGATCACATGATGATTTTCAGTGGTGTCTTTGAAAAACTGCATGTCGTTGGGAAGATGCCAAAGCAGTTCGTTGTTGCCTCCAATCTCTCGGTTACGGCCCATTGCAGCGATGATTGATATAGTCATTTACTTAAAATATTATACCGCAACTTCGGCTTTTATGTGTGGATGTGGATCGTAAGCACTCAACTCAAAATCCTCGAACTTAAAAGAAAAAATATCTTTAACTTCCGGATTTAACTTCATTATAGGAAGAGACCTCGTGTCGCGAGTTAATTGGATTTTTGCCTGTTCAATATGGTTCGAATAGAGATGTACATCGCCTCCGGTCCAAACAAAATCTCCCGGAGCTAACTCACATACTTGAGCCATCATCAAGGTGAGTAGTGCGTAACTCGCAATGTTAAAGGGAACACCCAAAAAAGTATCACAACTGCGCTGATATAATTGACAACTCAGCTTTCCTTCCGCCACATAAAATTGGAATAAACAATGACAAGGCGGAAGTGCCATTTGATCGATAAAAGAAGGATTCCACGCCGAAACAATGTGCCTCCGGGAATCAGGATTTTTTTTAAGCCCTTCTACCAATTTGGATATTTGGTCGGTATGTGTGCCATCCGGATTAGGCCATGAACGCCATTGATAGCCATATACAGGACCCAAATTACCTTGCTCGTCGGCCCATTCGTCCCAAATGCGCACTCCGTTATCCTTTAGGTATTTGATATTGGTATCGCCTTGTAAAAACCATAAGAGCTCATGAATGATGCTTCGCAAATGCAACTTTTTTGTAGTCAGAAGTGGGAAACCATCCTGAAGATTAAAACGCATTTGATGACCAAAAACACTGCGCGTTCCGGTACCGGTACGATCCGTTTTTTCGGCTCCGTTATCCAGTAAATGTTGAAGTAAATCGAGGTATTGTTGCACGTTGTTCGAATTGAGTCAGCTGCACCAACAGCGACACCGCAAAACTACAATGCCGAGATCATTTTTTATAGACTTCTCAAGTGGAGTTTTACACGAGATTTCAGATAGAAATAACCTTGAGTTTTGCAGCCACTTTATTAGCAAGATCCTTTGCTTTTTCAAGGGTTTCAGCCGCAATCGTCACGTGACCCATCTTTCGAAAAGGTCGTGTTTCGGTTTTGCCATACAAATGAACATATACCCCCGGCCAAGCGAGAACTTCTTGGAGGCCTTCATATTTCACCGGTCCTGAAAAACCTTTTTCTCCAAGAAGGTTCACCATCACGGTCGGACGAATAATGGACGTATCACCCAAGGGAAGATCCAAAATAGCTCTCAAATGCTGCTCATATTGCGAACTTACATTGCCCTCAATCGTTTGGTGGCCGCTGTTATGTGGACGAGGGGCTACTTCATTGACCAGCAGTCCTCCGTTTTTGGTGACAAACATTTCGACAGCCAAAACTCCTGTTAATTCCAAAGCCTTTGCCACTCGAATTGCCAATTGAGAAGCTTTCTCCTCTAACTCAGGTGTCAGAGAGGATGGACTGTAGAGATGTTCAACCAAATTGGCTTCCGCATTAAAAAGCATATCCACAGCGGGAAACGTTTTAATTTCTCCTTGCGCATTTCGGGCCACAATCACCGAAACTTCCTTTTCAAAATCGACAAATTTCTCCAAAACACTGGGTCCGGGCATCGCCGCATACAAATCCTCATCTGTGCGCAAGGCCTGAACTCCTCGACCATCATAACCACCCTTTCGGAGTTTTTGCATGAAAGGAAAATCGCTCCGGTGTTCTTTTATCTCATCCACATTTTCCACCAAAACATAAGGCGCCGTTTCGATTCCGTGTATCGAATAAAACTGCTTTTGCAATCCCTTGTCCTGCACAACGCGCAGGACTGATGGACTTGGATGCACCGCCACTCCTTCCGAAGCTAATTTTTCGAGAGCTTCGAGGTTAACATGTTCTATTTCTATAGTCAGCAAATCCACTTCTTTTCCGAAGGCATAAACAGTGTCAAAATCATCGAATTTCCCTTGAACAAAGCGATGAGCTATTCCGGCACAAGGCGCATCGGAAGCAGGATCTAAAACCGATATTTTAACATCGTAATTGAGGGCTTGTTGAATTAACATTTTGCCCAATTGTCCGCCACCCAAGATGCCCAGGCGGAAATCTTTGCCATAAAATGGAACTTTCATGCTGCAAAGGTAAGTCCTCTGAAACGGTATATAAAGACCTTTTGTTGATTGCGATTTTGATAATGTCGTAAAAAGAAATGCTGCATTTTGCTGAATCTGTTCAATCTTCGCTGCAAAATAACTTCATTATGAAAATCGCATTTATTCTTTCCGCTATGGTCTTGACACTTTTTTCGAAGGGTCAAACACTCACCTCCTTGGAATCCGTGGAATATGATCCTATTAATAACAGATTTCTCGCGTCAAACGGCTTCAATATAATCGTGGTAGATACGGAGGGCAATGAAATTGAAGTTTTTGGAGCGGATCCGGAAGCGGATTATGGCATGGAAGTAATGAACGGAATGCTTTTCACCATTGCCGGCACTCACGTAAAAGCTTTTCTATTGGAAGATGGAACTGAGGTAATGGATTATACTGTTTCAGGGGCTAATTTCCTAAATGGTATGGCGAGTGATGGTGATCATCGTATATGGGTAACAGATTTTGGTTTGAAAAAAATTCATGAAATAGATGTAACCGATCTTGACGCGCCTGTTGGAACCGTAATCGTGGACAATACGGTAAACACACCCAATGGTATCACCTACGATGAAACAAATAATCGCCTTGTTTTTGTGAGCTGGGGCAGTTCGGCGAAAATCAAAGCAATCGATTTAACGGACTATGCAGTCACAACTTTGGTTACAACCAGCCTATCGAATATTGATGGTATTGATCACGATATGAATGGCAATTTTTATGTGTCATCTTGGACGCCCACACGTATCACTCGATTTTCATCTGAATTCACGGTGGACGAAATCATAACCGCTCCGGGATTATCGAGTCCTGCAGATATTTGTTATGCGGCTGAAATAGACACGTTAGCTATTCCTAATTCAGGAAATAACACGGTAACATTTGTTGGATTCGATGGGGTTGGAATTCAATCAGTCCATAACTCAGAATTTTTGGCGAGCGTTTTCCCGAATCCCGTGAGTGATTCGAGTGTTATCTCATTCGAATTACTTCAAAGCGAAAAAGTATCTATTCGGTTCACAAATAGCAGTGGTCAACTTGTAAAAACATGGCTCGACGAAGTGCTGACTCCCGGCCGTCACCGTGTGTTACTTAGCGGACTGGATCTGCCTTCCGGACATTATGTGGTAGAAGTTATTGCAGGAAATAAAACCTCTACTTTTACGTTGGTGATTTAATATCATTTCTATGCGCGTTCTATTCCTTTTGTTTCTAATGGTAATCTCGGCTGTCCATTCCTTCGGTCAAAAAACCAATGAGGATTACGTGCCGGATGCAAAACAGAAGGAAAACAAACCCAAACAAAAATGGACGGAGAAGATTTCTCTTGGCGGAAACTTAGCTTTATCATTTGGAACGGTCACGATGGTACAAGTAGCACCTCAAATTGGCTATCGTGTCACCGATCGTTTCACTCCGGGAGTAGGTGCGAACTACATCTATTTCAAAGATCCCTTTGGGGCCACAACAATTTATGGTGGAAGCATTTTTGCGAGATATCTGATCGCAGATAACTTCTTTGCTTATGCTGAATATGAACAGTTGAATAGAGAAGTTTGGGATCCTTGGGGAACAGAAAGAAGATGGGTTCCCATTGGCTTAATTGGAGGCGGCTACAGAACCGGTGGAGATGGACTTAATTTTTCTGTCTCGATCCTATATGATGTTATTCAGGATCCGTGGTCACCTTATGGGAATCCGGTTATTCGCGGGGGAGTGTTCTTTTGATGATGAATCATGAATGTTGAATTATGAATGGGTCAACGTTGAGATTGACAAACTCGTTTCCCAAAGCGTGAAGCCACTCAATACTCACTCTCTAACTCACACTCCGGGATAATTATGAGTTATAAATGTTGAATTATGAATGGGGTTTACGTTGGCATGGACCTGATCGTTTTTTAAAAACGTGAAGCAAACCGAGCGGAGCCGTGTCCCTGAGCTTGCCGAAGGGGTTTTTCTTAGAACATCACAGTTATCGGTCCCCGAGCGAAGTCGAGGGGAGTTATTTAGAACGCTTTCAAAAAAGTACGCCCTCTCAATACTCACTCTCTAACTCACACTTCGGGATAATTATGAATGATGAATGTTGAATTATGAATGGGGCTCTGCGTATGAATTGACCAGCTCGGTTCAATAAAACGTCACGCAAACCGAGCGGAGCCGTGTCCCTGAGCTTGCCGAAGGGGGGAAAGCAGATCGAAGTTTTCAGAAACTGGAACAGGTGGGTATGCTATCAAAAACGCGAACCCTCTCAATACTTAGTCTCGTACTCACTCTTCGCTCTCACTCTGGTATTACCAATTGGAGTTCGGGGTTTGGAGAAACAGAAACAGGTAGATCCGTCTCTCAAAACGATTCTTCCATTCTCACTCTTCGCCCTCACTCTGGTCTTACCAATGGGAGTTCGGGGTTTGGAGAAACAGAAACAGGTAGATCCGTCTCTCAAAACGATTCTTCCATTCTCACTCTTCGCTCTCACTCTGGTCTTACCAATGGGAGTTCGGGGTTTGGAGAAACAGAAACAGGTAGATCCGTCTCTCAAAACGATTCTTCCATTCTCACTCTTCGCTCTCACTCTGGTCTTACCAATTGGAGTTCGGGGTTCAGAGAAACAGAAACAGGTAGATCCGTCTCTCAAAACGATTCTTCCATTCTCACTCTTCGCTCTCACTCTGGTCTTACCAATTGGAGTTCGGGGTTTGGAGAAACAGAAACAGGTAGATCCGTCTCTCAAAACGATTCTTCCATTCTCACTCTTCGCTCTCACTCTGGTCTTACCAATTGGAGTTCGGGGTTTGGAGAAACAGAAACAGGTTACACACAATACGTTTTGTACACAACGTCAAGACTGTTCTCCGAATAGGTCCTGCGCAAAGCGCATGCTGCGCTTTGCGCAGGATGACGGCTTGGCGGGAATAAAGAGGCG
>JBILMS010000089.1:0-10216 GCA_044375415.1 Flavobacteriales bacterium
AAGATCAAGGTCGAGCGTATTTCTTGCTACATCTCCGGCATTTCGTGCAGGCGATAAAAATTGAAGGCTGAAGTCATTGGCATTCGGGTTAGTGAATAGAGGATCAAGATCAAGATTATTTGTTCCGGGAAATCCACTTTGAATAACATTGTACTCGGCTTCAACATTTAAGTCTGTATTAGCAAATTGACCGGAATTATCCCAAACGATAGAATTGTACATTTCCAAATACAGGTCCGCGGTAAATCCACCACAGACATACGGATTTGGCTTGTCACTCGTATTCTGCGCAATAGTGGTTTCTATAACCTTCAAGTTACTTGATTCCGAGCAAGCAAGGGCTATAGTTGTTGTTTCATTGCTGATCGCCCCAACACTGTGGTTGTCGCGGACCAGACAATTGTTTAGTTCAACATCTGAATTACATAGATATAAGGCGGGATAATCTCGGGTGGTATTGTCATAGATTTCACAATGCCTGATATCAACTTCTGATTCCAGTGCAAGTATTGCTGAGAAGGCTCCTATATTTTCCACACCATAAGCCCTGCGAATATGCAAACCATCTATGAGTGCATTCACATTATCAAAATGAATAATTACTTTGGAGTTATCGGTGATATCGTTAAGTGAACCAATTGCCCCACTCAGAATAGTTTCATTTACACCCCAATCCCTATCAGAGCGATTGATCTCGTTGCCGGCGAATCCACCATACAACTTGATATTTTTGTCTACTACAAATGCAATATCTCGGTTTGTGCCGGAAGTGGGTTTATAGATGCCATTGGCAATCCATAGTTCCTGACCTTCCAATGAAGCGGTCAAAGCATCCTGAAGATCCTCGTAAGCATTGGTCCATGAGGTACCGTTGTTCAATCCATTGGCGTTGATGTCGACATAAACGACAGAAGAAATCTGATTTTCAAAACAGCCAATATCAACATTACCATCGAATATTCTAAGCTGATGATTGAGATCGTTGGAATTGCTGGCATATGAGTTTATCCCCTCATTTCTTGCCGGAGAAATGAACTGCAATGTGAAATCATTTTGCGCTTGATCTGTAAATTTCGGATTTTCGTAAATGCAATTACTAACTACATCGTACAGATTTCTATTGGGAACAACGCTGTAATAGACCTCTGCGTATGCTTGGTTTGATGATGCATTGCTGTCGTTATTCCAAATGATAGTATTGTGAATGATGTAGTGTGCTACTTCTCCGGTAACATAATCCTCATAACCACCAAACAAGACTGCAAACGATTCTATTTTCGAATTTTGAGTAATGGTGCATCCTTGAATTTCCGTAAGGGTATTTGCCGCGTTACATTTTATAATACCACCTGCTTCATTTGTATTTTGGTAGATTAGACAGTCTCTCAATATTAAATGACCTTCGGTATTTGCCACAGGACCAATGTATGAATAGTTCGATTTGAAGATACAATGCTCAACTTCCAAGGTGGCGTCTTCTTCAAGTCGAAGGGCAGATGAGTTGTAGGTGCCGGCTGTACTATACGTTTTCGTCAGAGTGAATCCATCAATTCTCGAAGAAATACTTCCTGCCTTCGAAATGAGAATGCGGCTATTGTCAGTGTCCAATGACTGATTCCCAATATTACCCGATAACGTTGTGACATGTGCATTCCAATCTCTCTGCCCAGAAGTTGTCTCATTTCCGCTGAATCCACCGAGAAGATCAATATCGTCGGGAATTTCAAAAGAAACAAGTTGATTAATGCCGGAAGTTGGCTTGTAAATTCCCTCAGCGACCCAAATTTCATCTCCCGCAGATGCAGCCGCCAAAGCGTCTTGAAGATCTTCGTAGGCATTGGCCCAGGATGTCCCGTTATTGGCTCCATTGGCATCGATGTCAACATAAATAATGGAGGCATGTGCCAGTTGAAAAAGTAAGAAAAACAAAGTGAAAGAGAAACACTTCATAACGATAGAATGTTTGGTTAAGTGAACTATTTGGGGTACAAAAGTTCACCTTCCCTTACATTCTATCGTCACCCGTATGGGTGAAAAGATCTTTGTCTTGGCTTATACCTACTTGAGCATCGACGGAAATTAGTTTTCTACAACCGCTTTCACCATTCGAGTGCCTTCAATCCCTTTCACCACAAAAGTATACATTCCGGACTCCAAAGAAAGGTTTGTCATCGCAAAGTCTCCTGTTGTCACCTGCTTTTGGTGCAACAATCTACCGACCCCGTCATATACATATAGCTCATGAATTCCCGGTCCCGGGAAAAGTATGCTTCCCTCTTCAATAGGATTAGGGTACAAAATCAAGGGAGCGATTCCTTCGAATTCGTCCAGACTTGTAAAGTTCACAACATTACTCGTGGTATTACAAAACCATTCGTTGGCAGCAACCACCTGATAGGTCCCTGAAACGGTGGCTGTGAATGTTTGGGTATTTACATTTTCTACATATACATCGTTGACGTACCAGTACCAAGTGGAAGCATCAGCATCTGCCGTTAGAATATTTCCATCGATGGTCAGAATGCCGTTGGGAGAGTCATGTATGGTCAAATCCATTTCGTTGGTCCCTGTGCAAATAGGATTGCTCATTTCGAGAGTAACTTGAAGATTTTCTTCCTGTGCCGACTCGTAAACAAAATAGGGAGTGTTGTCGTAGTATTCTCCATCTACATACCAATTGAAATTTTCATAATACGTCATATCCGGTTCGATAACATAAGATAGACCGGCACATTGGTCATCTGTGGCCGGTAAAATCGCCGGATTACCGCGTTCAAAAATGGTATGCAAATACGTATTGGTAATAATCGGAGGATTTTCGTCGAAGTAGATTTGGGCGGTGTTGTGAATCTGTGTCCATGCTTCCAAACTTGCATAAGGTTTGATTCTGAAGACGACATACCCCTGACTGCCGGGTTCGTCGCTTTCCATCGAGGGTAGGAAGATATTGTCGAACATGAATTTTACCATCCCATTGTCTTCCACAACTGTATAAAAATTGTGAGAACCAAAGACAGGATAAAACGTTGATAGATCAAGTACATTTAAGTCCAAGATATCTTCAATGTATATATTCTCTGCCGGAAAGTTTCCGGTATTTTGAAAGCGAATACGATATTCAATTTCTTGATCGGCTGTAATCAAATGCTCTTCTGTGTAGCCTGCCGGTTCTGCATATTTATCATTTGGATCATATGCGCAAACTACGGTGGGTTCGAGGATCCAACTGTTTTCGTAAATCAGCTCGTCGTCGTTATTCACCAATTCCAAATCCATATTGAAAGGAAATACCTCTCCAATTTGGTCAGTGCCCGGACCAAGGATGTGACATTGATAAAGCGCCATTTCACCGGGTATTAAATTGACAATGTTCCAGGTAAGCTGGCCCGGTATGTAATCATTGTATGGAATGGCTCCGCTGAGATTTTCAGGGATCAGCGATTCATCGAATGTCATGGTGAAGCTTCCGTTGATTGTCACACTTCCGGTATTCTCGATATATAGCCCGGGATTAAATCCGTTGGTACAATGAATATCCATCATCCAAATGCAGCATGGACCGGAGACTTGAAGCATGGTATTATCCGTCGATACAAGAGGTATCTCAATACATGATGGAACAGTAACAGTGGAATTAAAAGCAGGGGAGATATCAAATACATCTGAATTGTCTATCCATTCAACAGTATAGGTTCCTGCGGGTAAATTATCTAGAGTGAAGCCTCCATTTGCATCGGTGTAAACAGTTATATCCGGTTCAACGAAATGAACGGCTTGATTGGCTAATAAGGGTTCAGTTAGAAAAACATCGGCAAAAGCGCCGTCGTTATTCGAATCAAAATACAGTAGTCCATGCGTATCATCACTGTTGAAATATGGGATCATAAGAGTTTCAGAAGCAGTGCAGCCATTGCTGTCCACGACTTGGATGCTATAAGTTCCTGAAGCTAAACCACAAGATGAGAATATATTATTGTCTTGGGTGAGTTCAATTCCATTTCCATTGAGGTACAGAGTATATCCCGGATTTCCTCCACAAATTTGTACTTCTGCGCATCCACCTGAACTGCAATTTTCAGGATCATCTGCATTTAACTCGCATAAAGTTATTCCTGTAAAACCGACAACAGTACCACATTCATTTTCTGATAATAACAGATTGCCTAATCCATCATAAACAGATACTGTTAAGCAAACGGAGAAGGCTCCGGTGTTGGTAAGTATAAATCCGAAATAACCCGGTGTGAAGGTATCCGCAGTAGCAAGTGTTTGTCCGTCTTGAATTAACTCCCAGTGATAGGTTGTCAACGCTGCATCTGGGCAATTGAAATCATTCAAGACCACATATGATTCCAATGGAACGTCAGCGCAGGCGGGTGGCAAAACTTGTAGAAAAAGATCGAGGGAACATTGCGTAAAACCGGTAGTGATAAGTACTTGAGTGCAAAGTAATAGAAGGTACTTTCTCATGAGAAGGTTGGTTAAGTGAACGCAATTTATACAAAACTGATTAAAATCACCCTACGAAATCCAAATGGTCT
Source organism: Flavobacteriales bacterium (assembly GCA_044375415.1). GTDB lineage: Bacteria > Bacteroidota > Bacteroidia > Flavobacteriales_D > Sanyastnellaceae > JAWXBG01. Next base: position 4,542 of record JBILMS010000089.1, read on the forward strand.
GAACTTTAATTGAAGTAGCTCCGGACTTATCTTTGACGAATATTTCAGCGCGTGAATATGTATAAGGAAATTTTGTTGGCATTCCTTTTAATTGTAGGTGTGCAAAGTGCCTTCTCCCAAAAACAAGACGCCATGTACACCGCCGGTTGGCAGTTTGGCGATATCAATTTGGGAGATGAATTAGGTAGCCACTCATTCGATGGTTTTCATGTTCGCATGAATCTATTGGAATTCGGGAACACGAGAGCTTTTATCCCAAAACCTCAGGATTCTACAACATCTATTGCCGTGAATCATCTGAGTTTTGGTGCTCGCATTTCATTTGGCGAAAACGTAGCGCTCGGTCGACGGAAATATGATATCTGGGGTGCTCTTTTAAAACCCTACGCATACATTGGTTTTAGCCGATTTAAATTCGATGAGGTAATGCCGAATGCGCAGAAAAGCACGACATGGGGACTTGAAATTGCCCCGGTCGTAAGTCTGCAATTGCCTTATGTGGTCGGTGAGTTGCGTTTAAACACGATTCTCAATTTCTCAAGCAAAGGTGGACTTCCTACTTTCATGTTTGCGCCAACGATTAATATCGATGCGGATGCGCTCTTCCATGTATTCGATCCGCAAATTTCATTCAATGGTGTACGAAGGGGAATGAGCATCAAAGATTCTACGGCGTATAACAAAGAATACGATATGGGAACAGGTAAGTACTACTACGATACCGAATATTATCGTGTATATACGCCCTACGAATACGAACAATATGTGTACAATACAGGGCCTTATCAATCACTCGGTATTCGCTACACCTATGAAAACAAATCGTACGTAGGAGCCACTAAAATGTGGGGACTCGCATACACAGCTCGTGCCGGTAGTTTTGGTATTGATGCGATTTTTGATAGAGGTAGAATGGGATTTGCATCGTCCATGGAATTGCCTAGCACTACAACTGATCTGCATGTGAAAGACAACAACATCAACAAAGATGATTCAAGATTTATAGGAACCGTGCAAGCAGATGTTGTGAAAGCGCGTGTATTAGTTGACGTGATAGATGCCATTTCGAGTATGGGTAGGAGTGATGATCCACTGGGTGCTACAAAATTCATTCGTATCATGGGAGGAGTAGGTCTTGGTTACGCTTGGTTTAGCGATGCCAAATTCCAAGACCCGCTGGCTGTTCAGGAACTCGATCAAATGTTTGCGGCCGACACAGGACTTTATCGAAATCATCGAACAGATCAGCGTTTGATGAGAAGTTCGATCGTCACCAATTTGGTTTTAGGTTTCGAAATGGGAAATTTGTCGGTTATGTGGGAGCGAAATCTTTTCAGAAATGCTTCGTTGGCAAGTACTCCTGCCATTACCTTCATGTATTCGGTTCCCTTGAGAAGGATTATTGATAAGTATAGAGTCATTCATTTATTAAATAAAAATGAAGAATAGACTATGAAAAAGTTGATATATCAAGTAGTTTTAATTCTTGTTTTGTTTGGTTCGACCTTTTCATGTTTCGCGCAGGATTTGGGAAACGAAAATTTGTTGAACAGCAGCGACGAGTGGAGAGGTTTTTCTTTTAGTTTAAGTGCACAGGCTTACACGTCTATTTTTGACATAAACAATAGGGAGAACAGCGCTAGATTGGGTGTTTTCAGTCTTCGTTCAAGGGCATACATCACCAAAAGGTTTTTGGCTAAAGCAGAGGTATTCCTCCATCCCGAGGACCGAACGAATTTGATGAGCATTCCGGAGCACATCAATCGTCAGTTTTCATTTGGTTGGATGAGTGAGGCCGGAGTAGGAATTGGATTTGGAATGGAAAACGGCGATCGTTATTTCGGGACGGGCGATGAACATGATAGCACATGGCACGATCTGCGTTTCAGGGCTCCGGGACAAACAAGTTACAAGTTTATCGAAGACTTATATGTTCGACAGTATGGCAACATTTATCATGTTTCCTTGAATATAGGAATGAATTTTCTGACGGAGAGTTCGTGGAAGGATACGCAGCTTCGTAATCCGCGAAATACGGAGTCGATGCATTACGTGGATTTTGAATGGAGGTTTTTGTTTGCACCGAAGATGCAATATGATCACTTTGTGATGGTGCAACCTCCGTATGCTGAGGAGGCAGTAATGTATGAATCGAGTGATGTGAAGAGTTCTAAATTTGGAACGTCGTTTTTGGTTCATGTCAAGATGCCATCGCGGATCATTGTCAATTTTGAACTAGGACTTAAACCCGGTCTCAAAAACCGTTGGGCCGACTACAAAATGTTCACCAACATCTTCCTCATGGCGGGAGTGGGGTATGGGTTGGATGCGTTTTATTGATATTCTGGATCCAAACGGTTTATTACTCTTCGAATCCCTTTTTTCATTTGGGTTTCGTTGAAATTTAAAAGTAGCCCCAACTTGTAATCTCCAAATTTGAGGTAAGTTAGGACTTGGGCAATATGAATATCATTGATGGCATCAACACTTTTTATTTCGATGACAACCTTATCTTCAACTAGGATATCTAGTCTGTAACCGAGTTCGATTTTTTGAGTCTTATAATGAACGGGAAGTCCATGTTCAGCTTTGCAATGGAGGCCCATTTCTCGGAGTTCGAATAACAAACATTGTTTATAGGCATTTTCTAGAAGTCCTGGACCTAGGGTTTTGTGAATTCGAATTGCAGCCTCAACAATAAATCGGGAAATTTCGTTTTCAGTTTTCATAATAATTGGAATTAATCCGGCGAAGAAATAGTTGGCCGTGCGAAAAATCTAATTATTCCAATTTTCGGAATTTCACAGTACCTAAGGAAGAATTTTATTATAGGAGAACTATTCAAGATAACAAAATAGCTTTGTACTAAATGAAACGAACCCAAAGCACACAAGGGAGTCCCAAAGTTCCCAAAGCTGTATGCTAAGTGAGCACAATTTCTTGCATTAAATGAAGTATAGCTTAGGGCTCCTTTGGGCCTTCTTAGGGTCCTTTGGGCTCCAATTTTATATTGGAATTGCTTATAAGTGAATTTCCAGAGATCTCTTTTTTAAACTACTGGTCTTAGAATCATCGATCCGAGGAGGAACCCCAAAGGTCCCTATGGAAAGAGCATTCGTTACTTTGTCCATTTATCATTGGGCTTCTTTGGGCCTTCTTAGGGTCCTTTGGGTTCCAAGAAAAACGAAATGATCTTAAAAAAAAGCCAACCCCATCGGTTCGGCTTTGGATGTCGTTTTCAATAATGACACTTTCTTTGGGCTCCTTTGGGCCTTCTTAGGGTCCTTTGGGTTCCAAAAAAAATCGACGCTGCAATAGAAACGGACATAAAAAAAGCCAACCCCTCAGGATCGGCTTTTGATATTCTAAGAAAGAACTCCCTGTTACAGAAGCGCCTCCATTTTGTCTGTCAACACGTTCTTTGGAACAGCACCCACAGATTTGTCTACCACCTGTCCGTTTTTAAGGAACAAAATAGTTGGGATGTTGCGGATACCATACTTCGCACTGATGTCCGGATTGTTGTCTACATTCACCTTTCCAATCACAGCTTTACCTGAGTATTCCGTTGAAAGTTCTTCTACGATGGGAGCTACCATTCGACAAGGCCCACACCATTCCGCCCAAAAGTCGATCATTACGGGTTTGTCGCTGTTCAAAGCTACATCTGCAAAGTTTGCATCAGTTATCTCTATAGCCATTATAACAATGATTTTGATTTAATAATTGTTTCCTAATTCTGTTTCTGCCCTCTTCAATAATCCGACCAAGTCAAGTTTTGTGACTATTCGTCAGAAATCAAGTTGCGGGGGACAAAGGTAATCCGTTATTTCGATTGCACAGCAGCATTATATGTTTGCTGTATCGTTTGTTTTTTCGTTTGGTAATGAGTTATTTAAGTGTCTTTTACGCAAATAGAACATCAATCCTGCGCCACAAAGAATAAACAAGACAGAGATGATTTCGGCCTGAGTTACCTGTATTCCAATAAAATCAATTTTGTTGTTTACACGTATTTTTTCAATAAAAAACCTCTCTATGCCATTCATTATCATGTACATGCCAAAGATCATCCCCGGTATTGTCCATTTTTTACGCAAATACCACAAAAGTCCGAAAATCATTACGGCCATAGCTGTTTCATAGATCGGAGTAGGGAATACAGAGGGAACCAAATGTGTACAATAACCGTCAAAACAAGGACCTTCTGTAATCGGCACTCCATAGGTATTTCCATCAAATCCGCTGATAGCACCTACATTGTTGGGGTAATCGTACGACCAAGCCCAATCCGGCAACCATGACAACCATCCCGGTTTTTCTGCCGTGTTGACAATACCCCAGTCGCCATCGCCGCTCACATGACAACCAATTCGGCCTATGCCATAAGCGAGAATAAGTCCGGGAGATGTGGCATCTGCCAAATGTAAAAACGGTATTTTTTTCTTTCTTGCATATATGGCAACAGCTATTCCCGCTAGTATTAATCCTCCGTAAACGGTTAGTCCGCTGAGAAAACTCTCGAGGTCAGGGTGTTTGAAAAACTCCATGAACTGACGAGGGTTTTCGAACAAATGGAAAAGTTTGGCACCCACGATTCCGAAAAAGGCAGCCACAAAGGTTATGGTACCGGTATTTTCAAAAACGTAGACATGAATTTCCTTTTCTACGGGTTCGGGAAGCTGTTGTTTGCGCATTTCATAATAACGCCAACCGCCCATTAGCGCAGCAAGTATGATCCCCCAAAGCAAGTCTCCTTCTAATGAAAAAATATGTTGTTGTGGCAGAGTATTAGGACCAAATAAAGCACTTGCATTGGTCATGAGATAAATGAATTTCCACCCCAAAATAAATCCTATCAGCGCATTCGTAAGAACATCGGCCCAGTTGACAGGAAGCCCGTAGACTACTTTTCTTTTTTCACCTTTGATGAGTCCCTGAGATTCTTTTCGTTTTAGCTCTTTTGATAAAAGCATGCTAGCGACAACAAAAGCCAGAGCCACAAAAAAACCGAAGCTATTTAGCAGTTTAGCCCAAGGCCAATCGAAACCAAATGCATCGTAGAAAAAATGGTATAGGGTAGGATACAAGGCGGGTAATTTTTAGGTTTATGATACAAGTTCCTGTTGAAGGCAACGAGCTATACAATCGGAATCTATAGAAACGAGAGCAACAGTACAAGTGGTATTGATCAGATCGCTTCTGAAAGAAGTTTTTACTCTAACGTAATTGTCTGTAAATCCCGACATAATACCCTCTTCCTCTTGCGCTTCCCAGAGCACAGGACGATGAAGATTTATTTGGGACTCATAAAAAGCTCTTTTCTTTTTTTCAGAAATTAGTCGGAGTATTTTATTCCTTTCTTGACGGACTGATACAGGAACAACCTCTTTTATTCGAAGTGCCGTTGTATTCTCACGTTCGGAGTATGTGAATACGTGAAGATAGGAAATCGGTAAGTCTAAAATCAGATTTCTAGTTTCTTCAAATTCCACTTCCGATTCGCCGGGAAAACCGGTAATTACATCTACCCCGATACAGGCATGGGGCATTACACGTTTTATTTGATCCACTCTTTTTCTGTACAAATCGGTCCGATACCTTCTTCGCATGGATGCTAGAATAGTATCCGATCCACTTTGCAATGGGATATGAAAATGAGGCATGAATTTTTT
>JBILMS010000154.1:0-2763 GCA_044375415.1 Flavobacteriales bacterium
GTCACCGGCCAGCCGACCGATGATCTGGCGACCATTGTCAAAGCGCCAGTGCGCCACCCGATTCAGGATGCAGTCTTCTACTTTGTCATGCCCGACCGCTTCCAGAATGGCAGCACGGCCAACGACCAGGGGGGCCTCACTGGCGACCGTCTCGTCACCGGCCTCGACCCGACCGATAAGGGCTTCTACCACGGCGGCGACCTGGCTGGCTTGCTCTCCAAAATGGACTATCTCGACCAGATGGGCGTCACCGCCATCTGGATGACGCCCATGTTCAAAAACCGCCCGGTGCAGGGCAGCGGCGCCGACGTTTCCGCCGGCTACCACGGCTACTGGATCACCGACTTCACCCAGATCGACCCCCATTTCGGCACCAATGCCGAGTTGGAACAGGTGATCACCGAAGCGCATAACCGAGGCATCAAAATCTTCTTTGACATCATCACCAACCATACGGCGGATGTCATTCAGTACGAAGAGAATCAATACAGCTACCGCAATAAGACCGACTTCTCCTACAAGGATGCCAGTGGCGCCACCTTTGACGACCGCGACTATGCCGGTGGTGACACCTTCCCGACCCTGAACGCGACGACCAGTTTCCCCTACACACCGGTCTTTGCACAGCCAGGTGACGCCACCGTCAAAGTGCCAGCCTGGCTCAACGACCCGATCCACTATCACAACCGTGGCAACTCGACCTTTGTCGGGGAGAACTCGCTCTATGGCGACTTCTTTGGTCTGGATGATCTCTTCACTGAACAGCCCGCTGTGGTGCAGGGGTTGATCGACATCCACAAGGATTGGATCACCAACTTTGACATTGACGGCTTCCGCGTCGATACGGTCAAGCATGTCAACGCCGAGTTCTGGCAACAATTCGCACCCGCCATCCTCGACCATGCCAAAGCCGCTGGTAAGAATGACTTCTTCATCTTTGGCGAAGTCTTTAGCGGCAATGTTAACCTGTTGAGCTACTACACCACCGGCGCGTTCATGCCCGCTGTCCTGGATTTCCAATTCCAAGAAAGCGTGCGCAGCTATCTCTCGAATGGCGGCGCTTCGGATGGCTTGAAGAGCCTCTTTGAAAACGACGACTACTACACCGACGCCGACAGTAACGCCTACGCCCTGCCCACCTTTATCGGCAACCATGACCGGGGCCGCTTCGGCTGGTTCCTCAAGAGCGATCAGCCCACCGCCAGCGATGCTGAACTGCTGGCGCGCAGCAAATTGGCCCATGCGTTGATGTACTTTGCCCGTGGGATGCCGGTGGTCTACTATGGCGACGAACAGGGCTTCACCGGCGACGGCGGCGACAAAGATGCGCGCCAGGATATGATGCCCAGCCAGGTTGCCTCCTACAACGACGACGACCTGATCGGCACCACAGCCACCACCGCCGATGCCAACTTTGACCAGACGCACCCGCTCTATCTAGCCTTCCAGGACTATGCGACCCTGCGCCAGGCCCACCCCGCCCTGGTCAACGGCGCCCAGATTCACCGCACCAGCAGCAACGCCGCCGGTATCTATGCCTTCAGTCGCATGGAGCGCACCGAACGCGTCGAATATGTCATCGCCATCAACAACGCCACCAGCGCCCAAAGCGCCACTGTGCCGACCTTCTACGCCGGCGGGACGCAGTTTGACTTGCTGCTAGCCGAAGGCACAGGTGCGGCCAGCCTGACCACCGATGCCAATGGCGCACTCGCTATCAACCTACCGGCGCTCGGCTTTGCCATCTACAAAGCCGCCGGCGCCCTCCCGGCCAGCACCGCCGCACCGAATATCAGCATTAGCAACCTGACCAACAATCAAGAAGTGACGTTGGGCACGCAAAATCTGGACGGCAACATTGTGCCCGACCGCATGGAAATTCGCACGGCGGTCGCCGGCACGGGCTACGCCGAAGTGACCTTTGCCGTCCGTGCCACCGGGGCGACCACCTACACGGTTATCGGCGTCGATGACAACTCGCCCTACCGCGTCTTCTATGACGCCAGCAAGTTGCCCGCTAACACCACGCTCGACATTCTGGCGATTGTCAACGATGGCAACGGCAACCTCAAGGGGGCAACCGTGACAGGCGTCAAGCCGGTTACGGCCACGCCACCCAGCACCAGCCAGTATAAGTATGCCGTCGTCCACTATCAACGCCCCGCCGGCGACTATGGCGACCACACCACCGGCAATTCTAACGACTTTTGGGGTCTCCACCTCTGGAGCGAGGCGATTGACGCCAGCGAAGGCACCGAATGGACAACGCCCAAGCCTTTCCTGGGCGAGACTGCCTATGGCCGCTTTGCCTGGATCAAGTTGCAGGATTCAAGCAAGGATGTCAACTTCATTGTCCACAAGGGTGATGTGAAAGATGGCACTGACGCCGACCGTAAATTCAACCCCAACAGCAACAGCCCGGAAATCTGGCTGAAGCAGGGTGATCCCAACTTCTACACCTCGCAAGCCGCCGCCCAAGGCTTTGTGACCATTCACTACAAGCGCGCCGACAATACCTACACCGGCTGGGGCTTACACCTCTGGGGTGATGGGCTGGGCGCTGGCGTGCCGACCGAATGGGCCACCCCGCGCCCCTACGATGGTGTCGATGACTTTGGCGCTTACTGGAATGTGCCGATTAGCGATGCCAGCAAGCCCGTCAACTTCATCATCCACAAAGGTGACGAAAAAGATCCCGGCCCCGACCAGAGCCTGAACCCAGTCGACGGCGCCGACGCCTGGGTTGTCTCCGGCGATGCGACC
>JBILMS010000090.1:0-10119 GCA_044375415.1 Flavobacteriales bacterium
CGTGGAGAATATTCGTGTTTTCGATAACATGGTTTATTACATCTACCGTCCGTTTGAATCTTCGCAAAAGAAGTTTTTGTATCGAGAGCGACTCCGGTCTTAGGGTTCCTATTTCCGTTTCTGCAAACCCCGAACTGTATTATCTCACAGAACCGAGGTCTTCTGTTGCTGTTTCTGCAAACCCCGAACTGTATTATCTCACAGAAACGAGACCTTCTGTTCCTGTTTCTGCAAACCCCGAACTGTATTATCTCACAGAAACGAGACCTTCTGTTCCCGTTTCTGCAAACCCCGAACTGTGGTAGCCCTTCGACTCTTTATCCCTCGTTCCTCGGGATAAATCGCTCAGGGTGACGTGCGCGTTTGTGGGATAATAGGGGAGCTGCAAACGGCGCTCCGCGCCGTTTGCAGCTCCCTCTCCTCACGTCACGCGCCCGTCACCCTGAGCAAGCTCACCCAGTGAGCGCGTCGAAGGGCCCCAACATCACCCGCCCGTCACCCTGAGCAAGCAGCAAACTCACGCAGTAAGTGTGTCGAAGGGTTCTGCTCTTTGTTCAAAGCAAGCGTTAGATTTTTCTTTGGTGTCCCATTTATCTCTTCCTCTGTTCCTGTTTCTGCAAACTTCGAACTGTACTAATGGGGTCATCCAAGGCATGATTTACCTCATATGGTATAGCCGTTTTTATTCTACATTCGTAGTTCCAAACAACTACTATGAAATACTCTCTATCCTTAACCTTCCTTAGTTTAATCGCCTACAGTGGAACATTTGCACAAACCGAAAGCAGCGCATTTACCAATACGGGTAGGGCAGTGGCAACCCCTTTCGCGACGGATTATCACTGTTTAGGTATAAATCCTGCAAACCTCGATCTGCCTTCAGCATTTGAAGGAAAGACCACTACCATGGGATTTATGGAAATCGGAGCTTCTTTTTATTCGGAGGCCTTTTCAAAACTTGAAGTGCGCCAGAATTTTTTTTCGACAGAAATTGAAGATCTGAGTCAAGCAGATCAAGCCGCTTTGGCCACAGAATTTGCCAATTCTGTTAATTCTGCTGACATTGACATTATGACCATGGGTTTTGCCAAGCAGACGGAGAATTTCGGTTCATTTGGATTCAGCGTTCGCGACAGGATCGACTTCTTCAGCAAAATGGGAGATCAGCTCAGTGAAATTATTTGGTTAGGCTATAATTCTCCTTATTTCGATCAGTTGATTCTGAATAATGGCGATACCATCGCGAATTATGAGAATATGAGTGAAGACTCTCTTCAACTTATTGTTCAAGGTCTTGCTTCATTAGGTAATGTTAAAAGTATCGCGGAAATAGCGGATGGAACAGACTTCAGTATGTCGTGGTTGCGCGAATTTAATTTGGGTTGGGGAAAACAATTTGTCGATGGCGAAAAAGTGGATCTGTACGCAGGCATTGGATTAAAATTGTTGGTCGGTCAGGGTTTGATGACTTTCCAATCTGAAAACGGCAAAGCAGAGGCTTTCTCTGCGCTGTCTCCGTTTTTTGATATCGACTATGGAACAGCCTTATCAGAGTCTAGTTTGCCTGAGGGATCAAGCAAGTTTACGAAGGTTGGTTTTGGTTATGGTGTCGATTTAGGAACAACCATCATTTTCAAAGATAAATTTATCCTCAGTGCAGCTGTTACAGATATTGGAAAAGTAGAATGGAATGGCAATGTATATGGATTGAATGATTTCGATCTGACAACTTTCGAAAATGAAGGTCTCGAGAGTGTAAATTTCTTGGATCAGATAGAGCAACTTAATGGCGGTGATGGAATTCTGGATTGGAAGGGTGAAAAGACAATTACCACGAAGTTGGCCACAAACCTTCGTCTCGGTGCGGGTCTGAATTTGAATGAGAGATTCAAAGTGGGACTCGACTTTATTGCCCCGGTTAGTGATGGTCTCGGTCAGTATGATAAAGCCGTAATTGCAGCAGGCGGACAAGTATCTCCCGTGAAATGGCTGCAGCTCCAACTTGGCTTTATGACCGGTGGAAATTATGATTTCAAAATCCCGGCAGGTATCGTATTCTCAATTGCAAATGGAACCTATGAATTTGGAATGGCTTCGCGCGATATGATTACATTTTTTAGCGACAACCAACCAACCGTAAGTGCTACCATGGGATTTTTGCGATTCAGATTTTAAATTAGTTAACATCTGGGGAGCTCGTTCTTTGCGGATATTGCGTTCATAGAACAAACACTATGGACATGAATTTTTTCAAATCGGCATTCGCTTACATCATATATGCCGTCATTGGTTTCGTTACCCTTATTGCCGTGCTCAGTATTTGGGACATTGTTGCATGGACCATGGTACGTGAGTATTTCTGGAAAAGTATCAGTTCTCTTCTTGCCTTGATCATTGGTGCTGTTGCCGTTTTTGTAGTCTATTCGATATTTAATAAACCGGAAGAAAAGAAGTCTGTTAAAGCAAACTGAACAAGTAAGTGATATCTCGGTTTAGCACAATTGTATGATTAACAAAACACAGATATTATTTCTTTCATTTGCATTGACCTTGGCGGCGTGTGCTCAAACACCTGGCGAGGGTCAAATTAAACCCATGGATATGCAGGTAAATTCAACAGATTCTTTAGAAACCATAACACTAGGCGCCGGCTGTTTTTGGTGTGTAGAAGCGGTTTTTCAAAGCATTAACGGCGTTACTTCGGCTAAATCAGGATATAGCGGAGGTGCTGTCAAGAACCCTTCTTACAAGGAGGTTTGTAATGGTACTACCGGACACGCCGAGGTGGTACAAGTTATTTTTGATCCGAAAAAGGTTTCCTTAAGCGAAATCTTAGAGGTCTTTTTTGCCACCCACGATCCCACGACCTTAAATCGCCAGGGAGGAGATCAAGGTACTCAATATCGATCAGCCATATTCTATCACAACGAAGAACAAAAAGTAATCGGAATGAAGGCAATTGATGCTGCCAAAGGGAGCGGCGAATGGCCTGATCCGATAGTAACAGAGCTCACTTCGTTTGATGTGTTTTATCCGGCGGAAGACTACCACCAAGACTATTTCAACAACAATGGTTCTCAACCATACTGTAGCAGAGTGATTTCGCCCAAGATGGATAAGTTTAAAAAGCGTTTTGCAGATAAATTGAAACAAGGAGTTCACTAAAGACTTGGCACTTCTTGTGCAATTAGCTAATTAATCAGTAGGTTTGGAACCGGATGAGATCAATTCACCTGTTCCGCAGCTCGACGCCTTTCGCTTGGTTTACATGCATTTTTGCTGTGTTAGCCATTGCGTATTATGTCTTGGAAACGGTCAACGGTCGCAATCAAATGGCCGATTTTAGGGTCTATTATGATGCTTGTCAACATTTTTTAGATGGGTCTCAGGTGTATGGTCAGGCCTATGGTGTAAGCAGCGGATTTTACAAGTACTCGCCATTCGCTGTTATACCTTTTATTCCGCTCGCTCTATTGCCTTATGGCCTTGCTTCAATAATTTACTACTTCGTCGTAATGATCCTTTTTGTAGAGGTCACATCGAGGGTTTTTGAAGTCTTGAGTTTACCAAAAAATGGAAAAATTGCCACGTGCTTTTTAGTCATCGTCGCCCTGTTTGCAGCGGATCACATTGAACGGGAATTGCATTTGGGAAATGTGAATCTTTTTCTTTTGCTGTTGTGTTTTTTGCTAATGGATGCTTTGGCAAAAAGCAAACGAATTATCGCGGGACTTTTGTTGGCTATACTACTTTTATTTAAACCACATTTTATTGTTTTAGTACCCTTGCTCATTTGGAGAATTCGCTGGAGGGAATTGCTTTTTGGATTTATTTTCTGTGGTATCGGATTGCTTCTACCCTCATTATACGCCGGATGGAAAGGCAATTTGGAACTACTGAATGCATGGGGATTGGCAATCAAAGATCATAATGTGGCTTTGGAGAATAGTCCAAACACGATTTACGGACTCATCAACATGGGGATAAATGGTTTAGGCTTAAACATTCAGTCGATTTTTGTAATCGGAATCAGTCTTTTGTTGGTCGCTATTTTCAGTTTGTTTTATTTACTCCGTTCACGAGCTATTCAACCCGACATTCAGCGGTGGTACCTCGAAGTATTTTTTGTTGTCGCGATTATTCCGAACTTGACTCACACAGACACGGAACACTTTATTTGGTCGTGGCCTTTGATAGCTTTTGTTGTGTCTATTATGCTTCGAATTAAATTTTATGGATACAAACTTTATATCCTGTTTTTGACTATTGCCTTTATACCTTATGTATTGAATAGTCCGGATATAGTGGGAAAACCGCTTCGAAATCTTTTCGATGAAGGAGGAGGATTGGGAATAGCCAATCTACTATTTGTACTCTTGGCTTTTTTCTTAGTCGTGTTTCACCGCGAACAAATGAAACAATTGGATACTACGAAATAGAAGACTATTTAAATCCTCTGTCTTTTTTAATAGTGTCGTAGGCCTCTTGAACTTTGATAAACTTTTCTTCGGCAGCCTTTACATGTTGTTCACCTAGTCCACGAATTTTATCCGGATGGTATTTCATAGCCATTTTGCGATACGCTTTTTTAATATCCTCATCGTTGGCATCCGGGGCTATTTCGAGAATTGTATATGCCGCTGCAGCATCTTTGTAGAACATGGCTTTAATGGATTCAAAGTCTTTTTGACTGATTCCAAGATGTTCTGCGATTTCACTGATCGTTTGAACTTCTAGACGATGTACGTCCCCATCCGCTTTGGCAATTCCAAAAAGGTAATGCATCAATTGCAGACGCATGGGATGTTCCATGAAATGGCGGATCTGATGGCACACATCACGAAGCGGGATTTCTTTTTTTAGAAGTTCTTTAAGAATACCTATTTGTTCGGCTGCTGCGGCTTGACCAAATTGCCTCGAAAGGAATTCGCGAATAAAATCCAATTCGCTTTTCATTAATTTGGAATCCGCTTTCATGATGGCCGCGGATAAAACCAGAAGAGCCGACGAAAAATCTCCCGGACGGGTATGATGACGATATTGCTCGTATCGTCTTTGATCGCCACCGGGTTGGTTGGTCTGTTGACCGCCATTTTTTCCTTTTACAAAGGTCGGATCATCCATTACGGTGCCAAAAGCAAACCCTAATAAACCTCCTAAAGGTCCACCAACTGCCCACCCCAAAGCTCCCCCGATCCATTTAGCGTACGACATACAATATCTTTCTTTTTTTATTCAATTAGCCAATTAGCCAATTAGCCAATTAGCCAATGTGCCAATTGGTTCTCGTTAATTGAACTCGATTCATTTCTTTTCAAAGTCCTAATATTCTCACATTGACAATTTCTCACATTCTCACATTGACACATCTTCACATTGGCTAATTGGCACATTAGCGCATTAGCACATTAGCACATTAGCACATTCTCGCATTCTCACATTGGCTAATTGGCATATTTGCACATTAACAAATTACCAAGAGCTACTCGATCCTCCTCCTCCAAATCCACCCCCACCAAATCCTCCGAAACCACCGCCGCCTCCTACTCCTCCTCCTCCTCCGGTGAAGTCGGTCCACCTTCCGCCGTGCGAACGTCCTGATTGATTGAGAAGCCACCATGCTGCCCACCAACCCATACTGTTGTTGCGAGCGTAGGACGATGTTCTTGCTATTTTGAAAATGACCACAAAAATTATGACTATCAAAATCAGAATAATTTTCCCCGGAACTTTGGCGCCGTTCTTATGTTCTTTCTGATAGTCCTGATAATTGTATTCACTTTTCGCAAGGTCCATCAATACACCAACAGCCTTATCGATACCGGTGAAATAATCATTCATTTTAAAATGAGGGATCATTTCAAATTCTTGAATGTCCTTGGTAATTACATCGGGAATGGCACCTTCTAGTCCACGACCAATGGCAATGGCAACTTCACCTTTTTCACCATTTTTTTTCGGTTTTACAACAAGCACAATACCGTTGTCGCGTTTCGCCTGTCCGACTCCCCACGTTTCTCCTACTTCGGTTGCATATTGCCAACTCGCTTTACCGCATAGATCGTCAGTAACGACTACAACAATCTGGTTGCTGGTTTCCTGAGCAAAGTGTTCGAGTTTATTTTCAAGATCACGCCATTGACTGGGTAGCAGAAGTTTTCCTTCATCGTAGACAAGCTGATGATCGTTATGCGCAGGAAAACAATCTTTCTGAGCGAGCAAAGATTGAGACCAAAAAAATGTCAGTGAAAAAAATAGGGTTCGGAAAAAGAATTTATGCATTTTTCTTCCCCCTGCTTATGGTATTGTCCAACTCATTTTGATCGTTGTGTTCGCGTGGAAAGTGTTTCGCTAGTTCAGCTCCAACGACACGAATTCCATCTTTGATACCACTTTCGAAATCACCTTTTTTGAATTCGTATATCATACGATCTTTCACGTGATCCCAAAAACCGACAATTACTTTTTGATGAATCCCAACATCTCCAATGACAGCCATTTGTTTGGTGCCCGGGGCAACGTAAATGAGCACACCGTTTCTGAGTGCGGTACTGTGCATGTGCAGTTCTTCAAAAATAAAAGCAGCATGATCCAATACACTTTCAGCGCATTCATCTTCGAGATGTACTCTGATTTCCGCCGAAGTCGTCAACTCCGCTTCCGCAATAGTTGCTTCAATGGATTCGATCTGATCTCTTGTAAGTATGTCGTCAACGGTTAGCGACTTCATATCAAATGTCAATATCCGGAGCGTCTTCTGCGCCTGCTTTGTGTTCGAATGGTTTGTATTCTTTGAATTTTTCGGCACCGCCTGTAAATTTCAAGGCCCACTGTCTGAAGAAGCCAAGAATCAACGTGTTGTGTTCTTTCACGGCTTCGTTGTAGTAGTTGCGTTCTGTATTGATACGGTTTTCTGTGCCTGTTATATCGGTCTGTAAATCCTGGAAGTTTTTGATACTTTTTAATTCAGGATAACGCTCAATGACAATGTTGAATCCACTTCTGAATTTGGTGAAGTTGTTTTCGTGAGTAGCGATTTTCTCCATGTTAGCATCGGCCCCCAAATTTTCGGCTTCCGATTTCAAAGCACCAATCACATTGCCCAAACTATCGAGGGTTTGTTGCATTTGCGGATTTGTTTGTGCCGGTTCTTGTTGAACCACGTCCATTCCTTGACGAGATCTAACCACATCAACCAGAATTTCTTTCTCTGTTTTAGCAGCAGCTTTTACAACTTTTACAAGGTTTTGGAAAAGGTCGGCACGTCGCTGGTAAGCACTGCTGACATTACCGATTTTTTCCTTTACGGTTTGATCGCTATCAACGGCTTTATCATATACACCGGTAGCGTAGAACATGAAAATAACGATTGGCACACCGATAACGAGTGCTGCAATCAAGAGGGTTTTAACTGTTTTATTCATAGTAGTGGTCTTGGTAGGCAAAAATCGTGAAAATCCTTGGGATTACTGACATTTTGACAAAAAATCGCTTATCATCCCAAACGACTGATTTAAATAAGATTTGACCTACTGAAGCTAATCACCTCAAAACACTTGCTATTACCTAAAAATCAACTCAGATGATAGTGTCAAAGTGAATCTTCGGCATGACGCTTTTGGCATTAATTGGGCGGTGAGAGGACAATGAAATTGCAGCGTAGCGTTGTATTGTGGATATTTGTAAAAGATTAAAGACAAATGCCCATTAACATAGACAGAAAGCAGATTCACGCGATAAGTCATCTCGAATTGCTTGCCAGACAGGCGGTAGAGGGATTTATAACCGGTATGCACCGAAGCCCTTTTCATGGGTTTTCGGTTGAATTTGCGGAACACCGACAGTACAATACCGGCGAATCGACTCGGCACATGGATTGGAAACTATTCGCTCGCACGGATAGATTGTACGTCAAGAAATATGAAGAAGAAACCAATCTTCGGTGTCAAATACTAATCGACACTTCTTCATCGATGTATTTCCCGGAGGGTGTTACACCAACCGGCCCTGAGTTGAACAAATTAAAATTCAGTATTTACGGCGCGGCAAGTCTGATTGAATTACTTCGCCGACAAAGAGATGCTGTAGGTTTATCTTTTTTTGATGAAACGGTTCATTTTCATTCAAAAGCTGCGGGTAGCGGAAGTCACCACAATTTCTTGTTTTATCAGCTCGAAAGACTTTTAGAAAATATTGGTGCTTCAACAGGAAAGAGATCTTCGGTTACGGAAGCTCTTCACGAAATTGCGGAGAGTGTGCATCAACGTTCGATGGTCATTATTTTTTCGGATGCCATGGACAATTCTGCTAAAGCAAATGAACTGTTTGCGGCGTTGCAACACCTTCGGCACAACAAACATGATGTGATCTTTTTTCACGTGGTAGACAAAGCGAAGGAACTAGATTTCAATTTTGAAAACCGTCCGTATACTTTCACAGACTTGGAAAGCGGGGAAGAAATCAAAGTCAATCCGGCGGATGTACGTTCTCATTATTTAGCCGAAATGACAAAGTTCAAATCTGAATTGAAGTTGCGATGTGCTCAATACCAAGTAGATTTTGTGGAAGCCGATATTCACGATGGATATAATCCCGTGCTGATGCAATATTTAATCAAGAGACAAAAGATGTATTGATTTTAATTTTTTAAAATGGATTAACGGTTTAGTTCGTAAACTCCAATAAAGATGATAACTGACCGCTCACTCTTCCAATGACTAATTGTAGAATTGGTTTGAAAATGAAAATCCGGCCTTTCACGTTTCTAAAGGGCATTCTTCTCTGAGGGCCTCACCCTCCGCCCTCTCCATCCTTCGACAGGCTCAGGAGGACGGGGAGAGGGGACCCATTCTGCAAACTGAAAAGTTCACGTTTTTTAAAGAAAATATTATTTGAAAACTACTTCTTTCATTGAACGTGAACGTCCCCCTCAATTCAGAGTGAGATCGGAGAGTGAGAACAGAGGATGAACGAATTTTATTCGGTGACGGATTTACCTGTTCCTGTTTCTCCGAATTCCGAACTCATATGGGGTGAGGCTTTTCCGATGGTTTCGTAGCCGAGAATACACGAATTTTATTCGCGTACGGATCTACCTGTTTCTGTTTCTCCAAACTCAGAACTGCTTTTGGGGTGAGGCCCTCCGACTGTTTTTGTAAGAGATCACATTTGAATTTTTAAGGGTAGGACTTGGGTTGACGCACAGATTAGTAATGAAAGAAAAAGAGTGGTCCGTCATTCTTTGCCTTCACTCAAGGTCTCCATTTTCTTCTCATAAGTTAGTACATTTCAAACGCAAGTTAGGAAAAACGTATAATAGAGAAGAAAACTGTTAATCCGATTTTTTAAAATGTTTGAAAATGAGAAAAGGCCGGTTATACCGGCCTTTTCTATTATTAATCTGATCAATTCTATACTATTATGGACATGCAGTTCCATAAAGCGAAATGAATACCAAGAGATCCGTTACACCAACCACTCCATCGTTGTTGAAGTCGGCTTGACAAGGATTTTCTATGTCAAATGTGCAAGAACCGTCGTCTACAATGGCCGCAGGATCATAGTTCAGAGCAACTACATAAGTACAACCCTCAGCACCTCCATAAACACAGCTTCCATCGTTAATGTTAGCTGCAGAGTTGAAGTTGGTAGCCAACGGATCTGTGCAGCCTTCAAAAAGACATGTTCCATTGTCAATGTTTGCTGTTGGATCATAATTGACCGCTCCAGGATACATACAACCACTGATTAGACAACTGAAGTCCTCACATGTCGCATAAGGGCTGTAGTTAATTGCATATGGATCAGTACATCCGCTAAATCCATTTTCATCAATTTGACCATTACAGTTATCATCAATGTAGTTGCAAGGAATCTCCGCGATGATTGGATTTATGAGAGGTTCGTTGTCATCGCAATCTCCGGGAATAGCGGCATAACCCAAAGGAGGTTCACAGCCAAATGCTACTACAGAAAGAACACCCACACCATCACCGTCATTGTCCAAGAACCAAATGGTTTCGTAATAACATGAGGCATCATCACATGTAGCATCCGGGTTGTAGTTGCAGGCTAATGGGTCCATGCATCCTCCGATGTTTACACCTTCGTCAAACTGAC
>JBILMS010000091.1:0-10096 GCA_044375415.1 Flavobacteriales bacterium
GCCGAGTGGATAGCATCTGCCCTTCCCACAGTATTCTCCTGGAGTGACTTGAATTCCTTTGGAACTTATGAAATTCTCGACAACCAAAATATTCGAACCCTAGGTATCTTCTTTAATGGAACGAATTATGAATTCCTGCCATTAAACATTGAAGTAAGTTGCGCAAACTTTCTAGATTGTAATTTGGAGGAGAATGGTACGCTGGCTTGCGCTGAACCACTCGAAGGAGAAATCCGAAATCCATTTGTCATAGGTACCCGAGGAAATCAAAGGCCAATTAGGAACTACGCCTACTTGACCAATAGATTAAAAACTGAAAATATCAGGCATGACGGCACCTTTGCGAATTTTTCTCCTGCCTGGGAGTACCAGGCTAATCGCGTGACTTTAAATGATGATGATGAAAACGGAATACCCGATAACTGGACGTACGCTGCTGAGATTACCAACTATGACGCTCAGGGCAACGAGATCGAAAATATTGATGCCCTAGGTATTTATTCATCTGTTCTTTTTGGTTACGGCGATTACCTTGTAAAGGCGGCTGCTTCAAATGCTTCGCACAGAGAAATTGCATTTGATGGCTTTGAGGACTACGCGTACAACAATCCTGCCGAATGTTGTCCGGGACATTTCGATTTTATGTCCCCCGGCGCAGATTTTTCTGCTAATCGCACTGATGCTTTTGCTCATACGGGAAGGTTCAGTTTGAATTTAGAGGCCTCGGACATTCTATATGTAGAACGACCAGTTACCACTTCTGAGATACTACCCATATCGTCCATTCCAGAGGATGAACAACAATTCGATATCGATGAAGAAGACATTTTGACGACTTTTTCTCCATTACGCAACAAGAAATATATTCTCTCATATTGGGTGTACATACCTCAACTCTACAACCAGCGAGTATTTGATTATCCTAGTTTGACGTGCACAATTTCAGGAACCGGGGCTACTTATGTTGTTGACAATGTAAGACGATCAGAAATAATAGACGGATGGCAGAGGGTTGAACTAGAATTTACTGTACCGACCTCTGCAACGGATATTAGGGTTTCCTTCCAAAATACCGGAATAAAGGATACATATATCGACGACATAAGGATTCACCCATTCAATTCATCATTGAAATCGTACGTCTTCGATCCTATTACACTTCGTTTATCGGCAGAACTTGACGAACGAAACTTCGCGACATTCTACGAATATGACATTGAGGGGCAACTTAGCCGGATTAAAAAGGAGACAGAACGTGGTGTAATGACTGTTCAAGAAGCAAGACAGAACTCAAGTAAAATAGTTGAATAATGAGAATTTCAAGTCCGCTAAAATATATGTGCCGTTTGATTATAGCATTATTCGTCTTCGTAAGTGCTGGCAGCGCAATTGCTCAGGATATCATCTCAGACGTGGGCAAAGTAAATGATGCCTATCTAAATAAACAATCCCTGTCCTACTCCATAACGTATAAAGCATATTCGAATGACGGAGTTTCCGAAGCACCGGAAATAATAAAGGGTAAGTATACTATGAAGGCGGGTAACAAGTTCAGAAACGAAATTTCTGATGTTATCATTATTCAAGATGGCAAAAATCATATATTTTGTGATAATGTAGAAGATGTGATCATCATTAAAGAGGCTGAGTCATCAAATTTTAAGGATATAAGCCCATTAAATCTTACCGAATTGGTTCAGATGAGTCAGTCGATCAACAAAATAACAAAGAATGATCTGGTTGGATATTCTATGTCCTTCGGGGATAATATCGGATTTTCACAGTTGACTTTTTTGTACAATCCTTCCGACTATCTCTTACGTGAGATTACCATAGTGCATCAAGCTGTGGATGGGGACGAGATCTC
The DNA here is from genome assembly GCA_044375415.1 of Flavobacteriales bacterium. Taxonomy (GTDB): domain Bacteria; phylum Bacteroidota; class Bacteroidia; order Flavobacteriales_D; family Sanyastnellaceae; genus JAWXBG01. Next base: position 1,868 of record JBILMS010000091.1, read on the forward strand.
AAGTCAGGATGAAAAAATAGAGATTCTCTTTTCGGAATACAAAGTGAACGAAGAAATTTCGGATGACATTTTTAGTATTTCAGGTATCGTTACAAAGGCTTCCGGAAGTTGGAAGGGTATTGGAACGTTCGCCTCATACCAAATCTATGAAGACTTTTTGAAAAAATAAACTATCAGGCCCATGAAAAAGCTCATTGAATGCCTACTAATCGCTCTTTGCATTTTTCAAAGCTACGATTCAATATGTGCTGTTGAAACTGTAAATCGTCGATTAGGATCACCTTCTATTTATTCTGTATCAACAGGAGCAGTTATTCAAGTAGTTGATCAAAAGACGTATGGTATAAATTCATCGACCTGGGATTTTGAAATGGTTGGATCTAAAGGAATCATTGAAGTTGGTATTGATCAGTTCAGTAATGATTATGAGGATTTGAGTTCAGTACTTGAACTGACTTTCATGGTCAAGTATTATTCTTCAGCCACGGCCACAGAAGTAAGTATGCAAGAAGAGATACATCTTCAGGTATCCAATTCTTTAGATGGAGATCGCTCTAAAAGTACTAGTATTTTTAAATTGGATAATGCATATAGAATGTTCCGTGTAGAATTGGTTTCAATGCTGTTGAATCCACTGTCTCCTACATCGGTTACCACTTTACCTGGGAATGTCTATATTGAAGCCTCCTTGGAAATCGAAAGATACTACGACTTCGATGAAACAGAGGTATTCCCCGCTATTGATCTCGGACATAATGCCATTGACAACGATTCAGAACAAATAGGGCCAGAGGAGCTTGAAGTTTATTGGGACTATATTCCGGGAGCCGAAGAGTATGAACTGGAATTTACTTACGTTGATGATTACGATGTGGATGGTGAAACCCTTGCAGGATCTCAAATAGATTGGAGAGTATCTGACTTCGATCTAAACTGCACCAGGGTTGTAACGACCAACCAATTCTATAGAATACCCTTATTGTATGAACGGGGCTACCTTCTGTATAGGGTTAGAGCGGTAGGTAAGGGTGGACCTACTGCCGGAGATTATAGTTACCGCATTCAAGGTCGTTGGAACCTGAATAACGCAAATAGTAATCCCACCGAAGTGGCTAGCCACTATTATATAGAATATCCTCATGAACAACTCAAAAACTGGCAAGTTCAGGTTAGTTATGCCGAGCAGGCCAAGCGAAAAGATGTAGTGAGCTATTATGACGGCAGCTTAAGGTCAAGGCAAACTGTCACTCGTCTGAACAGCGACAATAACGCGATTGTGGGAGAAACCATTTATGATTATCAAGGGAGGGCCGTAATTCAAACACTGCCGGTTCCGTCAGGAGTTAGTTCTCTGAGATACTATTCCCGTTTTAATTTATTTGGAATAGTCGGCGATGAGTCAATTCCATATGGAAAAGAACATTTTGATAAAGATTCTGAGGCGTGCTCAGTTGATACACCCCCAATGTATTCCGGAACGGAGAGTGGAGTAAACGGCTCCGCGGTTTATTATTCTGCTAACAATTTCATTTTAAGTAGTCATCAAAACTTTATTCCCGATGCTGAAGGTTTCCCGTTTAGTCAGGTGGAATACGAACCAGACAATACAGGACGCATTCGCCGTCAAGGAGGGGTTGGTTTGGCACATCAACTTGGATCAGGTCACGATACGAAATATTTCTATGCAGAACCGGATCAGTCTGAACTGGATGCAATGTTTGGTAATGAAGTTGGATACGCTCATCATTACAAGAAAATTATGACCGTAGATCCCAATGGGCAAGCAAGTTTAAGTTACATGGACATGCATGGTCGCGTAATTGCGACCTGTCTTTCGGGGTCAAACCCTTCCAATGTAACTGCTCTTGACAGTATGGGAGAACCTGTTGTAAAAAATACAGATCTATTAAATAAAAGCTCTGCCAATTCTCCTAATAGTATTTTAGGAATTGAAGATTTGGATGCGACTGATGATCCAAGCGACAAAAATGTTCTAAGTACAGATGGAATGAGCATGACTTTCTTTGGAAACTACTTAGCCGAATCTGTCGGTGATTATACCCTTTCTTACGAAATTTCGAATTCAGATTTTAAGGACGATTGCACTGAACTGTGCTTTCCACCGGTTTACGATCTAATTGTAAAAGTTCAAGATGAATGTGGAACAACCTTGTTGGAATGGGGGTCAGATTCCAATCCGGAGTCATTACAATATACAGTTGATGAATTTGGAAATATTTCTATAGCAGATCCAACCGAAATTACTTCATGCAATCAAGAAATACATGAACTTTACAACAATAGCCTTCTAATCGAAAGCCTTCCCGTTGGCAACTATCATATCTCGAAGGAACTCCGGATTAATCAATTTGCGCTAGACTATTACACACAACTCTACACTTCCTATTTAGAATCGCAGCAGCTCCAACTAAATTGCGGAACTGCAGTCTCAAATACTTGCCTCACTTCCAATTTAGGAATTCTGCAGGAAACAATCAATTCTAATATGGTCAATTGCAATCCTTCGTTGTGTCAGGATTGTATGCACGATTTAGTGGTGTCCATTTTTGTTTTGAATGATAACCTTCAAACTAGCGGAGTTGATAACATAGGCACCTATTCTTACACCTCCGTTCCTGCTTCTACAAATGCGAATTTTAGAGAATGGGTAGAAGATTTTGGAGAATTCATCTCAACAGCTGGGCCCACAAACCCTAATTCTGAGCTGGTCGGAGGAGACATAATCATACAACCCTTTGGGAACGATGAAGAAAATTTAGCTTTCTGGAATTCCCAGATGGAACATTGTTTAAGCAGTTGTGATGAGCCGCTGTCATACTGCGAAATGGCCAAACAATTGATGCTTGCAGATATGAGCCCTCATGGTCAGTACGGCAGCTTAAACTTTGAAAGTCAAAATGAAAGAAGATTATCCGTGTTTTATGAAGATAACGTTCTCCCTATATTGGACTTAGGATCCTCAGATGCATCTACGTGGCGTAAGCCACAGCCTGCCTATATGGACCAAAATGGTCAGCCCTCGCTTATAGCTTTAAGCAATTATGGAGGGGTATTTACTCCGGCGGTTGTGAGTCTTGTTGATGTGACCTATGATTCAGATGGACAGGCATTTACTACACCTGAAAATTTACAATATTTCAGTGATTTCATCGCGAACTGGCAAGATTCATGGGCCCAGTCGCTTTTGAAATATCATCCCGAATATAGTTATTATCAATGGTGTATTCTTTGGGAGAAAGACAGTTATACACTAGTTGGCACGGAAGAGGCGAGTTCGTTGGAGTATGAATCCAACCTCAGATTATTAACCACTCGAACACAAGCAAATGATTATTTGGATGATGGGGTAGATTTTCTACATGGTGTAGCTACTTTTGTAGGTACCCCGGATGTGATAGGAGCAGGTGAGTTAGGAATCTTAGAATTGGATCCTCTATTTTTAAATTCGGAGTTATCCGGATACAAGAGCGATTTGATGGATCTGTTGAACGATTATCAAGAAACGGGATACACCGTGATTCAAATGGCGCTGATGGCTGCCAACTGCGCGACATGGTATGGCAATAATGTTGAATCAAGTTGTCTGGATAATGTTGAATGGAATACAGATAATGTAGATGCCAGTTGGAACTTTTTGGTAGGATATTACTTGGGAGAAAGACAAAAAATTATTCAGAAAGCGGCAGATGAATATGCAATTACTGGATATGTGAACTATGAAATACTGAATGAAGAAACACCCATAGTATATACCGGAGCCATTGGTAAAGAGAACTTCAATCCCAACGGTCCGGGTATACCGGGATTACTTTTTACCGATTGGACTTCTGACTTAGATGTGCAATGTCAATTCCAAAATGGAACACATTACCGTGCGCCTAGTTCAAATTTCTTTTATTCCTTATACGAGAATAAGACGCGTCGCTTGGGATTCAATTCTGAAGAAAGTATCCTCTCTTCTATAGGTACTGAGAATAGCGACGACCTCCAAGGTATTGCTGATTACAATGCATACATTCAAACAGGTAATTGCCCGTTATCCGTAGATCTTGGAATACTAATTGGAGGTTTATTCAAGAATTGTAATCCTGCAAATACATACTCATCTTCATTACTTCAAATTTATCCTAATATTGGCTTAACCGCTGATTTGTACGCATGGTTGGAAGAAGCAACAGTCCCTACCCAAGAATATATTAATTCTAATACTTTTATTCAAACGGAATGGCTGTGGGAACTAATTAGTGTTTTTGATATTAACAATAATCTTATAGGGCAAGACATAAATATCTATCACATTTCTGATGACGAAACTGCAGTTCTAACTATATTTCTAGAATCCAATTTTTCAATGCCCTTAGGGGTGTATTTTACCAGTCAGGTGCAGTTTTACACAACTAGTTCCACGACTTTTGTTCTTACAGTCGTTGGCTCTGATGGAGTCTCTTATAGCGGTACAGGCACAGTTGCCGGACTCGATTTAACCGATTGTGGAACCGAAGATTTTGATGATTATTGTGATTTAACTCCTGCAGGTCATGATTTGATTACATTGATCAACTTGTTGCTGGCCAATGGTGACTACAATTCTACATCGGTTGATTTAATGGATCCTGATCTACCATACTATTCTATCTTTTCGCAGAACCTACTTGGCATTCTTGGTTTTGGTGGAGGCTCGTATTATTGGGATGGTTTCGATGAAAAAATCGAATGCCCAAGTTGCCCGTCCGAAATTAGTATCGATCTACACATTAGCGGTGCGCACACCGCCGGAAGTTATATTGGTTCTGTAGAGGCACTTTCCACAGGCGACTTCAATATAATTGAAGTGGATGCGAATGGGGAGGTTGTAAATACAAGAAATACCTGGATCGGATATAGTGGATCAAATTCGCAGCAGTGGTGGAGCACCTGCGGTACTCCTCCCAATTTGGCATGTCAAGGTCCAGAATATGAATTGGCCAATGATATCCAAAATCTAATTCAGGCTGTCCTTATGCAGAATCAGGAAATAAATGATGATCAACTCACAGGGAGTCAGTATTGGTCAACCAATTTGCAGGAGGCCATAGCTTCATATGATGTTTCTGATCCTGCAAATCCCGGTGAACCTGAGCTGCTTTTCGCCGATGGAATTTATGACTCTGACACGTTCCAACTGATTGTTGAAAATTCATCCGATGAGGTATACTGCACTCTTGAATTGAGTTTTCCTGAAAATAATCTATTCGCAGCTTTCGATTATACCCAAATTGAGGCCGTTTTGGATTTAGTTGCTGATTATTCTCAATCCTCTGCTGATGGAAGTACCGCATGTTTTTATCTTTTGGTGGATATGAATACCGGAACATCTGGGGACGAGCTTTGGTTAAAAGGTTGTTCTTGTTTGTCCATCAAAACGTGTGAAACTTGCACCCCACAGGTATTATTACCTGCCGTACGTGAAGCTTATTGTTTTAAGGAAGAGTTATTTGATCTTACTGAAGAATTGGGCTATACCTCAGATGAGGCTTCTGATATTTGGAATGAAATGTATGTGACTTACGGGGGATCACATGTATTTTGTGCTGCTACTGACTTGTACTTGGAATATTGCGAACTTATAGATAGTTACACCACTGGAACGATGTCAGACATAGTAAATTCAGTCTATTATGTTCCTATTGAAGATTTTTTCCAATATGTTGCATCAGATTGTTTATTTGGATATTTGGATTACTTAAACAATTTGGTTGATGATGGAGTTGAACCGTCAATTTCGTTGCCACCATCAAACAGCATTCATTATGTTTCATTGCATGATTTCTGTGCAGCCGGTTATACCGCTGATTGTTATTTAGCCTATTCCGATTATATAGAAGAAGAATTCGTTGAAGGAGGAAATTCTCTACATCATCTTTATAATTCTATTTCAGAATATTGTTCTTCCTTTCCCCCAGCGGTTGCCTGTTTGCCACTGAATCTCCCCATTTCACCGGTGGTATCCTGTCAGGAATGTGAAACTCCCTGTGGCCCGATCGAAGATGATCCCTGTACTGTGGAAAATGAATGGCAAATAGCTTTGGCATTGAACGATGGTTCGGATTTCATCGAATCACCCGAAGGCTGCGCTTGCGGAATTATTGATTGTGAGGGATGTGAGGAGTCGATGGCAAACCTCACCGAATCAAATACAGCTCAGTCCAGTCAATCAATCATTGAATCTATGGTTGCGGCGTTCCGACAAAATTACATCAACCATTGTATGGCCTCCCCGGTGGAAGAACTTACCCTACTGGGTCTTCAGCATAAGTATCATTATACATTGTACTACTATGATCAAGGAGGAAGCTTACAGCGCACCGTTCCTCCTCAGGGTGTAATACTTCTGGATCCAACAGAACAACTGGCCACTCAAGCGGCCCGATACACCCCTAGCACTGCCGACGATGTTTTCCCGGAACATTACATGGTCAGTGAATATCATTACAACAGCTTAAACCAACTGATTAATCAGGAAACACCCGACGCCGGAGTATCGCTGTTTTGGTATGATGAACTCGGTCGTTTAATTCTATCTCAAAATGCGCAGCAAAAAGTAGATGATGAATATAGCTATACATTTTTTGATGAACTAGGAAGAGTAGTTGAAGTAGGGCAACATGAAGCTGCCATAACAGGCCTTCCTTTCGAAGGAGGAAACATAGCTTATAACACATTAGAAGATATTGAAGAGGTAACTAGGAAGCAAGTAACCCGTACTTATTACGACACCGAACTTGGGAATATTCCTAATGCCAACTTTGGTGGAAGCGCTCCCCAGAACTTGAGAAACCGGGTGGCAGCTGTTGCATATTACGATACGTATTACGAAATGTTGGCAGTAACGAATTACCAACATGCCACACAATATAGTTACGACATTCACGGCAATGTAGACCGACTGGTTCAAGATAATCCTCAGATGGACGATTATCTCACAGGTCAGAGGTATAAATTTATGACCTACCAATTCGATCTCATCTCGGGCAATGTGCACGAGGTCTTGTATCAACCCGGAAAGGTCGATGAATTCTATCACCGATATTTGTATGATGCCGACAATCGCATTACCCAAGTTACTACAAGCTCCGACCATGTTCATTGGGATCGAGATGCCAAATATTTTTACTATCCGCACGGTCCGCTTTCCAGAGTTGAGCTTGGAACCAAACAAGTACAAGGTACCGATTATGCCTACACCCTTCATGGATGGATTAAGGGTGTGAATAGTACCACTTTGTTCACTTCCCGAGATATGGGAATGGATCATGAGGCAGGGAACGCCAACTCACATTTTGCCGCAGATATATACAGCTATGCCTTGAATTATTATGAGCACGGCGACTACTCTGACTACAACCCCATTGGAACTAGCAACTGGCTGGCAGGGGATGAGTGGATGGATTATTTGGGCACTGATTGCCGTTCGCTGTACAATGGTAACATTCAATTTATGACTACCACACTATGGTTCGATCACGACGAAACTGGAGGACCAAGTGCACAACCCCAACTGACTGCCTACATGTATGATCAGCTCAATAGGATTATTAGTATGAAGGCTCATTCTGAAATGATCCCTAGTTATAATTTTTGGGATGATGATAGCAATGAATTTTACAATACCTCTTATAGCTACGATGCTAATGGAAACATCAAAACCCTCACCCGCAATGGCAACCAAAGTGGGCAACTGTTGATGGATGCTTTGGAATACTACCCTTTCAATGCCGGAGGATATACCGACAATAAATTGACCTATGTTAAAGACGAACAATCAGATGATGGCGCCTATTCCGAAGACCTGAACTCCACCCAAGCTCCGGGCAATTACACCTACGACCTAATCGGAAACCTGATTTCGGATGAAGATGAGGGAATAGACGACATCACTTGGCTTGTGACCGGAAAAATTGCGTACATCCAGAAAGAATCTACCCAAGCCGACCTCGAATTTCATTACGATGCCATGGGTAATCGAATTAGCAAATCGGTGGTCAATAAAAGCGGCGGAACACCGTTATCCGAAGATGAGTGGGATCACACATTTTATGTTAGAGACGCAAGTGGTAATGTAATGGCAACCTATACTTTTGACGGTGGCTCAGAAAAGCTTATCTTAGCCGAGCAACACATTTACGGCTCAGCCCGCATTGGCATGCGTGTACCCAACACCGACATAGA
>JBILMS010000153.1:0-2659 GCA_044375415.1 Flavobacteriales bacterium
GGATGGCGCAACGCTCTTGGATGACGGCCTATTGGGGTAGACGAACCAGCCGCCGTTTTGACAAACATTTTTAGTATACACAGATAGGAAGAAACACGGATGAATGAAAATTTCAGTGTTTTTCCCCTATCTGTGTTAACTTCTAAAGGGGTGTTTTGTGTCTGCTGCCAGTGCCAATGAAAGCTCGACCGAAACCGGTGCAGACTTGGCTTCCGCCTTAACAACAAAGAAGCGGACGCGCAAGGCAACGACCACGAAAAGCGCGGCCAAGAAGAGCGCCACGAAAAAGGCTGCCACGAAAAAGTCCAGCGCAAAAAAGGCGACGACCAAAAAAGCCACCACCCGCAAGAGTAGTTCTACCACTGCCAGTACGGCGCGCCGCAAACGCAATACCACCAGTAGCAGCACAAAACGTTCCACCGCTTCCCTCAGAAGTGATCTAACCAAATTAGCCGGTGAAAATTATACCACCGGCGATTTCACGCGCGGGGCCACCGTCTTGATCCAAGAAGAAGGGGTGGAAATTCTGCGCGAGGCGTTGATGGTGATGTTCGCCAGCAAAACGCCGCTGATCGGTGGCATGGTGAGCAATGTTGCGCTGGATGGTCTGCTTGATAAAGTGGCCGATAATTATAAGAAGCTCACCGTAGCGGATCGCAAAGCGTTGCGGGCGGTCATCAACTGGCTGCGTGGTGACGCCAGTTCCGATGATGAGACTAAGCAAAGCTTGGTTGCCTTGTTGAGCGGGCAAGCAGTAGTTACATCGGTGGGGCCAATGATTGAACAAGGGACGCCTTTAGGAGCCAATGACCTCAAATTGAAGAAATTGCACTGACGACCTCACCCCAGTAGTTGCACGTTCTGCGCAGTTACAAGCGGCACCTACGATTTTCTTATCGCTGCGCGTTTGGCGCAATTCTGGTTTTCAACGGAAACTCAATATAGCGTCAAATTCCAACAGAGTTTAAGTGCTGACATCCCTGGCGCTCGAACCGATCTCTGCTTGAACAATCCGTTCAAACAGCTCAAAAACTGCGACAAATGCGCTCAAATCAAAGTCATCAAAGCCAGGCGTCCGATCAAGCACATGCTGAGCGAAGGCATTTTTGCTCAGGGCTACATTTTCCTCTGAATCGCGAGGGAAAACCTGTGAATCTACGATGGTAAACTTGCCAGCCTTATTGCGATCAGCACAGATTAACATCTCCTCAACGTGCGCAAGGGAGCGACTCCGAAACTCAGTACCGATGAACAGGCGGCGCCCATAGCTATCTTTGCGCTGAATTTCTTCATTCCGGTAGTAAAATTCGATACAGATGTCAGGTGTCTCACGGCGGTGGTCAGGGATAGGCAATGCGACCGAGTAGACCAAATTGCCCCAGGACTTGTAATCCTTCGGCACCTCAATCACATGCTGCAATGTACTAGATACATCACGATCAAAAATGCATATCGTGGTCACAGAATGAGGGACACGACTTAGTCCACGACAGGTGTTCAGTAATTCCTTGTCGCCCATATCTTGCTCATTCTCTTGAAACTCGACCTGTAGATTGACGAACATTCCGCCTTGCTGTAGACGAGTCAACCCGGCCTTGAGGTGTTTCCAATCGGTTGGCCCTTCAGTCAAGACACGCACCTGGTAAGGTTGGCTCCGCTGACTATCAATGCTTTGTGCTGCAGTTGGTGTAGCATCTCCTTGATCGGTGCCCACACCTAAATAGCTGCCGATCTGTTGATGAAGAGTCGCAGAATCGGTAAATCCTTCTAGCAAGGCCGTGAGATCATCGAGTAAACCATAGCGGTACTGTTTCTTTTCGGCGGCATCAGACAGGATCGATTCGAACATCGAGTCCGGTAGTTGATCGACCACTTGCTCTAAGAACAGACTTTTCTGCGGCGCACGTGCCGGTTTGATTTGCCGCGTAGCCAGCCAACCGTAGATATCCTGCATGAGGGCTTCAATGGAGATATGGCATTGATCGGCCACACGCACGGCAATTCCTGTTCGGGTAGCACGCTGATATTCGTCGAAGCGCGGTAACGAAACGCTCGCCGTTTTACTTAAGACATCAATGGATTGGATGCCTTTACAGCGGAGCGACAGTGCTGCACTGTGCAGCAGGTAGTGGTAGGCCGTTTGGGCTTCCTGTTCATCAAAGTAGTTAAAGGTCTTGATGTTACCACGCGCTGATACCAGGTTAGCAAATGCGCCACGAATTTCATCGGCATCGGGGAAGGAACGATCGATGAAATACGATTTGCGAAAGCTGATATTCTTGTCCGAGTAGTAGAGAAGCGACCACGCCATCTGTCCATCGCGCCCGGCGCGACCAATTTGCTGATAGTACTGCTCGACTGATTCCGGCGGGCGGTAGTGAATTACGCCACGGATATCAGGAATATCAATCCCCATGCCGAAAGCGCTGGTTGCAAACACGGTGCGTATAGCGCCGGCCTTGAAGCGACGGATTACGTCACTCTTCTGCTCACTGCTCATACTGCCATGGAAAAACGCCGAGGAAAATCCTTCTGCCTTGGCTCGGCGACTCATCTCCTCGGTCGAGCGGTCACCACTACGCCGATTATCGACATAAACTAGCACCTTCTCATCACGGTGGCGCGCTAGCTCCGGCCAGAAGAGCAGATCTTTTGGCCG
>JBILMS010000039.1:0-30561 GCA_044375415.1 Flavobacteriales bacterium
ACCGCAAATTCCGGTGTACCCATAAAAACTACTTTCAGCGAATGGTTCTTTCCACTCATCTCAAGCAATGGTAAAATAAATGGAATCTTGCTGCTTGTCTGTTATCATAAGACAGTAGTATTTGCCGGGGCTTAAAGTCAATTTACCCAAATCAAATCGAAGAATGCCCACTTCGATTTCACCTTTGAAAAATTCTTGAATAAGGTTCCCATCTAGTGAATGCACGGTAAGTTGAACATTTTGCCTTGATTTTACTTCGATGCCAATCTCAGAAGCATTCTCATCTTTTAAAGAGTCTTCGGTGAAATAAATGTATCTTTCCTTGATCTCGTTTTTGCCCAGTGCATTTAACATGCGTTTGTAGAGTACATACACCATAATCAACAGAAGTGTGATCAGTAGTGCGTTACGTAGTGTTTCGAGCATTGGATTTGTTATAGTGAGATAATTCCTTCTATGGTAGCGGCCAACTTATATCGCTCAAAAATAGAATTCGCATCCAGCATCATTTCGCGAACGGTGATGCTTGTATATTTCGAATTGGCACTAAATTTTTGCTTGAACTCGGCACTTTCGCCAAAGATCAGCTTTAAACGAGTAACCTTTTCTTCATCGTTCAGAAATATGAACTTAAACATATAAACACTTGGCCAATGATGTATCTCATTCAGTCGTTTCCTCAACAAATCCATGTGATCCTTATCGTCCTCCATACAATCTCAGATTTTCCGCAAAAATAGCGGGTACGCTCGGATTTTCGAAGACGATTATGCAGGAATGTGATAATGTGCTGATGTGCTAATGTGCTGATGTGCTGATGTGCTAATGTGCCGTTGTGCAAATAGTGCAATGACGTATAAATGAATAATTCTCTCCAAAGCTCCGTAGGAGCGACACCTCACTACCACAAAAAGCTCCGTAGGAGCGACATCTCACTACCAAAAACTTCCCCTTTCCACAAAGCTCCGTAGGAGCGACATCTCACCACCCAAAAAAAATCTTCCTTCCACAAAGCTCCGTAGGAGCGACATCTCACTACCACAAAAAGCTCCGTAGGAGCGACACCTTACTACGAAATCCCCTTCCCCCAAATCTAATCCTCTCGAAGCTCCAGAGGAGCGACATCTTAATTCCCTCCCTTTAAATCAACCCTTCCTTAAATTAAAATCGAACTCCTTTCAATGACGCTTTTTTCGAATTTTGGATTAAATCTTATATTTGAATGAATTGAACGAACGAATTCCTCTCCAAAAAATCGCATTTTACAATTCGAAAATAAATCGTATTGGACAATTGAACAATTGAAGTATTGGCACGACTCAATAAACGAAAACTCCATTGCTTGATTCGAAACCCCATCAGCACATCAGCACATTATCACATCAGCACATTATCAAAACCGCACCCCAATCCGTACATTCAATCTCCGCCCTGTGAGATAAGTCGGTATGCTATACTGACGTCCATTGATGTCTTCGATCCACTGATGATTGATGATGTTGGTGTTGCCCATCAAATTAAATACCTCGAGTGAAACTGTGCCGGATTCTAAGTTTCGGGTAAACCAGTTTTTTCCTTCTTTCTTTGCTTTGGCTGTTATGAGATCGCGCGAAAATCCAACGTCGGCACGAATGTAACTGCGTGTGCGGAAAACATCGAGATAACGCTCTTGTGAAGGCGGACCATAAGGCAGACCTGTTGCAAAATAAAAGTTCAAGAGGATCTTATTCTGTGGCCAACGTTTCATTTCATCCTGAAAAAGCATCGAAAAACTGATGCGCTGATCTGTTGGACGGGCAACAAAACCGGGTGTTTGAAGGATGCTGTCAACCGCAATCGGATCGATAGAATAGCCGGGAATAATTGTGTCGCCGGCGGCGTTTAAATACACGTAATAAAAATCATCGATGATGTCTTCTTCCGTTTTCAAAAAGGATAATCGCATCCATGACTGAACGTCTTTGATGAATTCGCCATTCAATAATAAATCGGCTCCATAAGCATACCCCTTGGAGTTGTTGGTGGCAAAATAGCGCTGACGAACGTTCTCCAATTCATAGGGAATCAAGTTGTCTAAACTCTTGTAATATGCTTCCGTCACCATCTTAAATGGACGATCCCATAATCGCAACACGTAATTGGCTCCGACGATATAATGAATAGACTTTTGAGCTTGTATATCCTCATTTACCCGTCCATCGAATCCTCGCATTTCGCGATAAAAAGGTGGTTGGTAATAATATCCGATGGCCGCAGTCAAGATAACATCCTTTTTCACCGAATCAGACGGATTGCCGTCTTCATCTTCTCGCACTTTGGTCCACTCGGGAGAATATGAAAAGTTGATGCGAGGACTGTAGACTAATTCCTGATTAAAACTCCAATAGTTTGCGCGGATACCTGTATTCAAACTGAAATTCTCTCCCTTTTTATTTTTCCAAGTCCGTGTATTCTGAACATAGGCACTTGATCGGAAACTTGATATATCATTTACCGCTCGCACTCGATCGTGCAAAAAGATATAGTCCTGTCCTTGTGCATCCGGATCGGTGTATCCAATACTATCCGGTTTATTCGGAGAGGCATATCCCGTCGAATCTATCAAGGTCCATTCTTTGAGCTCATCGTACACATTTTCACGTTGAGCTTCTACTCCCCATTGCATCAAATTTCTCTTATTCACCTCGGCGAAACCTTTGTGTGTAAAATTGATCACAGATGCATTCAAAGTGTTTCGAGCATGCTCCAAAAAGGCTCCCACTCCCCTATTCACCAAGACTTCTCCAAATTCGTCGCTGCCGAGATCGCGTTCCAGTTCATCTAAGGAATAGGCTCCGAGTATGTCAAAATTTTCGCTCTCGTAGGTCTGAAATGCTGAGAATATAAATTTGAGCTGAGAGGATTCCGATGGATTGTATCGCGTGGCAAATGCTCCGAAAAAAGTTTCGAATTGAGTTACTTCTTGTCCTTCAAAAAACACCGTCAGACGTAATGCTTCATTGATCGATCCTGCATCTGTTTGCCTTGTCTGTGGAACAAAGTTGTATCGATTGCGAGCATAATTTCCCAAAAAACTAAACTCCAAGGGCCCATATTTCTCAGGTGAAAACGTGAGATAGGTCTGAAAGTCCGTGTATCGGGGATCATAATCTCCTTGCGTGTCGAGTGTATTAAGAACGTAGGTATTGCTTTTATAACGAATCCCACTGTTGTGCGTGAATTTTTCGTTTTTCGAAATTCCTTCCAATTGTATAGATCCGCCTAATAAACCTGCTGTAATTGCTCCTCCAAAACTATCCGGACGATGGTATTGAATATCCAAAACACTACTCATCTTATCTCCATACTTCGCGGCAAATCCACCTCCACTGAATTCGATGCTGCTTACCATATCGGGATTCGGAAAACTCAATCCTTCTTGTTCACCTGCTCTCACTAAAAAAGGTCTGTAAACTTGAATATCGTTTACATATACCAGGTTTTCATCGAAACTTCCCCCGCGAACACTGTAGCTAGAACTAAGTTCGCTAGGTGTATTCACGATAGTTTGCCTCAAATATCCTTCTATGCCTCCGTTGATATTTGGTAGCAGTGTATTTAATCGAAGTTCAATTTTCTGAATGCGTTCTTGTCGGGCCCTGGTATCTGTAATCTCAACTGTACCTAAAGTAGAAGTCTGATCAAACAATAAATCAAGTTCTAGAATTTCACCGGACTTTACTCGAACGTAATATTCAGATCGGGCGGCAAAGTGTTTTACCAATAATACCTCCGGACGATCCGAAGGTATCTCCAATTCAAAGAAGCCATCTGAAGCGGATGAAGTAAAAAACTTGAGACTATCCGATTTCAGCAATACAAGTACGCCCGGAATAGGACCTCCCTTCTCGTCGTGCACATAACCACGCACGGTTCCTCTCTGGGCTAGAGCTCCCTGAGCGAACAAAACAACAACTACTAGCGGAAAAAGGAATTTCAGCATCGACGGCAAAAATAACAGATTGGTCCGGTTGAAGGGGAGGAACGTAAAAAGGTCAAAATAGTATGTGAATCCTCGTTATGGGAACAGATTTATAAGCGGATCAAAGACATATCGCTGGGCCAATGCGACTTCTCCAGAGGGTGCTTTTGCGTAATAATACTCTTGATCCCAAGGATATGGGTTGCCATCGGGACCGGGCAATTCCGGATTAAATGCTCTCTTGTAAAACAAATCGACAAATGTCTTTTTGCCATTATTGTCTGTAACACTCAGTCTATAAGCCGGATTTGTATGCAGCAAAGAGTCTATAGATCCGGGCGACAAATAGTTGTTGTACGTTTCAAAATGCACTCTTTTGAATAAGAGCAAGTAGTCCTTTACACGAAGCGAATCAAAAGGAACAACCGGAAAATTAAACGATCCTGTGCCTTGAGGATCGAGATAAAGTGAAATATTGTTTCCACCGGCATAGGTGATTTTATGGGACTTTACAGGGTTTTCAAATGACCTCAATTCAACCGAACTGAGTTCTAGATTTGGAAAACGGAATATTCCTGTGTAACGCCATTCGTCTTCGGCCGCAAAAAAACGAGGTGTCAAAAAACCTGTGTTACCCTCTATATGTACGATGTAGGGTTGTTCGCTACGACCCATCCCCGGTATTTCCATTATCATAAAAGTACCCGTCTTGTCCGGGGTACTGTGACCTATATAATAAATTCGAGAGGGTTCATCACCACCTTGATATATCTCTACTCTTTTTGCAACTACCAAATCGCGCATCACATTTTCGCGACCTTTTACAGGAACGTCACTGCGCACTTTAATTTGATGGAGGGTCTTTAGCAAGGTTTCTACCATTTCCGGACGTGCATAATAGCGGTCGTTTACGGTCCACATAGCGGAAGTATCGACCCTATGGACCACGGCCGTCTTTCCACTAATAGGATCAAAAACGGTGAACTTCGTCACGGCTGCAGTATCCTCCAGAGCAAATTGCGCTAAGGGTTTGTCGGATAAAGTAGTGGGGCTCTGCTTTTGATAAAGCCACCAAGCCAACGCACCAAGAACAAGAAGTATTACTAATAAAAAGAGATTTCTTTTCATGCCTTCAAAGCTTTAGCCCATTTGCGTTTACGGATGAAAAATAAAGTCATTCCGAGCACTACAACCAATGCAACCGGCAAGACCGTATTGGTCCAAATGATCCTTGTTTTATTTACATCCACCAATGTTGGATCTAATTGACGAAGTTCTATGGTTCGCGAACGAACTGAAATCAACGCTTGATCATCCAAAAGATAGTTCATGCAATTGAGCAAGAATTCTTGGTTGTCGTATACCACTGCATTCAAGTATCGATCATAACCTAAGGGTAGTGGATATGGACCCTGTTTATCCATTTTAATAGGATTGCGAACGATGTCTCCATCGCCAATCACTATCATTTTGGTTTGCTTACTTTGCTCTTTAAAAGCAATGGTGCTATCTTGTTTAATTACTTGCGACACTCTGTCTTTAAATGCCGATGGAAAAACTCCTTCCATCAAAAGTCCCATAATTCTGGGTTTTGTATCATTCCCTTCAAAATACTCGGGGCCAAGGGCTACAATTCCGGAGTTAATTCGAACCGGTGTTTTATACTCCTTCGAATATTTAGAGGACATAAGAATAGGAGTCTTCTTAATGTTCGGGTTTTCATTGACCGTATCCAAACTACTTGCGAACTCAACCTTAATCGGATCGAGGTTTGCTCCAATAGGATGTGATTTTTCCATCGGGAGTAAAAGAGGTGTGTAATACCACGGGTACATTTGGTACCCACGTTGATTACCCATAGGTCCGGCATCCATTCCTATCTGAGCACAAATTTTATCGATTATAATGTTCCTGTTGGTGCGACAACCATATTCGAACAACATCTCATAAAGACCCATTTCGTTTGAAATACCAATGGTTTGTTGTTGTTTGCTCAAGCTATCGAGATCGGTTAAAACAGGATCTATCATCCAAAGTACTTTTCCTCCATTCATGATGTACTGATCGATCAGACCTCTATCTTGATCGGAGAACATACTATCGGGTTTGGCGATAATAATTGCATTGTATTTGTTCACACGTTCTATTGCACCTTCTGCTTTGTCGGAGAGGGCGTTTAGTTTACCGTCGAGGGTTACAAATTCAATGGCATAATCCTTATTTAATGCATCGAGAAAATAAGCCATCTCAATGTCTTGCAATTCGCTGTGACCTTCCAACACGCCTATGGCAGGACGTTCGGGACGAAGAGCCATTCGCAAGTTACTCGCAAGTTCGAACTCAAGATTGTTGACCGATGAATTGATCATGGCATCGGCTGCGGTAGGTGTTTTACTCTTAAAAAATTGTACGGGATATTCTTTATTGCGATAGGATATAATTGCTCCGGGCCATACGAGTTGATGAGATACTTCTCCACCCTGATCGTTATTCAATACCGTAAATTCAAGTCCGTTTTGAGTAAGAGTCTGTTCCTTTTCAGCTATTTCGTTTTTGGTTCCGGATTCATAGATATCGATGAACTCATATTCTACTTGGCCATTGCTGTAGTCGCGGAATTCATCCAGACTCTCTTTCACCGCTCGCTCAAGGCGTTTAAATCCTGCCGGAAAATCGCCGGTGAGATAACAACGCACAAAAACTTTGTCTTCCAAATTCTCCAACATCTCGATGGTCGAAGGAGTGAGTGTATGCCGCTTTTCGGCGGTGAGGTCAACCTTAAAAAATACAAAACTGCAGATTATGGTCAGGGAAATGACTATTCCCAGACCGATCAGCATTCGTGTTATATCGTTTCGCATAGTTGCAAATTTCTCAAGTAAAGGGCTTCACCGACGGAAGTGTTCCGCCATTTTTTAACAATAATATATAGTCAACCGATCGCTTACCCATATTCATGATTAAATCTAAAACAGATAAACCTTGAATAAAGGGCATTCTATCCGCAAAAACCTGGGTGTATGCCGGGAAATCGGGCCATAAAAAAGCCGGTTCCCAGAGTGTATTATTCATTTGCACGAACGATTCTGTTTTATCCACGTTTTTAAGATCTAGAAATCGGGCACACAAGGCAAGACTCTGTTCATTAAAATCAATCAGAAACGTTTGCTTTCCTTCCAAAATCAATTTAGTGAGCTCTTCTTCAACATAAATATAATAAGCAGATTTGCCATAAGCACTTCGTATCGCTTGCATGTGCTGTCTTCTCCAACTATTTCCGAAAATGGCTATATCCGAAATAATTCGTTTTTCTCCTTTTTGTCCACTCACCGGAATGGTTAGAATTTCGTTGCCATGTGAACTTGCGATGGCGTACCTGTTTCGCCACGTTTGTTTGATGTAATGTTCCGAAACATTTATCTGTGCTTCGGAAATTGATGCATAACAAATCCAAGGTATCAATGGAAATGGACACGAAGGAAGAACCGTGGTCATAGGGTTTAATGCACAAAACGGAACATTCTATTCCAACGAATTTTCGATGACCCGTGATAATCAGGACGTTCTTTCGAGAACCAGGTAAACGCCGCTCTTCCCACCAAATGTGTCTCAGGTACAAATCCCCAAAAACGACTGTCGGCCGAATTGTGACGATTATCTCCCATCATCCAGTAGTAATTATCTTTAAATGTATAGGTCGTCGTTTCTTTCCCATTGATGAAACACTTACCATCGCGGATTTCAAAATCGTTGTTTTCATAAACGTCGATCACTCTTTTGTAGACCTCTATGTTCTCCGGAGTCAATTCAATTTGCTCACCTCTAGCCGGAATATGAATGGGTCCATAATTATCTACCGTCCAATGACTGAAAGGCTCCATAGGTGAATTAGGATACATATCCATCATGTTGTTCTCTACCAATTCATCATTGGAAATTTCTACTGATAATATATCCTTCCACGTTTTAGCTTTCTCAATTTGCTCTCTGCTCAAGGGCATAAGAAATCCTGATGAATCTGCGGCCATTACCTCATTTTCCACAATGTTGTTTTCCTTCATGAACCGGTTCAAAGTTGCTCCACTGGAAAACCGAAGCATACAATTCCAAGCGAGACCTTCCGGATTTTCAATCGGTTGATCGTTGATAAGTACCTGTCTATCCTCTATACTTAGATTTTCACCAGGCAAACCAATACATCGTTTAATGTAGTTTTCCTTTTTATCCATAGGACGGTATCTCACGCCTTCAATCGGAAAAGGTTTTGAAAGACCCTTTTGTGATGCACAATAAAAGCATTTCCCACTTTCAAAATTGCTTCGTGCTATAGCGTCATAGCGATCTCTGTCCGTCAAATATTGCTTTTGTGCGTCTTCATTCGGACGTTGGAATGGTGAACGACCTACTTCTTTACCGGCCATCATCATAGCCTCCGCGAGAAGAATTTGGTAGTAGTTGTGACCTGCGTAATAGGGATCAACTAGAATTGTATCTCCATTTGGATAATTAAACACAACGGGATCCAAACGATGCACAGAACTATATCCCGGTAATCGAAAATAAGGAAGACTAAACCAATCTACATAACTATTGGTCATGCTTCCGGGCATAGCATTGTGCACAAAAGGCAAGGACACCGGGGTTTGTGGAACTTTTGCTCCATAAGCCATTTTGCTTACGAAGAGAAAATCTCCCACCAACATACTTTTTTCCATAGAACCGGTAGGTATGGTAAAAGCTTCGATGAAAAAAGTACGTATTACAGACGCAGCAACTACAGCAAAAACGATTGCTTCTCCCCATTCGCGGGCAAAAGATTTTTTCTTGCCCTTCCAATCTCGTGCGCCTACATATTGAGCATTTTGATCTCTGTATGCCAAAAGAAATAATGAGGACCATGGTAACACACCAAACATCCACTGGTCTTTGGTCGATCGTTTATTAAACACAATACCCATTTCGATATTGATGATTACCAACATGATCAAGTTTACTCCGGGTGTAAAAAGCAGAATGAACCAATACCAAGGGCGGTGGATCAAGCGCAACCATGGGAGAAAATGCAAGAAGGGTATATAAGCCAACGGCGAAGACATGTTTGCCTTCTTCATCAATGCCGGCAATGAAGCCGCTTGAACAAAAATCAATAAAATCAATAAGATCCAGGCTATCATAATTCGTATTTAGAATTTTAAAAAGTCATGAATAGAATAAACTCCCTTCTTTTCGAAGAGCCACTCTGCTCCTTTTACAGCTCCCAAAGCAAAGCCCTTTCTGTTAAATGCATCATGTCGTAATTCTATTTTATCGACATCGGATGTGTATGAAACTATATGCGTGCCCGGCACCTCTCCGGTCCGCTCAGAGATTAAAGGCAATTCGCCTTTTTCAGAAGTCTCTTCGTTTTTCCAGGAATCATACTTTGCCATTTCGTCGATAATCCCTTCAGCCAACGTAATTCCGGTACCACTTGGTTTGTCGAGTTTTTTGACGTGGTGAATTTCTGAAATGGAGGCTTTGTATTCCGGTTGCTCATCCATGATCCTAGCCAACATGCGATTCACATGGAAAACGATGTTCATTCCAATAGAAAAATTGGAAGCATATAAAAGACTTCCGGACTTTACTTTTGCTTCTGTTTTTACTTCATCCAATCGAATGTACCAGCCCGTGGTTCCGCATACAACGGGCACATTGGCTTCAAAACATTTAAAGATATTATCCACGGCAACTTCCGGTCGGCTAAACTCAATTGCCACATCGGAACCTAGTAGATCGTTGGGTTTAAAGGGAGTTTCAGAGGTTGAGCGCAAACTAACGGTATGACCGCGAGAAATGAGGATCTCTTCGATCTCTTGGCCCATTTTGCCATAACCGAGTAATGCTATCTTCAACTTTTTCATGGGTGCAAACATCAGAATTTAAGGACCATTCCCAACGATGGGACCGGAGAATTTACATCGATAAATCCCGGTCTCAATCTAAGACTCACATCATCGCCTACATCGAAGTACCACAAATGAGCATCCACATGCGCATCGATAATATTTAGCAGATATACTCCCGCCAAGCTAAACCACGAAATGTCCATCAATTTGTGATAACCATCTTGCAAATCATTCAATTGAGCAGAATTGTACTGAGTAGTATTAATGGTAAGCGGATCTGCATCCCCGGCGGCTACAAGGGCATTTCTATATGTTCTGTATTTGTTGGTATTGTAGATGATAAATCCCGTGGCGATGCCCATTCCCGCCCAAACGATGGGTGCTTTCCAATACTTTCGATTATAGATCTGTCCGGCTCCGGGAATCACTGCCGAAAAAATGGTGGCTTTCAGAGGACTATGACTCATGTGCCATTTTTTTGACCAAGCAGAGGAGTCGGCTTCTTGGGATTGCCCCTTGAAAGCAAAAAAACATGTGAAAATCGCTATGGCTACAAAAATTTTCATTCCAACTGCAAGTATCGGGCTTGAACGGGCATTTGTCTAGATTATTCACCTTATAGAAACAAAAAATATCAAAAATTCGGGGTTAAGTAACATACGTTGTGAATAAGAGAGGGAACGTGAAGACGTTTTGCTATACAAAATACTCTAAATTTACTTCATACCAAAACCTTATCACTATGAATATGAGACTAATAATCGCTGTTCTGATTGGCAGTGTTGTGTCCTTTTTACTCGGTTGGCTGATTTTCGATATTTTATTGGGCGCCTATTACGAGTCAACAATGAATGTCTTCAAAGGCCTTCAAAGAGATGAAGCAACAGTTAGACTTTGGGCCATCTACCTCGCTCAATTAGCTTGGTGCGCACTTTTAGGATACGTGCTTTCAAGACAATCGGGGAATTACAGCATTGGATCATCATTTGTTACCGGAGCCGTTGTGATGGGTCTGGCAGGGGGTGCTTTCAATTTGATGATGTGGGCGACCATGAATTTAGCGCCGTACAAACTTTATGTAGTGGATACTGCTGTGAATGCCGTGTTTGGAGGGGTAATCGCGGTGATTATTGGAATGATATTGAAGCCGAAAACAGTATAAAGATCATTTTTGTCTAGTAAAAAATTGAGCCCCTCGGCTCGGGGACCGATAATAAGCGACAAAAAAAAGCTCTAGGGTCGGCATTCTCGCTATTTTATCCGGAATTGAGAATACGTCGCCAAGAGCAATAAGTAGTGCGAAGATAAATAATAACCACAAAATATTAGTTGTGATTTTTCAACATGGTTTGAATATGAGCTTACCAAAAACGAAACAGGCCACTTTCGGTGGCCTGTTTTTTTTTATAGGTATGCGGAGAACCGCGGAACATCATAGTTCTAATAAATCCACGAGACGCTGAAGATCATCGTCTGTGGCAAATGGAATTTCAATTTTACCTCTTCCTTCTTCGCTTCTTTTTAAGGCAGCTTTTTTACCGAATTTCAAGCGAATATCTGATTGCATTTTCTGAAACTCGAAAGGTAAAATAGTCTTCGTAGCAAACAGTTTTGGACGTTCGTCTTCTTTCACCAATTCCTCCACTCGACGAACACTCAAGTCCTTTTCTATGGTCTGTTTGTAAATCTTGAGTTGATGAGATTCACTCCCCGCATTGATCAACGCACGAGCATGTCCCATCGATATTTTTTTCTCAATGATACCAATCTGAATCTCCGGAGGAAGTTTCAATAATCGAACATAGTTGGTAACTGTCGTACGATCCTTGCCCACTCTATCCGCCAATTGTTCTGTGGTCAGACTGCATTCATTCATCAGTCGCTTATAACTGATCGCTACTTCAATGGCATTTAAGTTTTCACGTTGGATGTTTTCGACAAGCGCCATCTCCAACATAGCCTGGTCATCGGCAGTGCGGATGTAAACCGGTACTTCGGTGATGTTAGCCATTTGGGCTGCGCGAAATCTTCGCTCACCACTTATAATTTGAAATTTACTTGCCGATACTTTGCGAACGGTGATAGGTTGAATCAAACCATGTTCGCGCAACGAATGAGCTAATTCGCGAAGGCCTGCTTCGTCAAAATTAGTTCTGGGTTGAAATGGGTTCGCTTCAATCTGACCAATTTTTAAAACTGAAATCGGTCCTGCCACATGCCCTACTTCAGGTGCAATGGTCGCTACTTCCGACTTTCTCTCCGGTCTAGCCGACACGGGCGCACTCTCAAGCAACGCACTTAATCCTCTACCTAACGCCTGCTTTTTAGCCATTGTCTACCTCTATGTATTTGTCTTCGTTTTTAATTCTCGTCATTTCATTTTTCTGCAACAATTCGCGAGCGAGATTCAAATAATTCACCGAACCCTTGCAAGCGGCGTCGTGCATAATTACTGATTGGCCAAAACTCGGTGCTTCGCCCAACGTTGTATTTCTGTGGATGATCGTATCAAACACAATTTCCTGAAAGTGCATTCTCACTTCTTCCACAACTTGATTGCTCAGACGTAGACGGGTGTCGTACATCGTCAGAAGAATACCTTCGATAGTTAAATCTGTATTCAGTTTCTGCTGTACAATTTTGATCGTATTCAATAGTTTTCCCAATCCTTCCAAAGCGAAATATTCGCATTGTACCGGCACAATAACACTGTCTGAAGCAGTTAATGCATTAACAGTAACTAAACCAAGCGATGGTGAACAGTCGATAATGATGAAGTCGTATTCATCTCTCAACTTATTCATCGCACTGCGCATCATGTATTCGCGGTTTGGAACATTGATCAATTCGATCTCTGCTCCTACTAAGTCTATATGTGATGGAATAAGATCCAAACCCGGATTTTCTGTTTGCAGAATAATCTCGTGTGGATCAACATCATTTATTAGGCACTCGTATAGGCTAGTTTTGACTTGATTTATGTCAATACCAATACCACTTGAGGCATTTGCCTGCGGATCGGCATCCACCAAAAGTGTTTTGAACTCCAGCACTCCAAGACTCGCCGCTAAATTGATGGCGGTAGTGGTTTTTCCTACTCCTCCCTTTTGGTTGACAATCGAAATGATTTTTGCCATGTTTTTGTATTGGTTATAATCGTTTTATTAAATATCCCAGCTCTCTCCAATCGAGGGTAAAACCAGTTTTTTTCCTTTTTCAACAAAATGTTGAATTACCTTTTCATGATCGACCTTTAT
This sequence comes from Flavobacteriales bacterium, assembly GCA_044375415.1. Lineage (GTDB taxonomy): Bacteria > Bacteroidota > Bacteroidia > Flavobacteriales_D > Sanyastnellaceae > JAWXBG01. The sequence continues at coordinate 13,107 of JBILMS010000039.1, forward strand.
GTAGGGAAATGTATCGAAGTGCATCCCAATTACATGATCGCATTTTATCATATCGGATGCCAGCAAAGCATCTTGGTAGCCCATCGTAAAATTATCGCCCAAGCATAAAAACGCTGCATCAAGTGTATGTTGCGAGCCGATGAGTTGCATGTCCATATGCAACGCCGTGTCACCTGAATAATAGATGGTTCGGTCTGCACCCTGAATGATGAAACCCATGGGACTGCCGCCATTACTTCCATCCGGAAAAACACTGCTATGAACTGCATTAACCGCTTTAACACTCCACTTCCCAAAATCCCAACGCCCACCGATATTCATTGGGTGGTATTTAAATTCTTTAGCACCATAATGAGATGCCACTTCGTAAGATGCAACGATGGTAGCCCCACTATTGCGCGCAATTGTCTCCACATCAGCGATGTGATCGCCATGTGCATGTGTCACGAGAACAAAATCGGCTCGAAGGCTGTTCACGTCAATACTTTTTGCCAATTCGTTGGGCGATATAAACGGATCTAGAATGATACGTGTATCACCCAAATCCAATTCAAAACAACTATGCCCGTAATAAGTAACTTTCATAAACTTGTGTCCGATTCAAAAAAATCGGCTGACATTCTATTGGCAGCCGAAATGTTTCATGGTTCAAAAATATCGTGAAACTCTCGTGAAACTTGTTTTTGAGCCTTCAAAGTTTTACACATGAAAAGTGTGGACGATCTGTGAATAAAATGTTTATCATCTTTGCAAACCCATATATAGTCAATCATTTATGATCTCAATAATTAGTGGAACCAATCGAAAGGGTAGTTTCACGGAATCTGTTTCACGAGTACTCGCTTCCGAACTAGTGCAAAAGGGCATTGATGCTCAAGTTTTGTCCCTAGCTCAACTACCCACCGACTTTTTATTCAGTGACCTCTACAATCATCGTTCTGAGGCATTTGAAGCAATTTTGAGCGAATTTGTAAATCCTGTCGATAAGTTCATTTTTGTAGTACCCGAATACAACGGAAGTTATCCCGGTGTACTGAAAGTTTTCCTTGAATCTATGCCCCCAAAAACATGGATGGATAAAAAAGCACTCATTGTCGGGGTGAGCGACGGCCATGCGGGTAATCTTCGTGGACAGGAACACCTCACGGGTGTCTTGCACTACTTGAAAATGCACGTTCATTACAACAAGCCCAAACTCTCCTCCATCGAAAAATTAATGAATGAAAACCGCGATGGATTTGACGAACGTACAACTTCATTGATCGACAAATTCCTTCAACAAACTATCAACTTCTAACGAGCTATCAAAAACTGAGAAGCACCGATAGCCTTCCCTTCTAGGCTGCGAACTTTTAACACATAATTTCCGGCTTCGAGGTTTTTGGTGTCAATAGTCTTGGTAAAATTCCCATCCGCCGAAATCCCGGTACGCTGAATAAGCTGACCTTGAACGTTGTAAACATCTATAAAAACTAAACCGTCCAAGTTCGTTTCACTCGAAATAGTCAACTGATCGCCGGCCGGAACCGGAAACAAAAGGAGTCCGGCATTGTCAACAACTCCTTCTTCAACTCCTACAGAAGGGTCTCCGTTGGCAAATGCATATTGACCTTTTCTGAGAATATCCATTTTAATATTACCTGTTCCTGAAAACAAGTTTCCGGCTGTGAGTGTGAAATCGGGATATACTTCCCATGGCATCGAAGAGTTTTCGCGGTAAACCAATACAGCATCTGCTTCGGTGCTACTGTACAAGGAATAGTCGAGGTCATATTCGTCTTCACCGTAATAATTTACTCGACCTTCGAATAACGTTCCCTCCGGCCAAATGCCATCTACAATCCAATAATGGGAATTTGAAATATCATAAATTCCCTCTCCCAAGTTTTCCGCGTCGGGGGCACTCCAAATGTGTTCTACTCTAACGAATGTGTTATCTACTATATTTTCGTCGTAGAGCTTCATGTCCACATAAGGAATATTGGAATTAAACGATTGATCGGGCGTTATCCATGTTTCATAGTCCATTCGATTTTGATTTAATCGGTTGTGACCATTCAATACTATGATGTAAGGTTCAATATCCGAAGTTATTTCTACTGAAGTGAATTCATCGTCGGCCATAATTTGAAACTCTTCCCTGTTTCCTTCGATGTCTATTACAGTCAAATCGAGGGGAACACTTTGATAGAACACCGGACACTCTCGCAATTTTTGCTGAATAAAGACATCCGTTGTCCAAGAACCACTATTCAATTCGCTAGCAAAAGAATCCACTACAAATGTTGCAAATCCCGGAAGGTAAATCTGTGCATCGAAAAACGGTTGGAGGTTATACCCGGTCTCCTCTTCAAGCGCAATTCGAAGTTGTTCAGGTGTCATATCTTCATAAGGATGATTGGCCTGAACACCGCTCATTCCAAGTCGAAACAGTTCGTCGCCTAAATAACCACGTAAGTTATGAACTACACTAGCTCCTTTGTAATAAGTATGCCTTCCATAAATCTGTGGGTCGGGCATTGGCGACATAGGGTAAAAACCCTCATCGTCGATATGTGCGTTTTCTAAAACATAAAGCTGATTTTCTTTAACTACTTCTACGAAAGCTTCTTCGCCATCCATCCATTCTACCATGAGATGACTGCTGTACTCTGCAGGACCTTCCTTCATCCACATATCATTGTGCACGTGAGGAGTTACCATGTCGCCCCACCAATGGTGACCGAGTTCATGCGAGAGAAGGCTGTTGTTATCAGTTATAGATTGACCTGTCATAAACTGAGGGTAGGCAATATTGGTAGGTATTTCGAGCGCTCCGTCTGTGGTTAATACATAACCTACTCTCGACCATGCATGCGGACCATACCAATGTTCGCATGCATCAATGGCAGAGCCTAAATTGACAAACACGCTCTGCATACCCGCCATATTCGCCGGTTTCGCCCTAAGTGTAACGGGAATATCACCATAAGCACCTGTATGTGTGTATTCATAATTTTGATAATCTGCCACAGCAATTGCACTCAAGTGAGTCGGAATAGGTTGATCAAAACTGAAAGAACGTATTACTGTATCACCTAGTAGTTGTTGTTCTTGAATAAAATCTCCTTGACACCAAGCTCTATAAGTACCGGCACTTTTCACATGGTATTCGTATGTAGCTCGCTCCACAAACGAATCGAAGCAAGGATACCAAACCCTTCCAAAATTCGGCGGTATTGTTGATAATCCTATTCCCAGATTATAGATGTATTGAGCTTCAAAATAAAATCCGCCCCAAACAGGATCTTGGTATGGCTCCCCGCGATAATGAACCGTAACCTCATATTCATCACCTAAAATGGGTGATTCTATAAATTGAATATCCAAAAAATCATTGGCGTAATCAAAAGAAGCGACGTTTTCTCCGGTCACCGAATCGACAACCATTTGCATTAAATCAAAACGAATGAAATCCAAATTATCCATTTTAGGACTGTAGCTCACCGTTGTCGAAGCCTTGATACTCGCTCCGGAATAGTCCGTTACATCTATAGAAATATTGTAATGCGCAATATCGAAGGTGTCACTCCTTGCTATACTTTCATTGAGCATGCTTCGCTCATGCAAGGTCATGGGTTTGCGTTTTCCACTTAGATTACGCCAATGGTCGCATCCGTATTTATGAGGTTGAGCAATTGAAATTATGGATAGAATACAAAGGGCAATTGTCAGAAAGGTGTACCTGTTAAGCATGTTTACAAAATGAGGATTTATGCAAATATGGTACACTCTCCTCTGCTTAGTGAAACTAATTTTCACGATTCCTTGAAACTCGATGCCGGCCTACACTAGAAAATAAGTTGAGTTTGCGGAGTGGGTGCTGAGAAAGGTACTTCAATAACGAAACTATCTGTTCCTGTTTGTACGAACTCGAACTAATTCTGCCTTTCGATTGCGCCTTTCGTCAGTAGCGTTCACAAAAACAGTAGGGTCGCTCCTTCGACTCCTCATCCCTCGTTCCTAAAACGTTATATACTAGATTGACCCTGCGACTGCGCATAGGGTCAATAACGTCAAACAAAACCATAGGGCCGCCCCTTCGACTCCTCATCCCTCGTTCCTCGGGCTTTGTCGCTCAGGGTGACGGCGCGAGTTGAATAAATAATGAGAGGGATTTTAAGAGCAGTGCTCCGCGCGGCTCTTAAAATCCCTCCCCACTTTCATCCGCGCGGTGCACGTCACCCTGAGCAAGCTCACAAAGTGAGCGCGTCGAAGGGTTAAACGTGAACTTCTTTATAGCACGATCAACCACGTGAGCCCATCGCAGGTTCAACCTGCTGACCATAAAAAGTGAGCTGCCTCAATGGCTGTGCAAAAACCCTTATACTTTATCCCATAAAAGCAAAAACCGCGTTGAAGCGGTTTTTGGCGTTTATTTTTTTTGCTTGACTTATTTAGAAGGTATATCGAATCGACAATGCACCATCTCCACCCCAAAAGCCGCTGTAACCAACTAAATTGAACTCTGGTTTCCAATCTATACTCACATTGAAAGGGATATCTCCTATATTATATTCGAGACCTAAAATGCCATCCACACCTATGACCATGTTGGATTCATTTTTATCTTCATCGAACCAAGGCCCTGATTGAAACGATCCAACGTGTCCTCCGGCTCCATAGTACCAGTTCAGATTATTTACTCCAAAAGCGTTGGCGTGACGTTCAAATAATGCAGTGAGCTCAAAACCTTTCCATGCAGTTACGAGAAGGCCCTCTAATGCATCCGAACCGTTTAAGAAGTGCTTTACTGTTAAACCGGAATGCCAACCGCCTCGAACCCCAATTGCTGTATTATAATCCTGAGCAGATGCATTCATGGATAGTGTTCCGAACAACAGTGTTATGATCAAAAATTTCAGGCTTGGCTTCATATTTCGGTGTGTTTGATTTTCGTTGCAAAGCTAACTTTTGTAATCATTTTTTGACAAAAAAAGAATCACAAGCTCTTAGTGTATAACCCATCATTCCCGCAGAACAAGTTTCATGCCTATTAGAAACCGAAAACGTGAAATGCAGATATTCATTGTCTTCCTATATTCGCATTCCTATATTCCAAAAAACCAACGGTAATGAAAACCAAACATTTGTTGTATGTGCCCTTTGCGGCATTATCCATTTTAATGTCTTCATGTGGAAATGACTCTGCTAAACCTGCAGAAACTGTAAAACAAGACACTGTAGTTTCTGATGTAATTAAAGGCGAGGATGGTCAACTTTATCAGAGCGAGCAATTCGCCGATCTCCGCGTACTGCATTATTACATCCCTCAGTGGGACAGTCTTTCGCTGAAACAAAAAGAACTTGTGTATTATTTAACGCAAGCGGGACTTGCCGGACGTGATATTATTTATGATCAAAGCTTCAAATACAATTTGGCTATCAGAAATGCCTTTGAAAAAATCTACACAACATACTCCGGAGATAAAACATCTTCCAATTGGAAAAATATTGAAATTTATCTCAAGCAGATATGGTCTCACAACGGTATTCACCACGCTCAAAACAACAATAAACTAACCCCTGCTTTCGAAAGATCCTATTTCGAAGAAGTTGCCAAAGCCTCGAGTGTAAGTCTGAACGAAGAGATTTTGAACGCCATTTTCGATCCGGGTATATATAAAATGAGAACCGAAAGCGACACCCTCGTGGATATCGTCGCGCAATCGGCAACCAACATGTACGAAGGCGTGACATTAGCAGAAGCAGAAGCCTTTTATGAAGCAAAAAAGAAAAAAGGAGATCGTGCTCCGGTGAGTTATGGTATTAATTCGAAACTAGTGAAGGTTGATGGAAAAGTGACTGAAATGGTTTATCGTGTTGGAGGTTTGTACAGTGCAGCCATCGAACAAATCGTGTTTTGGCTCGAAAAGGCCGAAAAAGTTGCCGAAAATGACAGACAAGCGGCTTCTTTGCGCAAACTCATCGAATTCTACAAGACAGGAGACCTTCGTACATGGGATGATTTTAATATCTTATGGGCAGGAACCTTAGACGGTGATATCGATTTCATTCAGGGTTTTGTTGAAACCTATCACGATCCTATAGGTCTGAGAGGAAGTTATGAAAGTATTGTCGAGATAAAAGACTTCGAAGCCTCACAGCGAATGAAAGTTATGATGAATAACGCTCAGTGGTTTGAAGACAATAGCAGCACAGACCCACTTCATAAAAAAGACAGTGTTGTAGGTGTCGTTTATAATGTAGTGAACGTAGCAGGAGAATCGGGCGATGCCTCACCGCAAACACCCATTGGAGTGAATCTACCGAATTCAAATTGGATACGAGCCAAGTTTGGTTCTAAGAGTGTAAGTCTCGGCAACATCGAACATGCTTATGAAAACGCCTCCGGACCGGGCTTCTTGGAAGAGTTTGCTCATGACAAAGAAGAAGTAGAACGTTCGAAAAAACACAGCGATGTAGCGGGCAAACTTCATACTGCACTTCACGAAGTAGTGGGACATGCCTCCGGAAAAATTTTGGAAGATGTAGAACAACCGCGCACTACCCTTAAAAACTATGCAAGTACAATAGAAGAAGGTCGCGCCGATCTCGTAGCGCTTTACTTCATGATGGATCCAAAAATGATTGAACTTGGATTAATGGAAAGCCTTGAGGTTGGTAAAGCCGAATACGACAGTTATATTAGAAATGGACTTTTGGTTCAATTGAGAAGATTGGAAGAAGGTAAAAAACTTGAAGAAGCCCATATGCGAAATCGTGCTTGGATTTCACGTTGGGTTTTGGAAAAAGGAAAAGCCGATAATGTAATTGCCGAGGTAAAACGCGACGGTAAAACCTACTACGACATTCAAGACTACGATAAATTGAGAGCATTATTTGGTCAACTACTCAAAGAAGTGCAACGAATCACCAGTGAAGGCGATTTTGCAGCAGCTGCAGCTCTAGCTGATGGATACGGGCGCGACATTGATCCGGCCTTGCACAAGGAAGTGATAGAGCGCGCGAAAAAGTTCAATATGGCTCCCTTCAGCTCCTTTGTAAATCCGGAGCTCGAAGCAGTTCTGAATGATGCCGGAGAAGTGACGGACGTAAAAGTAAATTATCCCACAAGTTTCGCAGAACAGATGCTTCGTTACTCCAAGAACTATGGATTCTTAGCGAAGGAATTGGAATAGGATTCTTTTTGCAATGAATAGTAAAAAGGCCGGAATTCCGGCCTTTTTATTCTTTTTCTATACTAAGTTACAATCTATAATACCAATTCACGAGAGGCGAAGATTCGAGGATAACTCCATTTTATTCTCTAAACAACTATTCAACCACCACCTTTTGTGCATGTACCGTACCATTACCAAAGTCCACCTCCAACATATAGATTCCTTCGCTTAAATGAGAAATATCCAACTGCGTGTTTGCACTTTGTACTTCCGCCTTCAACACAATCTTTCCGGTTATGTCCTTTAAAACGACACTTTCAAAAACACTCCTGCATTGAATGTTGAATAAGGTTGAGGCAGGATTTGGAAAAACACGTACCACTTCACTCTCAAGTTCCTCAATGCCTATGGGCGGTGGACAGCCATTGCTCACCACTTCACCACAGGCATCCACTTTCAGGAGCCAAAGCCGTTGTAAGTTTCCTATTTCGCTCGGCACTTGCGCTTCTCCAAGGCACATGTATCCTCCGTCCTGAGTTTGTATCACGTCCCAAAAACTATAACTGGTAATATCTCCAGGTGGAACATAGTCTCTGAACCACTCCACATTCAATTCGCTATCCAATTTAAGCAAACACATTTTCATATAGTCAGGATTTGTACTTTCAAAAAACTGACCATAAATTTGAATCAAGTAGCCTCCATCACTAGTATTTATTACATCTTGGACGGCTGTGAGCATACAATGCGTTGTCCACTCGGGAATCTCAATAGGTTCGTTAGAGAGTATTGTGACAGAATTGGGGTCTATAATTACAGCATGAGGCTGCATATTGCGCTCAGGATAATCCGGTTCATCTATGCAATGCAGGTAAACAGCGAGCACGTTGCCATCAGGCATGATGGTTTGGCTTTGGTTGGACTCTCTACAATGGTCTGGATTTCCATAGGTTACCCTTCCCAGGAGATCCCCTGTGGGACTATATTTAGAAGATGCAGCTACCTCGTTTGAGGAAGTTGCTTCATCGCCAAACACCCAATAGTTTCCATCGGCCAGAAGATAAGCTCCATCAGTTCCGTATTTAGTTTCGCCATTGTAGTGATCGTGTATGTCAATAACCTCACCATCTGCTGTAATTCGTACAAACCTTAACAAGGTTGGAGATTCATCTTCACCTACAATAATATTATCCTGGTAAATGAGAACACAAATTAGTAAGATAGTGTCACCTGGTATAACAACAGGTGTGTAGGGAAAGGACCTCAATGTGTCTGCAATATTCCACTGATCGAATTGAATAGCCCATGCTTCATTGAACGAATCTGAAACCTTTCCGATGCATGCTGTTGACATACTAAATCCACTGTTATTGGAAAGCGTGGTGACGTAACTACCGTCAGAAAGGCGATTGACATGCATATTTGGATTAGCACCTGCGGGACCCCAGTTTATGTTGAAATCACTCTTTAGAAATTCAACCTGTTCGCCATCAAGGTTAAATCTTCTAACAGTTATACTGTCGTTACCGGATACTACCCATGAACCAAAGGCTGTGATTGTAGAATCTGTATCAAGAAAAAGTTCATCGTATAGCAGGGCTGTGTAAATTGTATTTTCTTCATATACATTATTGAAGTAGGTGTATTGGCCAATACATATCGAAGGAAACAGTGAAATGACAAGTACTATTTTTTTCATGTTTACTCTTTTATAAATGGTACAACCTCAATTAATTCGCCATACGCATTATTCAGCGTAATAAAGTAGCTGCCCACCTCTATGAGATTTAGTTGTAAGATGAATTGCATTTGTTGTGCATCAATCTTTTGTTCCATGACTATTTGGCCAATGCTATCCCAAATTTTAATTGTGATGAAATTGGGGAAGGCCTCCTTCAATTCAACTATAACAAAGCTGTTCGCAGGGTTGGGATAAAGTGACACAAGTTGGTTCTCGACCAACGGTTTTTCAAGTTGGTAAGAACGCGGCTCAGTGCTTTCCTCAGCAATGTCAGGGTACCATTCAAAGTCGGAATATGAAAGCAATAGGCCAAGTGCATGTTGTGAAGCGCGATTGCTGCTGGCATAATACACTCCTTCAAGGTAGTTGAGTTGCGATTCGGTGAGTTGATCTTGTGCCGCATTTACCATCTCAAATTCCATTGCCCACACCTCCAACAACTGATCTCGCTCGGTTATTTCATGGCTATCCATCTTGAATGCTTCATCAGCTCCTTCTAGCATTGCTACTGCTTCATTATAGCGACCATATCGCTTTAATAGCCGTGCCTTTTGATAGCGCTCCTCTATGAAAAGATTGTCATCGTAGAGTGCAAGTATTGACTCGAATTGGTTCGGAAGCGTAACATCATTACGGTAGTGTTTAGCAAGCGATTGTTGCGCTCGGTGTCTCAGTATGCGCTGCCAACTCATGTCTCGTTCAAGTTCTTCTTTCTCGCTAATCCACTCAAGTCCCTGCATTATCTGCGAGCGTTGGTATTCATCAAGTAGCATCATTCGCTCATCCAATTTTTCCTGCACTCTTCCACTTTTTGCAGCAGTTGGATTGCTTTCCAATATTTGCGTGAGCAAAATTCCCGGAAGGTCAAACTCTTTGTTGATAGCCTCTATCATTACCTCTTCGCTTAGATTGGGTGACTTGCTCATGAGTTCGTAATGCAGCTCAAGCGCTTCTGCGAAAGTGGTGAAAATAACTTCTTCGGTTAGTGCGTCTGTATCTCCTCCATCCACTAAGTCAAGCCACAATTGCTTGTAAGCACTGTAAGATGAAGCGGTATTTTCCATCATCATAATTGCTTCTGGAATATCCATAAGAACAAATGGTTCATCGCATAAATTCAGGGTCTTCTCTTGAAGTGGCCCTGCCAACATATTCTCAAAATCATACGCAGCGCCGAGGTCTGAGGTGCCAAAATCATTGTCGTTCCACCAATATTCCATTGTTGTGGTCACTTGTGTAATATGTTTGCCGACATTATCGCCGATGTTCGCAACGTTAGGATCCTCACTTCCTACAAATTTATTGCCTGCACTAAAATTTGCTCCTTGGTTGCTTCCATTTTGAGGAGAAAACACACCATTATTAGAATAAGGGGTTTGTGCCCCATCAATCACCACATCATTAGATGGTGAAACATGAACTGGGTTGTAAAACTCATTGCACTCAAAATGAAGACCGGCTTGAATTCCACTTGTCGTCCGATTTTGTCTACGCAATAACAGACCCGTAGTGAGATTGTACAATTTATTTCTATAGATGTAGTTATTGTAACCAAGCGCATTGTCAACCACAATCCCCTTCCTGTAATTCCCCAAATGAAAATCTATGTCATTTTCAATAATGTTGATGGCACTTCCTTCTCCGGTAGTACTTATGGCGTACGCGGCAAACTGATCGGTGTTGGTTGTATAACCGAAAGGTGGGTTCTGATAGGCCGTCAATAAATTAAGATCGTGGAATTGGTTATTAGCAATCGTAATTTCATCAATGCTGGCAGTAGTGGTAACCCCCCGGTAAACCTTGAACAACATATTACGAACATCTACACCTGCAAATGGAACTGCATCATCGTTACCTGTTCCATTGACATCAATATCTGACAATTCTCCGGTCACTGATAAGCCTTGTGTAAATCCTTCTATACTTCCGTCACATTCTGTATCATCCGAAAATCCACATCCATTAAGCCAAAAAGAAGATTTATTCGCAATAATACATGTTGCAGACTGGGTATCCAACAGGTCTGCGTTTCCATTAATGAATGTGCAACCAAAGATACCCACCTGCCCTGCATTTGTCATCTTTATCCGTGGATGCGTATTTGGGAAGGTGAAACCAACCGTGGTCGTGAAGCTGCAATTATCAAACAGGGCACCTTGGGAAAGAACGTTCGCAGCATCAAATGGAATAATAGGATAATAATTTGAAAGATCAATATCAATCAAATTGTCACGAAGGGTACATTGCGTGCAGCCTATGTAACCTCCCTTTGCTGACCCAACATAATTTTTAATACCGGTAGTTGCATGCTCCACTATACTGTTGTTTAAATAACTTTCACTTCTATATTGATTCTGAGAACCTCCTGAGACCTCTATCCCTCCCCAAGCTGTTCCACACAAATCGCTGAAGGTGGTATAATCAGCGTGTAATTCACTATCTTGCCAGATACCCGTGGTTAGCACTTTAATTTTTTTTCCTGGTGCCATTCGAATAATAACATCATCCAATTCCCAGATGGCATTGTTTTCAATCTCAATATCACTGGAAAAATGAAGTATGGCTCCCACCGGTGGATCTTGAGTTGTAGAAAATACGGTTGTAATTCCATCTCCCAAATTTCCATCACTATCATAGATGTCGTTTGCCAGAGATGTTAATTCATACGACATACTTTGGGCTTGGCAATCATCTCCATAACTTACCGTCAGTTGCCAGTTACCTCCTATTTCCGTCACCAAATCCTCCCCTATAAAAGTCTCTATGCCGTTGCTCCAAACATAAGAGGCCCCTGTACCTTCAATTTGGATATCTATATCCACCAATCCTAGGAAGCTCGTGTGACACCCAATCTCTTTCACATCCACTTCAGTAATTACCGCAGCGTCCAATTCTTCAACAGTTATATACTTCACTGAACGACATTGGCTCCAGTCATTCACACCGAAAGGAGGATCGTTGTCTATATAATTATTCAAAATAAAACATGTATAGTCTCCCGGGCCTAGATTAGAAATCGATTGACCATTTGATACAAGTGTTGCCGAAGATAAAGGTTCGAGCGTACAAGAATTTAAAGGAATATGCCCGGAGTACCATTCATATTCGTAGGCGCCACTCTGAGTCCAATTCGAAGCAATACACTCGGCTGAGCCATCGCCTGCTCCAAAACAAACTATTCCATCCGAAGTCGTACTTACATTCAGCGCAGGGGGCACTTGATTTGGACCCGGTGGATAAACAGGAGAAACAGTTATCGTTACAGATTCGGTAGTTTGGCATCCCAGATCGTCGGTAACTCTTATCGTTTGCGTTTTGGAAAATGCATCAGCACACATTCCTGCGCCCAGAAAATCGACCAAGGGGAGGTTTTCTAAATAATCGATACCCGGAGTATCATAATTGTAAAACACCACCCCATCATCGGATCCTTCGTATGAATACAGTCCCGAACCACCTGCTATTTCCATATGATAAATTCCATCAAAACCAGTTCTGCACAAACCGGAGTAAAACTGCAATTCTTCTATCACGGGAATGTTTCCATTTTCTCCAACCTCAATCTCTTGAACTAAACAACCCGAGTCATCGCTAAAATGAAAAGTGTAAAATCCTACCAAAACTCCGGTCAAATCTTCATTGTTAGATAAAAGTAAGTTCTGCGAATCGTACCAACTATAATTTGGGTTGCCGCTGATTTGAGAAAACGAAATTTGTATTTCCCCATTTTCCTGATTTGTACATTCTTCTTGAACATCTATACTTAATTGACCTAAAGGGCCGTCGGGTGCAATGGAAAAAGTAGTCGAGCTCGAACAGCCTATGACGTCCTCAACGTAGACTGTGTATACTCCTCCGGGACTCAAAACATTTGACAACAATTCACCTGTCGTGAACAAGGGATCATTCCATGTGTAGCTATATGGCATCGTTCCTCCCGCCGCAGCCGCCAACAATGATCCTGTATCATCGCCTTCACATAATACATCTGAAATAATAATGGAGCTCGTCAATTCAATACCCGAAGCGGCATCAACCATAACGATCAATTCGTCCGTGCAACCATTGTAGTCCGTTACCGTCAGAATATGCTGACCTACTGCAACACTCTCAACCTCGGGTAAAAGTGCGGTCGCGCCTCCCGAAAGTTGCCATTGAAAGGTGTATGGTATGATTCCACCCGTAGCCATTCCGAACAAAGTACCATCATCTTGACCAACACAAACTTGATCGCTTACAATTGCATTTGCAACAAGGGATTGTGGTGCTTGGGTAATGATAAAACTTTCTGTTGTTGTGCATGCAGGTACAGAAGAGTCTGTAATTGTCAGATCGTAAATTCCAGCCGCCAAATTCGAGATGTCTTCAGTTACTGCGCTATTGCTCCATGCGTAACTAAGAGGCGGTACGCCACCTACCGCTGTTATATCTATTGCACCCGAAGATTCTCCATTGCAAAGAACATTACTTATTAAGGCATTCGCTGTAAGTTGTGTGATCTGAAACTGCATGGTTACAGGGCAATTACCCGGTTCATTGTTCGCATCAATAAAATCTACCTCGACAGAATAATATCCTTCGGCAAGTTCGATCACATCAGGCAAATCGTCTTGATTAAGAATATCAGGCGTCCAATTATAAATATAAGTTGAACCCAGAGGGGCTCCGCTGGCAACGACACTTATGTCACCTGTTGGATTATTGTTGCACCCGGGCTGAACTACAGTTGCATTCAAAGAAATCAATTCTTCAATACTTGCATTTACAGTAAAATTGAATGAACTGGAACATCCACCATCGTCTTCCAGGGTTATTTCATAAGTTCCCGGAGCTATATTGTCTACAAAAATTGCGTAAAAATTCTCCCCATTTGTAGCTGTGCTAATTTGGAAATTTTGATTTGGATCAAACGAAACTTCAATGGGTTCCTGAATGTCATAATTATCCACTCCAACTACGATTGCCGTCAGCGCGCCATTTGAAGTGCCAGGACAAGTTTCATTTGTTATTGTTCCAGGCAATAGCAATAAAGAGGGCACAGCATTGATAACAAAACTCTGCCCAACGACACATTGTTGATTCGCACCGTAAGTGATGGTAGCTGTATAAGCCATTCCGGGTGTAAGTCCGAAGGCTGCCGGTCCCGATGGAAGTCCGTTGTCCCATGTTACCAATTCAGTTCCTACCGAATTCCCCACAAATTCAAACGTTACACTACCTGTTGGATCTATACAATTTGGCTGCACCAGATCACTTCCGATAAATAGATCCTCCTCAATTCCTATTTCAATTGTTTCGACTAAGATTGCCTCATCTTGGTTAGATGTGAGGAAAATGGAAATAGCATAGGTCCCGTGGTCAAGGTTATCATAGTTAAAGGGAACACCTTCTTCCAAAGGTAAAAACTGCTCAAAGTTACCATTCGGTCCATAGATACTTACAACATATTCATCCATGTCCATAATACAATCGGATGTGGTAAATTGAAAAGAACCATTGTTCAAGTGATCACACGTTTCGTTTGTAACAGTTACCGTGAGATCAGTCATACCCTCAACTGAAAAATCAGTAATCTGGTATTCTACCCATGCAGGGTGACATATAAAACCGCCAAGGCTTGAATTCGCAATATCCAAAGTTCCCAGATAACTTGCAGTTGGCTCTCCGGCCCCGCTATACGTAAATGTGATGGAAATCAAAACTGAATTTCCCGGAAGTAAACTACTGGCTGCAATAACAAACTCATTATTCACATTTAAATCACCACCGGAAACATTAAACAAATTATCCGGTCCTGTTATTTCAAATCCAAGTGTAATCTCCTCTTGATTGGACTGTGCAGAGTATAAAGCCGTAATTTCAAATTGACATGCATAATTTACTCCATCGCATGAACTTGATATATCAACTAAATCGACATCCAAAGGCCACGAGTTATTTGGTACTAAACAAATATCATCGAGGTACATTTTGTATTCGTCCAATTGTCCACTTTCAAATGGACTACCACCGGTGCCGAAATACAGAGCATCTAAGTTGGTTCCCGGTTGGATGTCAAAACCATGACTTCGCTCTGACCATGTAGTCAGGGCAACATCGCTAACATCATCCGATATAATTAAAGCATCGGCGGAAAAGCCGGAATACTGCATACTGTTGTTGTAGTTATCAATATTCGCGAAACGATCCGATTGGTCTACGACTATTGATATCTCCTTTTCAAAATTCTCAGGTAAAACACTAAATGATCCTGATCGGAAACCATATTCGTATTCCAAAATATAATGGCCTGCTGAAAGTGGGTTGTCAAGATACTGGTGAACTCCACTGCTGTTGGTCATTTGTTCATCCTGATATTCATATAACATGATATATGTATCGTTTGTTATGGCAATAGGCTCATTCCAAGTCTCCCCAATGTTCAGTTCACCGAACCCACTTAAATCTCCAAATGACCATAAAGCCAAAGTAGGTAAACTAACTAAGTCAAGGTACCCCCGCATTATCCTATTTATCGCGGTTGTTGTTTCCCAGCAAGAAATCGGAGAATTATTTTCAGGACAAGTTTGAAATGCCATACCATTTATTCCCAATCCCATATATGGCGGTGGTTCCTGAAAACTGCCATTAGTACTTTCAAAACCGGGGTTTTTTATTAAATTAGGACTCACCGCTGTTTGATTACAACCACAATCTTGTATTTGCACTAAAAGTTGTTGGCAGGCAAAATTCCCATTGCCATCGCTAGTTAACAATTGCACTGTATAGACTCCTTGAGTCGGAAAAGTAAAAGAGGTTTGTGGTGTGTCAGAAAAAGTTGCCAAGATGTTAGCGTTTTCATCAAAAATTGTCCAATCCCAATCTATAGCAAGACTTCCGGAAAGTGGGTGATATAGAGTACTCACAGATCCGGCGCAAGTTCCATTAATAAAAATATCGCCATTGAGCACTTGAGGCTGACAATAGGGCATAACACCTGTGGCCAGGAGATTCTCAGCAGAACTTAGTTGATGCCTGAATAATGCCAAAGATGCTTGCATTCTGGCAATCTGTCCCGGAGTGAAATAGGTCAAACAACCCGCAAGAGGTCCGCAATCATTGGGAATTTGAGATGCTCCCATAAAATCACCAAAAAGGTCGAAGTAATCCGTATCCAACAAATCCGCAGCAATGTGATAGGGCATTGGATTGGGAATTGGCAAATTCTCAGAACATGTATTCCCAATACCACCATTTAGTCCGGGGGTACACGGCGGACTATTTTCATTGATCGGTAACAAATTACATGGTGGGGTATCACAAACAAAATCACCTTCTGTATTACAAACACCAAATTCACCACCTTGACATCCCCCTTGGTAAACATGAAATAAATTGAGATAATGCCCTACTTCGTGTGCTGAGACTCCTGAAAGCAATTCACGATAGTCCACCCAAACTGCATCCGCATATTCAGGTCCGTTTTGAAGATATGATGAAGTTCCGACATCTTCGCCTGTAGCTAAAGCCGGAGCCTCCGGTATGTTACCTTGTCCAAAAGTATCATCACATGTAACTTCACAAAGTATGACATTCAAATATCGATCTGAAGGAAAATAATTCTGATTTATTCCGGCCAAATCATAGGCCAATGCCAAATTCATAGCGCCGGTTCCGTTTGTGGGATAAGAAATACGCACGACACCTTTTTCCAAATCATTCGGCCAAACTATTTGATCTTCACCCGGAAAAGGCCAAGGATCTTGAGCTAAGCAAAATTGAATTCCCGAGTCAGAACCCCAAGTTGGATTATTGGGAACTATTCCTGCAAATTGCTCATTCAAAAACAAAATGGCTTGCTGCAATTGTGCATAACTCAAATTCGAGTTAACACCGGGAGGATCTGAAGGATGATGAAGCACATGAAAAACTACAGGAATAACAAAATTTGTTTGATTTAAGAGAGGATCAAGATTGGTTTGATTCTCAGCCGAGGATCTCCAATCCAACCAATCACTAATCATTTCATTGCGAATGGCCAATTTCTGATCGAACATCGGATCCGCTTGTTTAAGCGAAAGAATTAAAGAGTCAAATCCACAAAAATGTTGCGCTGAACTTTGTAAGGAAAAAAAGATTCCAACCAGAACGAATACCTGTTTTCTCATAAGGTTGAGGATTAATTAGTACAGTTAAATTGTTAAATGTTCTGGAGAGAAAAACAATCAAATATAATTAAACCGGAATCGAAAAGCAAATAAAGAAGGTAATATCAACCGCTATCTGAGCTCTCGTTCAGATTATAAAATGAAAATTCCCTCCTTTATCCTCATCTTTGTAGCATGAGTGGATTCGAAGACTTAAAATTGACCAGGCAGTTTCTGAATGCCATAGAAGACGCGGGATACGTGACGCCCACAGAGATTCAAATGAGGGCTATTCCTCCTATTTTAGGTGGACAAGATGTGATTGGGATTGCTCAAACGGGTACCGGAAAAACAGCGGCATACCTCCTTCCCTTGCTCCAAATCCTCAAATTTCATAAGGCTCCCGACCCAAGAGTATTGGTGAT
>JBILMS010000092.1:0-9755 GCA_044375415.1 Flavobacteriales bacterium
CACTCATTGAAAAAGGGTTTTTAGCCAGGGCTACTACCTATAGCTATGATGTAAGTCTGCATTCCCTTAAAATCGGCATAAATGGCGACTATACTGTCAGCAGTAGCGAGAAACTATATGGCAATTTTTTCATGCAAGAAAAATTGTTATACTCCTATGAGCAGATGGCAAAGGGTACCAAAACGCTTATTTTTAATAATGGTATAAACACAAGCAAACAGGTTTATCAGCTTTTTGTGAATGCAGGTTACGAAATTCGGCACCTCGACAATACTCACAGCGAGCAAGATAGAAGAGATATCCTCGATTGGTTTAGAACAAAACCGGATGCGATTTTGACATCCGTATCCATTCTTACAACCGGTTTTGATGAACCTAGTGTAAGTACGATCATATTGAACCGCGCCACAAAAAGCTTGACCTTGTATCACCAAATGATTGGTCGTGGCTCCCGTGTTATCGGAACCAAGAAAGATTTTCGGGTAATCGATTTGGGTAATAACTCCCGTCGATTCGGCCTCTGGGAACAGCATATTGATTGGCAAGATATTTTTGTGCATCCAAATTCATACATCGAAAGCATCGTGAGCGACGAAGTAATGGAGCGCGAGATGACTTATGTAATGACTCCGGATATTCGTGAGCGTTTTCAAAAGTCAAGAATTGTTGAGTTTGATATGCAGGAAGAATACAACGCAGCAATTCGAAATGGCGAGAGAACAAAAGATGTGCTCACAAAAAGCATCAAACAACACGCTGCTATCATTCGAGAAAATGCCGAAGATGTTTATGATGGTTTAGAATTACTCCGTCTGCTCGAACCGGATATTAAAAGTAGGGTGAAACATTACAGCTACTGCATCTCGAAGAGCACCGAAAATTATCTTGCTTGGCTGCGCGACGATTACACACGCAAACTGCAGCAGGAGCTGAGGTCACTGTATGTTTAAATTTCTCTGTATGTGAAGATGCTTCAAGCTCTACTCAAAAAAGAACTAATGCTTGAATTGCGTCAAAAGCACGCACTCGCCGGTATTGCTATTTACATTTTAAGTACAGTTTTCGTATGTTTCCTTGCTGTAGAGGAGATAAAAGAACTTCGTGTTTGGGGTGCTTTGCTTTGGATCACCGGACTATTCACTGCCTTTACAGCCATGCAAAAGACCTTCAATAATGAGGGAAGAAGTGTTCAGATATACTTGCATACACTTACCACACCTCGAAAAATCATTTTAGCCAAAAGTATTTACAATGCTTGTCTGGTCGCCCTTCTCAATGTTTTTTGTCTGGGCTTGTTTGTGTTGTTTCTCGGTCAACATGTATTAAAACATGCAGATATTTTTCAACTGTTCATCGCTGTATTGCTTGGTAGCGCCGGATTAGGATGCTCTTTGAGTTTTATGGCAGCAATGTCCTTTCGAACGGGAAATAATACAGGACTGATATCTGTCATTGGTTTCCCCATTGTAATACCTCAATTGGTAACGCTAGTGAGATCAACCACCTTGGCATTGGAAGGGGTAACTTTTGCCCAAAATAGTCTTCAATTTGTCATTTTATGTGGATTGCTGTTGACATCCCTAGTGCTTGCCCTAGTGCTTTTCCCATACCTTTGGCGAGATTAATATGAAGATGAATATCGGTCTCAAACTGGCGTGTATAGCAATCTTAGGATATGTCCTCATATTCAGTTTGAAAACACCCCTCGTGCCGGGTGGACTTCAAGTGGATACCGAAAAACTTGTGCCCGGGAATAATGAGTTTACATATATAGGCTACAATACGCATTTTCAATCGGAACAACAATCACTTCAGGTTTTTGTATTAAGCGATTCAATCAAGTATTGTGCTGAGATCGTTCAGGTACTCGACAACAATCACGTGAAAGTTCGGGTTAATCTTCCGGATACACTTCCCTCCAAGAGAATCAGTTTTTTCGCGAACACGAATGTTGATGGAACGGTTGCTGTTTCGAAGGCACTCGATATACTTTCATTTCAATTCGTTAATGGATATAAAGAGGGATCATGTTCTTCGGTAGTTGTCACCAATGAATTTGCAGGTCAGGGCTATCCCTTTCAGATCAAAATATACGAGAGTATTCGGAATCTTATGTTCCACGTACCTATGTGGTTCACCATGTTTTTCCTAATGATCATGTCATTTACCTATGGTTTAAAATACCTCAACCGCGCAAAAAAGAATGGAGCATACGACGAAGCCACGTCACACAAATTAATGGCTCTCGATAGAAAGGCCGCAGATTATGCAAAAATCGGATTAGTCTTTTGTGTTTTAGGATTAATAACCGGCAGCATGTGGGCCCGCGTTACCTGGGATAAATGGTGGACAGGTGACCCTCAACTCAACGGGGCCTTGGCCGTTTTTTTGTCGTATTGTGCATATTTAATTCTCAGGGCTTCCACGGAGGATATTGAAAAACGAGCCCGACTCTCGGCGATCTACAACATTTTCGCATTTGTAATGATGGTGATCCTACTGATGATCATGCCTCGTTATTACGATTCCATGCACCCCGGAAAAGGAGGGAATCCCGCATTTGATACATACGATTTGGATAGCAGTCTGCGAATGGTCTTTTATCCGGCAGTTATCGGTTGGATATTATTGGGGTATTGGATTTACACTATTAAAAACAGAATTTCAAACCTGTATTGGAATCAACATGAACAAGATTAAACATATTATGCTTTTAGGGTTGGTGATGTTTGTATTCACTATTGCAGCTAGCGCTCAAAACAGCGACCCCTTGGAGGAGTATTTTTATTCTTCAGGCAAGATCAGAGTGGTAATCGCAGTTTTTGGGGTAATTCTCGCCGGACTTTTTGGATTTTTATTTTACCTTGAAAGAAGAATCTCTAAATGGGAAAAACAAGAAAAACGTCGTTGAAATGAAAAAGTCGGAAATAGTAATCATTATAGTTGTAGCTGTTGTAGTATCCATTGTAATTTATACTTATGGTGTATCCCCGAACACGGTATCATTCACAAAAGCATTGGAAATACCGGGCAAGGAATCGCATGTTTCAGGTTTTTTTGATAAAACACAACCGGTTCAATACGATGAAAAAATTGATCCTTCATTAACCGTATTTTACATGACAGATAAAGAAGGGAAAAGTCAAAAAGTATATTTACACGAAGATACCGGAAGACCTCTCGGCCTAGAAAACAGTGAGAGTGTGGATGTTCATGGTTCCTTCAACGAACAAGGGGAATTTCATGCAAACGATGTTTTGATGAAATGTCCAAGTAAGTACAACACTCAAAAACACGAGTTGGCAACCAACTCCGGAAATTAATTAATACTACCGCCTAAGGCGAATGTGATGCAAGAAATAGAGTATTTGAATGAACATCTTTTGCCGGGACAACTGGGCAATTTTTTTGTAGTACTAAGTTTTATTTCTGCCATTTTCAGCATGGCGGCATATTGGTTTCTTACGCGCAAACCGGAAGATATCATTATTCGCAAATGGGCGAGGGGTTCCTTTTATGTTCACACTTTTTCGATTATCGCTATCATCGGAACATTAATTTACATTCTTGTAAATCATCTGTACGAATATCAATATGCCTTTGATCACGTTAACAATGAAATGCCCATGAAATATGTGCTTTCTGCTATGTGGGAAGGGCAGGAGGGCAGTTTTTTACTTTGGACTTTCTGGCATGTTGTTCTTGGCATTCTGCTTATTCGTTGGTCGAAAAATTGGGAGCCATGGGTGATGACTCTTCTTGCCATGATCGAGGTGTTTCTTGCCTCTATGTTGCTCGGAGTTTATTTCGGCGATTTCCAAATGGGATCAAATCCGTTTTTATTAATGCGCGAATTACCCATCTATGCTTCCGAAATTTGGATCATAGACCCTAATTATTTGTCGCTGGAACGCCTGCAGGATGGTCGAGGATTGAACGCACTGCTCCAGAATTATTGGATGACCATACATCCTCCAACACTTTTCTTGGGCTTTGCTGCAACTGCGATTCCATTTGTATATGCATTGGCGGGAATGTGGAGAAAAGACTTGACGGGTTGGATGAAACCTGCAATTCCGTGGGCGTTTTTTGGCGTTATGATTTTGGCAACAGGAATTCTCATGGGAGGAGCCTGGGCCTATGAAGCACTTGGTTTTGGTGGCTTTTGGGCGTGGGATCCGGTGGAAAATGCTTCACTTGTTCCTTGGTTGACTCTTGTGGGTGCGGCGCATCTTTTGGTAATTAATAAACGTAAACAAACTTCTTTGTTTACGACCTTTTTCCTTACTGCGAGTTCTTTCATCTTAGTGTTGTATTCAACCTTTCTTACACGAAGTGGAGTCCTAGGAGAAAGCTCTGTTCACTCCTTTGTAGAAAGCGGGATCTTGCCTCAGCTGCTTGTCTATTTAATGTTTTTTATTGCCTTGAGCACATGGTTGCTCATTCGCTCGAATCGAAATAAACTAATCTATCTGGTCAGTTCTATAGTGCTTTTTGCTGTTGGATTATTCAGCGTTTGGAAGGCCCGTTCTGTTGAGCAGCCAAAGTTGGACGATGGAAGTTTGATGATCGGGCAGGATACTTGGGTTCCGGGTATAACCATTATATTTCTTCTGCTCACCGTTGTGATGATGATCATTACCTATCGCAAACATTTTGCATCTCCCGATCAAGAAGAAGCCTTGTGGAGTCGGGAATTCTGGTTGTTCATTGGTTCATTAGTGTTGACCATCATGGCCATTCATATCACCTTGCAAACGTCTGTTAACGTGGGAAATATTCTGGCCGCCCCTTTCAGTGAAACACTCGCGGAGTGGCATAAAAGCACCGGCTGGTCTTGGTTAAAATCGTTGAGCGAACACAATATCGCCTCTCCATCTGAAGAAGAGAGATTTTATGTTTTTCATCGCATTCAAGTGCCACTGGCTTTTGTATTGTTTTTGTTAATTGCTATCGGACAATTTTTACGTTATAAAAACACAGACATCGGTCAGTTCAGGAAACGCATTCAACGCAGCTTTTTTCTAGCCATTACTGTTACCTTACTTCTCGGATTTTTTACCGGTTTCAGCGAAGAGCAATTCCCTGTTATCGCCCTTGTTTTTGCTACATTTTTTGCCTTGTTTTCGAATGCCGATTATGCTGTCAGCGTTTTGAAAGGAAAGTTCGATGTTCTTGGCGCTAGTATAGCTCACGTAGGATTTGCCTTACTCATAATTGGTGCAGTTGTGAGTACTTCTAGAAAGGAAGTCATCTCCAAAAATGTGAATGGCAACGTAAGTGAAGTGAGCAAGGATTTCAATAATAATGAAGATCTGATGCTTTATCAAGGTGATACGTTGGTAATGGGTGAATACTGTGTTCACTATAAGAGTAAACAGCGTCGTGCTGATCGAATTTATTGTGAAGTCGAGTACTTCAAGAAAGAACCCAAGTCTTATCGCACAGGCGATATTATAGAAAAAACAGGTATTTATTTTAGGGCTGTAAAGGATCACGAGGCTACAGAATTTCTAAAAGATTGGTCGGTAGATTCACTTTGGAGACCGGAAGCAAGTCTATCTCATGAAGACGAACACCGTGTGCAAGCATGGAAAAACGGGGAAGCTGGGGAGTATTTGTACACTCTTTATCCTACGGTTTTAATTGCAGAGAAGGGCAATAGCCGAGAACCAAGTATTAAACATGGTTTAAGCAGCGACTTGTACACCTTTATCAAATACACGGACACAGCATCGGTTGCAATTGATACCTCACGTTATTTAGAACCTCGAAAAGGGATTATTCCTCTTGGACAAGAGATCCCAATTTTTAATGGAGTTACCTTCCGTTTAGATAGTTTGACCGATATAGATATGACGGATGCTCCCGAGAATTTGCCGTCGGGTATGAAAGCGAAGAGGGGATATGTTGAACTTACGAAAGGAGCCCGCAGAGAGAAGTTGGAGATTTTGGCTATCCGGATTAACGACAGTATTCCCTTTGTTTATCCGGTTGAATCCAATGAGTTCCGAATGCTTTTTGCTCTCGAGGAAAAACCCGAGGGATTAGAACTTACCATCCAGGATCACGCATCGAATCAAAAAGATCTCTTGATCCTAACGGCCGAAATATTCCCGTGGATCAATGTGCTTTGGTTTGGCTGTATTATCATGGTCATTGGAACTGTAATGGCAATCAGACATAGAATACGATTATCCTCCAGAAATCAGACTACGACAGATCTCCAAGAGTAAAACCTTTTCTGATTATCAGGAATTGGCTAATTCTCGTTACATTCGCGTCGAAACCTGAATAATATCGTCAAATTAATGAAGCATTTTTACCTTTTAGCGGCTTTGCTGGTCGGCATTGCTTTACCTTGTTCTGCGCAAGAGAATAATTATCCTACTGGATTTGATCTGGGAATTGATCATCAAAATTCACTTCCGATCGAAGAGCTCGCAACTCTTAATACGTCTACTATTCAACAAGAAGATGAAGCGGCTGAAAGAGAAACCGGACGGTATAACAATGGCAGGATCATTTTTTCGGAAATGAATTCTTCCACCAATGGAACTTGGACTAAACTTGAAGATGGGGCTCGTTTATGGCAATTTCGTTTTCGCACAAGTAATGCTGCGGCTGTAGCCGTGTATTTCAAAGATTTTTTCCTACCAATTGGCTCGACATTATATCTATACTCAGCTGATCAAAGTTTCTATCAAGGACCTTATGACCACCATGAAAATAGTGATCATGGAATTTTTGTAACAGGTGAAGTTTTTGGCGATGAAGCTGTGCTCGAATATTATGAGCCCGCCGGTGTAATCGAATCTCCAAGAATGGGTATTCGCGGAGTGGGTCATTTCTATAGAGGTATTTTCGATTACCGTGATTTACGAGGTGGATCGGATTTTTGCGAAGTAGATGTGAATTGTCCGGAGGGAGATGGCTGGGAAACTGAGAGAGATGCTGCCGTCAGATTGCAACTCAATGATAACGGAAGTCTTTTTCTCTGCAGCGGTTCTTTGGTGAACAATACAGCTATGGATTGTAAAAATTTAATTCTGTCTGCTATGCACTGCACTGTGGGAATTTCGGCTTCCGATTTATTAAGTTGCCAAGTGAAATTTAATTATGAAAGAACGGGCTGTGGAAGTGGAGCAGCTGTGAGTACACATAATAGAAGCGGTGTTGTTAAACGTGGCGATAGCGCTGACAATGGAGGAGATAATGGTAGCGATTACGTTTTACTTGAGTTGGAAGATGACGTTCCGGACACATGGAATCCATTTTATGCCGGATGGGACGCAACGGGATCAACTCCCAATGATGGAGTATCTATTCATCACCCCAATGGGGATGTGAAAAAGATTAGCACCAGCGACGATATCGTTTCAGGAACATGGCCGGGTGGTGCTACCGGGCATCATTGGAGAATTGAATGGGTTGAAACCGTAACTAATTGGGGTGTAACTGAAGGAGGAAGTAGTGGTAGTCCTTTTTACAATAATAATCACCATATAGTTGGTACTCTTACCGGTGGCGGCTCTTTTTGCGATACTCCAACGGCAGATGATTACTACGGAAAGTTTGATAGACACTGGGATGGAAACCCGAACGCAACATCTGCGCACCTCGAAACATGGTTAAATCCTGAACCCATGCCGGAGCAACTAACTATGTTCGGTTCTTATCGAAACACAGATTTAGCGCAACCATGTAGCGTCGGAATTGAAGAACAATTAATGTTCGATGAAGCGGATGTATATCCAAGTCCGGCAACAGATTTTATTACACTTGAATCAGCCAGGTATTCGGAAATAAAAGAAATCCGTATCTTCAATAACGAAGGGCAATTAGTGAATGTTTCGAAAATGAATAACATGGTTCAACGCATAGATGTAAAATCATATCCGTCAGGGGTCTATTACATCTCGTTTGTGTTGGAAAACGGAAACTACATGAGTAAAAAAATCACCAAGATTTAAGCTCATCATTGACTAAATCAAAAAAATAAAGGAGCCACTTCGAAAGGAGTGGCTTTTAAATTTACATCATTAAAAATACCTTCATGGCTGCTACACAAGATCAAATCGCACAATTAATTCAATTAGCCAAAACAGACGGTCATTTGGACCACAAAGAAGTTTTATTGGTCTATGGAATTGCTCAGAAAAATGGAATCCAGAAATTTCAAATGGATGAAATTATCCGAAAGTCGGAAGGTCGCATCTATCCTCGCTCCGTAAGTCGTGACGAAAACATTCGGTTTTTCTACCAAGCTTTGATATTAACCACTGTAGATCATCATGTGTCTGAACAGGAAGTAGAACTTATGGAAAAGATAGGCCGTGAACTTTCGTTGGATCCCGTGCGTGTTAAGAAGGCCCTCGATTATGTAATCGAACACAAGGCCACAGATTTGGATGAAGAGGAAATTTGTGGATTGTTTAAATAAAAAAGGCCTCCTCTTTGAGGAAGCCTTTTTCAATGAATGAAATATCGTTATGGACAAACTGTTCCGTAATAACTGAGGAACATTAATAAATCTGCAGTTCCTACCAAATTATCTCCGGACATGTCGGGTTCTCCGCAGCTACTTGTGCAACCATATTCGGAGAGTAGAATAAGGAGATCGGTAACATTTATATATCCATCGTGATTAAAATCGCCGGGACAACCCAAACAAGTGTAATCGCAACTTCCATTGTCGCAACCCGCAGATGCATCGTAATTGCATGCTCCCGGATCTGTGCATCCTGCAAAAGTGCATGTGCCATTATCACAACCGGCGGAAGGATTGTAGTTACAAGCAATGGGGTTATTGCATCCGGGATAAGTACATGAGCCATTGTTGCATCCCGCTGTACTACTGTAGTTGCACGCTGAAGGATTGGTGCAACCGGGGAATGTACATGAACCATTATCGCAGCCGGCGAGTGCGTTGTAGTTGCACGCAGTCGGATCAGTACAACCTGAGAATGTGCATGTGCCATTATTACAACCGGCGGAAGGACTGTAGTTACAAGCAATGGGGTTATTGCATCCGGGATAAGTGCATGAGCCATTGTTGCATCCCGCTGCACTACTGTAGTTGCACGCTGAAGGATCGGTGCAACCGGGGAATGTACATGAACCATTATCGCAGCTAGCGAGTGCGTTGTAGTTGCACGCAGTCGGATTAGTACAACCTGAAAATGTGCATGTGCCATCATCACAACCGGCGGAAGGATTGTAGTTACAAGCAATGGGGTTATTGCATCCGGGATAAGTACATGAGCCATTGCTGCATCCCGCTGTAATACTGTAGTTGCACGCTGAAGGATCGGTGCAACCGGGGAATGTACATGAACCATTATCGCAGCCGGCGAGTGCGTTGTAGTTGCACGCAGTCGGATCAGTACAACCTGAGAATGTGCATGTGCCATTATTACAACCGGCGGAAGGACTGTAGTTACATGCAATGGGGTTATTGCATCCGGGATAAGTGCATGAGCCATTGCTGCATCCCGCTGCAATACTGTAGTTGCACGCTGAAGGATCGGTGCAACCGGGGAATGTACATGAACCATTATCGCAGCCGGCGAGTGCGTTGTAGTTGCACGCAGTCGGATTAGTACAACCTGAGAATGTGCATGTGCCATTATCACAACCGGCGGAAGGACTGTAGTTACAAGCAATGGGGTTATTGCATCCGGGATAAGTACATGAGCCATTGCTGCATCCCGCTGTAATACTGTAGTTGCACGCTGAAGGATCGGTGCAACCGG
>JBILMS010000163.1:0-2599 GCA_044375415.1 Flavobacteriales bacterium
GACAGCCTGCGCATCACCGGCAAAAGCAAAGACGACCTTCAGCAGGCGATCCAGCTGCTCAAGGGCCAGGACCTGGAGGTGCCGCTGCAGTTCGAGAACTACCGCTGAGCTGCGCCCTGCTGCCCTACAACCAGCTGGAACCGGCGGCCAAGGACCACCGCATCGGTGATCCGGCTGTTTTCCTCGGCGTCTATGACGCCGCTGTAGAAGAGGCGGAGATCAGCAAGGCTTTCGAGAGAGGCACGGTGGATGCCCTGGAGCGGCGCATGGAGGCCAACGCCCCCTACCTGAAGCTGGTGGGCGTGTTGCACCGGGAGGCCTCCGGAGATCAGTGATGCTGGCTGAGAATCTCTGCAATCTTTTCCCGAAGTCGTGGGAACTGTCGGTAGGCATGTCAGACCTCCTGCAGATCGACCCGGTCATAGGCGTGGATCAGCACATCGCGCAGACCGGCCATGCCTCGCCAGGGAGGGAATCCAAGGGCACGATCAATTGTGGACAGAATATCCAGCAGCGCCTGATGGTCTCCTTTGTCTATCAGAGTGCAATTGCCTGCGTTTCCACCTGTGGCTGGAATTCAGGCCTGAGGTTGCGGCCTTGAATCAGATCCACCAGTAGATTAATGTCACTGTCGGGGCCGGCCTTGTCGCGGGCGACGGAACCGAACACGGCCAGATTACTGGCGCCATATTGGACAATCAGCTCATGCAGCTGGGGTGCCCCCTGAGTTCAGCGATTCGCATCGGCAGTTAACGACTTGGTTCAGTTTATTGGAGCTCTCTGGGCCGAGATGGCTCAGGTAATAAGGGCAGTTGTAGCAACAGCGCAACTATCTTGCTTAGACAGGCTCTTCCATAATCATGTCAATCACCTCCTGGAGGTTGGTCTGCAGTTCAGCGAGGCTTTCTGCCTGGCTGTGAGCGCCAGGAAATCTCGGCACGTAGCCCACGAGCAGCCCGGTGTCCGGGCAGCGCTCGATCACCGCTGAAAACGTCCGCATGGCTACCACTTCAGGGCCTCCATTCTGAAGCCAGTTCGGATCCGTCGCCCGCCCACCCCTGACCCATGGGCCTCCCCGATTTCACTGGGAGATTCCGCCCCGCTGGCTGCTGGCTGTGAGCCGCTACCAGCTGCTGTTGATCGATCGTCAGCAGTTCCGTGATGAGGCGAACTGGCCCTCGAAATTCAATCGGCTCTACCTGCACCCCCTGTGATCAACCGATCTAACGGTTAGTCGTAGTAGCTCCACAGCCGCAGCACCTTCACGATCCGCTGCTCCTCCAGTAGCTGATACACCAGCCCGTACTGAATGTTGATCAGGCGTGAGCAAGCCCCACGCAGATCGCACAAGAGCCTCATAATGCGGTGGCTGCTGGTAGGGGTCAAGGGTCAGCAGATCGAGCAAAGTCTGAGCCTTCTGCTTCAGCGCCGGTGAGGCAGAGACGAGTTTGCGGGCGTCCTTCTGGGCCTGTTTGGTGTACAGAATGGTCAAATTCACCAAAGCGGTTCGCTGCTCAGCTCCGACACTTCCGTCGCCATTACTTCCATGATTGATTCGCGCATGCCGGGGATAGACACCAAAAGCAACACAGCATTACCACGCTTGCCGTGGATTTGTACGGGTTCGTGGGATTGCCTGACTTCGTCGATCAAGGCGTAGAGCCGCCTTCTGGCTTCAGTCTTCTGGCTTCTATCTTCTGGCTTCTGTGGCCGTAACGCTGGTTATGTAGATGGTTTGGGTGCGTGCGTAATAGCGTCCTTGATGATAGCGGCCTGTCCTGGGGTAGAGACAGCTCAATCGTTCGTCTTTGCATTCTGGCGGTCAACCCCCACCCGCTCGGCGATCCAAGCCACTCCACGATCTACCGGATTGGCTTACTGGATCGGATCAAGTAACCAGCGACATGCTCTTGCCCGAATCCTGCGCCTGGGCGACCGGCAGCGGGCCTTCATCTGGCGCAAACGCATCATTGTGGCTAGTATCGCTGCAAATGCGGCAAGGCCATGGCGGTCGTCGATCTTGTTCCTCCGGCTGCTCCGGCTGCGGCCTCGCTCACCGATGGCCAGCTGCTGCTGCAGGCCGTGATGCGCGCCGCCGACGAGCTGGAGCTGAGCCGCGCGGCCCTGGCCAGGTTGCTGGGCAAAGACCGCTCCACGCTGAACCGCAGCAAGGGCATTGACCCATCGTCCAAAACCGGCGAGCTGGCGCTGCTGCTGATCCGGCTCTACCGCAGCCTTTCGGTTCTCGTCGGCAACGATCGCCTGCAGTCGCGTCACTGGTTTCACACCGCCAACCGCCACACCGGAGGCGTGCCGGCCGAGCAGGTGCAGCGCACCGAGGGGCTTGTCGAGATCGTGCAGTACCTCGACGCCATGCGTGCACCGATCTGAGCGATGGATCTACGCCCCATCGTTGCGGCTGCACCCGCAGTGGCCCTGCAGGGGACAGTGCTGCGTCTTGTGCAGCAGCAGGGCATCAACAGCCTGGATCCCCTGGTGGACAACCTCGAGCAGCTGGCCCGCCTGGAGGCCTTGGTGGAAACCAGCAAGCCCCTGGCGCAGGCTGCTGGCGCCGGCACTCCAAGCCATCCACTGCTGG
>JBILMS010000040.1:0-29930 GCA_044375415.1 Flavobacteriales bacterium
GTCCGATCCCTAAGGTAACAAGCGACACTTCACTTTTCTTTGACAGTTTTCGAAGTATTTCCCCCACAAATCCGATTTCTACATGTGCGGTAATTTTCACCTTCGGAAATTTCTTGCTCAGTTTGGAAGCCAAAAGATCCATATCTTTTTTCGCCTGTGTATGCATACTGTCGAGACTTGCCGTAATGTCAAATTGCACATCACTCACCAAAGGCAGATGAGTTCCATGAACAAGAGTAACCCGAGACTTGGTATCGGATGCAAGTCCTAAGGCATATCGAGCCGCATTCTCCGCGTTACTCGTGAAATCGACCGCAACTAGTATTGTATTCATTTGGGGGTATTTTGGTATGAAAACTATTTTGCGAATATCATGGTTCGGTTTATCCATGACCTTGAGGACAGTCAATTGGTAGACTGATTTATGTCATTTAAAGGTGATTTAGTGGATTTCGTCATGCAATGTGTTGATAATTAACACATCAGAGTTTACAAGTGCTGCTTTTATTTTGTCGGACGTTTCACGGAAACATTCACTTTTGGTCTGTGAAAAGTATATCCATCAACGAGTTGGGAGATCGCAATAAGTACCGCAGACTCATGCTGAGGAATTGGGAGGAAAATACCCATACCCCTGAGAATGCCGGTCGTGAGGTAGAAAAAGTAGAGGAGAGGAATAAGCGAATGACGATGGATGAGGATGAAGGCCAATAAACTTGGAACACCTGTTCTCCTATATCCAATTCAATTCAATTTTCGGTTAGTTTAAAGCAAGTCAAACAAAAAGGGGGCAACGGCCTCCTTTTTTAGTTTCCAAGCTATCTAGAAAATTTTCATGCCGGACGGGGGTTTGTTGAATCATCTGTGTATACCTTAGCGAAAATTAGCCAATAATCAGTATAAAAATGAAGTACACTTTCTACCTACTATTCTCGTTTTTTTCGTTAAGTCTATACGCAAATGGTGATCCGCAATACTACCGCGATCCCCTTGAAATCAGATTGATCAATGGAACCAAACAATATGATTTAGTATATCAACAACTTCTTCGTGAACAAACTAATTGGCAACAGTTCCTTGCTAATCATGGAACTTGGTATGTGCACTTCAACGAAGAAAATGCACTTCCTCACCGAGCTTATGGCCAACCAATACCGGTTACCGGCACTTCGGCCGAAGAGAAGGCAATGAATTTTGTGATCAACCATCTGCAGGTCTTCGGAATTAATCCTGATGAATTGTCTGAACCGGTAGTGAATACCTCAGCGAAACACACTTGGGTCGCCTATTCGCAAATCGTTAATGGTATTGAGGTGCTTACTTCAAATCTGACCATTAAACTTTACAACAACAGCGTAATCATGTTTGGTTGTGATGTGTATGATGAGGAAGTATTGAGTAATGAACTATCGATAACAGAAAATCAGGCTATTCAATTTGCTTCAGCAGGAATTGATCAAGAAATTACCGCTGTCCAAATTAGCTCCGATCTGCATTTATTACCGGTGCCGGGTTTCAGATCCGCCTCTATTAAATGGGTCTACGAAGCAAACGTTCGTTGTGTAAACGAAAATAATGTCCCATCGGACTATTACACCTTGATCGATGCACAAAACGGGCAAATTCTTTATCGCAGCAACAAGGTGATGCACCACAATTGCAGCAACGAAAAGGCTGCCGGCAAAAAGAAAATAAAAATGATGGGGGTGCCCGCTGAAGAGGAAGAACTGGATGTACAGGTAACTGCCACCGCTGAGGTCTTTCCCGACAACCCATATGGTACATTAACTACTTTGTCGCTTAGGAACTTGTATGTGAATGTAGGGGGTACCAATTATGTGACTGATGAAAATGGATTTGTAAATATCCCCGAAGATCCGGGAGTGGCCGCCCAATTTCGTTTGCAGGGTGAATGGTGCAGGATCTTCACAGATGGTGTAACTCCGGGAATAAACATGATCTTGCAAGCAGGAAATAATGATTTTTCATTTGATTCTTTTGCAACAGTTCGTGAGAGATCGGCCTACGTGAGTGTGCAGAGTATTCACGACCACATGAAAGCTTGGATGCCATCCTTTACAGATATGGATATTCAACTTACCACTAATATTGACGAAGCCGGAGAATGCAATGCATTTTATGATGGTGCCTCCATCAATTTCTTCAATATCGGCGGTGGATGCAATCCAACTTCCCTGGTGGCTGATGTAGTGTACCACGAATATGGTCACGGAATTAATAACACGTATTACAACAGCCTGGGATCAAACTTTCAGAATGGTGCCATGAACGAGGGTTATGCTGATTATTGGGCTATTTCCCTATCGAACAACCCAAACCTCGGAGCCGGTTTTTATACTGATAATGAAGACGGAATTCGCAGATACGACCTTGAACCAAAAAGATATCCTGAAGATTTGGTAGG
Source organism: Flavobacteriales bacterium (assembly GCA_044375415.1). Taxonomy (GTDB): domain Bacteria; phylum Bacteroidota; class Bacteroidia; order Flavobacteriales_D; family Sanyastnellaceae; genus JAWXBG01. The sequence continues at coordinate 2,426 of JBILMS010000040.1, forward strand.
TCAGGTTCATGCTGACGGTGAAATTATTTGCGGTGCTTGGTATGATACACATCTGCTAATGGGAGCTGATTGGAATACAACCATGCCGATTTTCCTTGGAGCATACCCCGGCTTACAAGCAAATACGTTGAACGGAAACGAAGGAGCTGCATTTACCGATGTGCTTCTAGATGCTTTGCAAGCTGATGATGACGATGGAGATATTTCCAATGGTACCCCAAATGGAAACGCCATTGTAGTTGGTTTCGATATGCACGGGATAACGTTGTTAGGCAACGCTTCCCTTTATCACAACGATCTGGAATTCGCCAATGACGAAGAAACAATTGACATTGATGCAACACTTGATCTCAACTTCCCTTTCACTCAATATTTAGACGAAGTAAGGTTGGTGTACAAAATCAATAATAGTACTGAATGGACAACCGTAGAAATGTCAAATACGGGTGGAGACAATTATACTGCCGCCATTCCGGCTCAACCCAAGGGAACAGTGATTGCATATTATCTTGGTGTGACAGACATCAATGGATTGTTGAGCAATATTCAACCTATTGCTGCCAATCAACCTTCCAATCCAAATCTACCTTACTTCATTCTAGTGGGTGTTGAAGAGGTAGGAAGACACGATTGCGATGACAATGAAGATTGGGGATCTTGGCTCACCGGTATGGGCGGTGATAATGCTACCACCGGATTTTGGGAGTTAGATATTCCGGTTGGTTCGTTTGGAACACCGGGTGATCTTAATACCGTTGTTCAGACATACAACCAGCACACTCCCGGAGGAGAATATTGTTTTATCACCGGAAATGCTTCCAATGAATCTGCTCCTCTCGGGGAAAATGATGTGGACGGAGGAAAAACTACGCTGCAAACTTCTACGATTGAAATGTTGGAATATGAAAACCCAATAGTTGCCTATTGGCGCTGGTATACAAATTCACCGGCCTCTGGTGCAAATCCGGGTGCCGATTGGTGGCAAGTGCGTTTGAGCAACAATGGCGGTAGTACCTGGACATACATCGAAAACACACTCACCGGTGAAATAGGATGGAGAAGAAACGCTTTCCGTGTTAGCGATTATTTGACGGTTACAGACGATATGAAAATGCAGTTTATTGCATCCGACAGCACCACTATCGGTGAGTATCTCGATGGCGGATCTTTAATCGAAGCGGCCCTCGACGACTTTATCATTTACGACGAAGAAGCCGGCATCAATGTAAGTGAAGAAGATGATAAAATCGATTTCGAAGTTTATCCAAATCCTGCTCGCGAAGCGTTGAACATTGAGATCAACGAAGGCGTAGCGCGTTCTTTTAGAATTTACAACGTTCTCGGAGAAGTGGTTTATACCATGGAACAAAAAAGTGCATTCAGTCGTATTACTGTGCCTCTGACCGGTTTCGCCGATGGAGTGTACACAGTAGTGATTGATATACACGAAGGACAAGTGCGAAAGAGCTTTACGGTAAGAAACTGATCAGAAGACTTAATTACTTAAGCAGGCCCCGGCACGAGATTCGTGTCGGGGCTTTTTTTATATGAACTATTCGGGAATGCGGAGAACTCAAATGGTCGCGCTGCTCACGGCTATTTCGCGATCTACTTTCTTAAAAAGACCTTGGAGTACTTTTCCCGGACCTACCTCTATTATTTCGGTAGCTCCATCTGAAAGCATTTGCCTCATGGTTTGAGTCCAACGAACAGGTGCTGTAAGTTGAACAACCAAATTCTGTTTAATTTGGAGTGGATCAGAAACTGCCGAAGCCGTTACATTTTGATACACCGGACAAGTTGGTTGACGGAAAAGTGTGGCTTCAATTGCCGCTTCCAATTCTATGCGCGCAGGCTCCATCAACGGACTGTGAAAAGCTCCGCCAACGGGTAATTTCAACGCTCGTTTGGCACCGGCCTCCGTGAGTTTCTGACAGGCAAGGTCGATAGCAGAGTTTTCCCCACTAATCACCAATTGTCCCGGGCAATTATAATTTGCCGCAACTACGATACCTTCTGTTTCAGCGCATATTCTTTCAACTACCTCATCTTCTAAACCAAGAATGGCAGCCATCGAACTAGGATTCATTTCGCATGCTTTCTGCATGGCCATGGCTCTCGCATATACCAACTTTAGGGCATCCTCAAATAGAAGAGTGCCATTGGCAACCAACGCAGAGAATTCTCCTAAACTATGGCCGGCTACCATCGAAGGTTCAAAGGCGGAACCCAAACATTTTGCAAGCACAACGGAATGAATGAAAATGGCCGGCTGTGTAATACGTGTTTGCTTCAACTCTTCTTCTGTACCGCCGAACATGGTATCTGTAATTCGAAATCCAAGAACATCATTGGCTTGCTCAAGCAGCGTTTTACCTTCCGAAGAAGAATCATAAATATCCTTGGCCATGCCGGGAAATTGGGATCCCTGCCCCGGAAATACATAGGCTTTTCTCATGTTTATTTTCTATTGAGTTTGTAGCTGAATCCGATTCCTAAGACTTGACGAAACTGAACACCGGGGCCTGTTTCACCGTTGTCGCCTTTAGGCACCATGATGTCGTGATCATAAATTAATTGCGTCGAAAGTGAGGCATTTAAATACTCACTGGCTTTTAGAGTCAACATATTTTCCCAGTTCACATCAATGTTCTGCGGGTTCTCCGCGTAATTCGAGAAGAGGTCAATTTTGGTCGTGAAACTAACGTTTTCAGCAATCTTTGTAGAATATTGTGCTTTGAAATAACCTCCAATCTCCGATCGGAAATTTTTACCTGAAGTTAATATCGCTCCCAAATCATCGTAAGTGGCGGGATCCACACCAAATGCCCCGATGTCAGCCAATGCCTGATTGTTCACGATGGTTCCTTTAAAGGTTACAGGTGAAATGAAGACAGTCAATTGATCACTGGGCTTGTAATCCATACCAAGTGCAGTCAATAAATAAGCGGGAGCCAGAAAGTCGGAAATTCGAAGATCAACTCCATTCAAATCATTATAAACCGGAATACCTCCCACAACATTATAACCCGGAGCAAATTGAGTTCTAAAGTTCATTAGGCCGGCGTAAAACCAATTCTTTGATGCCTGACGTCCATATTTACTCTGAAAATCGATGCGATCATCTGTTTTAATGGCACGGCTATCCAAATCGAGCAAAGTGAGGCCGTATCCTAGGTTTAATGTGTTATCCCATGAATTTTTACCCTTGCTGTAGTTCGCAAATAAATTAATCATTCCTACACTCGTTATGGAATTATTACCACCCGCGGCCCATTGACTTAAATAGGTTTGTGTGGTGGTAAAACCGATAGTCCCTCCGGTTTTCCAAACTAGACTGTCGGCTGAAGTTCTGGCTTTAAGATTCTCAACGATCTTTTTCTCTTCATCGCTGGTAAGAACCTTGTCGCCTTGCGAAAAAGCAGTCAAATGAGCAGTTAAGGCGAGCAAGCCTAACAAAATAAACTTGGTTTTCATGGTTTTGTGATAAGGATTTAAGGTGGCAAAAATGGGACAGTTTTTTGAATTGATCATCGATTTATTTTGGGACCGTTGGCACAGATATCACTGTTTTCTCCACAATTCTGACTGGTTTTGAGCAACAATGTTGTTTTTTTTCGTTATTTTGTTTCTATGACAATGAACTATCCGGCTAAGATTATTTTGGCCTGGGGCGAATCGATAAGCGGTAATATGGAAATCAGAAACTGGCTGATGCAAAACGGTTATCCGGAATTGGGCCTATTCGTTTTTGCCTTAAAAAACCACGACGAATCCAGAGATTGGCTCCTGCGCAATGGTCATCCGCATCTTATGGCCTTGATAAATGGAACAGAAGGAAACCTGAATGCCCTTGCTTGGTTGAGAAAACACAATTTCGATGTGCTTGAAAAGATGGCCAGAGCAGCTGATCACGACGAAAATGCTATGAACTGGCTTATCATCAACGATTTTAAAGATATGGCTGTTATCGCTACTAAAATGATGCACGTGAAAGACCAGATAGAAGATGACAACAATGACGTTCATAAAATATCATCTACGTAGTTTTGCGTTCGTATATTAAGGCTCTATAAACTGAATCATGTAAATTCCTTTAATCATTATGCTGATAGGGCTTTTCATCTTTTAGGGCCACTATCTAAGCGGTGTTTTTGGTGCCTTCCTTTGGTCATTTATACTCAGCAGATTTCCTCAGTTTAAAACCACAAAATTTTCGACTCCGGCCTTTTTATTTATTCTCTACGGCATCTCCGAATACCTCAATTTTAGCGGGGCTCTCACCGCATTGTCGTTTGGAATTGCCATTGGTAATCTAAAGTATCTCGAGCCAAGAATCATTGAACGTTTTGTTCCAAATCAAACCATTATTCTACCCAAAGAAGAGAAGGGATTTTCAGCGAATTGGTTTTTTTGTTGCGCATATTTTTCTTTGTGTTTAGAGGAATGAGTATTCAAATAACACAAGTCAATTGATTCTTGGATGGCCTAATAATTACCGTCGTTTTATTTGCTTTGAGAATCGTCTTGGTGAAGATGGTTATTTCAACAGAAACCTCTGCCCTCGACAAAGCCGTTATTTCTTTTATGATCCAGAAAGTACTGGGTGCTGCCGTAATTGCCACACTGACCTTGCAAAGGGGTGTCGAAAATGGAGCACTTATTCAATCAATAAGTTTTTCTGTATTCTTGTTTAGTATAGTAATCTGCGTAATATTATTTTTCTTATTAAAGACAGGCCGGACTTCAGCGTTTTATGAAAGAATCTTTTAAATAAGAGAATCGATGTTTCGAGGTTGCCCTACAGGTATATCAGGGTGCTAAATCTGGCAGGATCTAACAATTCGGCCGATACACGATTAAAATCTGTAAGACTTATATCCTCAATACTCTGAATGATTTCGGAATGCGATTCAATTTTATGGTAGAGTAAAATACTCCTTGCCATGTGAAACATTTCCGAAGAGGCGGATTCACCGGCAAGAGTTAGTTGTCCGGAAATTTGTTTTTTCATTGCCTTCAAATTGGCAGATGTTATGCGTCCATCTCGAATTTTATCGAGTTCCTTTCGTATTAATCTTTCCATTTTTTCTAGACTTTCCTCCGAAGTGCCGGCGTAAATCGAGAACATTCCGCAATCATGAAACGGAGTATAATTGGCCTCTATGTGATAGGCTATTCCATTTTTCTCCCGCAATTCGTAGCTAAGTCTGCTATTTAATGCCGGACCACCGAGGTAATTCGTCATTATTGCTACTATCCTCCGGTCTTTGTGATGAACATCTGCAGCCCTGCATCCACTCACATAATGCGCCTGATGATTATCTGTCCGGTGCCGAACAATCTTTGGTTTTACCACCACGGGTTTTCTTCGCTTGGATAGGACGTTGGAATTTTTTTTCCATGGACCGAAACAATGCTCTATCCATTTTTCGATTTGCTCGGGATCTTGTTGGCCAACTATAGAAATCACTGAATTGTCGGGCGTGTAATGGCGTTGAAAAAACGAAACAAGGGTTTTTCTGTCAATGGTCTTCAAGGATTCTTCAGTTCCCAAAATACTTTTTCCCATCGAGTGATTACCAAACATCAACTTGTCGAATTCTTCAAAGATCATCTCGCCCGGCTGATCTTTATAAGAATTCATTTCATCTAAAATCACTTCCTTCTCTCGTTTTATCTCGGTTGCCGGAAATAAACTGTTGCGCGCTATATCCGATATTACATCGAGAGCATCTTTCCAATGCGAGGATTCTACCGACGCATGAATCCACGTTTCTTCTTTTGAAGTGAAGGCGTTTAACTCGCCTCCGACACGATCCAAACTACTCAAAATATGAAACATGCTCCGACGTGTGGTGCCTTTGAACAACATGTGCTCAATCAAATGGGCAACTCCATTTTCATTTGAATCTTCGTCTCTGGATCCACAACCAATTACCAATCCGCAATGCGTAACCGCGCCGGGACGGAACTGATATGCGCAGCGCAGGCCATTCGGTAAAGTGAATAAGTATATATTCATGGTTCAAATAAAAGCGAAAGTTTCGCTCCATCAGCAAATCTTTTACTTCATTTGTGAGATGAAGTATTTTTTCTCAACATCTTTAGTTTTTGTAATGTTCTGCGTCACTACGAACGCAGCTGCAAAAATACATCCCCCCGACACTGTCATTCGAATCGAAAATTCCCGAAACTTTGTTCTCATCGATAAAAATGATCTTAAGCCAAATGGCACACTACTCATTCAAATCGAATCGGAACAGAACTGGTATACTCAAACGTGGTTTTTAGCTACAGCAGTATGTCTCCTTGGTTTTATTGCCTTTCTCGTATTCAGGTATTTCTTGAGTAGCTCTCGTAAAAACGCTTTGGATAAAGTGCGAATCGCTGACCTTGAACGAAGCGCTTTACAAGCCCAGATGAATCCGCATTTTATCTTTAATTCGCTCAATTCGATTCAAAGTTATATAGCCAACAACGAAAATGATAAAGCCAACAGATACCTGGCAAAATTCTCGCGTTTGGTGAGGGCTACATTGAATAATTCACGGTCCGGGAAAATAAGTCTGGAAGAAGAAATCGAGGCCGTTACGCATTACCTCGAATTGGAAAAAATGCGCTTTAAAGAAAAGTTCGATTACGATATTACTATCGACGATGATATCATTACTTCGGAAATTCATCTGCCACCCATGTTGATTCAACCTTACTTGGAAAATGCAATAATTCATGGTTTGGCTCAAACGCGCAGCAAAGGAAGAATTAGCCTGTACTACCTGCTAATCGGTAATTATTTGGTTGTTACAGTTACTGACAATGGAATTGGAATTGAACAAAGTAAAAAGTTGAAAGAGGGAACGAAAGCTTTGCACAAATCTGTAGGTATGACTATCACCCAAAAGAGACTTGAAATGTTGGACGAGGATAATCGCGACAATAAAGTGCGGGTAGAAGAAGTGAAGGACAGACTAGGGGAGGTGATAGGCACCAAAGTGGAAGTGAAAATTCGTGTGCATTAGATGAGCCGACTTTAAACTAGAAGTCTCGGTTTTCCCTGAAATGACCTAATTTCGCTTCATTCATAGAATATAGGATGATAAAAGCTCTAATCATAGACGATGAATCGGATGCGAGATCTACATTGCTCTCTTTTCTGAAATCTACTTGTCCGCATGTGAACGTAGTAGGTGAGGCCGCAGGGGTGCAAGAGGGCTACAAACAAATCCATCTGCTCGAACCGGACCTGATTTTTCTCGACATTCAAATGGATGATGGAACGGGTTTCGATCTCTTAGAAAAGGTGAAAAATCCGGAGTTCTTTGTGATTTTTACAACAGCCTTCGACAATCATGCCGTCAGAGCTTTCAAATATGCCGCTGTTGACTACTTGCTAAAACCAATTGATCCCGATGAATTATTGGAGGCTGTAAGTAAGGTTAGAAAAAAACAAAGCAGTAATCAGAAACGTATCGACTATCTCATGGATGTGAGACATTCCGCAGTGCAAGATCGAATAGCCCTTTCTTCACAGGACAGTTACACTTTGGTTCGATTCGATCAGATCATGCGTTTGGAAAGTGATAGCAACTACACTCATTTTCACTTGACATCAAAAGAGAAAATTACAGTTCCAAAATCGTTAAAAGAGTTTGAAGATATATTGCCTGCCAACATCTTTTTTAGGACACATCAAAGTCATATCATAAACGTCACCTACGTCAAAAAGTTCATTAAAGAAGACGGTGGCTACGTCCTGATGGAGGACGGCACGGAAGTTATGGTAGCTCGTCGTCGAAAAGATGAATTCATCAAAATGCTTACCGGTCATGAATAGGAAAAAAAGCAGAACCGTTGTTCCGCTTTTTTTTCTTAGCACCTGAATACTGATTTCGAAAATCGATTTCGTTCGTTTCCAAATTCCCATCAATCACTATTTCAGATTCAGATTTCTTTTCTCTAACCTTGACTGTGAATACCGTAACAAAGAGAGTTTATTCTATTGTCTTTCTTACATATAATTATTATCCGGAAGATTTCCGGGGATGCGCGGACACAACTTTTTATTAATTGGAGAGGCTATAAAAAAAACCGACCTGTCTCGTTAGAAACAGGCCGACTTTGTCATGCGTGCAAAAAAAGGCAACAGTTCTTGTAGAACTAGCCTTTACTGTTGAGCGTCCTTACTTTCAGTTTCGTGATCGTGGTGCTCATGTCCTTCGTGATCATGACCTTCATGGTCGTGATCATGCATATGTTCTTCCTCTGTGGCTAGAGGTGCATCTTCAATCATTACTTTATGAGCGGTGATGGTCAATACGTCCTGTGGACCTGTAATCTTTGCTATCTCTTCGGCAGACATGTTGCTCTCTTCGGCATAATGCATTCTCTCTTCTTGAGAAAAAGTGGTGCGGTAGGCATATCCTTCGATAACACATTTTTTTCCTTCACATCCCTCCTTGGGAACAAAGAAATTATGATCCTTCATTCGGACTTTGATGTTCTCGCCGGCTTCATCTTTAATATCCATCCAACAACCCATACGTGTACAGGTTTCAGCAATCGTTGCAGATACTTTTACTAGCATCGAATCTTGACCACTGATTTTATTTTTTAAATCAGCAACTGATATCGCACCTGTAACATCGAATGTTGATGTATCAGGATAAAAACTCATTTGAACTTCCGTTGAATCTGAAGCTCCGTTTTCGGCATTTGCATTTTCAGAAGATGTATTTGCACATCCTATAAGTATGCTTCCGATAAGTAAAAAAGTGGCGAATTTTTGAATCATGATTTCTGATTATTCGAAGGCAAATTTATGAAATCAAAACCCGGACTTATCAACAAATATGAGAAATGTTGATAGTTTTCGTATGAATCACAAGATGAATGAGTTACGCTTAAACAATTGATTATCTGATAATTGTCACGCTACCGTTAAAGGCATACTCTCGGGCACTGTGCTCCTCTTTTAAAGTCACTGTCCAGACATAGGAATCGATTTGAGCATAGTATTTTCCTTCAGATATATCCCCCATCCACACCTGTTTCGGATCGGTTGAATCAAAGCAAACAATACCCCATCGATCGACAACCGTCAAATGGTAACTTTCCGGATCAAATCCCTTGAATTGTACTTGAAAATAATCGTTAATACCATCATTATCAGGGGTAAAAGCATTCGGAGCAAAAAATACCACCTCCGGATCTATATGAATGAAATGACAAACGCTATCATGACAACCTAAGTCATTGGAAACGAGTAGACAGACCTCATAGGTGCCATTCATTTCCGGAGTTATTTCGATATCAAACTCTTCCTCTGATCTCTGTTCTCCATTCCATAAATCCCATTGTAACTCATTGTAATTGAGAGAGGTATTCTCAAAGTGCACGAATTCGTCCAGGGTTGTCAAGTTTTCCGGGCCGATTAGAAAAGCGGCAATTGGAACCGTTGGAACATAAATATCTGTCGGTACTTCCATTTCCGCGACACAACCATTGGGCGTAGAAGCCACAACGGAAAAGTGGTAGTCGCCTGACTCAGATAAAGTTACACTAGAATTTTGATTTGTTCCAACGCTAATCCCGTTCATATACCATACAAATGAACTCGCAGTATCGGTGGTATCAATGGCATCCAATATTACCTCTATAGGGGGGCAAATATGTAAAGGTGAGCTGTTTACTAAAAGTTCCGGAATCGGATCGCAGTCGACAAACATTTCTACGGCTTCTGAACAACCAAAGGCATTTGTGGCAAGAAGGCTCACATTCAAATCTTCCCCCACTTCCCATACTACTTGGGAAGAGTTTTGGTCGACAAAAGGTTCCCAATCAAACGAAATAGCGTTACCGGCGGTTGTCAAGATTCCGGTTTCTCCCTCACAATATTGGTTGTCGCCACTTAAGGTGACATTACACTTCGGGTTTATCGTAATCATCAAAGTATCAGTGGCCGCACACATTTCATCCGTTACAACAACTACGTATTCCACTGAAATGGGATCGGCCCCTGAGTTTTCAAAGGTTACAAATGGATCCGCAATGTTCGAATTGCTTAGAAATGATCCCGGACTCCATGAATATGTGCATTCTTGATTGGCAGGTTGACCCAACTGAACTTGAGCATCTCCATGACAAGCCATCATATCATTACCTGCTTCAAATTGAATGGGAGAAAGAACTACCGCTGTAAACACGGCTTCATCTGCCAAACAAGGCCCGTTGGAGGATGTGGTATACACGTATTCGCCGGCAGACATGATCGAAGGGTTAAAAAGATTTTCCGAAACCGGCACACCCAAATAAGACCATGTGCCTCCCTCTTCAGTTTCCATTTGACTAGTGGGCCATTCAATTTCACTTGAACTCGGACAGAATTCGGCAGACCAATCGTTACCTGCTGAAAGCAATTCGAAAACTTCCAAGGTAAGTTCGAAAATACCGGCTCCACATGAGTTCACAGCATCTATGATGTAATGATAAATTTCATTGCCATTTCCCTCGGGATCTACAAAACTGCCAATATTCTCATTTTGAGAATCGGTCCAATAACCACTATTTTCCGTGCCTGATGGTAAATAGGAATTTAGATCAATTTCTTCGTTGGTCTCGCACGTCTCACCTTGCAGAGGAACTTCGGCATTAATTTCATCAACTTGTAAAGCAATATCTGCAAAAGAATCCGGACATGTATTGCCTGAATATGCCGTAGCATGGAGGACAGAATTTTCAGGGCCGTTTACCGGATAGTTGGCACCTATAGTTGCCCCAGCCTCGTCAGTCCAATTAACGACACCTTCGCTGATATTTAAAAGGTCATTTAAGTCCAAGGTCACTTCATTTTCGCAAATGGTTATGGACATATCTAAAAGAGAAATAGGCGAAGCTTCAATTTGTATCGGGAATTCCGAGGCATCATCCGGGCAAGCGAGACCTTCGACGGCATATGTCAGCGCATAATTACCCTCCGAAAAATTGGAGAACACAGATGATCCAAGTGGATTCCCATTGAGCAACCAATAACCACCGGGGGTAGCATCTGCACTTAAATACGTCGTTAAATCAATCGGTAACTCGGTCTCGCAAAAAACGAGATTTTGATCATTACCTGCAGTAATGAAGTTTTCCAGGCTTAGAGAACTAGTGCTCAGTTCCGGCGGACAATTGCCAATGGTAATTTGGTAGTGATACTCTCCCGCTAAATCAGTTGATGGATCAAAAGTACCATCGCTGGGATTTCCTACGGGGTCTGTCCAGAAGCCACCCGTTAAGGGGTTTCCGTCTAGAAGGTCAATGAGATTAACCTCGGAATCTGAACTACATAATAGAGTACCGGAGGAGGTTCCGGCGGGATCTACGGCGGAAAGACTCAGCTCTAAATTTGAGGATACAGAGGGGCAAGGTGTGGCTCCGGGGACCACATAAGTGTATGTTCCCGCCATCTCAACTTCGGGTACAAACAAAGGATCTACCGGATTGCTATTCGAATCAAACCACATTCCGCCGGCATCCGGTGAGCCATTTAGAAGTGAATGCATATCTACAGGTGACGCATTTGAACAAATAAGTTCTGCATTGTCAAGCCCTGCATCCGAAAGTTGATTTTCAATTACAAAAAGACTAGAAAAAACAGGATTACAACCGGGCACTATATCCAACATGTAGGTGAAGAGTGCTTGGTCCATGACAGCAGGATCGTAGTAACCACTTATGGCGTTTCCCTGCGCATCAAACCACTGTCCTCCGAAATCAGGGCTTCCGCTCAGAAGATCTGTCATTAAAAATGGTACGTAGTTTTCGCAAATGAGATAAGTCGTACTCTGTCCGGGGTCGGCATTTTCTATTATGAAGATTTCTACCGCCGTTTGAACAGCACACGCCCCATCAGTCATAGTGTATATGAAAAGCTCTGTACCATTTAGGTTTGATGGATTCTGAAGATTGCTTACGTTATTTCCCGATAAATCTGCCCATATTCCACCGGCTTGATATCCGTATACCAAACTAGATAAAGTGAAATTCCCTCCGGTCTCACAGATGCTGGTCATGGCTGCTTCCCCGGGATTAATGCTAGATGGAACATTCCATAAAAATTCTTGAACGCCCGAGCCATCATCGAAATGAAGGAAATAGGCACCGGCACACAATCCGGAGGCAGTAGAAAGTCCGTCAGCATTTATTTCTTGGAAAATCACATTGCCGAACACATCCGACCACTCATAATAGGCGTTTTGCGCAATACCCGAAGTATAGGATAAGGCGCCATCACAACTACAGGAATTACCCGTTGGGGTTATAGAAACTTGCGATAAAGCAAAACTGCAGCATGTCCCAACGAACAATATCAAAAGGGATATACGCAGCATTTTGGACATAGAAGACTGATAATCAGTTAAATTGGTCTATAAGCAAGAGTGCAAAGATAATAGAAAAAGTTATCAACATTTCATCGTTTAAATGTAGATTTTTTTGTCGAAGTGCAGAATAAAAGCTACCAATTTGGTTTCAAGTCTTTTACTTTAAAATGTTACTAAAATATCTTTTTGGAAAGGGCCTAAAAGAAAAAACCCGGAACGACTAATCGTTCCGGGTTCATTCAAAAGTATGGTTTTGGTTAAGGAATCACCGTTATTAAGCCCGAGAAGTATTTCTCTTCGTTTGTTCTGTCGTTATACAGAATCACAATCCATGGATACTGGCCGGCAGCTACTTTACTTCCGTCGCGGGCTGAGCCATCCCATCCTTTGGTTTTGTTTACCGTTTCAAAAATGGGAGTACTGCCTTGGTAAACGGTCATTTTAAATTTCAATTTACCACTTTTAAGAGCTTGTGGCATAAAGATATCTTCACCTAGATTTATCTTTTGTGGTGCCTGCAAATTGTACTCCGTGTTCACAGGAATGTACTTCACTTTACTGTCGGTACAACCGTGTTCATTGCTTACAGTGAGGGCCACCATGTGTTTGCCTTTGTCGGTGTATGATCTCACAGGGCTGATTTCTTCGCTCTCTTTACCATCCCCAAAATTCCATGAGAAGTCGCTGGCATTGTCAGAGATGTTGATGATTTTTACAGTTGGAGCTTCAGTAGGATCATTCACAAATTCCCATTCAAAATCGGCACTTGGTGAGGGTTTGATTACGATCATGTCGCGTTGCACGTTGGTGCGGATCACACCACCTTCACTTGTAATAGACAGAGAAACATCATAGCTTCCCGGTTTACTGTACATGTGGGCAGTATTCGGCTTGTTGGAAAACGTTCCGTCACCGAAATTCCAAAGATATTGACCTTCTGAAGGACTGTCGGCGAGATTAAAATTCACTTCATAGCCCACACAAGCATTATTCACATCAGCGGCAAACCTTAGGTCGCGTGAATTAGAAGATGCTCCTGTATTATTGATAACGTTATTGTTGGAACCTGCATCTATTTGATCCACCTCTTCTATTAAAGGATGAACTTTGAAACGATCCGAAAAAGTGACAATTGAAAGAGTTTCAGGTGAATTTTCGGAAATACCATTTGGCACAGCAGGTATAATCGTATTTGCAGCAGCTTTAGAAGTATGTTCGACCGAATTGTCTTCTGCATAAAGCAGAGCAGACTTCAATTCAGGACTAATCGGAATCTGGTTAAAACGTGCAACAGTATACCCACCTCGAGCCTTTGAGACCTTGAAACTGTGGTTGTGTACCACAAAGGAAGCAACTCCGGTAAATACAGTGGCGGCAACTAGAGCTACCAACCAGGTTGCATTAGAGCCCGAACCGCTTTTCGGAGCAAGCTGTTTTTCTAAGCTCCCCCAGCTCTTGGCATCGAATGGAGTCTCGTAAGAGTCCATTGTCTGTCTGACTTTCTCCTCAAATGGAGTAAAAATCTTGCTCATTGGCTTTTTTGTGGTTTTTCTGTAATAAAATCTTTTTTAAGTTGCGTTTTGCCTTCGCAAAATTGGATTTCGAGGTTCCTACACTAATTCCCAACGCCTCCGCGACATCCAAGTGAGTGTAATCTTCGAAAACATACAAGTTGAACACGGTCCGGTAAGCCGGCGATAACAACTGCATGGCATCTATGATTTCTTCAGGTTTGAAATCATATTGATCATACTCGTCTATTTCCTCTTCAATTTCATCTTCAAAATCTTCTGAAGATGTGTCCTGGCCTAACATCAGAATATCATTTTTACTCTTCCTGAACCTGTCAATCGACATGTTCACCATGATTCTCCTGATCCAACCTTCAAAGGATCCAACACCACTATATCTTCCGATGTTATTGAATACCTTTATAAATCCTTCCTGCAACACATCCTGAGCGGTGTCCGGATCCTTCGTGTAACGCAGGCATACAGCCTTCATCTTACCATAATACATCTTATAAATCGCATGCTGCGATTTCCTGTCTGAATTCAGACAGCCTTGTATTAGTTGTTTCAACTTAGGAACTTCATCCATCGTTCATACAGTTAAGACGAACTTGTGTTCACAGGGTTGCCACTTAAGACCAAATTTCCCTCTGATTTTTTGTTTGTCGGGTCGAAATATAGTTAAAGTACGTGAATCATAAACTTTTCGAACGGAATTCTAGCTTTAAGGTTCACTTCAAAAATGTAATTTTGCCGCCGAATGAACAAAAGAGTGGTTGTAGGTCTGAGTGGAGGAGTAGATTCCAGCGTCGCTGCTTGGCTTCTGCAACAACAAGGCTATGAGGTAGTGGCTATCTTTATGCGAAATTGGCACGACGAAAGTGTGACTATTAATAATGAATGCCCTTGGATCGATGACAGCAATGATGCAATTCTCGCAGCAGAACACCTAGGTATTCCATTCCAAGTGCTCGACCTGAGCGGAGAGTATAAAACGAGGATCGTCGATTATATGTTCAGGGAATACGAAGCGGGCAGAACTCCAAATCCGGATGTACTGTGCAATCGGGAAATAAAATTTGACGTTTTTCTAAAAGCTGCCACGAATCTCGGGGCGGCTTATGTCGCCACCGGTCATTATTGTCAAAAGGCATTATCTCCCGATGGTCACTCCTTCGAACTCTTGGCCGGAAAGGACCCGAATAAGGATCAAAGCTATTTTTTATGTCAGTTAGACCAGAACCAACTCTCGAAAGTTCTTTTTCCAATTGGACATCTCACAAAACCGGAGGTGCGCAAAATCGCTGAAGAAATCGGCTTGCCCAATGCTGCCAAAAAAGATTCTCAAGGGCTTTGTTTTATCGGTAAAGTGAAACTGCCGGTGTTTTTACAACAAAAGCTGAGTCCGAAAAAAGGAAAGATTATTGAAGTTGCTGAATGGAGTCCGGTATTCAAAGATGCCATGGACGAATCCATTTTGTTGGGAACGGCCCCGTATACTTTTACCCCCGAGATGGGGAAAGTGGTGGGCGAACATGAAGGCGCTCATTTTTATACGGTAGGCCAGCGCAAAGGTCTTGGAGTCGGAGGTCGCGAAATACCGCTGTTCATCGTCGAAACGGACACTCCAGAAAACATCATTTATGTCGCAGCCGGCGAAGATCATCCGGCACTAAATAGGTCAGGTCTGTTTATCCCGATAGCAGACATTCATTGGATTAATCCGGAAGAAGCCATGAAACCGGATGAAGAACGAAGATATGAAGCGCGAATAAGATATCGTCAGCCGTTAGTGAGTGCAACACTTATTATGAAATCTTCCGGACTTCATATTCTTTTCGATGAACCTCAAAAAGGCATAGCGCGCGGGCAATTTACTGTATGGTACTCCGGCGATAGACTCATTGGCAGCGGGGTGATTTCGTGAGTGTTAATTGAGGAATGCAACCTTGCCTTATTTCTTCGTGTCTTTATATCCGTAGTTCAGGATTAGCTTTCCAGTCCTTTCTACCAGGTAACCTTCAATACCAAAAATCATGATTAGAAAACTTTTATCTATCGCCAAAGGCTATCTCGCTTTGTTGGGATTTGTTTTGGCCTTTCAAAATGTGAGCTCACAGAATGAATGTGACGGAACATGGGCGAATGTAAATCTATCACTCGGATCCTTTCCTTCCGAAGTTTCATATACTATATTTAGTGTAAGTGATTCTACTTTTTCTATTAGTGGCAACATGAATCAGACCAGCCAATATGTGTGTTTCCCCGATGGTTGTTATGATGTCTACATGTACGATTCTTTTGGCGATGGATGGAATGGGGCCGACATAACTGTTTATGGTAGTGGAACTGTTTTAGGTTATGGAACATTTAACAGTGGTTATACCGGTTATTTCAGTTTTGGTATCAATTCGGATGAATGCCAGGGAGCAGACAATTATGGTTGTACAGATTCAACGGCATATAATTTCGATCCTGAAGCTATTTTTAATGCGGGATGTATTTATAGTGGCTGCACGGACGCAACGGCGGTAAATTATAATTACTTGGCCACCATCGATGATGGTTCATGCGTTTACTGCGAAGGTGAAGGTTCTGTGCTTGCTACATTGTATATATGTACATTTTCGAATGGGCAGAATGTAGAACTTCAAATCCTTGACGGATCAGGAAACGAAGTAGCATATTACGATAACCTTGGAAATGGCAGTATTTCATACTTTGAGCTCTGTCTTCAAGGTGGAGAATGTTATACAGCCAATATGATCAACAATTCCGGACCAAATGGATGGTACGGCGGATATTTTTGGATCAATGGCGGGGGAACACAACTTATCTATGATCAACCTTCGTCTACAAGTCAATCGGAATCTGCTATTTTCTCTGTAGATGGAAATTGTGGCGGAGTAGTATATGGTTGCACTGATCCTTACGCTTTGAATTATAATCCGGAAGCTACATATAACGATAATTCTTGTATTTATCCTTACCCGGGTTGTACTGATCCTGCTGCCTATAATTATAACTATTGGGCCAATGTAGACGATGGTTCATGTGTTTATTGTTCAGATAGCACAGGATATGCAAATGGCTATGTATGTACATTCTCCAATGGTAATCAGGTAGAAGTACAAATAGTGGACGACCAAGGCAACGAGGTAATATACATCTCAGATCTTGGAAGTGGTAGTATATCATACTTCGACCTTTGTTTAGAACCCGGCGTTTGTTATACAGCCAATATGATCAACAATAGCGGAGCATTCGGTTGGTATAGCGGTTACTTCTGGATCAACAATCAGGGTATTCAAATTGCTACCGGTCAACTCTTCGATGGTCAGGCATCCGGTTCTGTTGAATTTAGTATCGACGGTACTTGCGGTCCTATTTTCGGCTGCACGGATCCTGCTGCTTTAAACTACAATCCTGAAGCTACTGCCAACGATTACAGTTGTATTTATCCATACTACGGTTGTACAGATTCTACTGCTCTTAATTACAATCCGAATGCGAATACCGATGATGGTTCATGCACCTACCCTGAGGAGTGCGATGAAAACCTCTTAGTGTTTATTCTCAACGCAGACCCATGGCCTTATGAAATGAGTTATTTTGTATTCGATGAAAATGGAGTACAGGTAGCGTATGCGAATGGTACAAATGCCTATGCATGTGTTCCCGATGGTTGCTACTCTGTGCAGATGTATGATTCCTTTGGTGATGGTTGGACAACAGGTTCTGTAGACGTTTACCTAAATAATGAACTTAGTAGTAATTTCACTTTAACATACGGCAATTATGGTTCAGCTTCTTTTGGTGTGAATACCGAAGGATGTGAACCTTCGATAAACGGTTGTACTGATTCTTCTGCTCTCAACTACAATCCACTTGCGACCGAAGATGACGGCTCATGTGTATACGGTGAAGATTGTGATGCCAACCTAGTTGCCATTACGATCAATACACAATCATGGGGTTCTGAAGTTAGTTGGAACCTTATCTCAAATGAAGGCGTCTTGGTTGCTTCGGGTGGCGGATACGAAAGCTGGGGTTCTTACTCTGAATATTTCTGTCTAGAAACAGGGTGTTACCAAATGGTGATGGAAGATAGCTGGGGTGATGGTTGGAATGGCGCTTATTACACGGTTGCCGGAAACGGTACATACAGCGAAGGAAGTTTGTATTACGGTTCTACCGCAATTGATATGGTAGGTATCAATACTTGGTGTTCTGATTCGCTACCGGGTTGCACTGATTCTACAGCACTCAACTACAATCCATATGCTACAATGGATGACGGCTCTTGCATTTACAACGACAATGAAGGATTTTCACCTGAAGATTTGGTTGGACTAGAATTGGAACTCACGTTGTTCCCCAATCCAACCAATGGCGGAATGATTATTAATGCAGGTGGCTTAAGTGCTCTAGGTGCAATTCAGATCGATATCTTCTCTGTAACCGGTCAGGTTATCGAATCTCGCTCCATCAACAATTCTGAAACATACCGTGTTCTTGAACTGGGTGTGGAAGAGTATCCTGCAGGATTTTATCTTTTGAATTTGACAAATGGTGACCGCACAACTCAAATGTCGTTCATCAAGCAATAAACGTATAGAAAGCAAATGCCTCAAAAGCCGTCCGAGTTTCGGACGGCTTTTTTGTTTGATAGAGATAGCCTTGAGAACTTTCTCTTGTAAATTCGGAAAATGTATATCTTTGCTTCATCAACCTAAATGACCATGAAGGCACTGAGTCTTATTGCAGCCGTTTTATGTTTCCAATATGTTCAAGCGCAGGAGTACAATTGGAGTGATGATGTCGCCGAAATAATCTTTGAGCATTGTGCATCCTGTCATCACGAAGGTGGCATTGGACCTTTTCCTTTAATGTCTTATGCAGACGTTGTTCCTTTCGCTTGGGAAATAAAACACCAGGTTGAGGATCGACACATGCCACCATGGCCTGCGGATCCAAACTACCGTCATTTTGCATACGAAAATTACTTAAGCGACGAAGAAATCGCCATCATATCTCAATGGGTATTGGATGAAACTCCCTCCGGAAATTTGGCAGATGCTCCAATACCACCGGTATTTGAGAGCGGAGAAAGTCAACTTGAAACGATCGACCTCGTGCTCGAAATGGAACCTTATACACTTCAATTCAACACGGATGAATATAGGTGGTTTACAATCGAAAATCCTTTTGATTATACCATCTATGTAAATGCTATTGAAATTATTCCCGGTCTTCCGGAAGTCGTTCACCATGCCGATTTATCGTACGATTTAAGCGGCAACAGTTATTACTACGACCAACTAGATGCCTTATCCGGGTTTAATGGAAATACGGGATATCCGAATTATGATTATTACATGAATGCCTGGATGGCCGGGGGAAACGTTGTGCGATATCCTGAAAATTGGGGTATCGAAGTATTGCCGGGTTCCTATTTCGTTTTTGAAATTCATTATGGTCCGGGAGGGCAGGGGCTAACCGATCAAACGAAAATGAACTTGCAATTTGTAACCAATCCGGATGAAGTGAGACCTGTGTATGCTCAGTGGATTACCAATGGTCCTGACGAATCGGGAAGTTATATTCCGGCCAATGAAGTCTCTTGGTACACTCAGGAAACAGGAATTTTTTGGACAGAATACTCCATGATTTCTATTTGTCCACATCAACACTACTTGGGTGCGAGTTACAAGGTTTGGATGGAAACATTTCAAGGTGATTCAATTCCTTTAATTTATATACCCGAATGGCATTTTCACTGGCAGATGTATTACACCTTCCTATACCCCCAACACATTCCTTTTGGTGCTAAAATAAAGACCTTAGCTTCCTTTGACAATACGGAAGACAATGAGTTTAATCCGAATGACCCTCCCGAAAATGTTTACTGGGGTTCGTCTACAACCGATGAAATGCTCACGGTTTTGGCTATTTGGGCGCCCTACCAAGAGGGTGATGAGAACATTCTAATGGACTCCACTTACACTAGTATTTCCGTCCCGGATATAGAAATCAATGGACTTGAATTATATCCAAATCCGGCAAATACACATATCTACCTATCTGTTCAAGATCCGCATGACATAGGCACAACCTTTACCATCTTCGATAATTGCGGACGGGAGTGTTTGCAATTCCGATCAGATTCACAGTGGGAATACGTTGATATATCAACGTTGTCTTCCGGTTTTTACACCATAGTCGGCAACACAAGCAATAAGCGTATGAGAGCAACTTTTATAAAGGAATAAGCCCTTACAGATCGTTGAATCTCGCCACAAACTTGTCTTTCGAGGCTTTACTTGGCATTACCTGATAAACGAATTTTTTGCCATCCTTCTCAAATTTACGTTTGTCATCTTTTACTTCTTGAAGTATGGTTAGGAAGTCTTTATCGGAGCTCATAATGTTCAGCACGTTGAGCTTGTACTCGAAGAAGTACCAGTTGCCTGAATCTAGTTCGATGTAAATTCTCAGTACATCGGCGCTTCTACGTTTTTCAATCTCAATCTTACCTGTTACGTATTTGAATACTTGCTTTTTACCCATCCCTCCGATACCGATAGGACCCACACTCTGGAAGGCTTCGTCCACCGGATTCCAAGTCCATTTAACATCGGCTAGATATAATACGCCTTGCAATTCATCAGGCAATTTCTTCAGTTGACCACCCAAACTCAATTCGGAAATCAATTTGTCCGACTGCTGTGTTCCCAACCATTCTAACAGACTTTTTTCAAATTTGGTCTTTGTAATATCTACCGGTAATAGATTCGGAAATTGCTCGATTTGCTCTGTCATTCGTTTGAGGGCTCCATCATCAAAAGGGAAGTCGATCAAGGTGGTGCTCTGTGCTTCGAGCTCTCCGCCATTGATTTTATAATTCAAAGAACCTACGTTTTTGAAATTGACTATTCCATAATCTACGTTGTAATTCATCTGCCCGTCGCAGCTCAACTGACAAACCTCGGCGCCCAATGAAATCAGGTTGCCCGGGAGTTTAGGCTGACGAATTTTTTCTTTTGAACCTATGTAATAACGTCGTGCGATTTTATCGTAGTATAAGAATCCATTTGGCTCAACAATAGGCATGTCATTTCCTTCCAACTTAGAGGACAAGAAGGCAGGATACACTTCCATCGGACTATCATCTTTGATCATTACACCCACTCCAAGTCTGCTCATATCCATGTCGCGCAAATTGGTATCAATAGGGATAAAAATTTCTTCCGGATTTATCTCGGCCTCAAAACGCATAAAGGTTCTTTCCAAAGCTTCGCAATTGTGCAGGATTCTGGCCCCTCCTTTAAAGTTCAAGAATTTATTACTGGCTTTCATCTCGAACTCACCATAGTATTCGAAGGCTGGACTGAGGAAGAACATATCATCCTCCTTAATTTTTCCTGCTCCAACTGTTTGGTAAGTCGTGTCTACTTTCAAGTCATCGAAACGGATAATTTGCTCTTTTTTGTTTTCATCCTTATACGCGTAGTCACCCGATCCATAATACTTTTTGCGTCCGGTGATTTTAAGGTCTGCATTAAAGATCTGGTGGTATTGTGTTACATAGTTGCTCAATATCTGTGCGCGTTTTAATTCGCGCATGTCGGCATATTTGTCGATTACCACTTTACCACTGTCGGGGGTAATCTTCGAGTCGGCCACAATGATGTATTTGATTTTATCTCCGAAGATGACGCTTTTCTTAATGTCATATTTCGCTTTAGGCGCAAGGAAATTCAACGAATCTTGACCTTGTGCAACCGAGAAGAAATTGGACTTAGCCATTTCTTCGTTCGTGTCAATCACCAAATCACTTGCAGCAGCGGTGGTGCCCCTGGTGCTGCTCAAATCCATTTGAGCTCGGTCCATGTACCAAGTAAATTGGTCCATGAAACATATGTATTGATTTTGTGGGAATTCAATTTTGGTTTCACCGCTATTCGATTTGAAGAATCCTTGACGTTTATCAAAGTCGATGGATGAATTCACATTATCTGTTTTAAAAGCAATCCCTGTGCTTTCAAACGAGGCTAACTGAAACGCGCTGGTATCTGCCAAAATCTTTCTACGCGTATAATCAAATTCCAAAGAACTCAACGTTGCGCCGCTAAACTCCATGGCTCCTCTGCCGGACATGCCTTTTGGTGTAAGGCTGAGTGTTCCGGCTAAAGTAGCTTCGTTTTCAAAAAAGTTGATGGGTGTTTTCTCGCTGCTAGCTTCTAATTTTTCGAGAATAGGGTAGAAGGCAAGATCCACCGTATCTGCCGCTGCTTTAGGTATTTCGATTTTACCTGTTTGCTCGCGGTTTATAAATGATTTTGTCATACCCCGAGTACTATCCGGAAAAAACCAGAATTGGTCTGATGAAGAACTAGAGGTTAGGTAATCCAATTGCCCCCCACCTTGCATACCGCTGAAGTCGAGTTGCAAATCTGCTGTTACTTTGGCTTTACCTCCATATGCAGGTAATCCCGATGCCCCGGTACTGCGTTTGAATCCGAGAGAATTGTCCGCCATTAATACCAATGGCTCTTCGATATCCGGAAAAATACCCCCGCTGACTAAGGTTCCATCGAACTTCAAATCCTTTTTAGTGAAGTTATCCAAACTATCTATGGTAAAGGGCTGCACTTGATAATAAAATTTGTCTCGGTTGTACACTCCTTTCTGGATACTCTTATCATCCCAGTACACATAAGACATTTTTGTACAACTGAAAATTGGATATTGGGGATATGTTTTGGTATGATAACCGCCTTTATTGGTAGGCGCATCAATCCTAATATTTCCGGCAATGTCTCTGAGAACGGATTTTATTCGAATCTTTTCCTTGTTTCCATATTCATCCGGTTGACTTTCATCGTCGTCTACGTAAATGCGACATGAATCCACCTGCAAAAGATCCAATCTGAAATCTTTATAGTTGAAAAAAAATTCATTCCCCAAAAATTCAAAGTTCCCTGCAAATACGCGACCTCCAAAGGTGAAGTCGCGGTTTTTGCGAACCGTAACTTCGCCATTTTTCGGATAGATTACCACCTTTTGAGAGTCGCTTACACTAAAGCTTTGAACTCCCTTGAGCATCAAATCATAATTCAAGAGGCTCAATTGAGCATTGTGTCCGGCGCCGACTTCCGATGTGAACTGAACAACATCATAGTCGCGCATACCCGAGTTGTTTTCCAAAAATGCCTGTGTTTTTTCGCGAACTATGCAATAATGTGTATTCAAATCATAACTCACAAAGCCTTTGTTGGCCAGGTCAATTAATACATTGTGCCATTGTTGTTCGCTATGACGGTGAAAGGCAGCTAGCTCTTGAGCATAAAAAGTATTGGATCCGGATTTCTTTACGAACTCTTGAATTTCATACAAAGGGTGCTTAAAGCTGATCCCCATCATGGCATCAAATCGCTTTTTCTTATAGTATGTATTTGACTCAAATGCTCCATAGTGTTGTGTTGATCCAAGAAGAGCACCCATTTCTATTTTCGGGTCGTCTATTTGCCAATAAAGCGCCTCGAAGTACATATCCATGTTGTGATACGTGTTCTGAAAAGGTGCTTTAGAAATTCCTTCTTCAGATCGAAGTAATATCAGCGTTCGTGTTGCTTTTTCGAATTTGAGATTTAAATCGGGGTGAATGATGCTGTCACTTTCAAAATAAAAAGTAACACTCGAATGCCCGGAGTTGATCCGATCCGGCTTAATGTCAAATTCCAAACTTCGGGCAACCATGAATTTTTCAGAATCTCTGTAAATAGTCAGAAGTGCAGGTTCTTCGACAGTTCCGCTTCCTGCGAGTTTATTGCCGGCCATGGTAAAACCGCCATCGTAATCAACGTTGTCAACGATATTTTTGATCTGTAATCGTTTGTAGTACGATTCAAATCGGGGATAGGAGGCGTTTTGCTCTGTTTTATCGGCAATAACTTTTTCTACGATCTTGCCTAAAAGCGGTTGATTGAAAAACTCATTGTAAAAAGTCACAGAATCGATGTCGTAAGAACTGCCTTTGAGACGGATGTCGTAGTCATTGAATTTTGCGTATGTTTTTTCGGGATCAAAACCGGCGCGTTGCCATGTTATTTTCCCTTCATTTCCTCTCCACCGATCTTCAGCCAGATAATACGTTCCGCCCGTAGCATAGATCACGGAGCTATCCCCTTTAGCTAAACACTTTAAATCGAGGTAATCAAATTGAATAGAGGGTACAGAGTCAAAAACGAATTTATATCCCGGACTGCTGCTGTACCATTGTACCGTTTCACTTTGAAAGAAGCAGCGTTTTTCAAATAATCCCGCCGAACTTTCGAGCAGCTGAGGTATGTACTTCTTAAACTTTTTGTCATTTAAAGTCTTTATGAGCATGGTTTGCCAGGCAGTGAACTCAGCGGCAGGTTTGGCGGTAGAAGGGAAGGCGATGAGGGCTTTGATGTATTGCTCAAAATCAGGATATACTTTGTTTTTGTTTTTGAGCATCATGTCCAGCGTTTCGTATATCATTTCCTGCTGCTGAACATTGTAGGCAGGCTGCTCTATCCAGATGGGTGCAAATTCCTTTTCGATGAAATTTTTTCCTTCTCCCTTGCGGATATCATTAAACATGGAAGCCAGTTCTTCGACCAATTTGTTCGGTTCCCGCGTAAAACTGTCCTTTTTTTGAGCATTCACATTCGTGCAGAAGGCGAAAAAAAAGAGTATCGGAAGAATGGTTATTCGATTCATCATGGGTTTTTCCTTGCAGACAATTAATGTGACTTAATCCGGTACGAGCAAGATTAACGTCTTATACCTTTCATTCGTTTGAATGATAGTTAAAGTTTCAAAAACATTTATCAACCCGCCAAAGCGGAATAGGGGATAAACGAAAACGGCTTCCCTTTATTGGAAAGCCGTTTTTACTATTTTGTGGTTTTGGCCTAAACGATGTCGTTTTGCTTTAACCAATCGCGTAAGCGAAGTCTATCATCATCTACTAAATGTCGGAAAGCCTTTCTAAGTTCTTTCCTGAAGAGCATTGCATCAAACGTCACGTTGCCCAGCACGGTCTTATAATACTCCAGCATATTTAAAAATATAAGTTAGGTAAGTACTTGTGCGCAAGATCATCATGTGATTTCCGGATAGGGGATCGGAAATGGTTTTCAGAAGATCAGAAAGTAATAACACGATCTTGAACGGAGACAAAAAAGGAAAGGTTGCATTTTTTTGCGCAATCCTGCACAGCCTCGGACTTAAGTCCGAGGCTGTGCAGGGTGGTGCAAAAAAAAGAAGCCCCCGAACGTTTCCGGGGGCATTTCCTTAAACCTTAACCAATTTAGGTATTAACCAAAACCAAAACTTCTGATGAAGTTAGATGTGTGGCATATTTCAATCTTTATGCCACGTTTCGAATTCTCGGGTTTATTCACATATTTTTTGATTTGCCCACTCAAAGTCCATCCTTGATACCGATTTGGCATCCTCTCCTGTATTTTTGCGCCTTCAATTCGAATTAATCTCACACATATATGAAAGATGTAGTTATTGTATCAGCCGTTCGTACGCCACTTGGCAGTTTTGGAGGCAGTCTCTCTCAAGTCTCAGCGCCAAAGCTAGGTGCGGTTGCCATCAAAGCGGCAGTAGAACGTGCAGGTGTCAATCCTGAACAAATAGATGAAGTATTGATGGGCTGCGTGCTGCAAGCCAATCTGGGTCAAGCTCCAGCTCGTCAGGCAGCCATGTTTGCCGGTCTTCCCGCAAAAGTTCAGTGCACTACCATCAACAAAGTGTGCGCTTCAGGAATGAAGGCTATAATGCAAGGTGCTCAGAGCATTATGCTTGGAGATGCCGATATAGTTGTTGCCGGAGGTATGGAAAACATGAGTCAGGTTCCATTTTATCTCGAAACCTTGCGTTGGGGAAATAAGTATGGAAATACCGGAGTAATTGATGGTTTGGCTAAAGATGGTCTAACAGATGTGTATCATAATTACGCCATGGGAAATGCGGCCGATATGTGTGCCAAAGAATGCAATATCAGTAGAGAAGATCAGGATGCATTTGCAATCGAATCATACAAACGTTCGGCCGAAGCCTGGAAATCGGGCAAATTTCAAGCTGAAGTAGTTCCTGTTGAAATACCTCAGAAAAAAGGTGATCCTATATTATTTGCTGAAGACGAAGAATACAAAAACGTTCGTTTCGACAAAATTCCGGAATTGAAACCGGCATTTAGCAAAGACGGTACAGTAACGGCGGCAAATGCATCCACTATGAATGATGGTGCTGCCGCCGTAGTATTAATGTCTGCGGAAAAAGCAAAAGAATTAGGACTTACTCCGATTGCAAAAATTCGCGGATATGCCGATGCCGAGCAAGCCCCGGAATGGTTTACAACCACGCCTTCTTTGGCAGTTCCAAAGGCCATTGCCAAAGCCGGGTTGCAGATGTCGGATATCGAATACGCAGAATTGAATGAGGCTTTTTCTGTAGTTGGAATTGTCAACATGCAAAAAATGGGTCTCAATCCGGCCAAAGTGAATGTAAACGGTGGAGCTGTATCACTCGGACATCCGCTTGGATGCAGTGGAGCCCGCATAGTAGTTTCGTTGATTCATGTGTTGGCACAGAACAATGCTAAAATTGGAGCGGCCGGAATTTGCAATGGTGGTGGAGGAGCTTCGGCCATGGTAATTGAAAAAATATAAGTTGAATAGTTTAGTAACAGCAACAACCGAACTTGCCGCAGTTCCTATGCGGAAGGAGCCCTCTGATCGATCAGAAATGATTAATCAGGTGCTCTTTGGTGAAACTATGTACATCCTCGATGAAAACGAGAAATGGTACATGGTTCAATTGCACCACGATGGATATGAGGGTTGGGTTGATAAAAAGCAACTTATAACCATAGACGGACCGGTTCCGGACAACAGAGTTATAGCAACCACTTCATTTTTTGCTGCACTCGATGCCATGCAAATGGTTCGTTTTCTGCCTGCCGGATCTTTATTGTGGAATATCTCCGGTAAAAATTTCAGTGTAGGGGATAAGAAGTTTGTTCTTACCGATGAAGGAGCTGTACAAAATCAAATACTACCGGAAACCCTGGCATCGCTCATGTTTGTAGGCACTCCTTACTTGTGGGGAGGAAGAACATTTATGGGAATGGATTGCAGTGGTTTTACTCAAATAGCCTGCAGACTATGCGGTAAATGGATTCCTCGAGATGCATCACAACAAGCTGAAAAGGGAGAATTAGTTCCATTTTTAGATGATGCCAAAACGGGAGATCTCGCTTTTTTCGATAACGCAGAGGGTAAAATTACCCATGTTGGAATGATACTTTCTTCCGAAGAAAAAAACGTTAAAACGATCGTTCACAGTAGTGGTCAAGTGCGGATGGACATGATCGATCACGAAGGCATTTACAACGTCGAAACCAAGAGCTATTCTCATAAGCTCAGACTTATCAAGAGGTTTTAGGATTTTGAGGGAACGCAGAGGTGCTTCTGGCGCGGGCTTCATCGAATGTTGTTTAAAAGTTGATCGTCTCAATTTTATCTTTCTGAAATAAATTGTAGGCTAGCCCGTGCCTAAACTTGCAGAGGCATTTGCCGAAAT
>JBILMS010000041.1:0-29793 GCA_044375415.1 Flavobacteriales bacterium
TACAAATTCTCCCAAGCTCCTCAAGAGAGTGAGATCGCTCATTGAGTACCATTCTCGGTTGGATAAATCCATCATTAAATTCTTTTTAAAGACTTAATGATGTAAAAATACGACAGAAATGATATAGATTTACAAAGTAACTCCTTAATTATGAAAAAATCCATCATTAATGAATAAAAGGTTCATTAATGATGGATATATCCAACAAAGGGAGGGGTCAAATGAAGTGTTATGGAATTTAACCTTGAACCGCACTCGCGCCTGTCTCTTCCTTCTCTTTATACTTCATAATCTGATCTAATGCATCTGGAACAACATCCGAACAAATGGTAATGAATGAGCCGGCAATAGCATTGTTTAAGGCATGATCTATGGCTTCGCGTTCTTTTCTGAAAACCGTAATTTTTTTGTCCTTGCTTACGCTGTGAATTCCTTCGGTCATTAATTCGATAATAGCTTCTTCTGTGCGTCCGCGGAGATTTTTATCCTGACGAATAATAATTTCATCGAACATGCTTGCAGCTACACTTCCAAGATTTCGGATATCCTCATCTCTGCGATCACCTACTCCTGCAATTATTCCAACTTTGTAAGGAGCTTCAACTTTGCTCAAGAAGTCGGCAATTGCTAAAAAGCCATGTGTGTTGTGAGCGTAATCCACCATCACAGTGAAGTTGCGCAATTGGAACATATTCATACGTCCGGGAGTTGTAGCTGGACTTGGAATAAAGGTGAGAAGAGCCGCACGCATATCTTCAATATCAAATCCGCGAATGAATCCTGCAAGCACAACCGGAAGTGTATTCGCAATATTGAAGGTAGCTCTACCACCGTATGTCAATGGTATTGCTGATGCTTTCTCCACACGAATTTTCCACGTGCCTTTGCAAATCGTTACATATCCATTTTCGTACACAGCGGCTAGTCCTCCACGTTTAATATGCGACTTGATCACCGGATTGTTTTCATCCAAAGAGAACCAAGCAACTTTACATTGAAGTTCTTTTGCCATACCCACTGTATGGGGGTTATCGGCATTCAAAATCGCATGACCATCGGGCAATACGCTTTCAGGTACAACACCTTTTACACGAGCGAGTTGTTCGATGGTATTGATATCACCTAAACCTAAATGATCTTCGGCAACATTGGTAACAATAGCGATATCGCAATTATGAAAACCAAGACCGGAACGTAAAATTCCACCTCTGGCTGTTTCCAATACGGCAAAATTTACAGTTGGATCTTTTAATACAAACTCTGCACTTACAGGTCCGGTGCAGTCTCCACGCATCATCAATTGATTTTGAATATACACTCCATCCGTAGTTGTGTATCCAACTTTATATCCCATGCTCTTTACCAAGTGGGCCATCAAACGGGTAGTAGTTGTTTTACCATTCGTGCCTGTAATGGCAATGATGGGAATGCGTGAAGAAGATCCCGGAGGATACAACATATCGATTACAGGTTCTGCTACGTTGCGAGGCAAACCTTCAGTGGGGTCAATGTGCATGCGGAATCCCGGAGCTGCATTCACTTCCAAAATAGCACCACCGTTTTCTTTGATCGGAACAGATAAATCCGGAGCCATGATATCGATACCGCAGATATCTAATCCGATAATGCGCGCAATTCGTTCGCACATAACAATGTTATCGGGATGTACCAAATCGGTAATGTCGGTAGCTGTTCCACCCGTACTTAGGTTGGCTGTGGGTTTCAAGAATATCTCTTCACCTTTTGCGGGAATACTTTGTAATGTCATTGCAACACGAGAAAGCATTTCCATCAGAAAATCGTCGACCGTAATTTGGGTTAATACATTTTCATGACCATAACCGCGACGTGGATCTTCGTTTACTTTGTTTATCAATTCCTGAATCGTGCTCTTTCCATCACCCTTTACGGCTGCAGGTTTGCGAATGGCAGCGGCAACGTATTTATAATTGATAATTAATACGCGGTGATCTTGACCGGTAATAAAACGTTCGGCGATAATGCCGCGCGAATATTTTTTTGCGGCGGCCAAAGCAGTTACGGCTGTATCCCAATCCATGATGTTGGTGGTAGCACCCTTACCATGATTTCCATCAACAGGTTTTAGAACAAAAGGATAACCAATCGATTCGATGGCTTCTTTCAGACCTTCTTCACCATAAATAATTCTGCCTTTGGGAACGGGGATTTCAGCGGCTCCCAGTAGATTTTTTGTTTCTTCTTTATCACATGCTATATCAACAGCTATACTTCCGGTTGTACTTGCAATGGTAGCTCTTATGCGACGTTGATTTACACCATAACCAAGTTGTACAAGTGAATGTCTGTTTAATCGAATAAAAGGAATACCACGAGCTACAGCTTCATCTACAATACATCCGGTGCTAGGTCCCAAACGCTCGTCTTCTCTGATTTCGCGGAGTTTTTGAATATCATCTGCGAGATCATATTCGGTTCCATTTACAAGTGCTTCGGCAATTCGAACAGCAGCACGTGCAGCATACATACCGGCTTTTTCTTCCATGTAGTCGAATACCACATTATAGATACCGGGATTACCTGTTTCGCGCGTGCGACCGAATCCGCAGTTCATACCTGCAAGTGTTTGTATTTCGAGGGCGATGTGTTCGATAACGTGTCCCATCCATGTGCCTTCTTCTACACGTTGGAAAAATCCTCCGGGTTCACCCACGCTGCATCGATGACCATACATGCCGGGAAGCAATTTTTCGAGACCTTCTCTAAATCCTTCGATTTTATTGGTAGGTCGCTGCTCAAGATCTTCGAGATCGAGGCGCATCTGAATGAGTTTTTTTCGGCGAATGCTCCAATAGTTCGGGCCGCGCATTACCTTAATGTCAAGTATTTTCATAGATCGAATGTTCGCTTTTTGGTTGGTCTTCGGATAAAAGGTCTTAATTTTTTAATACCTCGGTGAAAATAGGGAAAAATCGTATTCACTAACGAAAAGGCCCAAGATTCCTTTATTCCCAAGTTATTTTAACGACAAGTCCATTGATAATACTCGGGTATAGACTTATCAATTTATAAAATTATCCCCCTCTTTTCGCTCAGGGGCGGGAGGTTCTTTACCTCGAAAGCATCTCCAAAAATGCGGAGGTGTCTTAACAATTTCATTACTCTGAATTAGTCTTTAAAAAAGTTAATCGATGGATCTTTGCTACACAAAACAAGAACACATGTATCCATTTCTCACACGTCATTCTGAATACGATGAAACAACCTTGGTTTTTGGGGCTCCGGATGGCCTCGACTTTTCAATCAACCAATATAAATTGGATGGTGAACTTGTTTACAGTCGCAAATACAAGGGCGATGGAAGCATTTTGAACATTCCATTAAAATCAGGTCTTGGCTTGAATACAGTAAACATCACGGATGCTCAGGGAGAGCAATTGTTTTCGAGCAAGTTTCGGGCTTAATTAATTTTCATCGCAGCAAAACAGACATCATCTGTCTGTTCATTGGAACCTTTCCATTGACTGATGAAATCTTCGGTACTATTTTTTTGCTCTTGCAGTGGAGACTGAGCGTTGAAAAATCGAATTTCAATCAAATATCATTTGAATTAAAATCGAAGTTGGGTGTTCCGGAAGCAGGTAGTTCTTTAAAATCTGAAGAAGAAGAAAGCAGAGGGGTTAGATTGTTTTCATTTCCGGGTGTCACTTCGAGGCAAGAAATGGCGGAATTTTGAATTTTGAATTGATGAACATCACCCGGAGCTCTTTCGCGATTCATGTTAAGAAACAGTACCACCCCTTTAAAGACGAATTTGCCCTAGCGCCAAAAACCAACGAAGTATGGTTTTACTAAAAACTCTTTTCATGGGATAATATGGACCTATATTCAATCCTGTATTCTGCGGACAAAGTCCTATGCAGGAGGCTCAAACAGTAAAAAATAGTCGAAACAGTTTTCGTATATTTGGATATTCCGGCAAAATTGATCATCTGATTCCGCCTCAAATTGACCAGTTAGAGTTAGCGGTGTAATTTGAGCATTTCTCGAGGGCGATGTGCTCCGAATGGGAATTAATCACATAAAAATTAGGTTTCTGGGAACCTTTTGAGTTTTTTTGGTGTCTACCCTTCATACTTGATTAACCAATTTACCACGTATGCCATTTTGTAAAACCCTCCGCACTGCACTCTCGGTTATTATAACACGCTCCTTTTTAATCAGTTTTTTCGTTTTCTTTCTTTCCCAATCCTATTCCGCTCAAGAAAATATGTGGACATGGATGAAGGGTTCCAACACATTTAATGGTCTTGCTGAATACGGTCAGCTAGGTGTCCCCGCTATGGCCAATACTCCAAGGGGGATATACGAATGCAGTCAATGGCGCGATCTGGATGGAAATTTATGGATCTTCGGAGGACTTGATTTAGTGATCTTCGGCATGTACAACACCATGTGGAAATACGATATTTCCACTAACATGTGGACGTGGGTTCATGGATCGCAAGCTCCCGAGCAAGCGAGTGTGTATGGAACCCAAGGTCAGTTTGCCCCCGATAATGTTCCCGGAAGCCGCAGTTATGGAACCACTTGTTGGACCGACCTAGATGGTAAGTTTTGGATGTTTGGAGGGTATGGTTATGCGACCGACATTTTTATGATTGGTTACTCTAGTGAAATGTGGTGTTATGATCCTGCTATTAATCAATGGGCATGGATGAATGGCCCAAATAACTTCAATAATGCTCAGGGTTCATTTGGAACGATGGGCGAAGCGTCCGATACAAATTTCCCTCCCGGAACGGCTGAAACAAATATTGCATGGACGCACGATGATGGCACTTTGTGGATGTATGGTGGTGATGCTTCCGGTATAGCACAAGATAATATGTGGATGTATGACATCCCGACCAATCAGTGGACTTGGATAAGTGGAACAGGATACTTCTCTACTTCCTCTGTCAATTATGGCACAATGGGAGTGGAAGCCGCTTCAAACACTCCGGGTCCAAGGTCAAGTTATGCTTCTTTTAAAGACGGACAAAACAACTTCTACTTTTATGGTGGGAATGAGGAATATTCACTTTGGCGCCAAGATGTTTGGAAATACAATCCCTCCAATGGTTATTGGACATGGGTAGCAGGAGCTCAAGATACAGATGCGCCGGCTTCGTGCGATACATATTGCGAAGCAGACGGCAGCAGCTTTCCCGGTGGCAGCTTTGAGTTGAGGGCCGGTGCCGGCGACGCTTGTGGGTTCTATCTTTTTGGTGGCCAAATGTACTCTGATGAATTTGTGAGTGGAAACGTTAATATGCTTTGGTACTTCGATTATTCTGTAATGAGATTTAAACTTCTCAAAGGAGACTGCACCATAAATTCATTCGGATCATACGGTACTCAGGGCGTTGCTGATGTGACAAATATTCCGACTCCTAGAAATGGAGGCTCGGCATGGATTGATTTTGAAGGAAATTTTTGGACATTTGGAGGAAATGGTGGTGATGGTTTTTCCTATGGAAACATGAATGATCTATGGAAGTACATTCCCGATCCTGATTGTATCAATGCAGATTGTATTACTAGTCCGGTTGTAGCGGCTTTCTCCATGGACGATGATGAAGGCTGTGTACCCTTAACGGTAGAATTTAACAATAACAGTATAAATGCTTTCGAATACGTTTGGAGTTTTGGAGATGGGGGTACAAGTACCTTGGAGAATCCCACACACACGTTTACAAACACCGGAACATACACCGTAATTCTCATTGCAAATGGCGAAGAAGATTCGGACACCACCTCGCAAATTGTAAATGTGGGACCTCAGGTTAATGCAGCTTTTCAGGCTCAAATCAATTCTCTCTGCGAACCCTTTAGCGTAGAATTAGTAAACACGAGCAACAATGCATCGACTTACAATTGGTTTATCAACGGCGAACTATTAGAAGATCCGGATTCATTAATTTTTAATTTCACCCAAGGCGAATACGAGTTTATGCTCATTGCAAACAGCGAGTACAATTGTCCTGATACTGCATCTAGTTCTTTGTCGTTGGTCGATTGTCCGGATATATTTCTTTTTATTCCAAATGTTTTCACACCCGATATAGATGGATTCAATGGAACGTTTGAGATTCAAAACACTGGTTACAAAGACTGGGATATAAAGATTTTTAATCGTTGGGGCAACATGGTTTTTGAATCAACAAATTCTACCAGACATTGGAACGGAAGAGCTGCGGGATCAGATGAGGCTTGTCCTGCAGGTACATACTACTACATTTTAAGTGTAACGGATTTTTATGGTAAAGCAAGTTCTTTTGAAGGTCATTTGACCTTATTAAGAAAGGAATAATTCGGACATAAATTCTTCTATAGTATTTCGTTCACGCTTTTATTGATGTTCTGTGCTATTTTTTCGGTAGGAAGATCATTGTCATCTCCACCGAAAGGCTCTTCAATTTCCTCTGCAATAATTTCAAGGGAGGCAAGAACATAAAATACGAGCGTAACTACCGGCACTACCCAATATCCCAGGCTCATTACATATCCGAAGGGCAAGGTCATCACATAAAGAAAGATGAATTTCTTCAAAAAGATGTTGTAAGAAAAGGGTATGGGAGTGTTTTTAATTCGTTCACACGCCCCGCAGACATCTGTAAAAGACTGTAACTCCGGAGCAATAAACAGAAGCTCATCACCGGTAATTTTTTTTTTCATTCGAAGTTCATTCGCCTTGCGAATAATCATTCCGGCAATTTGATTTGGCACATGTTTTTCGGTGCTTAAATGTTGCCAAGTCTCCTTATCGCCATCAAACATTTCGACAATAGCTTCCTTTGATCGCAAGTGTTTGCTCAGCGCAAAGGCGTAACTGCCAATAGCTATTCTAAAGTAGTTGCGGGTGTCTTTGTCTTCTGCAGGTATGATAGCTGCACATTTTAAAGCGAGATTTCTACTATTATTTACCAATGAACCCCATAATTTTCGTCCTTCCCACCAACGGTCATACGCGGTATTGGTGCGAAATACGAGCAACATGGATATGGCAAATCCAAGTAGTGTATGCAGGACCGGTATATTTTTAATTTTGTTATTCTCCGCCAAATGAAGGAAGTCTTGTTCGAGCCAAGCGATAAAAGTAGAATAGCAGACCATCGCAATTATCATAGGCATTAGCCTGCGCACGGTGTCGGCTCTGTGCATTTGAAAGATAAATGTGAACCAATCTTTGGGGTTGTAGTGAATCATAAACGGTTGTCTTTATTGAGTTGGCAAAAGTGCGCGAAAAAAAATTAAAAAAAACTTTCAGTAATAATTGAAAGTTTAGGAATCATGATTATCTTTGTCCCATGGAATTGCAAAAGTCAAAAGAGAAATTTTACCAGACATGGGGTTCAATAGGCACCAACTGGGGGATTAATCGCACGATGGCGCAGATACATGCCCTTCTTTTAGTCACAGAAACACCTGTTTCTACCGACGACATAATGGCGGAGTTAAAAATCTCCAGAGGTAATGCCAATATGAATTTGCGGGCACTGATGGATTGGGGATTGGTTCAGAAAGAAATAGTTCCGGGAGAGAGGATGGAATATTATGTCGCTGAAAAGGATATTTGGAAGGTTTCAAAACTCATAGCAAGGGAAAGAAGAAAGAGGGAGTTAGAACCTGCTCTCAGAGTGTTATCTGAATTGAAGGCCGACAAAGAAGCGGATGCAGCTTCAAAGCAATTCAGAGCCAGAATAGAGGAGATACACAAGTTTACTTCCATGACCGACTCTATTTTGGAGAGATACACTCAAAGTAACGACACGTGGTTTTTTAAGCTTTTTCGCTACATAATTAAGTGATTTTTTTTGCGAGAAACTTTCAATAATAATTGAAAATACAATAAGTAAAAATGAATACCGAGGCATACATACTTTTTTTGAGTTTGGCCTATATCATCACGGTTCATGTAGGGTGGATGTTTTATAAAAATGGAAGGGTGTTTATTGTAAATCTGACGAAGGGAGATGAACACTTTGCCGACTCCGTGAACAAACTTTTATTGGCGGGATATTACTTGTTAAATCTGGGTTTTGCAGCACTTATGATCAGTCGATGGGAGGATGTGGAAAATTTCGCCGAGATGCTTGGATCTGTTCTTCATATGCTGGGCATTTTGATTACGGGACTCGGGATTATGCACTACGTCAATATGACAGCAATTTATCTCTACACGAAATACAATCAAAGAATTCATCATAAAAATTAAATATCATGGACACAAAATTCATTGTTATGGCCTACTACATTTATTTGCCTGTAGTAATTGTACTCACTTGGTATGTGGCACGCGTGCTCTTCAGAAATGGACGGGCTTTTATGAACGATATTTTTAATGGCAACGAAGTGATGGCCGTTTCTACCAATCGACTTTTCGAATTGGGCTTCTACCTCCTCAATGTTGGATTTGCTTTTACGATCATGGAGATTACTCGGAGTATCAATGATTATCAAGGTTTACTCGAAGAGCTGAGTGTTAAACTCGGAGGGTATAGCATCTACTTGGGAATCATGCTCTTCTTCAACATGTACTTGTTCTTCAGAGGAAGAAGAATTAGCAAAATGAGAAGTGCACAAACGGTGGTACAATTGTAAAAAGGGGTTTTTACAAGAGACGGCATACTACTGAGAAGTGGTATGCCGTTTTATTTGCTAGTAATTAAGGGAAGTACTTTAAATCACTTAAAGTAAAATCCCACTCCGGAGTTTCCAAAGTCGATCCTTTTATTTCATACCACGGAGAATTTTCGGAGCCGGATGGATTACGAAGAACATGAATTTCTTGTGCGGGCATATAACTTTGAGCTAGCATAAAAACTTTTTCCCCGGTGCTAGCATTAATTGCAAGATCCACCACGATAACGGCATGACCGGGAGAACCTCCTTGAATAAACACATCACCGATTTGTATATTCTCTGCGCTTTTTGGTTTTAGTTCTTTCGAAAGGGAAAGTGTACCGGCATAACTAAAAACTTTCTCTAAATATTGCCAGTAGGAACTTTGATTATCTCCGGATTTTCCACCATCGACCCATTGCACTTTATTTCCATTTACTTGTATACGCTGACCTTTTCTCCACTTGCTATAAAGAGCATCGAATCCATTGGTGAAGTGAAAATGTATTTCATCGTATTTCTTTTTAGAGAACAAATAGTCGGCACGTAAACGCATAATAGCATCTGCACATTGATGTAAATCTTTGCTACCTATTGGAAGATCAATCACAGCCAGATGGGCTTCCTGATTGCCTTTAAGTGATCCATCGAACAACTGTACTTGTGTGCCTTTTTCTTTTAATGGAAGTTCACGGAGCCAATGACCAAAAGAAGAAGTATCTAACTCTTCTCGCTTGAAACCTGAAGGGACGTCGAAGCGCGTTTCAATTGTGTTTCCTGAATGAGTGAGTTGAGTTGTGTTTTGTTCCAAAAAGGAAGTGCTGCTGTTGAGATCGCAGGCAAACAGAATGGCAACAAAAAATAGAAGGACAATGGAGACAATAATTTTCATCGACGGAGAACGCTGCGAATTGGGCTTTAGTATTCGCTCGTCTATTTTTGCTTCTGACCAAATCGAGAATGATCAAGGCTATTTACAGTTGTGGTGTCTATTATTCCACTTTTACACATTTCATTATTCTCTATATGCGACGAGCAATGTCGGTTTAAGTAAAGTTCCGGATTTGCTCTTATTATTGCGAAGGCCACCGCGATAATTGATACGAGCACTGCCAACCCGATTGTATATGTTTTCTTCTCCATAGTTCTTTTTTTCGGTAGTCACGTGTAGGGAGAAAAAGAGGATTACGCCCCTTCTTGAGATAGTCTTTCCTGTTTTCAGGTATAATACATATCTACACTGAAATACCCCCTTTGAAAGGCGGTCACATGGTTTAAAAGCTCAAATTCAGGTAAATAGAGGATGTGGCAAAATCTCAGTTTCCACAAAATGCAATATTTTTCGTTGAAAAGTGCTCGGGATAAGCTTGCTAATCGGCCGGATGAATGGCATTGAAGACCTATTTTTGTATGGGCTTGAGAAAGCTCTAGTTTTTAAGTTCAATCCTAAATAGACCTGTATAGTGAATTCACCGATCGGCAAGCTAATTGCAGTGGGGGGGGCGGAAGATAAGGGTACAGAAAGCGAAGGCTTTTACACCCAACATCACAATCTACATTTCTTCGAACTTGGCATTCTCAAAAGAGTGGTTCAGGAAGTGGGTGGATTGGAAAAACGCATTGAAGTCATCACGACAGCTTCTTCTATTCCTGCAGAGGTTGGAGAAAATTACCTGGGTGCGTTTGGCAAAATTGGATGTGAAAATGTGGGTATACTCAATATTCGCAATCGGGATGAAGCGCGTGAAGAAGAAAATTTGCTTCGTATTCGAAATGCCGATTGTGTAATGTTTAGCGGTGGAGACCAACTCCGACTCTCGAGCATTTTCGGAGGAACAGATTTTTTACAAATCACGCTCGACAGATATTTCTACGATGGTCTGGTAATTGCCGGAACGAGTGCAGGTGCCATGGCCATGAGTAATACGATGATATATCAAGGGAAAAGTGAATTGGCACATTTAAAGGGTGAAGTAAAGATTACTACGGGTCTTGCCTTTATTGGTAACATAATTATCGATTCTCACTTCGATAAAAGAGGTCGTTTTAATCGTCTGGCTCAAGCTGTAGCGAGCAATCCTTCGTGTACCGGAATAGGTTTGGGAGAGGATACCGGAGTTATTATCACCGGAGGAAATCATTTGGAAGTTATAGGAAGCGGTGCTGTTGTAGTGGTTGATGGAAAGGATATACGCCATAGCAACATTACAGATGTATCGATAGGTTCACCAATATCTGTGGAAAATATCAAGGTAAGTATTCTTGTTCAGGGCAACGGCTACATGGTGAGAGAACGTCAGTTTTTGGCAGGCGAAATGATCATTAAAGAACCATCCAAAAACCTGAGTTAGTCGCGGTAAATCCCGGTGTATAGATCGTCCCCGCTTTTCTTAGAACCGCGGTACATTCCTTCAGAATTAAAGGGTAATACAATATTACCTGATGTATCAACGGCTATAAGTCCACCTTCTCCTCCAAACTTTACTAGTTTATCATTTACGAGAAAACGTGCTGCTTCGGGCAATGTCATTCCTTTGTATTCAATCAGACAAGACAAGTCGTAAGCTACAACAGCGCGGATAAAATACTCTCCATGACCTGTGCATGAAACCGCACAGGTATTGTTATTGGCATAATTGCCACAACCGATCAGCGGACTGTCGCCCACGCGCCCCCATCTTTTGTTGGTCATACCTCCGGTAGATGTGGAAGCAGCCAAATTCCCATGTAAATCGAGGGCTACAGCACCTACGGTTCCAAATTTTTTGTCGCTGTGATCGAGTTGAACGCGGCCTTCGGCAAGCGCTTCTTGCCATTGGTTTTTACGAAAATCGGTATCGAAATAGTCATTGTTTTCAATGGGAAGTCCGCATTTTTTTGCAAAATCTACGGCTTGAGGTCCTGCTAATAGAACATGTTCAGATTTTTCCATGATGGCCCTTGCGAGTGCTACCGGATTTTTCACGGAGTTGATTCCGGCAGCACTACCGGCAGCGAGGGTTTTGCCACACATTATCGAGGCATCCATTTCATGGTTCCCATCGTGTGTAAAAACACTGCCTCGGCCGGCATTAAAGAGCGGATTATTTTCTAATTCGGTAACGGCCGCTTCAACCGCGTCGAGTGCATGGCCACCGGATTCCATAATACGTGATCCAATATTTAAAGCACTTTCGAGTCCGGCCCGATACATCGCTTCTTTCTCAGGGCTCATGCTGCTGCGCAGAATGGTGCCCGCTCCGCCGTGAATGGCTATGGTATAAATTCCTTTCATAAGTATGCCTCAAAGGTCGTGAAAATTCGTGTTGATGTAAAGCGAGTGGGGTTCAGACATGAAATTATTTTCATTAAATAGAGAATATCTGTAGGCTCTTTGCAGTTACTTCGACCGTTCGATACCAAAACCTTCTTGAACTCGAAAAATAAAAACAACTCATTTTTTTGTACGCTGAGTACCCCCAAGCTTATGAATCGAAAGAATTTGCTGGCAGTTTCAATTTTGCTTTTTCTTACCGTGAGCGGATTTGCTCAGGACGAGTCTTACACAATAAGTGGTACGGTCTATGAAAGCGGATCACAGGAAACGCTCCCGGGAGCGGTCATCGTTTGTACTAACCTCAATGTGGGTGCTAGCTCAAATGCTTTTGGCTTCTATTCGCTCACCTTGCCTAAAGGAACCTTTCATGTTATCTGCAGTTTTGTGGGCTATGGTGAACAATCGTTTGATATCACATTGGATAAAAGTATAACCAAGAATTTTTTTGTAGCGCGAAGTACAGAACTAGAAACGGTTGTTATTTCCGCAGAGAAGAAAGAAAAGATCAGTGAAGATTCGCGTATGAGTACGATTGATATCCCAATAGATCAAATAAAAAATATTCCTGCGCTTTTGGGTGAGAAGGAATTCTGGGCTCGCTTTGATCGTCGCCATGATGGTTCACTGGTCTTGATATATAAACTCAACGATAATGTGACCCTTTCAGGATCCGGGGTATATGGCACCGGACAGGCTATCTCGCTTCCACTAGCTACATTTCCTGCCGAGACACATTGGTCGAATTTCGGGGGAGGTTCCATCGGACAGGATTACGGTAACAATGCTGCCGAAGACTACGGTGATCGAAATAGTTTCCGCATGAAACCCTATCACCTTTTGGATGAGGGGATTCAATGGCATAAACAAAAGGAAACGTGTGAACGGACTTTTGAATTGGGACTATATAATGCCTACAGTCGCAGAAATCCGTACTATTATTACCTAGATACCTATTACGATGGAACGACAGGATCCACCAGAACGGATCTCAAACAGATTTCTCTTTTTCCAATATTACCAAGTATTTCTTGGACTTGGAAGTGCTAACATATTTTAAAGAAATGAATCTTTTCAAAATGAAAAAATACAGTTGGTTATATACGGGATTAGCATTCATCTTTTTCCAATCATGCGTAACCGATGCAAATGTGGATGTTCCGGAAGTAGATCCGAAGATTGTGATTCAAGGATTTTTGAGTCCTCAGGATGAAGAAATTCAAATTCGTGTGAGTAAGAGTAAACCTGTATTTGGTATTGCAGATGAAGGCTCTTATTTCGTCGAAGATGCTGTAGTTCGTTTAATGAGTAATACCGATACTACGATTTTAGAATATGATCCTCAATTGCAGATATACTCTGTTAGTCAATTGGATTATCCTATAGAAGGAGGTCGAACCTATTCACTCGTGGTGAGTGCTCCCGGATTAAAATCGGTTTATGCAACAACCACAGTGCCGGCAATCACACCTGAGGTTAGCTCAGCCGATTATGTGAGTACACAAAATTTTGAGGGAGGTGGTTTCGGGGAATCTTCTATCACATTTGAGTACAACGTTCAATGGATGGATAATGAGCCGGGTGAAAGTTTTTACAGATTGATACTGTGTTTAGAAGGAATAGGCACTGGATCTGAACCGGTGGATTTGTTGTTTACGGACGTATTAAATGAAGGCGAAATAATTTCTAAAACGTATATCTTGGAACTTGGTACACCGACATTAATCCCGAGCAAGAACCTTTTGGTATATATCTTTTGACGTTAGATGAGAATTACTATCGATACCACTTAACTACAAATTCAATCGGAGGAGATGATCCATTCACCGAACCAGTTCAAGTTCATTCCAACGTTACGAATGGCCTTGGTTGTTTCGGGAGTTTTAATGGCTCCTATGAGCAATTTTGATGTACCTTTTAAATAGTAATTTTTATTCCGGCATTCAACTGTCTGAATCCACCGGGCATTATTCCGGAAGAAACCCTGTGCAAACGGGATGCTTTATATACTTCATCGGTAATATTTTTTCCGGAGAGAAATAGGCTCATTTTCGTTTGCTGTCTTGACTTCAGTTTGAACTCGTAAGCACAGGTTAAGTCGATTGTGCGGAAAGAATCTAGTTTGCCCAATGCACCGTCGTTTGTCTCCGTTTCGAGATTCATATAATCTGTGAACTGTGCTGCCACTTTGTTCAAATTGGCAGAAACTGCGAACCCTTTCCATTCATAGGTCAACGAAAAATTCCAAATTTGTGTTGGCAAGTATGGAACTTCTTTAGACGCCAGAAGTCCGTCGTCGTAATTCATGTGAAGGGTTTTGATCGAAGAGAAATCTGCTGCAGTCAAGTTTCTTGTAATGAGACTATCCCCCGAAGTTCCTGCAAAAAAGATGTCGTAAGCACCGCGATCCGAATTGATCATGTCAATGATTTCGGCTTTGCTCTCGTTGTTGTGTTTAGCTTTTAGCAAGTCGCTATCATTTATTTTTCCTGCGAGAATTTCCGATTGCATAAAGCTGGTTGAAACGCCGGCGGTAATATGGTGTTCGCGCCACTTTAAGAAAGAGTGAATATTAAGTTGAGCCTGAATTTCAATTCCTGAAATATTGACTTTACCCAATGATTCAAATGCAGTGGATCGACCTGCGGCATAGTAATTAAAGATCGTGTTTGAAAAGGCGGTAAGACCACCATTGACTTTATCGTTAATGAGCGATCCGCGAATTCCAAGTTCCATATTGTTTGAAATCTGCGGTTTCATATTTGCACTTTCAGTACTTGCGGGAACACTCACATCACCATCATCGACAAGCAGAAAACCTACGTCGGTAGCTGGGGAGAGATATCCTCTGTATAGACCGCCAAACACTTGAGACGTGGAAGATTCATT
Organism: Flavobacteriales bacterium; assembly: GCA_044375415.1. Classification (GTDB taxonomy): domain Bacteria; phylum Bacteroidota; class Bacteroidia; order Flavobacteriales_D; family Sanyastnellaceae; genus JAWXBG01. Next base: position 14,849 of record JBILMS010000041.1, read on the forward strand.
TAGTTGATATGCCAATGAAATGGATGGAATGACTTGGGAAAATTCATTTTTTATTTTGCCAAAATCTTTTGTACCATCGTTATTTGTGAGCAGAGAAGTGCTGAGTAAGTTGAGTTGCGACATTTCAATCCATTCGATTCGAAGAATGGGGCTAGCAGTGAACCGCTTCCAACTCGCTGTATGTTTAATGGCAGCAGAGAATGATGTGAGATTGTAAACTTCTTCTAAAACAAGTTTTCCACTTCTGGCAAAACGCGATGAATCTGCGGTGAATTCTTGATTTTTGAACTTTTCGGTATGAATGCGTATTTGAATTTCCGAGTTGTTATCAAGTTTACCTTCTTTCCATTTATACTTGACAGTCTGCTGAACTCCCGCAACTTGAAAGCCTCTATTTCTTGCTTTAGTGCTTTCATTTCCGTTTATCAATTTACCAACGCGTACAAAGTCATCGCTACCCGGATTATTACTTTCCAAATAGGAATAGCGATCGGCAAAGATGGATTCACCCAGATAAGAGGCCGCATCGCTTACTTTGATTAGCGCACTCTCTTGTCGCCACCAATCTCGGTTGAATTGATGGGCATATATTTTGGTGGATAGCACTAGTGCATCGAGAGGTTGTGTGGTGAAGATGAGATCAGCGGCCATTCTCGATGTGTTCAGATCATCGGAATCAAACGGATTTTGAGTGGCGTCGGTTGTAAAGGTGTACGGTGTAATACCGCTGTAAGTGGCTTTGGCGTTTTCCTTGTGATAGTTCAGTTTGAGGTATAAAGATGAACGAGGTGTTAGTTCGGTATACAACTTCGCAGTGGTATTAAAAATGGAAAAACCACTGTTGTCTACAAAGCCATTAAATGATTTATTTAAAACTTGAATTTCGGCTCCCACATTTTTCCAAGTGCCACCATAAGAAAGATACTGGGACTGATAATTTCTTTGTCCGGTAGTAAGTTGAAGTCTCAGTTGCGGTGTTATCGGGGGTTTGCGAGTAATGTAGTTGATGGCACCAAAACTTGTATTGGATCCAAACATGAGCATGTCGGCACCTTTTATCACTTCAATTTCATCCATCCTTTCGGAGGGCGGATTGTAATAAGCTTCGGGAGCCAGATAGGGAGCCGGAGCTATGGGAGTTCCGTCTTCCATAAGCAGAATTTGGGCTGACCTCCGTGGATAGGCTCCTCGAATTCCAACGTTTAGTCGATTACTTAAACCCATATCACCGCTGATATTTATCCCGGGTGATTGTTTGAGGATCTCTTCCGTGGATATCGGTTGAATGCGACGAAGACTTACTTGTGTGATGATGTAGTTACTTCCCGAGAACCCACATTTGAATGAATTGCTTTGAGCAGAGATAACTATTTCCGGAATTTGGACCGAAGTAGGTTTGAGTGAAATGATACCGAGATCTATTTTGTGTTGGTCATTATTGATAAGCTCTTTTGTCCACGTGTCGTATCCAAGGACGTGTATGCTTACTCTTTCACTTTTTTGCAATTGCAGGGTAAATGAAAAATCTCCATTTTCATTCGAATAAGCCGCGGGTTTTTCGCCGACAAGGATTACGGCAAAAGGAATTCCCGATTCATCATTTCCATTTCTAATTTTCCCCGAGACTTCCATTTCTTGCGAAAAAAGTAGGCTAGGGGACAAGAGCAATAGAAGTGAGGAAAAAAGAAGGCGGCTCATTTTATTTAGATTAATTTCAAATAGTGCTGCAAACGTACTTGTGTAGACAGGTTGAAACCTATACCGTAAAAAAGGTATAATTTGAAAAAGGAAAGTTTAGGAGTTGTAGAACGAATTCCGCGAAGAGAAATTGCGGAAACGAAGAGCAATAAAAGATGTCGGGATGACAGGACTTGAACCTGCGACCTCACGCCCCCCAGACGTGCACTCTACCAACTGAGCTACATCCCGATTTTTAAAAGGAGGGCAAAAATAGAAATTCCAAGGGTTTTTGAGGCTTTGAAATTAAAAAAGGCCCCAAAAGAGGCCTTTTTGTATCATTTACGACTAAAAAGAGAGCATTATTCGATTGTAATAGCCTCTTCGGTCGTTGTTTTTTCTTCAATTTTGATGATGCCCGAACCAAATAAATTTCCTTTGGTTACTTCGATATCCAATACGGCAAATCCGGCTTGTCCTTTTTTGTAGAATTCTGTAAAATTGAACGTCACTTTACCGGTACCATTTGTAACAGCAAGGGTGTCGAATCGCAATTCGTTGGGCGGGGGCGGGCTCTCCGAAGGGTTCGAAAATAATCGCACAGTAGCGCCCGGCACTACCATTCCATCCTCATTTAAGACGATCACTGTGGCGATGGTATCCGGATCTTTTTTACATCCGCTGAATACTGCCAGAGTAGAAATGGTTAGGAGAAGAGTAAAAACCTTTAAGAAAGTCGATTTCATGGAGAGTTGTATTTCTTATTTTCGCCACCCGTTCAGTGGGAATTATAAACATTAAAGATACAAAGAAAAGCAAAATTTGTTATGAAAAGACTCTTCACTTTTATTGTTGGTTGCATAACCATCATTGCTATGGGCAGCGCCACAGGTTGTAATGAGACTAAAAAGGTAGAAGGCCAGGCCTCTGAAACCGTCGCTACTCCTAAAACTGAGCCCGAAAAACCGGCAGAAATCGCAAGTCCTGAAAAGCTCGTTTCAGGTCAACCTCTTTCAAAGGAAATCCTAGAATCTATTTCCAAGGTGAAGGGTTCCAAAGTGAGAATTTCGACTTCTTTTGGGGATATGATCGTCGTTTTATATGATGAAACACCCAAACATCGCGATAATTTTTTGAAACTTGCAGGTGAGGGATTTTACAATGGTCTTCTATTCCACCGAGTTATGAATCAATTTATGATTCAAGGTGGTGACCCGGACTCGAAAAATTCACCCGCCGGCAAGCAATTAGGTGTTGGTGGTCCCGGATATACGGTTGATGCTGAGTTTAATCCTAAGTTTATACACAAGAAAGGTGCATTGGCGGCCGCTCGTCAGCCCGACCAAGTTAATCCTATGAAAAAGAGCAGTGGCTCCCAGTTTTATATAGTTCATGGTGTGCCGCAGATTATGGCACAATTGCAACTTATGAGTTACCTGACAGATGAGCAAAGAAAAACGTATGTAGAAAACGGTGGTTATCCAAGTTTGGATCGAGAGTACACGGTTTTCGGAGAAGTAATTTATGGTCTTGAAGTCGTTGATCGCATCGCTGTTGTTCCTGTTAATGCGGCCAAGCGCCCAAATCAGGATGTGATCATGAATATGGAAGTTATTAAATAAGGTTTTATGCTCGAGAAGATTCAGGATTTACAAAAGGAAGCGGAGGCATTTTCACAAACTGATCCACAGGAAGTGGAGAATTTCCGTATTCGATTTTTGGGCCGTAAGGGAATCCTGAACGATCTATTCGAAGAGTTTAAAACGGTTCCGGGACCGGAGAAGAAAGAGGTAGGCTTGGCTTTGAATGCGTTGAAAAATGCTATTCAAGTGAAAATCGATGATTCAGGTGTCAAGAAAAAATCATCCAAGTCATTAGACGTTTCTTTTGATTTTTCTCGTCCGTCGGGTGCCACGCCACTCGGATCTCGACATCCCTTGGCACTTGTACGTCGCGACATTCTCGACATCTTTTCAAGGATTGGTTTCACAGTAGCCGATGGTCCGGAGATCGAAGATGACTGGCATGTTTTTTCAGGTTTGAACTTTCCACCTGAACATCCTGCACGCGATATGCAGGATACATTTTTCATAGAGAAAGATCCGGACATGGTGCTTCGAACGCACACGAGTAGTGTTCAAGTTCGTGCGATGGAAAATTCGAAACCACCTCTGCGTATTGTAATGCCCGGACGTGTATTTCGAAATGAAGCTGTGAGTGCACGTGCGCATTGTCAATTTCATCAGATCGAAGGTTTGTATATCGATGAGGGAGTTTCCTTTGCCGATATGAAGCAGACCCTATTATATTTTGTAAAAGAATTTTTCGGGAAGGCGGAGATACGTCTCCGTCCTTCCTATTTTCCATTTACCGAACCGAGTGCCGAAATGGATGTCTACTGGGGTTTGGAAACGGAGGCAGATTACCGCATAACCAAGGGCACCGGATGGCTCGAAATCATGGGATGCGGAATGGTTGATCCGGCTGTTCTATCAGCTAGCGGTATCGACCCCGAGAAATATTCCGGATTTGCATTCGGAATGGGTATCGAACGTATCGCTATGTTGCGCTATCAAATCGACGACCTTCGAATGTTCTTCGAAAACGATGTTCGTTTTTTAGGGCAGTTTAAGAAGAACGTATAAATTTTTTTTACGGGTTTCAGTCTGCGAGGGTTTACGAAATCATGGTTATTACGTGTCTGTTCCAGTTTCTGCAAACTGAGAACTATAATTACCCTCGGCTTCGCTCGGGGACCAATCCTTGATATAACAACGTTAAAACCTCGGCTCCGCTCGGTTTGACGGACGTCTCCGAAAATCGTTCAATACTTTCGATATTAGTTATTCAAACTAAACCTTAGTGACAAACCGGTGGATATATTCGAAGTTGGGAAGGATGTCGAAATCTTTGGTTGTGTGATTTGATGATCGTAGAAGAATCGGATAGTGAGTTTGTCGCTCACGTTCATATCGGCGCTTGTCTTGATGCTATACAATCTCTGACCTGCTGTTACTTGATTCTGTTGTTCAACAATTCTGCGAATCAACGTAGAGTTGTCGCGGATAGTAAAGTCGATGCGAATATTGATATCCGTTTTTTCTAAAAGTTTGATTGGTAGCTTGCTTCCTTTCTTGCGACCAAATGGATTCGGAACATCTTTGATTTTGTATCCAACACCGAATACCATACTGTTTCCTTTTGTCTCCGTAATCTGATAGTTTGTGAGACCCAAAGCAATAGTGCGATCGCGTTTGTATTCGACTTTCAACTGTGGTTCGTTTTTCTTTTTGTTGTTGATAGTCATGTCGAATCCAATGAACGGAGACATTTGTTCTGTAATAGTTACCGTATTAATCTGACGCTGTGAAATGAAATTAGGGAATTCACTCTGATCAAATTCTGTTGGTCTACCTTGAGCATCTGCCTGATAATTCAAGTTGTTCACGTAATTCGTTGTGATATTCGAACGATACGTGTGTTTTAAGTTAAACTGCTTGAAGTATTTTTTAATAGCAGGAAGTTTCGTAAGCCCATCATAAGTAACCGTCCAGTTTGGTTGAACTTTGGTTTTGAAAGGATCAAGTGAAACTTCGTTTGGCGATTTACCTGTATATGCTGCTATGAATGCAGGGATTACCACATTCTGAGAGGTTGGTCCAAAACCTTGATAGTATCCATTTGCCTCCGGAGTATCGAGGGCATAATTGATTTCGTTTAAACGTTCTGTAGTAATTAATCGGTTATCCAAAAACGTTTCGAAAACTTCATTGGTATATCCATTTTCCGGATCATCTTTCATGAAGGCGGTTGGCCATGTTATAATAGAGGCATTGAGATTACCCGTCTCGAGAGGTGATTGGAATTCGTATTGCTCAGTGTCTTCATTGAAGCGGAAGAAACTTGCGATGTTGCGGTTCTCAGTTCTTGTCGCATTTATTTCTACTTTGAAATGTTTGATCGGTTCAAGGTTTGCCTTGATGTTCCATGTTTCCGAGAAAGTTTCGGTGTATTGTTGATTTAGGAAAGGAGCTCGAGAAAGCCAACCGTTTTCAGCAGCGCCCAAGGCAAAATTGTCTCCTGTTTCATTGCCCCATAAGTCGGTATTCTGCTGACCGAAAATAAAACCATAGCCGGGACCTTCGAAGTTTTCGTCCATTCCGATTATTTTGGTATTCTTATTGTATCCGGGTAGCAACAATCCTTCGTTGCGAGTATAGTTTCCGGTGACGTTTTGTACAGTCATAAACAATCGCAATACTACATGCAAAGGGTTGATAGGGTCAGCTTTTTCCTTTTTCGCTTTGTCAGGATCTTCTTCGCCAAAGCCATCTACCTTGTCCTTGTCTTTATCCTTTTTCTTATCGTCCTTTTTCTTTCCTTGATTAATTTCTTTGAGAAGAGGTACCTTGTTGTATAGTGTAACGAAATTAGCTTGACCATTCAATTGTATGTTTCTTGAGTTTTGAATGGTATTTCCCAACGAGTCTTGCGTGAATGGAGCTCTATCCCAACGGTAGGTAGAGCCATAGCGAGCATCGCCGGTCATGAAGTCTATCAATGGAAATTTGTCAAATGGGAGTTTATAGCTCACACTTGTACTGTGATTAAATGTGGTAGTCTCCCCCCAGTTCTGAAGATTAGACATCACGGTATCCTTATACGCTTCGTACCAATCGGTGTTTTCTTTATCGATAACACCACGTGGTTCACCAACGAGCGCCATGTTGGTGGCTAGGTATTCCAATTTAATGCTCTTTGTTAGATCGTATTTAAAAGTGTACTGACGTGTCCAGTTCCACTGTTTCAATACTTGTGTTTGAATCAGCATGTCGCTGTATGTGCCAAACAACTCAAGTGTATTGTTTCGGAGGCGAGTGGTCTCGTATGTGCGATCCATATCGGTATGGAATCCCACTTGTTTAATACCCGGATAGAAGTTAAAGTCTTTGAGCCATTTGAGGTACTTGCTGTCCTTCACAAAACCGATCGAGCTAAATGGTTTTATCTCTTTTGGTTTATTTGAGAAGCTGTAATCGAAACCGCCTTTGTATCGTTTGTTTAAACGCCAATCTGTATTGATATCGCTTCGGTATTCCTCGTTAAATGAATAGGAGACGGAGAAATTTTTAATATCGTAGAACTGATCTTTTTTCTGACCGGCACCTTTTCCTTTGCCCGCGTCTTCACCTTTACCTTTTTCTGTTGCTTCCGTTTTTTCTGCACCTTCTTTACCTTTCTCTTCACCACCTTTTTCTCCTCCGGGAGTTCCACCTTTCGGCGAAATACGAACATTGGTGAAGTTGATGCTTCTTCGTTTTGTGAAATCTTGCGATTTTTTCTTCAGCGGTTTAGAGAGGTTCGGTAGATCTGCTAATTCAAGGTCGGGCTGAAGTGGGCTATAACGTGGGGTGCGAACAGTTTCCGAATACCCGAGGTACATTGGCAGAGAAACGCCCCAGTTTTCAGGGAAAAATTTACCCATTTGCAAAGTGGAATTTGCATCAAAACCCATTACTGTTTCCTGCTGGCGTTCCTGTACACGTTGTTCGAGTGTACCCCACCCCGGTTTTGAAACATTTCCGGCAACGGCAATATTACCCAAGTCGGCGAGGGTAGCGTTCATGCGAGCTACGGCAGCCCAGCCGCCCCTCTCATCAAATTCGGAGAGACGCAATTCGTTTACCCAGATGATGGCACATTTGCTTCTACCATCATCGGCGTTTCCTTCAAACGTGTTTTTATCTCGATCAGGGTTTCGAACACCAATCATGAGTACACTTACGTTCGCCATGTTGGGATTTCCCTTCACAGAGATTCGAGCCTTGTCTATCATTTTCGAGAATTCAATTTGAGTAGAGCCTGTGCCACGTTCTACTTTCAAATCTTGTAAATCGCGAAGAGAAATATCAAAGTTGTTGGATTCCGGCCATATCACATCATCATCGCCCGTGTACCAAGGGGTAACGGTCATCGGTAGTTCATATTCATAGTAGTTCTGATCGAAGTCGCTACCTAGACGGATGAAAACAGTAACGTCGCTGTCCGTAAGGTCGGCTTCATTTCCGAGTGCTTCAGCGTGAGCGAACATGCGAAGTTTTTTGTACTGACGCATATCGAAATTAACGTTGCGATATGCGGCGCGAGCATCACCATCGAGGAGATTACACACTTCGTAGGAAAGCGACTGTTCGTTCAAGCTACGAAGATTGGCACTCGCAACGTCTTGTTCGCGAATGATACCTGGAGGAACCGCATAAGGAACAGGTTCTCTGTTACCATTTTCTTCGATGTTAACTGCTGCGATATTAAAGATTGTCGGTTCGTCGTCGTTGGGTTCAATTTCTTGTGCACCGGCCAAACTATTGAGGTATTTTCTCCATTCACCTCGAACTAATTCCAAACGTGCGAAACGCAGCGTTGTTGGCTCAGCCCATCCTTTCATAAACATACGGATGTATCGAATAGATCGGAAGTCAGCGATACCACCGTAACGTGCATCGAAGTCGCGAACCGGTATTTTGAATTGATACCAACGTATTTCACGTTCTTCATTATTCTGTGTGCGCACCGTTGTTACAAAACTATCTGTGATATAATTTTTACCGATGTTTACTTCTCCTAAATCTTGTGGTTTCAGACTCACATGATATTGGAAATAACTTTCAATAGTATTAAGAGTAATATCCTGATTGATGTCTTCCGTATTTGGAATGGTAGTAGCAGTAATTGGGAAACCGTTTGGAGAAGAGGTGTCACTGTTACCTTCGTTATTGTTGAAGTATTTGTAACGCTCAACCGTATTCCAATCGTTGGCATCGGCTTCATCACTTCTAAAATATAGGTAGTCATCGGCCGATGGGTCGTTGGCATAAGGTATGAAAGCATTGGGGTCAAGTTGTAATTGCACATCAGCCAGCCAATCGGCGAAGAAAGAATTTTCGTTTTGTGAGTTCACCCCATCCAAACCGATATCTTGTTCACTGTATGATCCGGTCGAATTGTCAAATGCGTTTACAACGTTAAGGGTAGAAGGATCGGGATATACACTCCAATTCGAAGTGTCCGTTGGCAGGGTATTATTCGAGTTCGGCAAACCGTTTTCGAAACTCAATTGAGAATCATTTAAGACGTCTTCCGAAACGTTACCTAGGTTGAAATATAGATCACCACCATTAATGTTTTCCGAGTCTTGGTTAAAAGGATCCATCATCCAAAACTGAATGAACTCAATGTTGCTTGCCTCGAAATCTGTTGTGGTTAATGCTCGCTGAATTCCGCCCCATCTACTTTCAGGATCGGCCAATGTACCATCGGCATTTATACCCCCTGATACGGCTGTGCCTAAAGGTTCGTCGTAGTTGTAAGGACCACGTTCGCTCGGATAATAACTAAGGTCGAGAGTGGCAATATTGGGAGGAGTCCCCGGAGGTAATTCTCGGTTAGGGAATACTTCCCCTTCCAATACTTCGCGCATGAAGTGATTACTTTGGATATCGGTACTAATATTACTTGGAGTAATGCTGGTTCCTCTAAAGAACAAAGGATCGATAATGTACCAACTCAAACGAGCACGGTTGTATCCATAAGCCAAGCTATCTTCCAGTCCTCCTTCAGGGAATAATCCACCGGCATTGTCTTGGAGTTTAGGAGTTGAAGCCATAAACCACTGGTTGATATTGCGGATATCAATAACACTTTGGCTTCCTTCGAAGTCGTCGAGGTATGCATTTCCATCTTTCGAAATTGCTCTGCTGTGGCCGGGAATGAGATATGCACCTTCAGCTGAAAAATCGATGCTCGACTTTGCTTTTGTTTCAAGTAAAGGCAGACGATCTACAAGTTGAGTTAAGAAAGGAGAATCTTTTTTGTAGTTCACATCAAGCCCCATGATCGTATTGTTCACGGGTTCATCGCCCATGTTCACTTTCTGTGTAACGGGCCGCTCGCGCAGGTTCAAGATAGTTGCCCCCAATGCCAAATCGTCGTTAACGGTATAATCGAACCTGCTGCCTAACATCGTTTTGAACTGCAGGTTAAACATCGAATTACTTTCCACAGAAACTTTAATCGGTTGTCCGGAGGCCATTACACCGTCATTGATAATTCGTACACGACCTAGATTGTAGTCAACGGTATAGTCAACACCTTCGGTGAGAAGAAGACCACCTGCCGTGACGCTCACCGAACCTTGCGGGATATTGAGCGCATTTAAAGAAATTTCAGAACCTGAAGCACTTTGGTATTGGCCTTTGATTTTAAATCGGTTTAACGCAGGTATCTGCTGAGCTGCAACTTTCGTTGAGTCGTAAAGCGGTTGATAGACAATTTGTGAAATTAATGCTTGAGCTTCATCTGTATTTCCAAGACCCGCAATGATCTGATTGGAGAGGTGAGTACCAAATGGTTCGACAACCGGGAAATAAACTCTACCCGTTTGGGTATCTATCAAACCGCCCGTCGTTTGCGCATTGGGTATAAAGTCGAAGAAGCCATCGGAACCGCTCATTTGATTGACATCAATACGGTCGAGGTTTAATATTTGAAGTAGTGGTTTTGTATTCAGAGGTTCGCGAGGAATGTAATTTTGGTCAACGCCGGTCGCGGGATTATTGTACCAAACATCAAGGCGGAAATTTTCCTGACTAACCCCAAAAGCACCGAGGCTATAGACGTTTTTCATCATCAAATCCCACAACGGAGCAGGATCGCCATTGTCCAAGCGAACCTGGGTGATGGAACTCTTCAGCATTTTAAGCAACAAGGCCTGAGGAGCAGCAAAACCATCTTGTGATAGAGTTCCCACTTGGTAAGTCTGGCCATTCAAGGTGTATTCGTAGGATACACCCAGTACTTCTGCGTTATTCAGAGATTGACGAAGCGATATAAATCCAAGACGAGAGTTGTAAGAAAACTCCGATGCATTCAGTTTTCTCGCATTACCTACGCGTTCGTAGTGCACACCTTGATCGAAGAAAGGGTACATACTCGCAATTGCGGCATTGGCACCGGTAAAGTTCATGATGGCATCGTTCTCGACCATATCGAGATACATGTCGTTGTTTAAGTTCGATGGATTCCCCAGCGGAGTTACAGCAATATCCGGACGATCTTGTAATTCGTTTGTAGCAAGGGGCAAGTTCGTATTCATGAATTGCTCTGCTTCTCCGATATCGGTCACTGCAATTACGTTTCGAACGTCTTGTGTATTTGCTTGTGTATTTACAACCCAAACTTCTATTCGCGTAATGTTGATACCACTACTTACAACAGGCAAACTACTAAGCGCCTGATCATATTGGCTGCGGAACCAACCGGATAAAAAATAGTGTCTATTGACCTCATAATTGTCGCCGGTGATTTCGAACTTCTGCGTTTGCGCTCCACCTTGAATATTGATCTCCTTGCGCTCACCTTTTTGTTGTGATGCCACGGTGGTATTTTTCAGTCTACCCCATTGCGTTTCGATTTTAGCACCAAAGAGGCTGCTGCTACCGGTTATAAGAGTTCCTTTAAGCGGAAGGCTAACGTTTCCTAGTTCAACGTGACGAATAATTTTATCTTCATCACCATTGAATTCCAGTTTCATTTGGTTTTCAAAATCGAATGTGGACTCTGTGTTGTAGTTCACATTTAATTTCAATTTATCGCCAATGTTTCCTTGAACATTGAGCTGAATTTTTTGATCGAAGTTGAATGTGGTGATTCGTCGCTGTCTTTCAGGAATACGCGGGTTGTCAGTTTTTGAAATGTTCAGACCAAATGTTAATTCGGCACTACCCTGAGGTCGAATTTCGATTGAACCAAATCCCCCGTCTTTAGGTCCGATAGGAATTTTTAAAACGTATTCGCGATTGGCTTCGTCTTCTTCTTCCTGAATATGTTGCCAGTATTCCGACACATTTTCCGACATGTTGTACTCGAGGTATTCATCGAGGGTCATGGTCGTTTTCGGGCGATAGTCGAATGTACCTCCTACGGTTTGCACAACTTCGTATTCACCTGTGATCGGGTTATACTCTACTTCATATTCGATATTATCGGGAAGAGGAACGATGATTCCTTCTTCCTCATCCGAGGGGTTGGGATTGTCGTCAACAGGCCAGATGAGATCTACACCCGTGGTATCGGTGGCTGCTGTATCAAGAATATCGGAGAGTAAAGTTCGACGACTGCGTACAAAATCTTCTGCAGAATAGGAGTTGCTATTGGCTAGAGCAAACCATACAATCGAAGTGAGGGCCAGAAAAAATCCTGCCCTGACTACCCATCCGTGCCACGTAATTTTTGACGCCATTAAAGTTGTTTCAACACTTGCTTAATCAATTCATCTAGGGTTATATCCACACTTTGCCCCTGGATCTTGTCAAGCAGTTTTTCGGTTTTGGTTCTTTCAAGTCCCAGTGAGGACAGGGCGGCTAACGCATCATTTTTTAAAGTATTGTGTGGGGTGAGGAATTTTTCAGTTCCAATTTCATTTCCTTTTGCAATCTTATCGTGCAGATCGATGATGATCCTTTCAGCTGTTTTTTCGCCAATACCCTTGATTCGTTTCAGCGACGCAACATCTTTTAGAGCTATCACGTGCTGTATTTCGTTGGTATTCATTGAAGAGAGAACCATACGGGCTGTATTCGGACCCACTCCGCTTACCGATACGAGTTTGCGAAAGATGTCTCTCTCAGTTTCCTTTCCAAAACCATAGAGGACCAATGAGAAATCATTGCCATTTATATGCAAATGTGTAAGCAAGGTACATTTCTGTCCGGGTTCGGGCAGCGAACTATATGTGTTAAGTGAGATGTTCAGGTGGTATCCAACTCCCTGGCAATCAATCACTGCATGTACGGGACTTTTTTCAATAAGTACCCCCTGAAGATGATATAACATCAATGAAACCCGGTTTTGAAAAGGAGCGCAAGTCTAAGCCATTTTGGCCAAGAAACCATCGTTGAAACTCCAAAAACTGTCGATAATTAGTTTCGAGACCTTACTTTTTGAAAACGTGAAACCGGAGGTTCCATGTGTGGATATTTATCAACTTGAATTACAGCGGATTGCCCGGACGATTTTAGTTGATAGAAATGTGCTCTCGGGCAATGATTTGTCCCGATTCATCTTCGAAACTTACAATGTAATACCCCTTCAAAATGTGGTCAGCTGCGACCTCGGTTGTGTTAAAACCTTTGCTTAGATTCACAACTTGCTCATATACAGGACGTCCTGAGACATCTTGAATTAAGATATTTACCTGAGAAGAGATACCGGAATTGAAGCGCACCGAAAAATTGCCGGTACTAGGATTCGGATAAATATTTTCTACTACGATCTGTCCTTCCGCATGAAGGCTAATCGTTTGAGAATAATCGAATTCACCATTATAATCTACCTGTTTCAGGCGGTAATAACAAGTTCCAAGTGGACGATAGGAATCCACCCAAGCGTATTCTTTTTGTGATGAGCTGGTGCCCGAACCTTGAACCGTTCCAATTTTCGTAAAAACTGCGCCGTCGCTGCTTCGTTCAATTTCAAAGTGACTATTGTTTAACTCAGAAGCCGTGGACCACATCAGGGAATTACTCGTTTCTCCGGGCAGACCAAAAAATTCGAGAAATTCTACCGGCAACATCATCTGGCATGCAAGTGTAACTCCGGTCAAATTCCATTGGAATTCGTAAGCCGTATAATCTGCCGAAAAGTTGTCTATCAACATCACATAGTATTGCATTAAATCAGCACTAGTGACGGTAATTGCTTCAACCCACGCATCCCCGGAAGGCGGTTCACTTATGTCTCCCTCGGGACTATTTAATACAAGGCCGGTTGGTACAGGCTCCGCAGAATAGGAACAACGCAGTGGGTCCTCTTGAGGAGGACAATCGATGCTTGAAAAGGGTCCCCATATGGCAAAATCGTAATCTATGCCTGCGGTAGGAGTGAGGGTAAATTCGATCGTACCCTCTGATTCCGGTTGAAAATAGAACCATCCGGATTGGTGTTCTACAGTCAGACAATTGGAATTAAAAAGATTTAATTCTTGCACTTGGCCATGGGCGTCGCTGTTTCCTAGAAAAGTTTCATCGGTGCAAATCTGCTGACTGGCTTCACAATCTTGGTTTGTGTAGACAACATTCACACAGGAAATAGTTAAAGTAAATGTTCCTTTCGTAGAACCATTTCCATGCACGAGAATATAATAAGTCACTCCATTATCCGTATCAAAATTGTATACAGATGAAGTACCGCAAGAGACACCATTGTTGTTGCCACCAACGCACAAAAATGTGCTACAAGCACCTTCATAAACATCAAGTTTAGTATCATATGAAGCACCACAGACGCTTGCACTAAAAAGTGCACCGGTGCCCACAACGCTATACCATACACCCCCGGTTGAGATCGAGGTGCCACAACTTGATACGGCATCGATAGTCGATCCAACTGTGGTTCCATTTACACTTGAGCCGCAAGAAACCGCAATGGCATTTACACAGTTGTCATTGGACGGAACGGGAGGTAAAACCCATAACATCGAAATTACAGCACAAGACGAAGGGCTTGAGCAACCCGCACCATCAATCAATATTCTCAGAGTTCCTGAAAATGTAGCAGTCCAAGTAATACTAGAACCGCCACCTGCAGAACCACATCCATCGTCGTCGAAAGCCAGAGCACTTCCTCCGGAATTTGCATAGAGAGTCATCTCAGTATCCCACGTGGCAGTGCAAGTAGAAAAAGTGTACGTTTCACCGGCAACGACTGTAACACGCGCATATTTGCCCGCATCAATACAATTAGTATTTTGAGCTACTCCCTGTGTTGCAATAGACTGCACGACACCTTGCGAACTATTGTTATTCGCACATTGAGCTTTCAGATCGTCGCTCACGAAAAAGGAAAAAATCAACAAGAAAGGTAAAAAGATCTTTTGTTTCATGGTGATTTATTCGTCTTTTTCCGTTGAAGTTCCGTTCATCCAACGTTCGCGAACATGTTGGTATAAAAAGTGCTCACACCCGCTCAGATTCTGCAACGTCATTTGGGTATTGGGCGTAATGACCACTCCAATGAAATATCCTTCATCTTGTAGACTTTCGAGGCATTGACATACAGAAAAAGGTTCGTTTGAGATCAATGAAAATTCATTTAAACTTTCATCATAAATGACACGTGTTAAGGTGGGGAAACAACGTTCCATATGACTACGTGCGTCTTTTGCCTCAGCATTGGTGAGGGGCGGTGCGCTTTTCAGTAGACATACGAAATTG
>JBILMS010000042.1:0-29771 GCA_044375415.1 Flavobacteriales bacterium
CAGGAAGCACTGTACTTCTACGAAATTGCCAATGAACAACTTCCAAACTCTCCGGCGATCATGCGACGAATTGCGGACACGCATCGGAAGATGGGTGATTTAGCCTTGTCCACCGAGTGGTATCGTAGAACGCTTGAGACCGACTCTAGTAATGCAGAAGATATGATTCACTATGCCGAAGCTTTAAAGTGCATAAAGGAATATGAAGCTGCAGTAGAATGGTATGAAAAATATTCCGAATTTAAACCTTCCGATAAGAGAGCGCAAAGCCATATAAAAGATAAGTTCTACTTCGAAGATCTGCTATTGGATTCCTTGAAGTATAAAATGAAAAAACTTCGAATCAATAATCCTGATCCAACAATAGGCATCTGCTTTTTTGAAAACGAAAAATTCCTCGTTTCAGCCGTTAAATTGGATGCCGCATCTACGAATGCTGGAATGAAAGAGCCACTACCCTATCTAGATATATATGCATGCGACTACACGTCCGAAAAAGAACTGACCGCACCCATTCGTCTCCCGAGTGAAGTCAATTCCAAATACCACGATGGCCCAGCATACTATCATTTCAAAGATAGAACTCTGTACATTACTAGAAATAATATTCGCAATGGCAAACCGGTCCGTGACAAAAATGGCAGTGTGAATTTAAAAATATACTCATCGAAATATGATGGTAGTCTCTGGACAAATGCTCAAGAATTGAAATTTAACAGCGACGAATACAGCAATGGTCACCCTTGCCTTTCGAAGGACGGAAATACCATGTACTTTGTATCAAACCGTCCAAAAGGTTATGGTGGAACCGATATTTACATGTGCACCAAACTGGGTGGCACATGGGGTGAACCCTCTAATCTCGGAGCTACCGTAAATACAGAGGGCGATGAAATGTTTCCCTTTCTTGCCGATGATGGCCGATTGTTTTACGCATCAAATGGACACGCCGGACTTGGAGGACTCGATGTATTTGTAGCCACAAAAAAAGCAGGGGTTTGGAGTAGACCTAAAAACATGGGGTTTCCTGTGAATAGCAATCAGGATGATTTCAGTTTGGTATACGACTCTGAAGGTGAAAACGGATTCTTTTGTTCGAACAGAGATGGCCAAAACAACGACGAATTGTTTGCTTTCAATCTCATTCAACTAGAGAAAATGATTATCGCGGGGACCATTCGATCAACGCTACCACAAATTTCTCTGGCTAATGAAAGAATAAAAATTCACAGCATTAATACAGGCATCACTGTAGAGAAAATCTTGGACAGCAATGAATCGTTTAGTTACGAGGCAAATGCCGGAGACAAAATCGAGGTCCAACTCATAAACGCCGAATATTTCGATACAGATAGCAGCCTCTTTACATTTGAAGTTCCTACCCCTATAAACGACCCGTATGTAAACCTCGGTGATGCTAAAGCAGATTTCAAAAAACTTCCTCCGACGGGTACAGGAATTCTCTCCGACCTCATTAACAAACATCCGGAAGGTGGCTCTAAAGGAATGTTGGCTGAAATGATGGCCAAACAAGGAATAAAACCTACAACAAAGTCCGACAACGAAGAAACTAATAAGAATGATGATGGGACTATAAATAAGAATGATAATGGGACTATAAATAAGAATGATAATGGGACTATAAATAAGAATGATAATGGGACTAAAAATGAGAATGATCATGGGACCAAAAATGAGAATGATCATGGGACCAAAAATGAGAATGATCATGGGACCAAAAATGAGAATGCAGACAAAGAAGAGAAAGAGCGTAAAAACAGCCCTACTTCACAAAATAACTCCAATGGAAACTCGAATAAATTGGGCAGTGAGGAAATGTTTACCGGAGATTTAGCAAGTGTGCAATTCGATTTCGATAAAACATATATCCGGGAAGATGCAAAAGTCATTTTAAATGCAGTATCAACTAGAATGATAAATGAACCTGGCAGTGTTTTGAAAATTGATGCACATTGTGATTCTCGCGGAAGAAAGGTCTACAATGAAGAACTTTCGCAAAAAAGGGCTTCCAATGTAAAAAAATACCTGGTTAAGAGAGGAGTAAAAACATCACAAATCAAAATTGGATGGCATGGTGAAAAGCTTTTAAAAAACCAGTGTGACGATCACGCCAAATGCACAGAAATAGAGCATTCGGTAAACCGCAGAGCCGAGCTTTCCATCGTTTCGGAAAGACTAAGTTCCACTAACTAAATATTAAGAAACTTCAATAGTTCGCAAAAGAAAAGGGATCAAATTGATCCCTTTTCTTTTGCATTACAATTATGAGTAATCCTATACCCTACTCAGTTTTATCATATTGGTCATCCCTTGTTCCGAAATAGGCATGGATGCAATGTTCACCACAAACTGACCTTCGCTTATATAGTTATGCTTTTTCAAAAAATACCTGATGTCGGCAATAGTTTGGTCTGTGCTCACCATCTTATCATAGTAAAATGCGCGAACACCCCACACTAAAGTCATCTGGGTAAGAATTTTTTTATTTCCTGTAAAAACATAAATTCCAGTATGCGGTCTCCAACTTGAAATTTTGTATCCCGTGTATCCGGAAAAACTCATTGTAACAATGGCAGATGCATTCGCTCTTTTTGCCAATCGGCAAGCGCTATAACATATACTATCCGTTATAAAACGATCTTCATCAATCTCACCCGGCGCTTCTTCATTATAATAAAGATCTTCAAATTTTTCCGCTTCAAAAATGATACTGTTCATCATTTTTATTGCTTCGACCGGATACTTTCCTACCGAAGTTTCACCGCTCAACATAACAGCATCCGCACCGTCCAAGACAGCATTGGCCACGTCGGCAACTTCCGCGCGAGTCGGAGTAATATTTGTAATCATACTCTCCATCATTTGTGTTGCAACAATTACAGGTTTTGCAGCTTCAACACATTTCCGTACGATCATTTTTTGAAGCAGCGGAACATTCTGAGGAGGCAGTTCAACTCCTAGATCTCCTCGCGCTACCATTACGCCATCTGACTCTCTTATGATTGCATCTATATCGTCTATGGCCTCAGGTTTTTCAATTTTCGCGATTACCTTGGTGTGTTTCCCGGACTTTTCAATAATTTCTTTCAAGAGTCGAACATCCGTTGAATTACGCACAAATGAAAGTCCGACCCAATCTATCGAATGTTCCAAAGCAAACTTCAAATCGTCCAGATCCTTCTCCGATAAAGATGGCTTTGAAATTCTCGTGTTCGGAAGATTTAATCCTTTTTTAGAGAACAGTGGACCTCCTTGCAGAACAACACACTGAACCAAATCATCATTGTTTGTTTCAAGAACCTCCAACATAATTTTTCCGTCATCGATCAAAACCTTTTCACCTTTCTGAACATCTTTGGGAAATTCTTCGTAGTTGGTATACATCATGGATGCATTACTCAACTGCTTTTTGTTAGTGATCGAAACTTTTTTACCCTGCTCCAATATGGCAGGTTCATTTTCCACCTCACCTATACGAAGTTTAGGCCCTTGCAAATCACCGAGGATTGCCGTGTTCAATCCTAACTCATCATTGATAGATCGAACATGTTCAATCACCTGAAGATGTATTTCATGTGCACCATGTGAAAAGTTCAAACGAACTACATCGAGACCATTTTTAATCATGTCTTTCAATACCTCCCTGCTCGCGCTGGCAGGACCAATTGTTGCTACGATTTTAGTCTTATTCCAATCTGTACTATTCATCTTAATTAATCAAAAATCAAATTTTGTTTTTCTTTTGCTGCGTGTAAAGGCACCTCGTATGCCGTAAGTATGAGCGGACTCCTCTTCAATTGAACAATGATTTCCTGCATACGTTCATCTGCCAAATTTTCCACCTTCAACAAATATTGAAACTGTTGCAAAGAAGGAAGGAGAAGCCCGGTAGAACTTCTGTTCTCTACCAAAACAAAAATTGTCTTATCCTCCTCAGCCTCGTATGAAAAAACCCCGTGATCGCTCTGACTTTTCTTGTTCTTGGAGAGAGTGGTCACCTCCTCCTGCCGTTCGAGATTCCATCCCAATGCTAAATTAATAGCCCAAGCAACACGGTAATCCTTTTCGTAGCTGCTGATTCCAATCAATTGGAAATCCAATTCATCCGATATGTCGAGTTTGTATGTGGGCACTTAGTGTATTTTTTACACTATGCAAATGTAGCTATCAAAGAAACATTCTAAAAATGGAGTTTTATCCAACCAAATGATAAACTTATTATAGCTCTTTGTTAAATATATTTCAGGGTTGCACTTGACCGGATCGCACTTACTTCAACGGTCCGGCCCAACATAAAAGCCCTATTGTCATTCTGATGCCCAGCGGGAAAACCACCAAAAATGGGAATCGAAATGTCCGGTAGACTATTTCGTATTATTTCGTGTACATCAAAACCCCACGGATTGTCCATTTTAAAGCCAAACTCAATCGTGTTGTCCTTTATTTGAGTCATGCCGCCGACTAACACGGCACGAACCGAATCAAAGATTCCCGCTCTTCTCAAGGCCCAGCACATTCGGTCTATGTGGTATAAATGCTCATCAACATCTTCAATAAAAAGTATGGAATTACTTGTGTTTACCTGGGTTTTACTACCCAGCACGCTATAAATAACACTTAGATTTCCACCTACCAAATTGCCGGTGACCCCTGTCGAATCATCAGACCATTCCGGTGTTTCCCATGTTATTTGCGCTAATGATCCACTTAAACAACCTCGAAGTTGGGCCAAAGCCTTTTCCGTTGCGTCCGGAAAAGAAATGGGCATGGTGGAGTGTATACAAGCAATACCCTGATTTGTGAGATGAGATAAGAGAACACTTATATCGCTATAACCGCAAATCCATTTTGGTTTTTTGTAAAACTCAGACCAGTCAAGTTGATCGATAATTCTCACCGTTCCGTATCCACCTCGAGCAATAACAATAGCCGATAATTCCTGATCATCAAGCATCTGTTGCAATTCCTTTCGTCTCAATTCATCGTTGCCCGCCAATTGTCCAAAACGCTCTTCCACCGCCTCACTCACACGTACTCGAAAACCCCATGAAGTTAATACTGCCAAGGCCATATCCATTTGCCCGGGCGCCATCCAGCGAGCTGTTGCCACGATCCCAATACAGTCGCCGGATCTGAGAAAAGGAGGGAGAATCGAAAAACTCATAATTTGAGTGCAAATTACGCAAGCGGCCCTCAATCAAGCACGCTACATAGGCCAATATTTGGAACTATCTTCGCCACCATATCCGGATCCTCAAAAAGGTAACCGGGAAATAATATCAATTTCGAAGACCCCTCTATGAGCTCCGTACCTAAAAGATACCTTGTCACATCAGCTTTACCATACGCAAATGGCCCGTTACATATCGGGCACATTGCCGGAGCCTATTTAAACGCCGATATTTTTGTTCGTTACCTGCGATTGAAAGGTCGGGATGTGGCATTTATTTGCGGCTCAGATGAGCATGGAGCGGCAATTACTTTAAGAGCTAAAAAAGAAAACAAAACACCGAGAGCAATCGTCGATTTTTATCATTCTTTGATGAAAAAGGCCTTCGAAGACTTTGGGATTTCCTTCGACGAATACCACCGCACTTCATCTCCCGAACATCACAAAATGTCTCAAGACATTTTTTTACATCTACAACAAAAAGGTAGTTTCGAAGTCGAAACTTCACAGCAGTATTATGACGAAGAGGCAAAACAATTTTTGGCCGATCGTTACATTGTAGGTACCTGTCCAAACTGTTCCAGTGATAGAGCCTATGGGGACCAATGTGAAAATTGTGGACGAACATTATCGCCCCTCGATCTTATAAATCCTCATTCTACTCTCAGTGGGAGTAAACCGATTTTAAAAGAAACTTCCCACTGGTATTTACCTATGGCTCATCACGAAAATTGGATCCGTGATTACATACAGGAAGGAAAATTAGATGGAAAAAATCACCACAACCCAAAAGAATGGAAAGCCCACGTGGTAGGACAATGTATGAGTTGGATCGATGGGGGTTTACAATCTCGCGCTATGACCCGCGATCTCGATTGGGGTGTGCCTGTTCCCCTGGAAAACGCTGAAGGAAAAGTACTTTATGTATGGTTGGATGCACCTATCGGGTACATAACAAACACCAAAGTATGGGCCGAAAAAAACGGTAAAAACTGGGAGGACTATTGGAAAAGTGAGGATACACAATTGATTCATTTCATCGGAAAAGATAACATTGTTTTTCACTGCATCATTTTTCCCATACTACTTAAAGAACATGGTGGATTCAATCTTCCGGTAAATGTTCCGGCCAATGAATTTATGAATCTAGAGGGAGATAAAATTTCAACTTCCCGCAATTGGGCTGTTTGGCTACACGAATATGTAAATGAATTTCCCGGCAAGCAAGATGAAATGAGATATGTGCTCGCTTCAATAATGCCGGAGCAAAAAGATAGTGAGTTTACATGGACCGATTACAAAGATCGGGTCAACAATGAACTTGCCGATATACTTGGCAACTTTGTGAATCGCGTATTTGTACTGATCCATAAATTTTATGATGGGGTTGTTCCTTCAGCCGATGGAAAGCAAACCGAAGCTGAAATGGAATGTAGCAGGCAGGCTCTTGAAAGTTACCAAACTATTGGAAAAAAAATAGAAGAGTATCGATTCCGTGAGGCTATGGCAGAAGCCATGAATATTGCACGTGCCGGCAACAAACTTTTGACAGAAACAGAGCCATGGAAACTTATAAAAACAGACCCTGAGTCAACGGCACGCATTATGAATGCTTGTCTCAATTTGGTGGCCGATGCTGCATTTACCCTTCAACCATTTCTACCTTTTACATCAGAAAAAATCAGAAAAGCACTTCAACTCGAATGGCCATCGTGGGATCAGTTAGGTGAAATGGATATGCTTCAAGAAGGACATAAAATTGGCCATCTACCTATACTTTTTGAAAAAATAACCGACGAAGTTGTGGCCACTCAAGTTGCAAAACTTCAAGCTAGTAAAGAGTCAACTCAAACGCACCAAGTTGAAGAAATCAAAGCCAATATCGATTTCGAATCCTTTCAAAAACTAGATATACGCCTAGTAAAAATTCTCGAGGCAGAGGTTGTACCGAAAACTAAAAAGCTCTTGAAATTGAAAGTGGATACCGGCATGGGCGAGCGAACTGTTGTGAGTGGTATAGCCGAACATTATAAACCGGAAGATGTGATTGGAAAAACTGTTTTGTTTTTGGCCAATCTTGCACCGCGCGATATCAAAGGAATTAAAAGTGAGGGCATGATTCTTATGGCCGAAAACCATGAGCAAGGTTTGTCTATTATCTCAGCTATCAAGGATATGAAACCCGGGGACACGGTCAAATAATTCGGTATTAGAAACTACTACCGGCAAAATCGTATTGCTTTGCTTTTACACTCAGTACCTATTTTGTATTAATAAAGCCTTTCGACACGAGTAATTCCGCGATTTGGACCGCATTTGTTGCAGCTCCTTTGTGAAGATTATCACTTACGATCCAGCAATTTATTGTCTTGGGTTGAGTCTCGTCATACCGAATCCTACCGACAAAAACTTCATCGCTACCATACGCATGAATCAACGGCATAGGATATTCAAGTTTCGAAGGATCGTCTAACACTGTAACTCCCTCAAAATTCCTTAAAAGCTCGCGAACCACAATTAAATCCGGTTGAATTTCGAATTCAATATTACACGACTCTGAATGTCCACCCATCACCGGAATGCGAATACAAGTGCTTGTTACTTTAATACTCTCATCCTCCATGATCTTTTTGGTTTCATTGATCATTTTGATTTCCTCTTTGGTGTATCCATTATCCATGAACACATCAATTTGTGGAATTAGATTTAAATCAATTTGATACGGATATACCTTTTTTCCATCAATACCGGCTCTCTCATCCATAAGTTGATCGACCGCTGCTTTTCCTGTTCCGGTGACACTTTGATACGTACTAACGACGACCCTTTTCACACGGTATTTATCATGAAGAGGTTTTAAGACCATTACCATTTGGATAGTGCTACAATTTGGATTTGCAATAATCATATCCTCCTTGGTTAACGAATTTCCGTTTATTTCCGGAACGATGAGTTTTTTTGTCGGATCCATTCTCCAAGCCGAAGAATTGTCAACTACTCTAGACCCAACCTCCGCGAATTTCGGCGACCATTCCATACTCACCGAACCTCCGGCGGAAAACAAGGCCAGATCCGGTTTCATTGCCACAGCTGTAACCGGGGTGACTACCTTCCAAAGTTTTGCTTTAAACGAAACATCTTGTCCTGCTGACTTCTCAGATGCGACAGGGATTAACTCCGATATCGGGAAATTTCTTCTTTCAAGTGTTTCTAACATTTTATGCCCCACCAAACCTGTGGCACCGACTACAGCAACTTTCATAGATAATGTGGTATTAAGTTCAGCAAATGTACATGACTAGGTACAACAGAAAAGAGATATTTGGTAGGTTCAGATGAAGTTAGTTCAGAGAATTCTCCAGACGTTTGATTCCTATAAGTACCACCATTCCAAAACCCGCTAGAACCATCCACAATACTTGATAACCACCCTTCGAAATTACCTGTGTTGCAATTATTGGAGTCAAAATCTGAGCTGCAGACCAAGCCATTCCGTAAAATGCCATGTACCTACCCTTATTCGAATCTACTGACCTACTATTTACCCATGTATTCATAAAAGGCATCGCCAACATTTCAGAGAAGGAGATTACAACAGTTAACACAGCCATCCACCACCAACCATGAACCATTAGCAGCGCGGCATATGTTGCAATGAGTAATGCAGCTCCTATCGCAATAAAATTATAATTGGATGTTTTATTCTCAATTTTATAGATCATCACCATCTCGATTACAGCGACCAAGAGACCATTCAATCCCATGAGCAGACCTATTTGCGACTTAGTCAATTCTTCCACTTCTCTGTAATACAATGGCATTGTGGTAAAAAATTGCAGAAAAGCAACGGCATAAAACACAACGAGAGGAAGAAAAAGCATAAACGCCTTATCCCGAAGAGGCGATAAAGCTCGACCCTCAGGAGATTTTCTATGGTGTTGCTCGAAATTTCGTACCGGAATTTTCCCCAAAAAACTCAGAACAATAACAGCGGCCAACATACAAGTGATACCATCCGCCCAAAAAATCAATTGAGCTCCTATGTCTGAAAGGAAGCCGCCGATCATTGGTCCTACGGCAAATCCTAAATTGATGGCCAAACGATTGATGGAAATGGATCGTGTATAATTCTCGGGCTTACTGTAGAAAGATACAGCCGTCATATTTGCGGGCCTAAAAGCCTCAGCTAACAGGGTAGTCACAAACAAACCAATGCACAGCTCTCCAAAACTCCGAAGGAATCCGACCACAATAAACATGAGTCCACCTATAATAAGACTCATCCACATTACGCGGTAATAGCCAATTAAATCAACTAATCTCCCACCAATGTACACACCTAAAAATGAACCCGCACCAAATAAGGCCATCATTACTCCGATGTCTTGTTTAGAAAAGTGCAAGGTTTCATTGAGATAAACGGCAAGACTAAAGATTACCATTGTCCCCATTCGATTGATAAACTGGGTTAACGCCAATAACCAAACGGCAGGCTCTAGACCGCCATATGCTTTTTTTATCAGAGAAAGTGGGCCACTCGACATAAAGCGCAAAAATACTTACGCACAGCACTTATTTCACGTAACCAAAAATTAAGGGAACCTCTAAAAACTGTGAAATAATCCTACATTGCGCATAAACACTAATTAGAATGGTATGCGCCAAGGATTTCCCGAATCTAAGCGATAGGATCACATCGCGATTCGGTGAATTACCGCAACAACCTCTATAGCATGAGTCGTGATAATACCTTGTAAAGATCACAGTCCGACAATAGATAAACACCTTGACTTTGCTACATTTGAACTCAATTTATAGCGAAATAAAATGAGGTTTTGGTTTAAAATAATAGTATGTATCGGATTGCTCCATACTTCTGTAATGGCTCATTCACAGATTGTCTCCGACAATTTTAACGACGGCGATCTCTCAATCAATCCCACGTGGACAGGGGACAATATCCTTTTCACAACCAACGCCAATTCACAACTTCAACTAAACGATGCCGTCGCCGGACAAGCATACTTGAGCACATCGTTCGTTGAAGAATCTCTAGATAATAAAGAATGGCAATTTTGGATTAAACAATCCTTTGCTCCCAGCGACAATAATCAATCGCGTTTTTATCTCATGTCCAATGGCACCGGTCTGAGCTATCCCGGAAATGGCAGTTCCGGAAATCAAGGTTATTTCATTCGATTCGGTGAAGGTGGCAGCGATGACGCACTGAGGTTGTTTCGGGATGATGCTTCCGGCACACCTGTAGAACTACTCTCTGGTGTGGCAGCCTTTATTGGAGCTTCGTTCGAAGTTCGAGTAAAAGTTACTAGAGATGCGACAGGACTATGGAGTCTATATGCAGATGGTGCCGGCGGAACGAACTTTCAACTGCAAGGAACAACTTTAGACAATACCTATCAAACATCATCTTCGCTGGGTTGGGTATGCACATACACTGCTACTAATGCCGACAATTTTTACCTCGACGATTTGTATTTCGGTGATATTATAATAGATACTACTGCTCCACAATTGATTTCCGCAACGGCAATCACAGCAACTACTTTAGATGTCCTTTTTGATGAAGCTGTTGAACAAACTTCCGCCGAAACTATTCTCAATTATACACTTGAAGGCAGCATCAATCCTGTGCTTGCAGAGAGAGACGCCGTCAATTTCGCTTTAGTGCATCTAACCTTCGGAAATGATTTCGCTCCAAATCAAGATCTAAACTTAAGTGTTACTGATGTTGCCGATGGGTCGGGAAATGAAATGTCGACAAGTGAAACAACATTCTCTTGGTTTGTTCCGTCAACAGCTCAATTCAGAGATGTGGTCATCAACGAAGTATTGGCAGATCCAACTCCGGTTGTTGGTCTTGCCGATGCCGAATTTATAGAACTATTTAATGCGGGAGAAGATGCTTTTGATTTGGCAGAATGGACACTTGTCAATTCAAGCACAGTGCAAATTATACCTTCTCACATCCTAGCTCCGGGAGAATATGTAGTATTGTGTAGCGAGGCAAATGCAGGCTTTTTTGAAGAAGCTCTAGGGTTGAGTGCATTTTCTGCGCTTACCAACGATGGAGATAGTCTCACGCTGCTCAACAATACCGGTGATGTTCTAGATATTTTAGTGTACAGTATCGATTGGTACGAAAGTCCGGAAAAAGAAGAAGGAGGGTGGTCTTTAGAACAAGTAAACCCATTTCTTCCTTGTCAAGGTGGTAGTGCCAATTGGAAGGAAAGTTCTTCCCCTACCGGCGGAACACCCGGCTCTCAGAATTCTGTGTTTAATATGTCTCCAGACGTTGTAGCTCCCTCTGTAATCAATCACGGAATAATAAATCCTACAACACTTTTTATCTCCTTTTCCGAACCCGTTGATACATCAAGTACATTACCAACATCATGGAGTTTAATCCCATTTAATTCAATTAATGCATATGAATGGAGCGGAACACTCGACAATATTGAACTAAACATTCAATTTCCAATCACTTTTGGCAATACACTTGAATTGACCGTAAGTGATGTCAGTGATTGCAGCAATAACACTTTAAGTCCTGCACAATTGATTTTCACTTTGGGTGCTATTCCTCAAATCGGAGATATAATTATTACCGAAATAATGGCTGACCCCGACCCTTCCATTCAAGCTCCACCGGCTGAATACATAGAGGTTCTAAATAAAAGCGACGAACTTCTTGATCTAGCAGGAATGAGTATTAACGATGCCATCATCGAAGGTCAAGTACTCCTCTCTCCCGGAGAATATTTAGTAATTGCCGATCAGTCCAATGCACTCGCTTTTCTTTCTGTTCCAAATTCTCTGTTGCTCGAAGATTTTCCCGGGCTCACAAATAGCGGTATGACGGTAACACTTACTTCCGCTGATTTAGAAGTAATAGACGAAGTAGATTACACCATCGATTGGTATGGTGATCTCGATAAAATTGATGGCGGATGGTCGCTGGAATTAATCAACATAAATGACCCATGCAGTGATAAAGGTAACTGGACTGCATCTCAAGACGAACGAGGAGGTACAGCCGGAGAAATCAATTCCGTATTCAACGATAGCCCTGATATCACAGCTCCTTCATTGCTCTATTTATTAATGGAGCCTCAGGAATCTGTAATGCTCGTTTTCGACGAACCCCTTGAAGATGCGAGTATAGCAAGCCTAAACTGGATTGTAGACGGAGTGCCTATCCCGACGGACAACAGTTTCATATCGCCCGAAAATCCATACGCATTGATTTTGTATTATGGTGAAATGACTCCAAATGAAATACATTCTTTTTCTTTAAGCGGGCTTTCCGATTGTTGGGGAAATACCATCAATGATGTGATCGGATTTTTTGGTCTAAATTCTGAACCCGAGATTGGAGATCTTTTAATCAATGAAATTTTACCCGATCCATTCGATGGAGGTTCCGATTTTGTTGAAATCATCAATTCATCCTCAAAAATAATTTCATTACAAAATTGGAATATCGCCAATGGGGATGGAGGAATACCGGACGATTCATTTGTAATTACCGAAGATGCCCGTATCATTTTACCGGGAGAGTACTTTTTGCTTACGGAAGATGGATTGGAATTACCCAGTTTTTATCCATACACACGCACGGAAAGAATTCTACAAATAGAGAATTTACCTACACTAAATGTCGGTGATGGAGAAGTGTTATTGATAATGCCGGATCTTACTATCGCCGACTACATGACCTATAACAGCGACATGCATTATCCATTATTGAACTCAACAGATGGCGTTTCATTGGAACGTATATCGACATCACGTCCATCGACAGACCAAACCAATTGGCACAGCGCAGCGGAATCGCAAGGATTTGCTACACCGGGTTATTTAAACTCGCAAGCATTCACCGGTGGTTTTAATGAAAATGATATTACAGTGGATCCGGAGATCTTCTCACCTGACAATGACGGTTATCAAGATGTAACCACTATTTCATACATCAACGATACACCCGGTTGGGTTGCAACCGTTACTATCTATGACAGCGAAGGTCGGGAGGTCAGAAAATTATCTAGCAACGAATTGCTCGGAACCGCAGGAAGTATTAGTTGGGATGGCTTTACCGATAGCCGAATTTTAGCTCCGATTGGTGTTTATATTGTGTATTTCGAAGCGTTTGACCGAGAGGGACATGTCAATTCGACAAGAAAATCGTGTGTTTTGGCTCAAAAACTTCATTGATTTCACACAATTTCCCTATAAATCGTTCGTTTCGCATCAAATTCGACCTTTGCGTCTCCATCTATATCTTTGCCCCATAATTTCATCATTTTGAGCGACTGCCTCGTCATCATACCTACTTATAACGAAAAGGAAAATGTTGAACGCATGATTCGCAAAGTGTTCAGCTTGCCTAAATCCTTTCACGTTCTTATTGTGGACGATGGTTCTCCTGATGGTACAGGTGACATTGTAAAATCTCTGCAAAACGAATTTAATTCTCAACTTCATATTCTCGAACGGAAGGGGAAACTTGGATTGGGCACAGCCTATATCGCCGGATTCAAATGGGGCTTGGAAAAAGGATACGAGTATATTTTTGAAATGGACTGTGATTTCTCCCACAATCCCGAAGACCTCGAGCGACTTTATGAGGGCTGCACCAAAGGTGGAGGCGATCTGAGTGTGGGTTCTCGC
This sequence comes from Flavobacteriales bacterium, assembly GCA_044375415.1. Classification (GTDB taxonomy): domain Bacteria; phylum Bacteroidota; class Bacteroidia; order Flavobacteriales_D; family Sanyastnellaceae; genus JAWXBG01. Next base: position 13,880 of record JBILMS010000042.1, read on the forward strand.
TATACCAAAGGCGGCAAAGTGGACAATTGGCCATGGAATCGCCTTCTGATGAGTAGTGGCGCTTCACTCTATGTAAATATGGTATTGTGGATGGGCGTTAAGGACCCCACAGCCGGATTTATATGTTACTCCAGAAAAGTTTTAGAAGCAATTGATCTCGATGATATCCGCTTTATTGGTTATGCTTTTCAAATTGAAATGAAATATTCAGCCAAAAGACTGGGTTTTAAAATCGTAGAAGTACCGATTAAATTTATCGATCGTCAATTTGGCACCTCCAAAATGAGCATGGGCATTTTTAAAGAGGCATTTTGGGGAGTAATAAAAATGCGTTCAAAAAAAATCAAAAGACGAAACTGAGAGCATGGCACAAACCCTTATTAAAAATGTTTCGCTTGTAAACGAGGGCACGATAAGTCTGATGGATATTCTCATATCCGACGAAGTAATTTCGAAAATCGCAAATGCCGGCACAATCGAGCACAAACCAAATTACATTGTTATTGATGGTACCGGCAAACATCTCTTTCCCGGTGTTATAGACGATCAAGTTCATTTTCGCGAGCCCGGTTTAACACATAAAGGTGATTTGTACACAGAAAGTCGGGCAGCTGTTGCGGGGGGTATTACATCGTATATGGAAATGCCGAACACTTTGCCAAATACGCTTACCCAAGAGCTTTTAGAAGAAAAATACAATCGCGCCGCAGAAGTTTCTCCTGCCAACTATAGCTTTTTTATGGGTGCCTCCAACGACAACCTAGATGAGGTTCTAAAAACAGATCCTAAAAATGTATGCGGAGTCAAAGTCTTTATGGGTTCAAGCACCGGTAGCATGCTCGTCGACAATAAAAACACATTGCAGGGCATTTTTGCAGAATGCCCTTTGTTGGTTGCTACACACTGTGAAGATGAGGAAACCGTGCGCGCCAATGTTCTTAAGTACACTACCGAATATGGAGACTCCCTTACTGCGATACATCACCCGATGATACGCAATGTGGAAGCATGTTACCGTTCTTCTTCGATGGCCGTTGAGTTAGCCACACGGTATAATACGCGTTTACATATACTCCACATTTCAACGGCAAAAGAAACTGCCCTCTTCCGAAACGACATTCCATTGGAGGCAAAAAGAATTACTTCTGAAGCGTGTATCCATCACCTCTGGTTTTGTGATGAAGATTATGCGGAAAAAGGTAATTTTATAAAATGGAATCCGGCAATAAAGTCCTCAGACGATCGTGCCGCTATTTGGGAAGCTGTTCTGAACAACAGGATTGATGTAATTGCGACGGATCATGCTCCTCATACCTTGGAAGAAAAACAGCAAGTATACAGTAAGGCCCCCGCAGGTGGTCCCTTAGTCCAGCATACCTTGATTGCAATGCTAGATTTTTACCATCAGGGAAAAATCACTCTCGATCGGATTGCCGAAAAAATGAGTCATGCTGTAGCCAATCTTTTTAATATTGAAAAGCGCGGTTTCGTGAGAGAGGGTTATTATGCGGACTTGGTCTTGGTTGATTTAAACAAAAACTACTTCGTTGATAGACCAAGTTTATTATACAAATGTGGTTGGTCGCCATTCGAAGGTCACACATTTCGTTCTTCCATTGAAAGCACTTGGGTAAATGGGAACTTAGTCTACAATCAAGGTCAAATCATTGAGGGGACTCGCGGTCAACGATTACGTTTTAACCGATGAAAAAGTTCATATTACTTCTTTGTTTGTGTACTACTGTATTCTCATGTGCTGAAAAAATTACTCGGCCCAATAACATTCTGGAACCGAAAAAAATGGCTGAAGTACTTGCCGAAGTGCAACTACTGGAGGCTGCATATAATATACAGTATTCTCGTCTCGACTCATCAAAGGCTACTATGATAAAAAGTTATGATGAACTCTTCGAAAAAACAGAAGTGAGCAGAGAAAGTTTTGAATCCAGCATTCAATATTATTCACTCCGTCCTGAAGAAATGATTGCCATTCAGGAAGATGTTGCAGATCTTTTGATGTCCCGCGAATCGGAAATAAAGTCCGATAAATAATTGACGTTCTTCAATACATGAAACCTACAGCATCGGCAAGGGCTTCATCCATCGAACGGAATTTAAGAGTCAACTGCTTCTCAATTTTTTGGTGATCGTATAAAAAACGAATCTTCATGCTGGCAATCGATTCACGTGTAACACCGGCCTTTTTACCCGTAAATAGCTCTTTCAAACCCTCCGTCAACAACGCCAATTTCGTTAACCATGAAGGCAATTCTTTTTTTGGCACTCGCACCTTAAGTTGTAAGGCCGCTTTTTGCCAAAGATCTTTATACAGAATGTTGTCAGCACTCAGGGTATATCGTTCCCCGGTAATTTGCTTCTCCATTAGTCCTAACATTGCTTGTGCCGCATCGCGGACATGAATAAAACCGGTTCCTCCAACAGGAAAATAATTCCATTCTTTCAAGATGTGTTCTAGAATAGCATTGCTGGATTGTCCCTTAGGTCCTGGACCCAAGATCAGAGCCGGATTTACAATCACCGCATTTAATCCCTCTTCCATGCCACGCCAAACCTCATTCTCGGCTAAGTGTTTTGTAATAGCATAATGAGTATGAACGGTAGAATCCGTCCAATTATCCGACTCCTTAACGGTTTGCATATGATGAGTTCTCCCGAGTGCGGCAATGGAACTTGTGTGGCACAAACGTATTCCCGGATAAAGCAACGCCGTGTTTACCACATTTGAAGTTCCATCGACATTAATCGCATACATCGATTTTCGGTCCCTTCGGTGATATGAAACTACCGCTGCACAGTGATAAACATTTTTTACATCAAGAAAAGCATCCTCCAAATCATCTACATTCAAAATATCCCCCTGAAACCACGAGAGTTTGTTCCAATGAGACGTCATATCTAGCTTGTAAAATTCGGCAAGACGTTTTAAAATTTCTCCGTCATTTCTGTTTCTAGAAAAAGCGCGAACATATTCACCTTTCTGCAGAAGTTCCAGAACAACGTGAGAACCCAAAAGTCCGGATGCACCGGTAACCAAATTCATATTTGACAAAATTAGCGCATAAATAGCCCGTTTCACAAGGCACAAAATCAGGTCAATTTAGTAAACCAAATTGACCCACTCTTGTTTTATCATTGTTCCCCCAATACGAATACAGAATTTGTCGGTTCAAGAACATATACAATCCATTTTACGCTTACTCCCTCACGATCCCGGTGTCTATCAATATTTCGATTCCGAGGGAAAGGTTATATATGTAGGGAAAGCTATTGACCTCAAAAATCGGGTAAGTTCCTATTTTCGAAAAACGGTGGACCGGGGTAAAACCCGTATTCTCGTGCAACACATTGTAGATATCAAATACATTGTGGTAGAAAGCGAAATGGACGCCCTGCTCCTAGAGAATTCGCTGATTAAAAAATATCAGCCGAGGTACAATATCTTGCTCAAAGACGATAAGACGTACCCGAGTATAGTTATTAAAAATGAGGCATTTCCACGCATATACGCCACAAGACAGCGCATAAAAGACGGCTCCGAATACCTTGGTCCCTATACCTCAACCCGGGTAATGCATGGGGTGTTGGATCTGATGAAAAAGATATTTCCAATCCGAACATGTTCTCTAAACCTCTCGGATGCCAATATTCAAGCAAAAAAGTTTAAGGTCTGTTTGGAATATCATTTGGGCAATTGCCTCGGGCCCTGCGAAGGCAAGCAAAACAGGGAAGACTATGAACAAAATGTTCAGGCCATTCGAAAAATAGTTTCTGGGAATTACAATGAAACACTTCGAGAATTTCGGCGCCATCTGAAAGAATCAGTTGCAGAATATCGATTTGAGCAAGCCCATGAAATCCAGAGTAAAATTGAACTTTTGGAAGGTTTTCAGGCTAAAAGCACCATTGTAAATCCGGGAATTCACAACGTCGACGTTTTTTCGATCGTTTCAGACAAAATAGCGGGTTTTGTCAATTACATGAAGATCAACAATGGAGTGGTAGTTCACGGATACACAGCCGAGTTCCGCAAGCGATTGGATGAATCCGACGCTGAAATTTTGGAACATGCCATATTAACGCTCCGAGATCGTTTTAACAGTAATTCCAAAGAAATCTACTTGCCATTTGAAGCAGGAATAGCGATGGAAGGAATTCGATTTACCGTACCTCTAAAAGGTGACAAGAAAAAACTTGTTGAACTTTCCGAACGCAACGCCAAACTCTGCATGATCGATTCTCACAAACAGCAGGAATTTGTGGATCCGGAGCGACATGTAAAACGCATTATGGAAACCCTCAAAAGCGATTTGAGGATGCCTGAGACACCCGTCCATATTGAGTGTTTTGACAACTCAAATATCCAAGGAACCAATGCTGTGGGGGCCTGTGTTGTTTTTAAAAATGCAAAACCGAGTAAAGCCGATTACCGAATATTCAATATTCAAACTGTTCAGGGGCCTGATGACTTCGAATCGATGCGCGAAGTAGTATTCCGAAGATACAGCAGGCTTCTGGAGGAAGCCGAACCGATTCCACAGCTCATCATCATTGATGGTGGAAAAGGTCAGCTCAGTGCTGCGGTAAGCTCGTTGGAAAAACTAGGGTTATGGGGTAAAGTGACTGTTATCGGAATAGCCAAAAAGCTCGAGGAAATCTACTTTCCCGGTGACACTTTACCTATATACATCGACAAAAAAAGTGAGTCTCTTAAGCTTATTCAACAACTGCGCAACGAAGCTCACCGCTTTGGTATAACTCGTCATCGGCAGAAACGCAGCAAAGAAGCCCTTCGCTCTGAACTAACCGATATAAAGGGCATCGGACGACAAACTGCACAAACCCTATTGTTCCACTTCAAAACCGTTCAAAAGGTTCGAGAGGCCAGTCTCGAAGAACTCGAGAAGATTGTAAATAAACGAACCGCCCGTATTTTAAGCGAATACTTTGATTCTCAAGAGGAGAAATGAACAAATCGAATCGAAGAAGTTTCGATCCAAATCGTGGTCTTCCCTTGTGTGTGAAATACATTTGTCCTGATTTCGTAAATACCGGAAAAATCACTATTCCCGGTTCAAAATATATGTACCAATGAGTCCATCCAAGAAAAGTGGCAATAAGCGATATGTAAAGTGGTTGTGGATTATAGCCCTTTCACCTCTCTCACTTATTCTACTATTATTTTTTGCTGCTCTCTTGAGCGGTCTGCCGAATATTCAGACCTTGGCGAATCCGAAGATCAATCTCGCCACTCAGATCTTCACCACCGATAATCAAATTCTCGGTACATACTACCGCGAAAATCGCTCGGATGTGAAGTTTCAAGATCTTCCGCCTCATGTGGTTCAGGCGCTTATTGCCACGGAAGATGTTCGTTATAGAGAGCACAGTGGTGTCGATTTTAAGAGTCTCTTTCGCGCTTTGGCAAGTCTAGGGTCTCAAGGGGGAGGAAGCACTATCACGCAGCAATTGGCAAAAATGCAATTCACCGAGCGTTACGAAAATGTGAGCAAAATTCGTCGCGCATGGCAAAAACTGAAGGAAATTATCATTGCAGTCCGACTTGAACGTCACTACACGAAAGATGAAATTATAGCGCTCTACTTAAATCAATACGACTTCTTAAACCAAGCGGTTGGAATTAAAAGTGCGGCCCATATCTACTTTAACACAAAACCCGATTCGCTCAATATCGAGCAATCGGCCATGCTCATAGGGATGCTCCAAAATTCCTCACTATTTAATCCCTTGAAGCGAAAAGAAAAAGTAATGCAGCGACGAGAAGTAGTCTTGAAACAAATGCAAGTTGCCGGCTTCCTTTCAGAACAACAATATGATTCTCTTCGCGTAATACCAATTGCTCTGGACTTTCAGCGTGTTAGTCACGACGAAGGACCGGCTCCCTATTTCCGAGAAGTTCTTCGCTCACGAATCGACAACATTCTGACAGAAAAAGATAAAAATGGAAACCTCATTCGGGTAAAAGGTGATGGGACAGCTTATGATCTGTATAGAGATGGATTAAAAGTGTACACCACCATCGATTCAAAGTTACAAGCACATGCAGAGTGGGCGGTCAACGAACATATGACCAAAGAACTGCAAGCTGCTTTTGCTAAAGATACCAAACGAAGAAAGCCGGAGAAATATCCCTTCTACAACGGCATTTCCGAAGATGATCAGGAGCGCATAATGACGGATGCTGTCAAGTCTAGCGAACGTCATCATTTTTATGCAGGTACTTTATGTCCGGAGTGTAAAAGGCCTAAAGCATACATCGACGAAGAGAAAAATGAAGATGGAAAAGACATTTTTCATTGCAATGAAGAGCACGGAGGATGTGGACATAAATGGGCTCGTTCAACTAAGGAAGAGATCGAGAAAATATTTAATACACCTGTAAAAACGAGGGTCTATTGGCCAAGCGGATACAGGGATACATTGATCTCTCCTCTCGACTCTATCAGATACCACAAAGCTATTTTACACGCAGGACTAATGTCTGTGGAACCCTCCACCGGCCAGATTAAAGCCTGGGTGGGTGGTATTGATTTCAAATACTTCAAATACGACAATGTATATCAATCACGTCGACAAGTAGGTTCAACATTTAAACCCTTCGTTTATGCCACAGCTTTGCGCAATGGCGATAAACCGTGCAGTAGATATGCCAATTTGCGAACATGTATAGATCTACCTTCAGGTGGTAAATGGTGTCCAGATAACTCCGATAGCAACTATGGTGGTGAGTACCCACTGTCTTACGCCTTGGCAAATTCTGTCAATACAATAACCGCTGCATTGATTAAAAAATACGGTGCAGAATCGGTTGTTGCCTTAGCCAAAAACATGGGAGTAAAAAGTAAACTTCCCGCAGTGCCCTCCATAGCGCTTGGAGTAGCAGAGTTGTCGCTTTACGAAATGGTTGGAGCAAATGCAGTCTTTGTAAATCAGGGTGTTTATATCGAGCCGACATTTATACTTCGAATAGAAGATAAAAATGGAAATACCATTTATGAAGCAGCACCGGAAATCAAACAAGCATTAAGTCCTGACGTCGCATATCAGACCGTGATGATGATGAAGGGAGTTATACAAGGCGGAACCGGAAGCAGGCTTATGGGGGGCAGACCCTATGGAGGAATAACCTATCCTACCGCCGGTAAAACAGGTACCACCCAAAATAACACCGATGGCTGGTTCATGGGCCTTACACCCGATTTAGTAACCGGTGTTTGGGTAGGAGCACAAGATCCTACCGTGCGTTTTTCGCGCACGAGCCTTGGACAAGGAGCCAATACCGGATTGCCGATTTACGGGTATTATATGAACAAGGTATATAAAGACCCTTCCATCAAAATTTCCAAATCAGACTTCGAAGCACCCACCGGTTATGATGCTGAGAGATTCAGATGCACAAATTCCGAAGATCCATTTGCAGAAGAAGATGGTATCGGCGATGAAGAAATATTTGCTCCCATTGACGGAGAAGGCGAATTTGAAGGTGATGAAAAAGAACAATGATATATCAACGATATAAAAAAGTATGCCGATTAATAAAGTTGTAAAAAACGCAGAAGTAGCTTGTGTCGATATCAAAAACGGCATGACACTTATGCTCGGAGGATTTGGCCTGTGCGGAATTCCGGAGAATTGCATTTCTCAATTGGTTAAAATGAATGTTCGCGAGATTACGTGTATTTCGAATAATGCCGGAGTAGACGATTTCGGGCTTGGCCTACTTCTTCAGAATAAGCAAGTAAAAAAAATGATCAGTTCGTATGTCGGTGAAAACGAAGAATTTGAACGTCAGATGTTAAGTGGCGAGTTGGAAGTCGAACTTATTCCTCAGGGAACGCTCGCAACCAGATGTATGGCTGCCGGTTATGGTATGCCCGCCATATATACTCCTGCAGGTGTAGGAACCGAAGTTGCCATTGGAAAGGAAGTACGGAATTTTAATGGTAAAGACTACTTAATGGAGTTGGCTTTTGATTCTGACTTTGCGATTGTAAAAGCTTGGAAAGGTGATACCATGGGAAACCTGATTTTCAAAGCCACCTCCCGAAATTTTAATCCGATGATGGCGATGGCCGGAAAAATAACCATTGCCGAAGTAGAGGAATTAGTTCCGGCAGGCGAACTTGATCCGGACCAAATTCACACACCGGGTATATATGTACATCGGATATTTCAAGGTGTCGGATATGAAAAACGAATCGAACAACGGACGGTTAGACCACGCAATTAAAAAAACTGTTTTAAATCAAAAGAATATATGCCACTCGATAAAATCGGAATAGCCAAACGTATTGCAAGAGAAGTTAAAGATGGAATGTATGTCAATCTCGGAATAGGTATTCCCACGCTAGTGGCCAACTATATTCCCGAAGGAATAGAAGTTGTTCTTCAAAGTGAAAACGGGCTTTTGGGTATGGGGCCCTTCCCTATCGAGGGTTCCGAAGATCCTGATTTAATAAACGCCGGTAAGCAAACTATTACTACACTTCCCGGTTCTGTATTTTTCGATAGTGCGTTGAGTTTTGGAATGATCCGATCTCAAAAAGTGGATCTGACTATTCTTGGTGCCATGGAAGTAAGCGAACATGGGGACATCGCCAATTGGAAAGTTCCCGGTAAAATGGTGAAAGGCATGGGTGGTGCAATGGACCTTGTTGCTTCCGCGAAAAACATTATTGTTGCTATGCAACACTGCGACAAACAAGGTAATTCTAAACTTTTGCCTTCTTGTTCTTTACCACTAACCGGAGTTGCTTGTGTGAAAAAAGTCGTAACCGATTTGGCTGTGCTCGATATAAGAGATGGCGCCTTTCATCTCATAGAACTCGCACCCGGAGTGACCGTGGACGAAGTGAGAGCCAAAACAGCCGGTGTCCTGGTAGTAGATGCCAATGTGCGTGAGATGGTGCTGTAGTTTTCTAAACGAATTAACTAAACCTTCGTTCATACGAGTATCGGATGCTATTCAACTCATTAGAATTTCTTCTTTTTTTTCCCGTAGTACTCGTACTCTACTATCTGCTTCCCTTTAGATATCGCTGGCTTCTTTTGCTAATAGCTAGCTACTACTTTTATATGGGTTGGGAGCCGGCGTATGCGTCGTTGCTATTGCTGACAACTACAGTTGATTATTTGGTTGCCAATAGAATTCAGCACACAGCCGATCAGCGATTAAGAAAGGGCTGGCTTATTTTAAGTCTGTGCATCAATCTCGGTATATTATTTTACTTTAAATACTTCGGCTTTTTTATTGAAAACATCGAACATCTTACCGGATCTGAAATTAAATATGCGGAGTTCTTGCTTCCTGTTGGAGTGAGTTTTTACACGTTTCAAGAAATGGGTTATGTAATCGATGTTTATCGAGGAGAACTCAAAGCGGAACGACATTTCGGCAAGTTTGCTTTGTTCGTTTCATATTTCCCGCAATTGGTGGCCGGTCCGATTGAAAGGGCCAGCAATCTCATGCATCAGCTGAAGGAAAATGTCAAAATCAATTACGAGAATTTTTCTATTGGTGGTAAAAAAATTATCTGGGGCTTATTCAAGAAAGTTGTAATTGCAGATAATCTTTCTCCGTTAGTTGATCGCATTTTCGACACCCCGGAGAATTACTCTTGGTATTGGCTCTTGCTGGCGACCTACTTTTTTGCTTTTCAGATTTACTGCGATTTCTCCGGTTATTCGGACATCGCGATTGGGGTAGCAAGATGCATGGGAGTTCGTCTTATGGAAAATTTCCGAATACCGTATTTGTCACGAAGCATTCGCGAATTTTGGAGTCGTTGGCATATCTCGTTGAGCACATGGTTCAGAGACTACTTATACATTCCACTAGGTGGAAATCGGAAGGGTCCGACACGAACACAACTCAATCTTCTTGTCGTATTTATAATTAGTGGATTTTGGCACGGGGCTGCATGGACATTCATTATTTGGGGAGCGCTACACGGTATTTATCTAGTCATTGAATTGATTTTATCGAAAAGAACATGGTGGAAAGAATACAGTCAAGGAAGGCATTCTGTATTCACGGTTATAGGCATCTTTATTTTATTCAATTTGGTTTGTTTGGGATGGATATTTTTTCGAGCGGAAAACTTAACAGATGCCACCGGCATTATTACCAATATTTTTACCTTACATGAAAGTCCCGGCCCTATTCATCGATCCATTTTATGGTTGGGTATGGTTGGGATCGCCATTAAAATTGGCCTCGTACTTTTCTTGTTTATCACCGACGAAAAAATTCATTTGCTTTCTGCCGGTCACCTGAAAGACTCGTGGATTCACAAATATAGAATGCCAATTTTTGCTGCCTTAGTTGCAGCCATTGCCTTTTTAGGAAATTGGGGAGATGTACAATTTATTTATTTCCAATTCTAATGAAAAAGATTGCGTACAAATCACTTCAGTTGTTCTTGCTTTCGACATTGGCTTATCTAGCGCTTGTTTGTGTTCTAAATATTACTAGTATTCGAGGAAGAAGTATGGCCAGTTGGGCCACTTCCTATGTACAGCGAATAGGTGAACAGGAATGGTATACGTTTCGCGATCTTGACTCTTCTGCTACGCGATACGATTTCATTGCACTCGGTTCGTCGCACGCAATGCATGGTTATGATCCCCGGCTCTTTCGAAAACACGGGTATGAGTTATTCAATTTTGGTAGTTCGAATCAGCACAGTCAGATTTCATACATGCTGGCTAAATATTACCTAGACCGTGAAGAGAAACCGACTTTTTTAATCGACGTTTATCATGCTGTATATGAAGGCGACGACTGGGAGAGTGCATTTCGATACATCGCCAATGCACCGGACACTAAGGCTGCATGGCACGTCGTTCGAGACCACTGGGATATGCGAACGTTGAATGCATTTGTAAGTAGAATGTTTCGCAATGAATTAAATGCCGATATGGATTGCAAACGATATGTAGAGAATGGCTTTTGCAGCAACACGGATACTATCAAAATAGAACTAGTTGCATTAGATCCAAACCCCGACTTGAGACAAGTTCATTTTGATGCACTCGACAGTTTAATTACGCTTGTTGAAAGAAGAGGATCAAAAGTCATTCTGGTGGCACACCCCATGACCAATGCACCTGAATTTGGAAATGTTCACCAGAAATTTTTGCAAAAGCTAAATCCGATTATCGAAAAACATAACGTGCCTTTTATCGATCATACATTAGAAAAGTACTTGAATGATCGGGAACATTTCTACAATCAAACCCACTTGAACCAAGCTGGGATCGATATCTTTAATGAGAAACTTTTTGAAGAATTTGCACAAAGAAATCTTCTTCCAAAAAAAGAATAAATTCAAGGTTCCTTATAGTTCCATTTCAACACTTACACTTTCCGAATGACCATCCATAGGTGCAGATAACTTTGCGATTTTCACCCAACACTTTTGAGCACCGGTAAATTCTCTTTTCATCTCTTTTAAAATACGTAACGCAACGTGTTCGATCAATCGAGATCGAATAGCCATCTGGTCGCGAACAATTTTATTGAGCGTCACATAGTCTATCGTTTCCGACAAAATATCGGACTCTGCCGCTCGAGTAAAATCAACGTTAACAGCAATATCTACGATGTAGTGTGTCCCGATAATAGCCTCCTCCGGCAAACAGCCGTGATGTGCATACACTCGAATAGAATTTACACGAATTACCCCCATACTCTTTTATTGAACTAGTGTTTTCATCCAAATTTTTGAACCGCGATATCGATTCGGTTCAACGTTTCCTCTTTTCCTATTAGTTCAGCCACTTGCGAAGCAGCCGGTCCGGTAAGATTACCCACGAGTACTAATCTAAATAAGGGCATTACGGCTCCCATTCCTACATTTTTTGTTGTCAAAAAATCCTTCAGTAAAGCTTCAATGGCAACGGACGAAAAATCAGTTAAAGATGAAAGTTCCTTTTTCCATTCTAACATGATCTTATCACTTTCTCCTTGTTTCCATTTTTTGGAAATGGCATCAGCATCGTACATTTTCGGAGCACCCAACAAATAGTCGCCTTGCAATAAATCTACAGGAAAAACTGCCCTGTCTAGCATCAAAGTACAAATAGCCATGGCACGTTCCAGATTGGCATCGTATCCCCTTTCTTTTATTTTGGGTAAGAGAGACTTTGCAAGCTCCTCCACAGGGGTCATTCGAAGGTATTGCTGATTAAACCATTTCGTTTTATCAGGATCGAATTTTGAACCACTTTTGCCAATTCGTTCGATGGAAAAAGCTTCAATCATTTCTTCCATAGTAAAAATTTCCTGATTATTACTAGGTGCCCATCCCAGCAGCAGGAGCATGTTTATGAAAGCTTTTGGAAAATATCCCATTTCTCTATATCCACTGGAAATCGTACCCGTCTCCGGATCTTTCCATTCGAGCGGAAATACCGGAAAACCCAGACGGTCTCCATCCCTTTTGCTCAACTTTCCGTTTCCATCAGGCTTTAAAATGAGAGGTAAATGGGCAAACTGCGGACTTTCCCAGCCAAATGCTCTATACATCAACACATGCAAAGGAGCGCTTGGAAGCCATTCTTCACCTCTGATAACATGGGAAATTTCCATGGTATGGTCGTCAACCACATTGGCCAAATGATAGGTCGGCATGCCATCACTTTTAAACAGAACTTTATCGTCAAGTTCAATGGTGTTAAAAGCAACCCAATCGCGAATTATATCCTGAAATCGAACGTCTTCATTTTTAGGCATTTTAAAGCGAATTACAAAGGGAGCGCCCGCCTCCAAACGTTGTTTCACCTCCTCCTCGGAAAGAGTTAGAGAGTTATTGAGATTATCGCGGGTAAGACTGCTGTACTGCCAACCGGGCATTTTAGCCGCTTCTGCTGCCTTTCTTATGGCATCCAACTCCTCAGCTGTGTCAAAGGCGTAGTAGGCCCAACCATCTGCTATCAATTGCTCAGCATAGGCTTTGTACATGGGTTTGCGTTCGCTCTGTCTGTATGGCGCATGCGGACCTCCGTAGCCCACCCCTTCATTGGGTTCAATTCCACACCACTTGAGGGTCTCAAGAATGTACTCCTCGGCTCCGGGAACAAATCTTCCCTGATCGGTGTCTTCAATTCGAAGAAGAAAATCTCCATCATGTTTTTTCGCGAAGAGATAGTTGTACAAGGCCGTGCGAACACCACCCATATGCAGCGGTCCTGTAGGACTTGGGGCAAAGCGAACCCGAACTCTTTTTTGTGTCATATAACCAGAAAATAGGGCGCAAAGATAGTTTTACACAGCCTTTAGATGGCAGTGAATACATATACTGCCCTATTTCTGAGGAAGATTTAAGATATTCGCGGCCGTAAACCAACCCCCGTTTTTATGAAATACAAGCGAATTTTATTAAAACTCAGCGGAGAATCTCTGATGGGTGAAAAGCAATTTGGCGTTGATAATAAACAACTTATGCAGTTCGCAATCGAAATAAAAAAGGTTTGGACCGAAGGTGTTCAAATAGCGGTTGTAGTTGGAGGTGGCAACATTTTTCGAGGAATTCAAGCCGAAGAAGGAGGAATGGAGCGCACCCAAGGGGATTATATGGGTATGTTGGCCACAATGATTAATAGCATGGCTCTTCAAGCAGCTCTCGAGTCAATAGAAGTCCCTACTCGCCTCCAATCTGCCATTGAAATGAAGCAAATTGCCGAACCGTTTATCCGTCGTCAGGCCATGCGACATCTCGAAAAAAACAGAGTCGTAATTTTCGGAGCCGGTACTGGAAATCCATATTTTACTACAGATACAGCGGCTTCACTCCGAGCAATCGAAATAGAAGCCGATGTTCTTCTAAAAGGAACAAAAGTTGATGGTATTTACACCGCCGACCCGATGAAACACCCGGATGCTGTGAGGTATGATCGCGTAAGTTTTACAGAGGTCTACGAAAAAAACCTCAATGTAATGGACTTAACAGCTTTTACACTTTGCAACGAAAACAAACTCCCGATCATTGTTTTTGACATGCTTAAAAATGATAATCTTCTAAACATTGTAAAAGGAGAACATGTTGGAACACTAGTAGACTTCGAATAAATAACACGTTGAACATTTGACATCATGAGTGAAGAAATCCAAATGGCTTACGAAGAAGCCAAAGAAAACATGACCAATGCCATGCAGCATTTAGATCATGAACTACACAAACTAAGAGCGGGAAAAGCAAGTCCCTCTATGCTCGATGGAGTGCGCGTAGATTACTATGGCACAATGACGCTCCTAAAAAACATTGCTAATGTGAATACACCCGATGCACGTACTATTACAGTGCAGGCCTGGGAAAAAAGTTCATTGGAACCTATTTCAAAAGCTATTATGGAGGCCAATCTCGGCTTTAATCCTCAGAACAATGGCGATGTAATTATTATTTCTGTTCCACCTTTGACAGAAGAAAGAAGAAAAGATCTGAGCAAAAGAGCTCACGCAGAAGGTGAACATGCTCGCGTAAGTATTCGCAATGCTCGACACGAAGCTCTTGCTTTCATCAAACAGGCACAAAAAGACGGACTTTCCGAAGACGATGCCAAAGCAGGTGAAGCCAAAGTTCAAGAGCTTACTGATTCTTTCAATAAAAAAATTGAAGAAATTCTTGTCATAAAAGACAAAGACATCATGACGATCTAATAAATCATAAAACAAAAAAGGTCGGTATGTTACCGACATTTTTTTGTACCCATAACTTTTCTCCAAAAAAAGCCCGTTCACCAACTAGTGAACGGGCAATTTTTATTGTAAGTCCTCTTAGAGGTTTATTCGCAGCTTGTACCGAAAGTAGGAATGAACATCAAGAAGTCGCCGATATTGATCGCATCATCTTCGTTCATATCGCAAGTACATCCATTTACACATCCCACTTCTGAAGTGATCATAAGAAGGTCCAATACGTTAATAATTCCATCATTGTTGAAGTCACCTGCGCAACCCACAAGACCTGGTCCAGGGATTTCGATTTCTCCAACTGTGATAGTTTGAACATATTCAGTAACGTTTCCGCAATCATCAAGAGCTGTCCAAGTTCTTGTAATAACGAACGGACACTCTGTGGCAGTTTGAGTCTCAGTGAAGATAATAGTTACATCAGCATCACAGTTGTCAGTTGCTTCAACATTCGCAGGAATTGCAGGTACTTCTTCTGTGCATGAAAGCTCAATAGAAGCAGGTACGTTTAACAAAACCGGAGCAACCTGATCAATGATCTGAATCAGTTGTTGAACAGTTGTTGTGTTACCGCAATTATCTGTTGCCAACCAAGTACGGAAAGCGTAAAAGTAACATCCACCGCTGAAGATTTGCTCATTCAAAACTGTTACTTGAACTTCTGCATCGCAGTTGTCGAATGCAACGATTACGAACTCATCAATGTCTTCACAAGATACTTGAATGAACGGAGCAACCGCACCGAAGTATGGAGCAACGTTATCTGTAACTGTGACAACCTGAGTAGCAACCACCGTGTTTCCACAATCGTCTGTTGCAGTCCAAGTTCTTGTGTGAGTGTATGGACAATCACCTGAAATGACTTCTTCGTAAACAATGGTAAGATCATAATCGCAGTTGTCAGTAAACACCGGCACGAGATAAGGAATCTCATCTTCACACAAGTAAGATGCATCAGCAGGCTCACTCACGATGATAGGATCAGTTGTATCAGTAACCGTGATCACTTGTGTCTGAGACACTTCGTTACCACAGTTGTCTACTCCTGTCCAAGTACGGATGAACTGGTAACCACAATCCAATAGTTGAGTAGTAGCTGAAAGGCTTACGTCTACAAAATCATCACAGTTGTCCAAACCAAACACTACTGCGTCTGTGATG
>JBILMS010000043.1:0-29673 GCA_044375415.1 Flavobacteriales bacterium
CTAAGGACCCGACTAAACCTGATCTGATTAACATTGATCAGGAACCCTTGGTCTTTTGGCGAGGCTGTTTTTCACAGCCTTTATCGTTACTTATGCCTACATTTTCTTTTCACAACGCTCCAGCATTCCTTACGAAACACCTTCGCAGCTGTTGTGAATGCTCCCCTACCGTACTTACGTACCTATTGCTTCGGTGTTGTGCTTATGCCCGATTATTATCCACGCATGATCGCTCGACTAGTGAGCTGTTACGCACTCTTTAAATGAATTGCTGCTTCCAAGCAAACATCCTAGCTGTCAATGCAACCACACCACGTTTTTTCAACTTAGCACACACTTGGGGACCTTAGCAGATAGTCTGGGTTTATTCCCTCTCGGATACGGACCTTAGCACCCATACCCTCACTCCCATGTTTATGAGATGGTATTCGGAGTTCGTCAGGGTTTGGTAGGTTGTGACACCCCCTAGCCCAATCGGTAGCTCTACCTCCATCGCACGAAGACATGAGGCTGCACCTAAATGCATTTCGGGGAGAACGAGCTATTTCCCAGTTTGATAAGCCTTTCACCCCTACCCACAACTCATCCCAAAACTTTTCAACGTTAACGGGTTCGGTCCTCCATCTCATGTTACTGAGACTTCAACCTGGCCATGGGTAGATCACAAGGTTTCGCGTCTATCCCCTCTGACTAAATCGCCCTATTCGGACTTGCTTTCGCTTCGGATGCCCCTGATACAGGGTTATCCTTGCCAAAGAGGAATAACTCGTAGGCTCATTATGCAAAAGGCAGGTCGTCACTTGCGCTCCGACCGCTTGTAAGCAGATGGTTTCAGGTTCTCTTTCACTCCGCTTTTCGCGGTTCTTTTCACCTTTCCTTCGCAGTACTAGTTCACTATCGGTCTCTTGATATATTTAGCCTTACCAGATGGTTCTGGCAGATTCACACAGGATTTCACGTGTCCCGCGCTACTCAGGATACTACTCATCGAACAATCAGCACTCATACGGGGCTATCACCCGCTATGGCTGTACTTTCCAGAACACTTCTGAGATCTATTGTTCAACTAAATGTAGTCCTACAACCCCAGCATTGCCTAAACAACGCTGGTTTGGGCTATTCCCGCTTCGCTCGCCACTACTAAGGGAATCACTATTGTTTTATTTTCCTCCGGGTACTAAGATGTTTCAGTTCTCCGGGTTTGCTCCTTTCGGTCTCCCGACTTCATCGGGAGGGGTTACCCCATTCGGAAATCTACACCTCGCAGGCTATTTGCGCCTCAGTGTAGCTTATCGCAGCTTATCACGTCCTTCATCGCTATCAAGAGCCAAGGCATCCTCCATCTGCCCTTAATTGCTTATTAAAACTCTTTCAATACATCAAAGAACTTATCGATACCGGACATATCCGGATCTATACACGCCTCTTGGTTTTCACCTTGGGCATTATAATGTGGAGAATATCGGATTCGAACCGATGACCCCTAGCTTGCAAAGCTAGTGCTCTAGCCAGCTGAGCTAATTCCCCATTTTATTTTACGTAGTCCTGAGCAGATTTGAACTGCTGACCCCTACATTATCAGTGTAGTGCTCTAACCAACTGAGCTACAGGACTAAAATAAAATGGAAATACAGCAGCGATAGTATAATCGAAAAGCGAATCGTTTTCTCTATAAAGGAGGTGTTCCAGCCGCACCTTCCGGTACGGCTACCTTGTTACGACTTAGCCCCAGTCATTGGTTTTGCCTTAGGCAGTTCCTTGCGGTGACCGACTTTAGGCACTCCCAACTTCCATGGCTTGACGGGCGGTGTGTACAAGGCCCGGGAACGTATTCACCGCGCCATGGCTGATGCGCGATTACTAGCGATTCCAGCTTCACGAGGTCGGGTTGCAGACCTCGATCCGAACTGAGACAAGATTTGAAGATTAGCTCACCGTTGCCGGTTTGCAACTCGTTGTTCTTGCCATTGTAGCACGTGTGTCGCCCTGGACGTAAGGGCCGTGATGACTTGACGTCATCCCCACCTTCCTCACCGTTTACACGGGCAGTTTCTCTAGAGTCCCCGGCATTACCCGCTGGCAACTAAAGATAGGGGTTGCGCTCGTTATGGGACTTAACCCGACACCTCACGGCACGAGCTGACGACAGCCATGCAGCACCTAGTTTCGTGTCCTTGCGGAAAACTCCCTTTCAGGAGCGGTCACTAACTTTCAAGCCCAGGTAAGGTTCCTCGCGTATCATCGAATTAAACCACATGCTCCACCGCTTGTGCGGGCCCCCGTCAATTCCTTTGAGTTTCATCCTTGCGGACGTACTCCCCAGGTGGATTACTAAACACTTTCGCTTGGACTCTGACCTTGCGGCCAAAATCTAGTAATCATCGTTTACGGTGTGGACTACCAGGGTATCTAATCCTGTTTGATCCCCACACTTTCGTCCCTCAGCGTCAGTTGCGTGTTAGCCAGCTGCCTTCGCAATTGGTGTTCTGTGTGATATCTAAGCATTTCACCGCTACACCACACATTCCGCTAACTTCACACGCACTCAAGATCGCCAGTATCAATGGCAGTTCCACAGTTGAGCTGTGGGCTTTCACCACTGACTTAACGATCCGCCTACGGACCCTTTAAACCCAATAAATCCGGATAACGCTTGCACCCTCCGTATTACCGCGGCTGCTGGCACGGAGTTAGCCGGTGCTTATTCTTACGGTACCTTCAACCTCGCTCACGAGCAAGGGTTTATTCCCGTACAAAAGAAGTTTACAACCCATAGGGCAGTCGTCCTTCACGCGGCATGGCTGCGTCAGAGTTTCCTCCATTGCGCAATATTCCTCACTGCTGCCTCCCGTAGGAGTCTGGTCCGTGTCTCAGTACCAGTGTGGGGGATCATCCTCTCAGACCCCCTACCAATCGAAGCCTTGGTGAGCCATTACCTCACCAACTAGCTAATTGGACGCATGCCCATCTCATACCGTTGTGACTTTAATATAAATAAGATGCCTTATCTATATATTATGGGGAATTAATCCAGATTTCTCTGGGCTATGCCCCTGTATGAGGTAGGTTGCATACGTGTTACGCACCCGTGCGCCGGTCGCCAGCAAACAATATTGCTATTGTTCCTGCTGCCCCTCGACTTGCATGTGTTAGGCCTGCCGCTAGCGTTCATCCTGAGCCAGGATCAAACTCTCCATTGTAAGATTTTGAAATCCTTTTTTTTGACTCGCGTTTTTTCTTACCTATTCGCTGCTGTATTATTTCAAAGAACTCTTTCCAAAAACCCTTTCTTAAAAGGGAGTGCAAATATATGGTGCTTTTAAAGACTGAAACAAATATTTCTGAAGTTTTTTTAACTACTTGCTGTTATCAAACTCCCTTCCTTCAAAAGCGGCCGCAAAAGTACATGTGTTTTCTACCCACACAACATTTCCTGCAAATTATTTTTAGATTATTTCATATCTCGCTGAAAGCCAAGTATAAAAAATTGAAATTATTTTCTCTCATAACCCCCAGACCGACCAATATCCACCAAAATTCACCACTCATGCCGCCTCCAAATCATCAAAAAAGTGTGCTTTTCACATGAAAAAAGAAAAAAATATCAAATCTCTTCACCTCCAAATCACCCAAAATCTATCTTTTTTAGCGCATTCGCAAACACCAATCATTCCATTTTATCCCGATTTCATTGGGAAGTGCGTGTAACTTTGATCAAAAGTGAGCGTCTTTTACGCAACCAAAACATACTGTCCATGAAACATTTTATTCTTTGCATTACTCTCCTTTCTCTAGCATTCACAGGGCTTGCACAACAAGTCGCAACTACAAAAGACTACGATGCTATTGTAGAAAAGTACTTCGATGCTGCTGCTCCGGGGGGCGCAGTCTTGGTAATGCATAAAGGCAAGACTATATATAAGTCTGCAAAGGGCATGGCAGACATGGAATTGAATGTGCCTATTCAACCGGATATGATCTTCCGTATAGGCAGTATTTCCAAGCAGTTCACGGCTATGTCGATCCTAAAATTGCATGAAGAAGGAAAACTAAATGTAACAGATGATGTGAAAAAGTACATACCTCAATTGTCCTGGACTGAAGCAATAACTATAGATCAATTGGTTCATCATACCTCCGGAGTACCAAGCTACACGGACTTTCCAGGATTCTTCGCTAATCATTCGATGCACGATACTTCTTTAGATAGTGTTATTGCATACTTCAATAATCGTCCACTCGACTTCGCTCCGGGAACCCAATGGAATTATAGCAACTCGGGATATATACTCTTGGGTGCTATCATTGAAAAGGCAAGCGGGATGAGCTATGCAGACTATATTGAACGCAATGTATTTGCTCCCTTGGGAATGAAAAACAGTCGCTTTGAAGTGAATTCCGAAATCGTTCCCAATAGAGTAAAAGGATATGCCACTAACGCAGAAGGGGGTTGGTCGAATGCTTCTTATATAAGTATGACCTGGCCACATGCTGCGGGATCGCTCATAAGCACTACA
Source organism: Flavobacteriales bacterium (assembly GCA_044375415.1). Taxonomy (GTDB): domain Bacteria; phylum Bacteroidota; class Bacteroidia; order Flavobacteriales_D; family Sanyastnellaceae; genus JAWXBG01. The sequence continues at coordinate 4,518 of JBILMS010000043.1, forward strand.
GAAGATCTATATATATGGAACAAAGCACTACATGAGGGTAAATTCGTCTCGAAAGCCTCGCTAACACAAGCTTTCAAGGGAGCTGTACTACCTGATGGCAAAGACACCGATTATGGATTTGGTTTTGGGATGGGCGTGATTCGCGGGGAAAACACCATTGAACATAGTGGTGGAATAAATGGCTTTGTGACCAATGCTTGTTACATTCCCGAGCAAGATCTCTTTGTGGCCGTGCTCACAAATGGAGAAGCACATGATCCGAAAGCTTGCACTACAGAATTGATGGCACTGGCACTCGGGAAACCTTTTGTTTATAATGCCATTACCCTAGATGAAAAAACTCTTCGTCAATATGCGGGTGTTTATGTTTTTGATGGTGCTAAACGCTTTATCACATTTGAAAACGGTAAACTCCATTCGCAACGAGAAGGCAGCGGTTTGTACGAGTTAACTGCGAGTGCTAAAGACGAATTTTTCTTTCAAGATGCTCTTGCGAATATCTCCTTTAAGAGAGACAAAAAAGGCAAAATTGAGTCCTTGTATTTTGAAGGAAACGATCAACGACCTTCCACTTGGAAACGCACCAAAGAAGCACTGCCGGCGCCTGTTTCATACATAAATGTCGATCAAAGAACACTGCAAACATATGTGGGTAACTACGAACTGATGCCGGAATTCATTTTTACGGTGAGTGTTCGCGACGGAAAATTATTCGGTGTTGCCACAGGGCAGAGGGAACTTGAATTAAAAGCACTCACCGAAAGTGAATTCGAAGTAAAAGAAGTAGGCGCAAAGATCAACTTCATTGAAGACACAAGTGGAACTGTGAATACGATGGTGCTGCTTCAGGGAGGTGCTCGTCTGGAAGGAAAGAGATTGATGAAATGAAAGTACTCCCTTCGCACAAATGAATGGAGTTAACAGCTCTTATGGACAAACCGTTCCGTACACCGCAGAGAATATAAGTAGATCGGAAACTCCAACTGCTCCATTATCATCTAAATCGGTGATACCACAAGCACTTGCACAACCGTAACCTGAGATAAATATCAGAAGGTCGACGAGACCAACCACTCCATTAAAATCGAAGTCGCCCAGACAGGTGCCGCCTATAAGCATGGGTTGATGAAAACCTTGTGTAATCTTGATTCCTGTGCCGGTACCGGTGAAAGTTACCACCTCGCCTACTGTCATATCGGCTTGTAAACCCGGTCCGGAATAGGACATACCAAAACTCGAGATTACGGAACGTTCTATGCTCTGAGCTTCTGTATTTGAGCTAAAACTTAGGATTACTAAAAGAAGTACTGCAAGGTTTTTCATGGTCAATCGATGTTTTGTAAATCGAGTTAGGTTTTGTAAGAATATAACAAATTTATTCTATTTACCTCGTATAGCATAAGATTGATTGAGTGAAAGGAGTTAGATATTGATTAAACGGGGTTATCAAATGTTTTTGAGGTCCACATGATTCCCCGGAAATGCTGTTGCCGAACTTCATCCATATCCTTAATGTAACCATATTTTTATGATACCTCTCAGGGCATGGCGGTAGATTCGTACAGCGGGGAATTTCAATTTATCAGCAGATTAGTAGGTCCCTTGGTCAACTGAAATACTTTTGTGAACCACCCTACCTAGTTTTTTAATGAAGACTTGTACACCACAATTTATTGAAAAGACGATGAAGCGCACTATTGTAAATCCGTAGATCGTACATATTTTTACTTCATGAAAACATTACTTACCGCACTCCTACTCGTTTCTGCTCATTTTGTGATGGGTCAACAATCGACGAAAGATTCCTGTTCGGTTACCATTCAGGCGGTACTTTCATTGAACATGGAAAAAGGAAATCTGATGCAATCTGATTGTGTATTCAGTTATTTTGAATTGACTATAATGAGCAGATGGGGCAATGAAATGTTGAAACTTCGCGAATTTGATCCTAACTATGTGCTTGATTTAACGGCAAAAGAAAAAGATACCGATAAGTGGGTTTCGGGAACATACGCATACAAGCTCACCTATGCGCGCTCCGGAGGAGTACCCGTGACTCAATCGGGGTTCATTACGATCATAAAATAGTTGATCACTTCGCTAATTGTTTCTCGAGAAAATTTCTCATTTTGTTTTCATAGTCAAGTCCTCCGATTTTTCGGAGATTTAGATGACCGGCCCCTTGAATTTCAACAAATTCTTTTTGTCCGGAGAGTCTATCAAAATTAATTCTTCCAAAATCGATCGGTATTTTTTGATCATCCGTACCATGCGCCATGAATACCGGATCGGTTATGCTTTGTGCAGCATTCGCCGGACAAACAACGAAGGGATCGAAACCCGCAATTTCCGCAGATCTTTTTAGCACAACATCAGCCAACCATTCGCTTTTAAAATGCATAATGTCATCGGCATATTCCATAACAACATCTTTCAAGTTGTGAAATGTGCTCTCTATTATTCCGAATTTTAAATCAGGACATACCGACATCGCTTGCAGGGCAATTGCACCTCCCAATGAATTACCAAATACACCAAAAGGTTCAGCAAGTCCACGCTGTTTCATCAAAGAGGTGAGTGCATGAACATCATACTTCTCTTTGGATCCATAGGTACAGTACAAACCCTCACTTTTACCATGTGCTCGCATGTCGAAGATTAAACAACTGAAACCCCATGAAGTGAATTTGGAGCACAAGTCATAAAAACCTTCCTTGCTATCGCCTATACCATGAAGCAAAATAATGGTGCCTTTCGCTGAATCGGCTTTGATGTGATAGCCCTTCATTAAAAGCGAATCATAGGTTTGAAAATCGAATGTTTCGTAGTTGAGTTCGAAATAATCAGGTGTAGTTCCGGAAACAAAACGCGGTTCTAATTCAATGCCTCTTCGATGCGGCTTGAGCATGGTATAAGGCAAGACGTGTTGTGTTGCATACCAAGTCAAGCCGCATAAAAGAACGATTACGATTAACGAAAGACGCAACCACTTTGATTTCAAACTAAATTTCACTTCGAGCAATTTCTGCGCAAAATATACATGTCGCTTGAGATGGAGCGCCGATTAACCTAATTTATCAAATTGTACTTATCCATTGCTGGCCATATTGTCCAAAGAATCATCTAACTTTTTAATGAGTTCTTCTTCCGATTCTACCAGAATATAATCTCTTTTAGGAATTTTGTAGCGATTTCTTCGAAGAATATGTTCGTTGAAAGGCTTGTTATAATAGTAGATTTTTCCATCCCTTCTAGCGACAACTGTGACCATCGAAGAAGACGTTAAACAGGGCTCGCATATCTCATGTGTGAATTTTCTGGTAGCAATAAAACCGGGCTTCACGCAGGAACTATCATTATGAACAAAAACATCCGGTCTATTGAATCCTTTTGTTTTCCAGAATATTTCCCTTTCCTTCTTCAACTTGAGAAGACTCGCTATTGCCACAACAGGAGCGCCGACTTTATCCAAGTTAATTCCACCGGTCAAAGCTCTGCTAGAATAATATTTTTTACCCGCACGTTCCACAATTTCCGGTTTTGCTTTTGTCTCTATCCATTCCGATTTTTTGTCTTCCGGATTGCTCATTCCGTAGATTTTGAGATCCGGATCCACTTCCTGGGTAGGAATAAGAACTTCGGGCATACATGACTTCTGAGGTTGAATTTCCTTACCATTTTTGTCAAAATATTTATAAAAAACCATTCCACCCGATTTCAGACATTTTCCTTTGCTGTCGACTGTATTTAATCTCTGCTTAAGCATAGTCTTTCCATCCAAAGCTTCCTCTGCAACGATGGTTACATCCTCCATTTTAACACCCTTGAAGGAACACTCTTTAATAACAATTATGCTTCCATTGGGGAGGTTAAACTCGCGAGTCGGAGTAGCTTCTTCCAATGGTTTTTCAGCAATTTCTTGATCATCCGCGAGCAGACTATTATTTTTTCTGTTCAATCTTTCGACTGCACCCAGATCAAAGGTCAATTTTATATCAACTCGTCTATTCTGAGCCATTCCCGCTTCCGTTGCATTGTTTGCACTTGGTTTTTCTTCTCCAAAATGATGTATGGTTAAATTTGAAAGATCCATTCCCTGAGATTGTAAGAAGGTCTTTACAGCACTCGCCCGATTCTGAGAAAGCACAAGGTTGTATTCGTTGCCCGCTTTACTATCCGTGAACCCCTCGATAGATCCTTCAATCACCAAATCATTTTTACATAAGTCTACAAAATCTTTCAATGCGGATTTAGACTCGTCCGATAGGTCATAGCTGTTGTTCTCGAAAAAAACTTGAAGAACTCTTGATTCTGTTTGACTATAAGCCATCACAACAAAAAATAGATTGAATAGGGTAACATAAACTGTTTTCATACTATTGGTATTAGAATGGTTAGACAAATCCGAATGCATTCGGATTTTACATTAGATGCATGCACACTTTAAATTCCATAGGCCTATAGAATTTAAAAGTGGTCTTTTTACCGGTAACAAACACAATGCCAAGAATGTTAATGAAAACTTAAAGACCAAGTCAGTCTATATCTGAAGCACAAACAGTGGCTGCTATTTTTTATACCGATAAACTTCCTCACCGGCTATGTACGTAGCTATTACTTTCAAGTCGGAGAAGCCTTCAGCACCAAGCTTAAGAATGTCTTTGTCGAGAATGACAAAGTCGGCGTATTTACCTGATTGCAGACTACCTTTTTTATTTTCCTCAAAATTGGAGATTGCTGCCCACAACGTCATACCCATTAAAGCTTCTTTTGGAGTTAGAGCATTCTCAGGCAAAAAAGCACCTTCCTGCATTGAGCTTTGATCCACGCGATAAACTGCCGCGCGAAACGTAGCCAACGGAGAAATATCCTCAACCGGAAAATCGGTACCTAAAGCTACAAGTCCCGTTTGCTTTTTTAATTCGTTGTATGCATAAGCACGTTGAATACGATTTCTTCCCAAACGCAGCAAAGCCATTTTGCGATCACTCGTTGCATGCACCGGTTGAATAGATGGAATGATGTTGTATTGACCAAACAAATCGAGATCCCCCTTATGCACCACTTGAGCATGTTCTATCCGCCATCGGTGGTCATTAACCCCCTGCAGAATCTCTCCATAAATTCCAAGGATTACTCTATTGGCACTGTCGCCTATAGCATGAGTGTTTACCTGAAAACCGGCTTTGTAGCATTCAAAAGCCCGCATACGGAAATGATCTTCGGTACCAAGCAAAAATCCGGTGGTCGATGGAGCATCATCATAAGCTTGGAGCAGACAAGCTCCTCGCGAACCTAATGCACCATCCGAATAGAACTTAAAGGAACGAATCGTAAGTCGTTCACTGCTCGTATCGATTCCATGTTTCAAGTAGTAATCGAAATTGGAAGAATCGTCGGACATCATCGCGTAAACGCGCATTTTTAGCTGCTGTGCTCTTTGTAAAGAGTCCATCAAGTCCACATCAGACTTCATCAGTCCCGCATCGTCAACCGTTGTAAGTCCCACTTTAAAACAATTATCCTGAGCTTTTAGAAGAGCACTAATCTTTTGTTCTTGGGTGAATGAGGGTATAATAATCTCGACAAGAGTCATAGCATTGTCGACCAACAATCCCGTCAATTCGCCGTTCTCAAATCCGATGCTTCCACCGGAAACATTCGATTGACTTGTGATTCCGGCCAAATCTAATGCGGTAGAATTTGCGATAGCCGCATGACCATCTATTCGGCTTAGATAAACCGGTGTGTTTGGAAATAAGGAGTCCAGTTTTGCTTTGTTGGGAAAAGCATTGTTGGCCCACTGTTCTTGATTCCAACCTCTTCCCATGATCCATTCTGTCTCGCGAGTAGGTGCATATTTCTGCACACGTTCAATAACTTCATCCCATGACGAAGAACCAATCAGATCGGCCTTCAGCAAGTTGGTGCCATAGCCAAGAAAATGACAATGTGCATCAATAAAACCGGGATATACAAATCGCTTTGCAACATCAATATTTCTTGCTGCTTTGTATTTATTCAAGATAGCTCTTTCAGGACCCACCTCAAGAATTTTTCCGTCCTTGATAGCCATGGCTTCAGCAGTAGAGAATTGTTCGTCCACCGTGTAAATCACTGCATTGTGAATAATCAGGTCTGCAACTTCATTTTGAAAAGCACAAGACTGAATTAATACAACTAGGGTTAATAAACCCACTGAAGATAAAAGTAGTCGTAAGCGAAAAATCATCTGTTACTTTTTATAAAATTGAGTAGCGTTTGCTTGGGCTGTTGGCATTATAACGAGATCGTTTATACATACATGAGCAGGTCTAGAAACCATGAACCACGCTGCTTCGGCGATGTCTTCGGCCATGAGCGGTTCGAATCCAACATAGACTTTTGATGCGATGTCTTCATTTCCTTTGAATCGTACCACGCTAAATTCTGTTTCCGCAGCACCCGGAGCTATTTGTCCGACGCGAATACCGTGGGGTAATAAATCGATTCGCATTGATTTCGTAAGCGAGTCTACTGCCGCTTTTGAAGCACTGTAAACGTTTCCACCCGGATAGGCATCTTTACCGGCGATAGAACCTATATTGATAATAGTAGCGCCTTCATTTCCTTTTAAAAGGGGAATAACTTCTTTAGAGACATAAATCAAACCTTTGACATTTGTGTCGATCATTTGTTCCCAATCGCTCAATAGTCCATCTTGAAAAGGTTCCCTTCCGAGGGCCAATCCGGCATTGTTTACGAGTACATTAATTTTTTTCCAATCGGAAGAAAGACCTTGAATATTCTTTTCGGTTTGTTTACGATCTCTTACATCAAAGCAAAGAGGAAGTACACGTAGAGTTTTATTCTGACCAATTTGATTTGCAAGTTCGGTAAGTCTTTCGGCCCTTCTACCGGTGATGATGAGGTCGTAGCCTTCCTTCGCAAATCGATGAGCAATAGCTCTACCAAAACCGGAAGTCGCTCCGGTGATAAAAGCAATTTTATTCATGTTCCTTGTTCCCTCCTTTTTCCATGGCCACTTTATCGGCACGTTTCCCTGCAAATAGTTCGTACCCATTAAAGGTACATTCTAGCGGGCCATTCATGAGTCGTATTTTCTTCGAAGGCTTTAAACCAATGTGTTTGATCGCTCCCAAATCAGATGATATTACCCAAGCCTTAAATCCCGGCCATGCCTGTTTGAATCGGTCGCCCATCCTCTTATACATACCCAAGAGTTCATCTTCTTTCATTCGCTCTCCGTAGGGTGGATTAATAATCATAATCCCCGCTTCCCCTTTTGGAGTTAACTCAAAAAAATCGCGTTGTTCTACTTCGATATATTCTTCGAAAGAAGCCTCTTGAATGTGGGCTTCGGTAAGACTAATCTGACTACCTTCTATATCGGAGGCATATATTTTACATGTTGGAATTCGAACAGAAGACTTTCCTTCGTCAATTACTTTGTTCCACACGTCGGCATTAAAATCGAGCATCGACATAAAACCAAATTCGACATTTAGATGCTGAGGAGGGAGGTTAGCGGCGATCATTGCAGCTTCCAGAGCAAGGGTCCCTGATCCGCACATGGGATTGTAAAAGTCCGACTCCCCTTTCCATCCCGTGGACATAATCATAGCAGCCGCAAGCACTTCGTTGAGAGGTGCTCCTCCTCCACTCATTCGATATCCTCGTTGATTAAGAGATCTACCACTGGTATCAATGGAAATACTAATTTTTTCTTGGAAAATATGCAAGTGCAAACGGATATCCGGATTTTCTGTATCAACGTTCGGTCGTTTGCTGAGATGTTGGCTAAAATGATCGGCAATTGCATCCTTCAACTTCAAAGAAGCAAAATGAGAATGTCGATAGTCGTCGGATTGAACGTTAGCATCTATGGCAAAAGTTTGATCGACTGAAAAAAGTTTATGCCACTCGAGTTTTTTCGATTTCGTGTACAATTCTTCCGGGCTTCTGGCGATAAACTCCGCAATGGGAGCCAAAACGCGAAGGCCTGTCCTAAGCCAGAGGTTCATCTTGTACATAAGTTCAATGTCGCCACGACAACTGACCATCCTTCTACCGGTAGAAATGTCTATAGCCCCGAGAGTTTTCATCTCATCGGCTAAAAGTTCCTCCATGCCAAACATCGTTTTTACGATGTAGGGCTGCTTGTCTGTGTGATCTATTTTCATTAGGCTCCTGCCTTTTTTACCTTGTATCCCATACCACCGAGCAAGGTAACAATTCTATCGCGGTGATCGCCTTGAATAATGATTTCTCCGTCTTTAGCCGTCCCGCCGGTACCACATTTGGCCTTCAGTATTTTACCTAAATCCTCGAGGTCGTCGTTTGTACCTATGAATCCTTTGATAACTGAAACAGTCTTTCCACCACGGTGATTTTTTTCGAGCCAAACACGTAAATCCTGTTGACCGGGAGGAATTGTTTCCGTTTCCTCTTGCTCTTCCTCAGGTTGAAAGGACGGATTGGTGGAATATACCATACCATCCTGAAGGTTTTTGTTCTTTTTGGACATGGGGCAAAGATAGGGAGAGTAAGCAGTCGGTAGTAGGCGGTCGGCAGTCAGCTAATCGTTTATTGGAACCGATTACGTTCTGGAACTGGAACTGTTTCTCGAACTGCAAAATGAAATTCCGGGGTTCAAAAGATTGGTCCAATGAGATGAACTTATTCATTTCATTACAAACAGCGTTCAGTTTGACCTTTGACTCGTGCACTTTTTGTACTCGCTGAGAATTACAAGATGTGGATTTAGATTGAGAATGCGAAGGATATACTTTCAGGGTTTAGACTACCATTCTGCTTCGAGGGCCTCACCCCTAACCCCTCTCCAGAAGAGAGGGGGACGTTCACGTAATTCGAAATGATTTAAATTTCAAATACGCTTTAATAAAAAACGTTCCCGTTTCAATATGCAGAATCGGTTCCCCTCTCCCCCTGGAGAGGGGCTAGGGGTGAGGCTTTCCGAAGGTCTTTTCAGCGCTCACGGTTGGATCTCTATGTATGGGAGTCAAGATGACCTCCGCTCTTCGAGGATATAGAGGAAAACTAGGCCACTGCGCGGCCCATTTTTCGACACTTGAAGTTGAGAATGCAATGCCCGTTTTGGCGCTAATCCATCAGCTTTCAACTGTAAATTTTGTAAGAAACGAGATGAATTTTGTAATACGTGGTGGAGGGTAGATTCTCATCTTTCAGATTTATTGCGATCCGCTGGATTCGCCTATTTCATTTACAAATTTTACGATTATCGCAACAATTAATCCGGCCAATTTCAGTGAATTGCCTACTTCTTCTTCAAAATGGAGGAAAATTCGAAAAGGGCTTCTCATCACTTTCATCACTCTTTTGCTTCTATTTATCACGGTGCTCCTATTTGCTTCACCGATCGCAAAATACCTCATTGAAAAATATGATGTAAAATACCTCGGAAGGGAAGTAACGATTGATAATGCTTATGTCAATCCATTTACAGGATTCATTCGCCTCACCAAACTTCAAATATTTGAACTAGAAAGTGATAGTGTTTTCATGGACTCTGAATATGTTGAAGCTGATTTTGGTATCCTAAAGCTTTTTTTTTCAGAATATGAAATTAACAACCTAAAGCTTCAACATCCCATTCTTCAGATGATTCAGGGTAATGAACAAGACAACATCGACGATTTAATACAACTCTTTAATCCACCGGATTTGATTGATGCAGATTCCTCTACCATTTCGATCAGTATTCTCAATATTGAAATGATCGATGGTGAATTTCACTTCACAGACACAGAAATACCCGTTCAATATTCGTTCAAAAACATTGATATAACAAGTGAAGGATATCGATGGGACGTGGATACGATCTCTGCCGCGTTTTCATTCGAATCGGGTATTGGAGGTGGTGGTGTCGCAGGATATACCAATGTAAATACCGTTCAATTATCTTACTTTTTGGATATTCAGGTTCAGCAACTCGATCTAAAAATAATTGATCAGTATCTGGCAGATTTAATGAACTATGGTCAATTTACAGCTCTTCTGGATGCTGATTTACAAGCCAGTGGCAGCCTTCTTAATCCGGAAATTCTAACCGCAACAGGAAATTTTGAAATACTAGACTTTCACTTCGGTAAGAATATATCAGAAGATTATGCTGCCTTCGAAAAATTTAGGGTTGTCATAAATGAACTCAGTCCGCAAAAACACATCTACAATTTTGACACCCTTCTTTTAAATAAAGCCTTGGTTTTATACGAACAATATGACTACCTGGACAATCTACAAAACATTTTTGGTGAAGATGGAGATAACATAGCCGCTGCGACAGGAGAATTCAATCTAGTCATAGAAATAGCACAGTATGTTAAATTCATCGCTAAGAATTTTTTCTCGAGTAACTATGAAGTTGGAAGTCTTGATATCCGAGATGGTAAGGTAATTTATAAGGACTTTTCGTTGAATGAAAAATTCGAAATTGAACTACATCCTTTCAACGTAACTGCCGATTCGATTAACAAGAAAAACTTGAGAATAAATGTTAGGATGAATTCTCAGTTGCAACCCTTCGGGAAGGGAAACATCTCGCTTAGTGTAAATCCAAAAGACAGTTCGGATTTTGATTTGGTATATGAGTTCTCCGGAATCGCATTATCCATGTTCAATCCATATACGCTGTATTACACGTCGTTTCCATTTAACAAAGGAAGTTTGGAAGTGAATGGACGTTGGAACGTGAGAAACGGACTAATAAAGAGCGACAATCATCTCACGATCATTGACCCACGTAATTCTAAAAAAATTAAAAACAAAAACAACCAGTGGATTCCAATGCCGCTCATACTCGCTTTTGTGAGAGAAAAGGGCAATGTAATCGACTACGAAATACCGATATCAGGTGATCTGAATGACCCCAATTTTCATTTGAAAGACGTTGTTTTCGACATCCTCAAAAACATGATTGTAAAACCGCTTACAACACCTTATCGATATAAAGTTAAAGCTAATGAAAGAGAAATTGAGAAATTCCATTCTCTCCAAATTACTCCACGTCAATATGAGTTTTCTCGAAATCAGCAGAAGTTCATTCACAAAATGACGGTATTTCTGAAGAAGGATCCTGCGAACAAAATAGACATTTACCCCCAGTACTATTCCGCGATGGAAAAAGAAGCTGTATTGCTCTTTGAGGCAAAGAAAAAATACTACATGCAGAAAGAAAAAATAGATAATGCGAATTTTAGTGAGCGAGACTCCATCAATATAGATAAGATGTCGATTAAAGACAGCTCATTTGTAAAATACCTCGATCGTCATACCAAAGATCCACTTGCTTTTACTATTCAAGAAAAGTGTTTGTCGGTTATTGATCAGAAGCAGCTAAACAAACGATACAACGACATGAATTCTATACGCGAAAAAAACTTCTTGTCCATTTTCATACATCAAGAATTGATGAAACAAGTGACAATGCATAAACCTGACATGATTATTCCTTTCAATGGATATTCATTTTTCAAAATTTTGTATACGGGTGATCTTCCTGAAACCCTAGAAAAGGCGTACAACCAAATGAACGAACTCAATGACGAAGCTCCTCGAAATGAATTTGACGAAAAAAGAAAGGAAACGCAGCAAGTTCAAAGCCAAGAAAAAAAGAAATAGAATGTATGAAAGTAAATAGAATTATAGTTTAAGAACAACGAAAAACTAAATAACTAGAATGTCCAGCAGCCAACATAAATCAGAAGCCACCAAAACGATAACTAAAAATGCGTTTGCTACCCAACTAAACGGTTTCTTCATTGATGTCGCCAATGGATTCCAGTTCACACTTTTAGTTTTCAGATCTACATTTTCCAGACACTTTGAATTCAAGGAGTTCATTTATCAATGTTTTCAAATTGGATATAAATCGCTACCACTCATTTCGGTCACAGGAACGATAATAGGCTTAGTCTTAACGATTCAGTCTAGGCCCGTGTTAGTTGATTTTGGAGCCGTAACCATGTTACCCGGAATGGTGGCTGTTTCTTTAATTCGCGAAATGGGTCCGGTAATTACAGCCCTTATTTGTGCCGGAAAAATAAGTTCGGGAATAGGTGCTGAACTTGGGTCTATGAAAGTAACTGAACAAATAGATGCCATGGAAGTCTCCTCTACTCATCCTATTCGATATCTGGTAGTAACCCGAGTATTGGCAGCGACATTAATGATACCTATACTCACATTCTACGCAGATGCATTGGGCATAATAGGAAGTTGGATGGGTGCCAATATCAAGGGAGATGTGACATTTATACTCTATATGTCACAGGCCTTCCAACAAGTTGAGTTCATTGATTTAATACCTGCCGTTATAAAATCATTCGCTTTTGGTGCTGTCATTGGACTAGTGGGTTGCTATAAAGGATATAATGCGGGAAGAGGAACAGAGAGTGTCGGTAAAGCCGCCAATAGCGCCGTTGTTCTTGCCTCATTACTCATAATTGTCCTAGATATGATAGCGGTTCAAATTACGGATATGATAGGATCATGATGAGCACACAAGCCACCGAACATTCAAAAGTAACGTCCGATAACTCATCGGAAAAGAAGGTCATTTCTGTAGAAAACTTGAAACTTTCTTTCGGAGAGCAAGAAGTGCTGAAAGATGTTTCCTTACATCTCAATCAAAACGAAAATTTAGTCGTACTCGGTAAATCAGGAACAGGTAAATCTGTATTGGTAAAGTGCATTGTTCGACTTATCACACCCCAAGAAGGTAAAATCAAAGTATTTGACCAAGAAGTTCTGTGGTTAAATTCAATAGAGTTAGACGAATTAAGAAAAAAAATAGGTTTTATGTTCCAAAGTGGGGCTTTGTACGACTCCATGACTGTTCGACAGAATCTCGAATTTCCGCTGCGAAGGATGAAAAAAGAATTATCGCAGGATGAAATTGAAAGCAAGATAAAAGAAGCCCTCGAAAATGTTGGACTCGCTGATTCTATCGACAAAATGCCCTCGCAATTGTCCGGAGGAATGAGAAAAAGGATCAGCTTGGCTCGAACCGTTGTCGTAGATCCGGAAGTCATGCTTTATGATGAACCAACGGCGGGATTGGATCCCGTTACAAGTACTGAAATAAGTTCTCTCATTGTTGAAATTCAGAAAAAATATAAAACATCTTCCATCATTATCACACACGACCTGAAGAGCGCTCAGATCATAGCAAATAGGGTTCTTATGATCGAAGGTGGTGTTGTACATTCTGAAGGAACAATGAGTGAATTTGAAAAATCCACGGACTCCGTGATTCAAAAGTTCTTCATGTAAAAGATGCTTTCAAGAGTCAAACCAATAGAATCAACAAAACGAATTACAGAAACATAAAAAATGGAAACACACACTAAAGGATACAAAATTCGACTTGGAATCTTCGTTGCCGTGGGTATAGCTTTATTCGCAGTGGCAATTTTTATTCTAGGTAAACAAAGAAATTTGTTCAATCCTGTATTAAAAATCACAACTACTTTTTATAACGTAAGTGGATTGAAAGTTGGAAATAACGTCCGCTTTTCCGGGATAAACGTGGGGACTGTGGATCGCATAGATATCATAAACGACTCGACTGTACAGGTTGATATGATTATCCGAAAAGAGATCAATCAGTTCATCAAAACCGATTGCCTCGTGTCTATAGGGTCTGAGGGAATCATTGGTGACAGAATCGTTATGATCTCTCAGGGATCAGCCGGATCTCCTCAAGCCGAAGAAGGACAAGAGTTGCTATCTCAGGAACCGATAGAAACGGATGAAATAATTTCAAGTTTACAGGTCACAGCTGTGAATGCCGAAATTATATCCGCTGAATTGGCTGAAATTATGGTGAACATCAATGAGGGCAATGGCACCTTGGGTCAATTGATTCAAGACTCTTCTATGACCGATATTTTCACCAACACCATGGAAAATTTGGAGAAGAGTTCAAAAGGGCTTGAAGAAAATATGGAGGCTGCTAAAAATAACATTCTGTTGAGAGGTTATTTCAACAAGAAAAAACGCGAAGCTAAGCGAAAAAGAAGAGATGCTCAAAAGGCACTTGATAAGCAAAACAAGGAATAGAAAAAGTAAGAAACCTATTTGTTCCCATATTTCAGCATCAACGCCATTTGACCTGCGTGATAGGCTGTGTGGGAAACGATTCTTCCAAGAGCTTCGGCTTTGCTTTTTGATCCAAATTCTTTGGTGACAATTACCGTTTGCCAATCATCTTCCGATTGATTCGAAATGATATCCGAGAGAGCAATGCCGGACTGTTTAACGTATTCGATTAGTTGATTAAGATCAGTCCACTCTCCCGTGTCTCTTTTGTCGATAACAGTTTTTGCAGAAACTTTAAGATCACGAGACCCAAAAACATTTTTGGCAAAAAGAAATTCCACATCACCCATGTGTCGTAAGAGAAAACCCACAGAATTTGGGGAAGGCGCCAACTTGAAACCTAACATTTCCGAGTTCAAATTTGAAAGTTGGTTTACAAAACGGGTTCGCGCTTCTAACCAGAGTGCATGATGACTGTCTGTTGTTGATTTCATAGTTAACTCTTTTACATTTCCAAAAACGTTTATATACAATTCGATTCCTCCTCTATTCACCCGATTTCACCCATCTCTGCCTTACAATTTGTCCTTGGTCGCTTGTGAATACCAAGGTATAGATACCACTGGGCAAATCGCTTATATCTAAGGACATAAAGGACACTACAGAGGGACTATTTTGCACAACAACTTGTCTCCCGTTACTATCAATGATCGAAATTATTGCATTGGATTCAAATGAATTTTTACTTTTCACATTTAGAACATCTGCACACGGATTAGGAAATATCTCGATACTACTTCCAGTATCAACTTCGTGAACATTAAGCTCTAAAAACGCAGAAATTTCTTCATACATATCATCAAAAATAGCGAACCAACCTGTTTGGGTATTCGTCATAGTTACTAATGTAAAGCCATAATCAAGACTATGAAACATGTCAGTCATATTAGTAAAATATCCATCATGACCCAGAACGGAATTATTGCCCCAAGCATTCGCATTGTGAATACCCAGGCCATATCCGGCGCTCCAATCATCATAGCTATCGGGACTAAATTGAATCATCTGATTCCACGCACTTTCAGATAAAAAGGTTCCACCAACAACGGCTCTCACAAATTTTGCAAGATCTCCGGGAGTAGAAACCATGTTGGCTCCACCATATCCATAGCTCAACATAGATGTTTCAGACACCATGCTGTAATCGTTGATACCACTTCCAAAATTCCACCAAACGCCGGATTTTGGTTCCGTATAAACTTCATAACCTCCGAAGTATGTATGAGACATTCCTAAGGGCTCCCAAATTCGGCTTCTCAATTCCTGCTCCATGGAATTTCCCGTTACTTGATTAATGATATATGCAGCTAAAACAAAATTGCTCGTTGAATACCAAAATTCAGTTCCCGGCGCGAAATCAGGGACTTCGCTAACAATATCTTCTAAAATTTCTTGTGGTGTAAACTGATGATCAAAGTCGCTCGTAACATAATTGCCACTTCCCGGGATTTCGAGATAATCGGCAATGCCGCTCCTATTACCAATTAATTGACGAATGGTTATTTCGGGACTAAAAGCTACATCTAGATCAACATACGTGTCCCACGATTCATCCAAGTCAATTATTCCTTCTTCATCCAAAAGCACCATCAAGACGGCGATATTCATTTTCATGGTACTCGCACCATGAAACACCATGCTATCGGAAACCAAGATCTCTCCTGCACCTACGCCGGCATAACCATTCCAAACAGATCCATCGGGCATAATGACACAAGCTGAAACTCCATGATCGCCATTCCACAATACCCGTTGATTTAAAATTTGCTGAAGTTGGGTTGCTAAATTCGGATCAATTTGACTTTGTATAGAGCCGAGGAAACCGATCAGAAATGCACTTAAAGAAAAAAAAATTCTCATGTTGTGGACGTAGTATTTATTCAACTAAAAAATGAATATGCCTGTGGAAGGAGTTATAAAGGTAAGGGGAAAAGTGCGCTGGAATTAATCCACAAGGGATTAATATACGCCACAAGGGCTTTGTAAGTTAAGCCACTAGGGCTTAACCTACGGCACGTCATACATCCTTTTGCCCAAAGAAAGACGGTTGATGGCTTTGGCAAGGCGATTGACTTTTGTTTCCTCCCTTTTGGCGGAATAGATCCACTTGATATAATTGTTTTTTTCGCTCTCGGATAAAGACTTGAAAAACTTGAATGCAGCGGGATCATCGCGAAGACAAATGACCATTTCTTCGGGTATTTCCAGAGGATCTTTGTCGGGATAAAGAATAATGTGTACAGAATCCCCTTCATTTTTTCGGATCTTCTTTCGGATATCCATTTTAACGGGAAGAAATAGATTTCCCTCACCCATGGGCATGAGGTGATATTTACTGATGGGATATCCATCGATAGTTCCCTTCACTCTCACCCAACCAAAATGTGCTTTACGATCCTGCGGAATTTCGGGGATACGTGCAAAAGTCCATCCTCCCTTTCCGGGAAATTTTTCAAGAATGTAGGTTTTATTTACAAGGGGCTTTTGCACGTACAAGAAGTGGTCACTGGAAATTAATCCGGTGATTTGGTAAGGTCGATAGGCTTTTGGTTGCCGGGGAAACCAATAAGTACATTATTCCTAATTTCCATTTTTAATGAATCGGTGGAGAGCAAGACACCCTCAGAAGATTTCTCACATTTGCCACTTACAAACGAAGCAGGGCTGCCTTCCTCAGGTTTATAGGTAATAAAAAAAAAGTCATTTTTTACTTCTTGAGTAATGATAAATGTTGTGTCAGCCCGTTTAAAGGACCAAACATCAAAATTCTCCGAGTTGAATTTGCGAACCGAAGAAACGAAAAAAGCATAGAAAATAGCTGATGCTATCAGCGCATTCAGAATAAAGTATTTGGAATACTCAGATTTCTTGAGAAGGTACAGAATTCCGGCAATAGCAAGATTAATGGAAAGAATGATGGGTACAATAGTCACTACTACCATGGAAGTACCGGGCTCCTGCCCCATACCCTTTACCCAAAACCACAAACAGATGAGATCAAGAGCTAGAATAGGAAGAAATATTTTTAAAAAGCGCATACGATGAATTTGCTGCAAAGTAACGAAACTGTATCGTGAATATCCTACTTCACGGACTTCGATTCTTACCAGGACTTACACAGCTTCCATTTCGCTTTTCACTAATCAAAAAAGTGAAGGCAAAAAGAATTATCCCGATTTTCCATTCAATTTTTCCAATCCATCACATTGGCTATGACTAATCCAATAAATGCGAGGAAAAAAATCACATTTAAGACCCCGCCAATCCATTTGATTTTACCACCTTCTTCTTTAAAAGACTTGAGGGTATAAAAAAGGCCGATGAAAGCACAAGAAGAAGCGATTAACAATATTAATCCAATCCAAGCACTCGCTTTGTCCTCAAATTTCAATCGAATAGACGAAACAATCAGGACAACGGCTAACAACCAAAATACGAGACTTGCCAGTCCATATCGAAAGCTTTTAATAGAATATTTCATAGAGGCGAGGTAGATGTTTGTGAATGTTCATCTCAATCAAAAGTAAAAAATAAATCTATTGTATAGCGAAGAAACCTCAAATCAAAACACTTGGTCACGTGTTTTGAACACAAACCTTTTTAGGTGACCTCTTTTTATGATCTTTGCACCATGGAACTACAACTAACTAGCACTTTTGTACCCTCGGGAGATCAACCTCAGGCCATCAAAGAATTGGTTCAAGGAGTTGAGCGAGGAGATCGATATCAAGTATTATTGGGTGTAACGGGATCCGGAAAAACATATACCATAGCCAATGTTCTCGCTCAAACGCAGCGACCTGCCTTAATCCTTAGTCATAATAAAACGCTAGCTGCTCAGTTGTACTCCGAGTTCAAGCAATTTTTTCCGGACAACCTCGTCGAGTATTTCGTTTCCTATTACGATTACTATCAACCGGAGGCTTTTCTGCCTGTTTCGGGCACATACATCGAGAAAGACTTAAGCATAAACGACGAGATTGAAAAGTTGCGTCTAAGTGCAACAAGTGCGTTGTTAAGCGGTCGTCGTGATGTAATAGTTGTCGCGAGTATTTCGTGCATTTACGGTATTGGCAATCCCATAGAATTTCACAAAAGTGTGATTCGCATAAAGGTTGGACAAAAGATTAGCCGTCAATCTTTTTTATATAAGTTGGTTGAAAGTCTCTATAGCAGGGCGCATGCGGAGTTTGAACGAGGCATGTTTCGTGTGAAAGGCGACACCGTAGACGTTTTCCTAGCCTATGCAGACCATGCTGTTCGAGTAATCTTTTTTGGAGATGAAATTGAAAGTATCGAAACGATTCATCCCACCTCCGGAAAACGGATTATGCCTTTCCAAGAAATCAGTATCTATCCTGCCAATCTCTTTGTCACAAGCAGAGATACGATGGTACAGGCGATGTGGGAGATTCAGCAGGACATGGTTGTTCAAACAGATGCGTTTAAAAAACAAGGAAAACATTTAGAAGCTAAACGATTGGAAGAACGCACCAGTTATGATTTGGAGATGATGAAAGAATTGGGATACTGCAGTGGTATTGAAAATTATTCTCGTTATTTCGATCGGAGAAATGTAGGTCAGCGACCATTCTGTCTCTTAGACTATTTCCCTCAAGATTTTTTGATGATCATAGATGAAAGTCACGTTACCGTTTCTCAAGTTGGAGCTATGTATGGGGGTGATCGATCGCGTAAAGTTAATTTGGTCGATTATGGTTTCCGACTTGCTGCTGCCATGGATAATAGGCCTTTGACATTTGAGGAATGGGAGGCACTTCAGCACCAAGTAATTTATGTAACGGCAACTCCTGCAGATTATGAATTAAACAAAGCGGAAGGTGTGGTGGTAGAGCAACTGGTGCGGCCCACGGGTTTGCTGGACCCTCCTATTCAGGTTCGTCCATCTTTAAATCAGGTAGATGATTTGATCAGCGAGATTCAAGAAACGATCGGTCGAGGAGAACGAATTTTGGTAACTACGCTGACCAAACGTATGGCAGAAGAACTGAGTAAGTATTTGGAAAATATTAATATAAAATGTCAATACATCCACAGCGAGGTGGACACACTCGATAGAATAGAAATTTTACGAGGTCTTAGAGAAGGAAAATTTGACGTCTTGGTAGGAGTTAACTTGTTGAGAGAAGGTCTCGACTTGCCTGAAGTTTCCTTAGTAGCCATTATGGATGCCGATAAAGAAGGTTTTTTGAGAAGTCATCGTTCATTGACACAGACGGCGGGGCGTGCTGCCCGAAACATCAATGGTCGAGTGATCATGTATGCCGACAAGATTACCAAGAGTATGCAACAGACAATCGATGAAACAGAGAGGCGCAGGGAGAAGCAGATGATTTACAATGAAAAACACGGCATCACTCCTACTCAGATTTTCAAGAAGAAATCTACGCTGCTCGAACAAAGTGGATTGATTGATGATCGCAGAACCGGCAGGTATTATGTTGAACCTGAACAACCGAATATGGCTGCAGATCCGGTGGTTCAGTACATGTCATCCGAACAATTAGGGAAAGCAATTGACGCCGCGAAAAAAGAGATGGACAAAGCTGCGCAGAATCACGAGTTTATGGAAGCCGCACGATTCAGGGATGAGATGTTTGCCCTTGAGAAATTGAGGAAGGAGAAGTTTGGTTGAGCGTAATTGAAAAGTAGAGCTTTGTTGACTTAGCTTTCCGTTCTATTTCGTCTCCGATTTATTTGCAGGGCTTTTTTTTTTACCGCAAAGGGCGCAAAGATTTGCAAAGAGGCACTAAGAAATAGTTTTAAAGGGTCGTTCGTAAACAAACGGAGTGCACAAAGTTGGATGCAAATGCGTTTCAGATGAACGTATTGTTCCCTTTCTTTAAACCGCTCTAGTACCTATACTCCACCTGTTTTGTATGGTCGCTGTTCACAATAAAGTTCACCTGTTTTTGTGAGGGGTACTTTAGGGGTGAAATATTGAAGTACAATTTTTCTGTGATCAGAGCGCGGCACATATCGTTGTGATTATCGTGTTCTAAATGAAGATTCAATTTAGGAGGCATGCTTTTCAGCCAAACACGATTGGTTGAAAGTTTCCAATCATGAGTTTCGCAACCGCCACCATATTGGATTTCGATAATCAGAGTATCACCAATACATTCTGTTGAAAGCAATTGAAATGGACTTGTATTTCCGGGCCACTCATAATACGGATCAATATTAATTTCGCGCAAAACACGGTCGTTTTCAGAACCCAATTCTGCATTTTCTATACTTTCTTGATCCACAGCACTTACTTGTTTATTCTTTTTACACTGTACCACAAACAATCCGAGTACAGCTAAAGTTATAATGATTCCGGTCTTTTTCATATTTCCACAGGTTCTTTCGCAAATGTAGGGAATAAGAATCGTGCCAAGTGCAGGGGGCAGTTCGGGGAAACAGAAACAGGATACACACAAAACGTTTTGTACACAGCGTCAAGAAAGTTCTCCGAATAGGTCCTTCGCATCGCGCTTGCTGCGCGAGCGAAGGATGACGGTCGGGATGGGTTGGTTTAGGGGAGTTCGGGGTTCGGAGAAACGGGAAACAGGATACACACAAAACGTTTTGTACACAGTGTCAAGACCGTTCTCCGAATAGGTCCTTCGCATCGCGCTTGCTGCGCGAGCGAAGGATGACGGTCGGGATGGGTTGGTTTAGGGGAGTTCGGGGTTCGGAGAAACGGAAAACAGGATACACACAAAACGTTTTGTACACAGCGTCAAGAAAGTTCTCCGAATAGGTCCTTCGCATCGCGCTTGCTGCGCGAGCGAAGGATGACGGTCGGGCGGTAAAAATAAGAGGGGAGTGGGGCCGCTGCGCGGCCCTCCCACTCCTCTTTTAATTCGACAACGTTTAGTCACCCTGAGCGATTCAACCCGCGGAACGCGGGTTGAATCGTCGAAATGCATTACTATTTGCAGTTTGGAAATACAGTTTGCATTTCGAAGAAACAGAGGATTTAGCATAAAATAAACGCTACATCGGTAGTGTTTTTGAATCCATGTCTGTACATGATAGGCAAGGAAAGTTGTGGAATGTAATATTCTGCGCTTCGAAAGAGATTTGAAATGAAAAAAGTGCTAGTGATTGTGTTGGGGGGATTGTTCTTTGTAGCTATTCCATCAGAGGAAGCAAGAGCATCGAATTTGCTTTTCTCCAATGATGCGGCTATTAGCGATTTAGGCGGGTTCAATGATTCTGAATGTCATTCTGAATTCGATGCCTGGATTGTTTTGTATAATGCCGGTACAACAGATTTAATGAGTGCAGAGGTCCAGGTTTCAATGAATGGGACCAACTCCTATTCGTATAGTTGGTCGGGATTGCTCTCACCGGGAATGGAAGCGGTATTACAAGTCGGGATTTGTTCGGTCTCAGAATCTGAAAATATCATGGAAGCCATTGTTCAGTATCCCAATGGGGTTGCGGACGAGAATAGCAGTAATGACAGTCGAATGGAAACTTTTTGGGGTATGCCTTATACAGGAATGGGTATGACTATAAACCTCACTACGGACCTTTGGCCCGAAGAAACCTCATGGGTGATTTTACAAAATGGAGTCGAGTTATTCTCTTCGTCTTTTTATCCGGCTACCTTTGAACTGAGTACCTTCAACTACAGTTTTTGTCTTCCCTACGGTTGTTTCGAGTTTATTATCTACGATTCCTTTGGCGATGGCATTTGCTGCAACTACGGCGAAGGAAGCTATGAAATCTGGGATGATTTTGGGAATTTAGTGATTGCCGGAGGAGCTTTCGGGACTGAAGAGTCGACGATTATTTGCAACGAAATTGTTGGAGTTGCCAATGTCGAATCAGAAGAATTACGCCTTTTTCCAAATCCAAGTGAAGGAGAAGTGACACTAGAAATTCCCGGAACAGAAATCACTGATGTTCGGATTTCCGATTTGAGCGGAAAACTTGTCTATCAAAACAAACTTCAGCCGGGTTCGCATACACTGCAATTCGATGATTTATCAAGCGGCTTGTATCAACTAAGCTGCGTGGCCTCGGGGCATATAAATACTGTCTTACTGAAAATCAACTGATAAGATCATCTCACCGGTAAATCGCACTTATTAGCTATTCAGAGTACACTGTGAATAAAACGAGACATTAACGGCTGATTTCTTAGTTCAACGGGTGCTTTCTGACAATACTTTTGACCCATTCGAGACTATCCGAATTACATGGATCAAATTCTACAGTGGGAGACATGGTTGTTGGCAACCGTAGCCATCTTTATTGCCGCATGGTTGATACAAGTCTTCTATATGTTCCGCTATTTCCATCAAGTGGGGGCTAAACCCAAACTATCCATTTCAGACCCTGTGGATTGGGAGCCTGTTTCCGTAATCATCTGTGCGCGCAACGAGGAGAAAAACCTGATGGACTTGATTCCACAAATCATGGATCAAGAATACCCCGTTTTTGAGTTGGTGATAGTTAATGATAGCAGTTGGGATGATACAGATGCTATTCTCACAGCTTTTTCCGTGCGTTACCCCAATTTGAAAATTGTAACCTTGGATGAAGAAAAACAAAATCTTCAGGGAGGTAAAAAATTCGCTCTAACATTGGGTATTAAAGCAGCGAAATACAATGTTTTGTTGCTAACAGATGCTGATTGTATGCCAAAATCCGATCAGTGGATAAGGCATATGATTCGCCCTATGCAAGAAGACACAGAGATAAGTTTGGGATTTTCGCCCTATAGAAAATATGCGGGTTGGCTTAATAAGTTGATCCGATTTGATACCCTCATGGTAGGGCTTAGTTACTTGGGATTCGCCAAAGCCGGATTACCATACATGGGTGTAGGAAGAAATTTAGCCTACAAAAAAGACTTATTCTTTAAAGTTGGGGGGTTTAAAAAGCACTACAATTTGAACAGTGGCGACGACGATCTTTTCATTAATGAAGTCGCAAATTCGAATAATACGCGTATTGTTTTTAATCCGGAATCACAAACGGAGTCAGAACCCCACACCACATGGTCGAAATGGTTCACCCAAAAACGTCGTCATTTAAGCACTTCACCGCGTTACAAGAGCATTCACAAAAATCTACTTGCCCTATGGCCATTCACTTATTTGGTGATGTTAGCCAGTTACGGCATTGCCTGTGGATTCCACACAGGGGTGTTGTTAGTAAGTAGCCTTCTTTTTGTGCGTTATGTTATACAAATAGCTATTTTGCACAACAGTTCAAAGAAGCTGGGACAAGCTCAGGATGTCGTTTGGTTATCACCCTTCCTGGAGTTGCACCTTTTTCTAATGAACGTAGGATTATATTTTTCTAACCTGGTGAGAAGACCCCAGAAATGGAACTGATAGAACATCTTTCGGAAAAAGGGCAGTACGATTACAACCTCGTACAAAAGGCACTGCATCAGCAAGATCAGAAGGCCTACGCTGAACTTATGGATCGTTACCGCGAGCCCATCTATTACATGTTGCTCAAAATGGTGAACAACAAAGACGATGCAGAGGATCTCACTATCGAAGCCTTTGGTAAAGCGTTCAGACGTTTGGGTCAGTATACCCCTCAATTTGCCTTCTCTACTTGGTTGTTTAAGATTGCCTCTAACAACTGCATCGACTATATCCGCAAAAAGAAAATCAAAGCAATAAGCATTGACCAAGGTTTCCAAACCGATGATGGTGACACCATTGAGATCAATGTGAAGGATGCCGTGATTGATCCGGCCGAAGCAATGGAAAAAGAAGAACGCATTAAAAAGATGCGTGAAATTGTAGATAAGCTCAAACCTCGTTATCGCAAACTAGTAGAACTTCGCTACTTCGATGAACTCGCTTACGAGGAAATTGCCGAGCAACTTAATCTTCCGCTTGGAACAGTGAAGGCACAGCTATTCAGGGCCCGTGAATTCCTCTTCCAAATGATGAAGAATACGAAAGACAATTATTAAGGGGACCTTTAAGTTTTCCGGCGTAAGTATTTATGGAAAACCGACTTAGAATAAGTTGGAGTACTTTTGTAATAATTGAAATTCCAATGAAATACTTACTTCCACTTTTTATCTTGATTTCTATTTCTTCTTGTAAAAAAGAAGAAACTCAAGATAACAACAACGCGGGAAATCCAACCCCGGCGCACTACTCGACTACCATTTACACTTTGGATTTTACGCTTCAAGAGGTGCCCTATCATTTTGAATTTGGCCAAAATGGATATGGGTTCCAGTATTCGAGTTTTGCTATACAGAATGCAGATGAAGTTTTTTTAACGGGCTCTACCTCCTTTACGTGGAATGGCGATCCTAAAACGACTAGCATTGGATATGTACAATTGAGTTTACCGCCCTGTACAATACCATTAGATGAATGGCAGACTAACAGTGCACAAACGTTTCTCAATTATTTAGCCGGGGAATATCCGATAATGTCCGGTGAGGATACGGACATTTGTACATTTTCATGTGTAGATCCGGAAGGAAATATTTGGGGTACCTTTAATACATCCCAAGCTAATAGCACGGCAAATAATTTTGGGTATGTTCACATGCTCGATAGCAATAATCCCGCGCTAGCAGTAAACGGAGGTGAAGCTACAATTGCTCTATATAACATTGCCGACGACATCACAGAGATCGTTGATCTTACTTGGAACATTCGCTTTCAAGAACCTATTTAATTTACTTGATACAACAACTAATTTAAACAAATGCCCCTCGACCAAATCACCCGCTATTTTCCGGACTTAGATCCGGACAAGCTGGAAAAATTTGATCTTTTATTCTCTTTGTATGAAGATTGGAATGCGAAGATCAATGTGATTTCGAGAAAGGACATGGACCAGTTTTACGAAAGACATGTACTTCACAGTTTGGCCCTTGTAAAATTCACGGGCTTTAAACCGGGATCCAAAATCCTTGATCTAGGTACCGGAGGCGGGTTCCCTGCCGTTCCACTCGCCATTTTTTATCCGGAAGTTCAATTCACAGCCGTTGATAGCATTGGCA
>JBILMS010000151.1:0-2538 GCA_044375415.1 Flavobacteriales bacterium
GTTTGTGAATTCACAATTACTTATGGAACAGGCACTATTATGCCAAACCTGAACTGTGGATGGAGGACCATCAATAGGAGGATTGGAATCCACAAACTTTACATTGTCGGCTACGAATTTCATATCTGTCCAGAGTTGACCTGAGTTCGATAAATCAACCGTTGCATTTCGGATTTCCAAAATTCCCATTCCAAAATTATTATTCCATAGATCTGCTCCGTTGTTTATTTTTAGGATAACATCGTTGTTATTATCGCCGACTAATAAAAGTTTTGAGTTAAGACCGGTGAATAATTCGTGGTCATTGTTTCCGGTGAATTCGATGTATCCACTTTCATAATTTGCGTGTGTGGGAGCGAACGTTGCATTGGGGGCAATATGGAGCTGGCCCCCAACAAAAGTTATGCGCGATGACGAGCCAACAATATCAATGGAACCGCCATTAATAAGCAATTTGCTGCTTTCCCAAAATCTCATGGAACTATTCGCTTTCATAAATATGCTGCCACTGTTTAATGTGAGCGAGCTTGTTTCGTGAAAATTAAAATTCGAATTGTCACCTATTTCTATATTTGAATTGTCGATTTCAACTTCGGCGTTTTCATCAAGATTCCAGACTGTTCCGGCCTGGGTGTCCATTATTAAAGTTGAGTTGCTAAATTTAATGAGACAGTCTTCGGTTGCCGAAAGCGATGACCCGGCAGCACCGTTACCTAGTTCCATGATACCGTTTTCGAAAATAAATTTCGAACCGGGCTTCATTACTAAATCAAAACCTGCCGTAGACATTATCTTTCCGTTTGATAATACTTGCAATTCGGCATTTTCTTCCAGAATGATTTTGGCATCACCATCACCGATGCCGGTGCTTATACCTACATTGAGCATACCACCAGCACTAACAATTATTTTATTTCCGGATTTAACTGTAATCGTATTGTTTTCATAGACCTTAAAAATGGCATCATTATTAATTGTTAAAACTGTTTCGAAATTGGGGTTTTCTCTACAAATCACCATGTCATTTCGCAATTCGATTATTGCTCCATCCGTTACTTCTAGATTATGAGAAAGATAGGACTCAGCTATAAGACCTTTACTTTTATAGTCAGAGAATTGAGGCAGCACATTAAAATCAGTATCTAGAATACTTTCTGATGTGAACTCAAGAATGCATTCACAACTTACATTCCTTTTATACGGAGGTAAGTCCTGACTCCAAAGTAAGTAGTATAGATTGTGTAAAACCATATAATCGATACCCGGAAAATATCCGCTGTATTCCAACCAGGGAACACCATTACTTAATGGACCTGTCTCGCTGAAACCTTTGAACAAATTACAAGCACTTGCCCAATTGTTAGGAGCATGATTATTGACATCGAAAGGATCCTGCCATGGACCTTCACATGGGGCCTGATCCAGAAGCGTTTTATATACGTTTTGGTATGTTGTCGAGTATGGTTGTTGGTTATTGTTTAATACTGGGTAAAGCAAGTTTATATAGGGGTAATCCAATCCCGAGATACTGCGGATATAATCATAATCGGACCAAATCATTGATGTAGTTACCTGTTCTAAGATCATGTGAACATTATCATGATTCAAGGAGTTGGAGGGAAAACATATTTGTTGGCCTAAAACAAGATCATCGCCATTAAAGAGGAACTCTGCTATGGGTCCAAGCGTCTCCGCCAATCCAACCAATAAAGGCGTGAGTGCGTCAAGAAGTATATCGTATAAAATATCTTCACAAATTCCCGGTAACTCCAGATCAATAGATTGAATATTTTGTATGTCTTCAAGGTTCAATTCAAGACAACCAGTTGTACTTCCAACGTGCAAATCAATATTCTCTTCCTGTGCTCTATGAATATATTCTAAAATCATCCCCAATGGAATGTGAGCTATGGTAATGGGTTCATCGATAGGAGTTAAAAAGTAGTCATGTAAGTGATCCTGAAGTGCATTCATACATGGCGCATTGTTATATATAATTTGAAAGTAGAAATCAGTAGACGAAACAACAATAGGAACTTCCGTTTCCAATATCATTTCTAAATAATGTTCATACACATATGGATCATCTAATCTCATTGCAATTTCTATGAAAGGCCAGGCAGCGCCCGTACAATCCGGCCCACGGGTTACCAGTTCCCCATTTTGGGTGAAAATCTTGAACATTGGTGAAAACTCCCCTTCTTCTTCATTAGCCATCACATAGTGAATTATTCGAAGTGCAATTGCTCTTGCCTCTATATGAATGTTCATTGGAGTGTCAAGTTCAGTGGGTTGGACCACTTCATTGCCAACCATCTCGAAAACAGTAACCAAACCCGTGAGCAGCGAAGTAATTTGATCAAGACTTTCTGCATTACCTTGGTTAGGATCGGTTTGTTGAGTACCATCATTGTCATTTAATCCGTTGTAATCACTATCGCTTCGATTTGGGTTACCCGGATCATTGAACAACTCCGGATAAATTGGTCCGTCATTCTCCCAATTTTGCCAAAAGTTGTAAGGAACATCGTCTCGGAG
>JBILMS010000152.1:0-2530 GCA_044375415.1 Flavobacteriales bacterium
GCGAATTCGAAAATTTTTTTACATTTGCCCCAACAGTACTCGCCACGCTTCAGTTCCAAAAAACTGCGCACCAGGGCGAGTCTTTTGCTTTTGGTCGGATTTGGTGAATGAAAACGGTCAATTAACGAAAAGGCCAAACATATTTCAATGGTGAAAAACGAACAGTGCGGTCTCGCTGCCCATCTAGCAGATCGTCTTACATTTGAATGTAAAATTGTAAAGCCATGAGCAGAGGACTTACCCCATTAGAAAACGACGAAAGTGAAATTATTCTCTATACCACTCCGGATGGAGCGGTGCACATCGAGGTCTTTTTTCAAAATGAGTCGTTTTGGCTAAGTCAGAAAAAAATGGCGGAGTTGTTTGGGGTGGAGGTGAATACCATCAATTACCATCTTAAAGAAATATTCAAAAGCGCTGAGTTACAAGAAGATTCAGTTATTCGAAAAATTCGAATAACTGCTCTGGATGGAAAGAGCTATCTCACCAACTCCTACAACCTAGACGCCATCATCGCTGTCGGATACCGCGTAAATAGTTTTCAGGCCACCCAATTCCGAATCTGGGCTACCAAAACCCTTCGTGAGTTTATAATATATAGATTTGTACTAAAGTGAAACGTGTGATGCCAAAACCGTTTTGATTAAACACTATGAGGAAACTTTATATGCAACTCATTTCAAAGGAACGAAGATGATGATCGAAACTCCTGCAGCTTTAAGATTAATCAATCAGTACTTTAAACAACAATGATTATGGGACTTATTAGAGAACCGAAAAATGTCGACTTTACAGTTATGGACAAACCATGGACAGAAACGGAACTGAAAGAATTTAGCGCATTTATAAAAGCAAGAAAAGAGCAACGTCAGAAAAAGCTATCACGAAAAAAGCAATCTGTTAAATAGTTTCAAAGAAGAAATATTTTCTTTACAGAGACTAGGATTAGAGCATTGAATCATCGCTTGCTCGAAGATTATTAAACTAGCGACTTTTAGATCAACATGTGTACTTTCGACTGCTGCCGTTGAAGTAAAAAGGCTTATTATCGAATAGAGGTCTTGGCCGGGAAAGCTGATAAAATGGACGTTGGTTACATTTAGGAAGTGAGGGTAAACTTAAACTGTGCACCAGGCTGAATCTTTTATCTTTGGCGTTCACTTGACAAACAAATAAATTTCTTCAGCCATATGGAGCCAATGCCTGTCTATTTCGACAATGTAAAACGTTCAGCTCTCGTCTTAAGACCGAAACAGGCATTTGTGGATTGGCTGCAGTCCATAGAACCAATGGATGAAATTGGCAACCACTTAAAAGAAGGTGATGTATATCTGCTTCCTGATTATGAAGAAATAGAGGAAATGGAAAATTGGTTAAACGAGAATTTTGATTCCATCTTTTCGGATCAATTAAATAACTGGTACACCGCAGAGGAAATTTGGCCGCAAGAAAGGACGCGCGAAATGTTCAACGAATGGTTTCAATATTCTCTTCACACGATGGTATGGGATACCGAAGAGGAGACTATAGATAAGGTTTAGCGAGTAAGGAAAGGAGTTAAAGGAATGGTTCAATATTCCGGGTTCATTGAACCTTAGCTCTCATCATTTGAGTGAATTGAAAGTGGTTATCGAAGTTCGGACGTAGATTCTTTTTCGTAAATTTGTTCAAACACAAACCCTCATGTGTAAAGTCAATAAAAAAAGAATAAAATTGTGCACTTGCCTTTCTGAGAAGGAACTGGAAATCTTTGCAAGGCGTGAAACCCTAGCACATGAGCTAAAAAATTCAATTTCACTTTCGGATCAACCCCTTACTTGGAGGTTGTCTAAGTATATGGGACTTGTAAAAAGCGACTTTATGGGAGTTCTGAGAATGCCTAGCGAATCATTGGGAGATTTATTGACCAAAGACTATGTTTTGTCACAAATAAACGGAAGTAATCGTTTTGACTTCGATTACACTCCTCAAGAAGGTGATAATTTGAGCATTGTTCAGCAAATTGACGGGAGGTCGGCAGAATTCCTCTCGTTCATACATAGAAAGGGCAAATGGGAGACGGGTAGGTATTATTCATTTACGGAAATTACAGAAACAATGAATTTTGGGTATGTTAAACTGAATGTTGATTGATTCAATTTTAGACCCCGGTAATTTCCGACAATTTTGCCGGAAGTAATCATCGAAGGAATCACTCTCAAGATGGGAATGAACCGAAAAAGAGTTTTTACATTTGCCCCAATAGTATTCGCCGCGCTTAAGTCCGAAAGGGTTGCGTATCAGGGCGTGTCTTTTGCTTTTAGGGGTGTGTAATAAGGGCAGTACTCGTCCTTGCCACTTCTTTGAGAACTATCTATTTTATTGACAATTGCCTCACTTTGTTCATCTGAAAGGTGGGAAATTCAGAATATTTGGATATTATTGTTAACCTTTTGCGTTAATACTATTTATATTTGCAGTGGAAATAAGATACAGGAGTCGCAAACTAGAAAGGCAATTGACGGACCCAAAAGAGATGGTAAAGTCATTT
>JBILMS010000100.1:0-8442 GCA_044375415.1 Flavobacteriales bacterium
ACCATCGAAGTGGCTGACAGGCACAGATGTCAACTTGTTAAATCTCAATTTTTCGATGAATGATGTCGCCATTGAAAATAGTTCGTACAATTAGAAAGCTTCGGACTGATTTATGGCAAACTTAGCCAATTCATACAATGTTTCAGAAACGCTGCAGCCCCATGTCCTGACCCAATAAATGCAGCAAAAGATTTGAGAATCTGTTCGCATTCCTATTCTGGTTCCCATTCCTATTTCCGTATGCCTTCCCTTTCAAGATCTCGTTCTCTTTTCCATTCTCATTCCTCTCCCTCCCAAACGTGTCCACGAAGTGGGCGCCAAATTCCACGATGCAATTCCGAGCGCGATTCTTTTGTAATGGAGGATTTTGGTTTTCAACACATATATACAGGATATTCAATAACTAATTTTGGACGTTGACTTATAGTTTCTTTTTCTTATTCCCTACGAAGAGAAATATCTAGCTTGTTTTTTCGAATTCTTTCACAATGGCGTATATAAACATTGTAATAGCCTTCTTATTAATTTTAAGATCGAATTGTCCATTTTTGTTTGTATAATAGTTTCGCACTTATTGTAGGGGGCATTTGACTCAATTAGTATATGTTTGCGAAATAGGATCGATAAGGGTTAATCTATTTTGGATGCGCCATGAACAAATTGTTTGAACTTTGGATCGTGAAGTGTTTGCATCGCTACATGGCGGCGATTTGTTTTTTGGTTGTGGGTCTTATCACAATGTTCAGTGAATGGGAGCACAACAAAACCTACAACTACGATTCTTTCGGATATCACAACTATCTGCCAAGCGCGATTATTTATAATGACTTAGGCTACTACAATCACATGGATAGTATCGTTTCGAAGTACCGTCCGACGGGAAATAAATTGATTAGATATGGCCTTCATCCTTGTGAAAATTCAGACAAACTGTGTAATAAGTACCCCATCGGAGTCGCGTTATTTCAAGCCCCCTTGTTCTTAACGGCTCATGCGAGTGTTCAGTTCAACAAGGAGTATCCTGCAGATGGATATTCAAAACCTTACCAATTGAGCACAAGGTTATCATCTCTCCTTTTTGCTTTTTTCGGGCTAGTAATTCTTGCTCATTTTCTGCTTAGATATTTTAATTGGTTAACAACCTCACTAGTAATACTGTGCATTTCATTTGGAACCAATTTTTTAAATTATTCAGCCATTGAATCAGGACTTTCGCACCCTTATCTTTTTTTTCTTTACAGTGCAGTATTGCTTACTACTTACAAGTGGTACAAGGGCCCCACTCTTTACAATTCTATACTTTTAGGTGTTGAGATCGGATTGTGCACTATTTTAAGGCCAATAGACATACTTATTGCACTTATTCCAATTTTATGGGGGATTTGTAATATGGAAACATGGGGTTCAATTCGAAACAATATTGCATACTTGGGTGCTGCGTTATTGGCTTTTATTGTAATAATTATTCCACAACTTTTTTATTGGCATTACACTTCGGGAAATTGGATTTACTTTTCGTATCCGGCTAATGAGTTTTTCATTTGGAATGCTCCTCGAATTTGGGATGGATTATTCAGTTACAGGAAGGGCTGGTTCTTATATACGCCATTGGCACTTTTGGCATGTACAGGACTTATTTTTATGAAGTCTGGAAGAATATCGAGCGGAATAAAATATTCGATCATTACTTTTTTTGTCGTATATGTTTACGTAGTTTTTTCATGGAACAATTGGTTTTATGGATGGTCTTTCGGAGCGCGCCCAATGATGCAAACCTATGCTCTACTAGCACTTCCTTTGGCATTTTTACTAGAGAAAATCCTTCACTTCAGACCTTTATTCAAGTCACTCACTTTAGGTTTTTTTGCTCTTTTAATCTACTTTAATTTATTTCAGAATTGGCAATATCGAAAGGGAATTATTTCCGGTGATTCTATGAATCATGATTGGTATTGGAACAATTTCATGAGCACCAAGGCACATCCTGATAACCCAAGTTTGTTGATCCTGCAGAAGGAGCACGATAAAACACATGGATGGTAACCTAAGTAGAAACTACATGATTATTTAGCAATTATAAATTGTATTACAATTCACACGAATCTCCCTGTAACCCCAATATATGGAGCAAACGTTTTGTGATAGTGTTCCTTTCTATTGAAAAAAGAATTCAGACCTGTCATTTTTTCGAATCAATCACAACAGGTTGTTTGATCAACTCGCTCCCCTTCCCGATATCAACATACCCGATTCTTTATTTCTAATTAGGTTTTGCAAGGACGGATATGGACTTTTGTAAAACTAAAGAGTTAGGAATTGTTATTATTTCTCCCTCAGTTGTCTTTAAGTGAACAAAGAAATAGGTCAATTCCGTTATTTCACCTTCGAAAGGATAGTCTTTATCCAATACTTTGATCGTGTCTCCTAATTTTAAAGGGTGATTAAAAAATAGTATTATGCTCGATGTGATATTCGAGAGTAATGACCATTGAGCAAAAAAAGCAATACCCAGTGCAGTTAGGATTGTACTTGCAAAAACGGCTATCTCATTTTGTTGTAACCCCCAAACCCCTGCAAGTAGAATGACGGCAGTAATTGTTGTAAAAAGATGTATAGCTTTGACAATTATCTTTCTTCGAGCTCTTTGAAGCTGCGTGTTTTTCAGAACATTATTTATAATTGTCTTCGTGATAAAATAGCCAGCCACGTATAGAACGAGGATTGTTATACTTTCTAGAATTTGTATTTTCTGTAAATCCATCCTTAATACCTATTTCGTGTATTCTGCGTTTTCTGCTCTTGCACTTAAGTCAAAATTCTCTAGTACTTTTATCTGTTTGAAAAGACCGCTCAGCCCATCCGGGCATTTTATTGTGGATAAATGTAGTAGGAATTATCAAAAAAATTTCGGTCATTTTGAATAGATCAAAACCGGAACTTTCGTAGTATACGTCAGCTCCGCCGACTTACTGGGCATAAATATCCGTTCAAAAAAACTCTTTTCCCTTCGGGTGAACATCACCAACAATTCGGGTTTCGATTTGCTTATGTACCGCGAAACTCTTTCCATAAGGGGTAACTCCAAATTGTTTTTGATAACGTGCAATTGGGTGTTTTGGTACTGTTCGCTGGTAACGAGCGCTTCGTTTCGTTCAAATTTCTTTTTATCCAAAACAAGTGAAGAATAGTGTAGTACATCAATACCGCATTTTAGCGTACTCGAAAGTTTTGAAACCTTGTCTAATTCTCTTTTTACATTTTCAAAGTCCGACAAATAAGTCACCTTTTTTAAGGGCTTCGATCTGTAGTGACTGGGTATGACCAACACAGGAACAAGGGAATTGTTTACAAGGTGTGAAGTGTGAGTACCCATGATTTTTCTCAACACACCTGCGCCTTGCGTGGCTATACAGATAAAATCCATTTTTCGTTTTTCTGCGTACGTCACAATGTCTTTTTCAGTCGAGAGAGCTGAATCAATGACATACTTAACAGAGGCAAATTTATTTCGGTTTAGTCCAATGGTGGAAGAAACAAACTTACTAAGCTCTTTGGTAAGCCTTGTTACCTCTTCCTGTTTGTATGCGCTGTAAAAAGCATCGCTCCATGTGCTTGGTTTCATAAATTGCACAGAGTGATAGAACGTAACATCTATCTCTTTTGATTGCTTAGCCAAGGTTTGGGCAAAGCGAATAGCTCCTTTTGAATTGGCCGAAAAATCGGTGGTTACTAATAGTTTCATTTTTTATTTATTTTACTATTGAGGTTCATTAAAGCTATAAGAAAGCACGGAATGGATGCTGTTTTAAAATTTCTTTTTCGCATAATCTTTGTTCCCATACAAGCAACCTCAAATTGAGATCTTCGGTGAAATGATTTTGAAATACGGCATTGTCCGTGAAGTCATTATTCTTCTATAAAGATAAGGAAAAACGAACTATGAAGGATGAGGCTTATGAAAAAGGAGCATTGATTTTACGCTGTACTTGCTTTTATATTCTCGCAAATCGAGATTGGAGTAAAGACAATAAATGTGCTCACCTATAGGGTAGAGGTGCAAAAAAATGTTATAAAATGTAAACTATGCACGTCAAAATGTAAAGTAAACATTACATTTGTCAAAATTATAAAGCCATGTCAAACAAATTGCTTTTACCAAACCGGTTTAAATGGATAGGCTGGTTTCTTTTAATTCCGTCGACGATTTTGGGTCTAGTGCTCAGTTTTACAGACTTTGAAGCATTTCAGATCAAATCGAAAATGTTCGCCATTTACAGCGATGAATTTATGGGGCCGAGTCAATTTTTCTCGCTGATTGAGACGAATATTACCAATACTTTGATCGGCGCTCTATTTATTGTGGGAGCACTATTCGTTGGTTTTTCAAAGGAAAAAAGTGAAGATGAATTCATTGCAAAACTCCGCTTGTCTTCTTTGCTGTGGGCCGTTTGGGTGAATTACATTTTATTGTTTGTGTGTTTTCTATTTGTGTATGGCATGTCTTTTTTATCTGTCATGCTCTACAACATGTTTACCGTGTTGATCATATTCATTGTCAGATTCAATTTTATTTTGTACCGGAATTCCAAAACAGCATCAGATGAAGAATAATATTAAAGTCGAAAGAGCGATCAAAAATCTGACGCAAGAGGAATTGGCGATTAAGGTCTCGGTCAGTCGACAAACGATCAATGCCATTGAATCAAATAAATATGTCCCGTCAACAGTTCTAGCTCTGAAAATCGCTAGAGTATTTAATAAGCCGGTGGAGGAGGTGTTTATGCTGGAGAAGAGCGATTAAAGTAATCGCACAACCTCTATACTCATCGTTGGTTATTTGCCTATTGCCTGATAATTTGGAAGGTCAGTCGGCGGTTACTTGTTGTCATCTCAACCCCGTGTTTTCCAATTATCGCTCTATTTTATCTGTCGTGACATAGACTACTATTTCACCACAGTTATTTTTTTGGATATAACATCCTTTCCCCGTTCAAATTTTAAAATGTAAATACCACTCGGAAGATTTTTCGTGTCAATCTCTATCAAGTGCTGACCTGTACTTTGTTTTGTAGGAGCGATAGTTAGAACTTCTGACCCTAAGTAATTATAAAGACGAACAGAAACATTCATGGCAGATGGCAAGGAGTAATCGATGATAAAATAGTTACTTGCCGGGTTTGGATAACACTTCACTGTGCCGCTTAAAGTGGTTTCATCTACACCTACCGGAGCACAAAAACCGGGAATGTTGACATCTAACCATGTTATGCGTGTACTAATCCAATTTTTTAATCTTACAAGTTCTTCATTGTAGTTATCTGCAAAAGGTTCAAGCTCCCAGTCAGGGCCATTGTGACCGAGCAATGACCATCTTTGAAAATGTCTTGCCTGTGCATTTTCCAGGAGACTGGCGATACTGTCCATATAAGCGAAGATAACTGTGGTGTCCATAAAGGTTTCTCTGTACTCCTCGTAGGTGCATCTCAGTTCATTCTGAAATGAAGTGTCTTGCAACAATCGAATGTACCAACCGGTGGAATAGTTATCGACGTTGCAATCATTGATGAGGTGAGCCCATCCTTCCCCTTGCTGATTGTTGAAGTAGCAGTATTCCTGATTTTTGAAACTCCAGTCAAAGTCCCAAACCGGTCCGGCTTTTAGCTTGCCGCCATTCGAGTATTTATCTTTATGGAAGAATACACTTTTCTTGAATCCATCGGCATTCCGCGACACCTCGTTGACAAGGAAATAATCTATGAAAGACGACACATCCATGTACTTCCGATAACCAAGTTCAGGGTCGGCGAAATCATCGCTATACAGTGCTGTCTCCAGACTATCGATGTAAGAAGCTATATACGTTTTCTGAACAGGTAGAATATCATTTTCGTTGGGATATTCGTAAACAAAATGTACCTGAAATTCCGGATGGTCGATGGGCGAATAATTGGATAAAAAACTGTTGTTCTCGTTCCAGTAGTTCTGCTGTAGGATATATCCACCGGTTAAGGCATCTCCAATCGTATCGTTGGGAGTTAATTTAGCGATGTCAACCCGACCGGAATCACGTCTTATTTTTTCGCCCATTAGATAGATGCCTCTGTACGAATCATCCAATAAGACTTCACACAGATGAGCTCTTATGCTGTAATTCCCCATTTCTTTGAAAAGATTAAAGGCAAGTAGATTTCTCATCAACGATCGGTCGTTATAATTGGATAACAAAACCCAATCATTTTCAGCAGGCATACCCAATATCTCGACATTATTGTTCTCACCCATAGAATCACGTGTTTCAATGTTATATGGACGTTGAGGATAAGAGGCCGATGTATTTCCTCTGACTTCGATACCTATGTTTCCGCTGTATACATTGGAAGGGTCTGTTACATAGGTCGTCGTATTGGGTCCATTGTATTTTATATCCATCATACAATCGATTTTTGTATCGGGTACAATGGTTTGACCTAATGTGTTAATCATAACAATGGGAAGCTCTGAACCCTCGAACATAACCGATCCCAAATCTGTGATGCAAATTTCAAATGATCCGCCACCGCCACCCCATTTCCAGGCTTGTATGTAGATGGTTTGTCCCGGAGTTAGGTCGTATACCACAAGAAAAGACAAATAACCGCTACCGGCATCATCATCACAACCTGCGATACTGAGAAGGCTGCATTCATCGCCTGCCCAGACCGCTATACCCGTATCATTTGTGCTTCCCGCGATCGTTTCAAAACTCAGATTGCCTGAAGCGGGAACCTGCATGGAATACCAAATATCACCACCCGCAAACCAAGAACAATTTGGAGTATAGCTAGAACCGGGAAACCCTGTATTGTCCACAGAAATACACTCGATTGTTTCGATAGGAATAGCAATGCATGGATTAGTACCTTCCAAAAGTGGTGTGTCGCAATCTCCAATAGAAGAAAACACGCTACCTATAGCAGGGGTAGGTCCATCCTGAAAAACGATATTCCATGACGCATCCTGAACTTCATAAGAATTCTCATTTTCATAGTCTCCGGAACTATAAATTAATTCCAAAGCATCATCGTTGCAGACCGAAATGTATTCCACGCTGCCTACACCGCTTGCGCTGAATGTTCCAATGGATAGGCCGTTAATAATAATCTCCAAGTTTGCACCATTCCAGCCATCACCATAACTGTCGTGCATGGTTAGGGTATAGGTACAGCATTGTGCATTAGAGCTGGTGCTCTGCAAGCAAAACACGGTAATGAGTGCAAAGAGTGTTATTATTTTATTCATCATCATTTTTCCCAAGTTGCATTAAAACATTCTCGTGAAAGCTCTTAAATGGTTAATCTAGCTGGAGCCCTGAATATATGGAACAAGTATTTAGCCGCGCAGTGGGCGCGATTGCGATTGAATTACTTGCTTGTTTTTGGTGCTCTATACTTGGATAAAGGTAATGATTATTTTTAAGAACACGAGATCGCAATTATCTTGGATCGTCATATAAGCAACGAGCTCATTCGGGATATTTGTGCCCCAAAAAACGTCGTCCTTTTACCGCAAAGAGCAACAAAGTTTTGCGCAAAGTTCGCTGAGGGTTATGCAATAATTTTTAGAAGCGCGACATAGATATTTACCTATCCTTGGGTCCTTAGGGTCTACCCCGGGTCCTTCGGGCTCCAAAGAACCGTAAACATTTTGAAGAACGGGTTAGGATTTGGTCTAAATACTACGAACCTATTGGACTAGTTCGAGAAACAGAAACAGTTCCGGACCGCGCTCGTTTTTAGAAACGTTCACGTCCTCAGTCTTGCGAACTATGAACCCTGAACCCCGAACTTTTCAGAGCGTGAGTTAGAGAGTGAGTATTGAGAACGTTTACGTTTTCGAAAAAGATCTGTCTAATGAAAACCCTTCCCACCAAACTTCTTCTTCATCTTGCCCTTCTTGTTTTTGTTATTCTTCTTGCGAAGACCGGCATTAAATGAATCGTAGTCGTCGAATTTGTTTTTAACTATTGCCGGCTGAACTTTTACAAGCTCCGGGCCACCTTCAATTTGAAGTTTGCCCTTAGAAAGCGAATTCAAATCTTTAAATATTACATCGTCCGTCACGTGATTGCGATTCCAGTTGATGCTGTTGTACTTCATCACATTCGCAATCGAAATCTTAAACGCTTCTTTCGGTTCGCCATCTTCCATGTCGGAACATTTGTCGATCATACGTTCGATGTAACGACCGTAATGACCAAAACGAATATTACCCGATGGATAAGGAACACGATCCGGTTTTTTCGCCAACGACTCCTTGCTCGGAACAGGGTAGGGGCTGTCCACATCCAAGGTAAATCCCGACATGATTTGAAGGTGATCCCACAACTTGTGATTGTAATCTTCAATGTCGCGAAGTTGAGGAAACAGTTGACCCATCACAGAAATAATGGCGCGCACACATTTA
>JBILMS010000044.1:0-29273 GCA_044375415.1 Flavobacteriales bacterium
AGAGAATATTTTTAAGGGAACGTTCGCAAACGAACGGAGATCTCAAGTTGGATGCATTAACGTCTCAAATAAACGTTAACATCCCTTTCCCTTTCCCTTTCTCTTTTCCGATTTTTCCACAAAGGGCAACAAAGAAATATTTTTAAAGGCACGTTCGTAAACGAACGGAGTGCACGAAGTTGGATGCAAATGCGTCTCAGAGAAACGCTCTCAAATCTTAATACTTAATACATAATTCATAATACAACCCAAATAAGGGCTCGTTCGTAAACGAACGGAGTGCACAAAGTTGGATGCAAATGCGTCTCAGAAAAACGCTTTCAAATCTTATTACTTAATACTTAATTCAAGATACGACCCGAATAAGGGCACGTTCGAACACGAACGGATGGTGAAGCCGGATGCATAAATATTTCAGATCAACTTTAGATAGCACCTATAACAATTAATGTAAAAAAAAGGCCATGAATTAAATCATGGCCTTCATTGAAATATTTTTTTTTGCTTATTCCTTGATCATTTTTTTCATGTCGATGATTTTACCATCTACCATCAATCCATATGTGTACATGCCGTTTGCCATGTCGGAAGCATTTAGTTGAACTTCTGAAAAACCTAGTTGATTAATTGGGATTGTCTTCACCAATTGACCGCCCATGTCGAAGAATTGCAATTCAACATTGTTGGCCACTTCCGGAACAAAGTATCGTATCACAGTGTATCCTTGATGAGGATTGGGCGTGTTTTGGAATAAAAATGCGGACCGTTCAGAGTTATTAATTGAGTTCTCCTCCACATCTTGCCTTTTGGTGTCATTGCCGGCACAACATAGATCAAGTGTAACTTTCAATTCATCTATTTGGACCTGTTGTTCTTGTATTGCCGATACCAGATGAGGAACCAATTGCGTTATGTTGACAGCCAAAAAAGTCCCTCCCTCGCTTATTACATTTCCATCGTCATCGGTAGTTTGGGGTTGAGTTGCTGGTGTAACCATTTCGGGGAATACCTCCTGAAATTCCTGCGCCAAAGGGCCATACTGAATTTCCGAAGGCAAGTTCAAGCCATAATTCAAGTCCAAATTGAAATTATAACTATACATCTTTAGAGCATTTATCTTGTCTAATGAAGAGCTCAGTGAGTTTATATTCGTTTTTAATGTTTCATCACTAAGTGCCCAAGGCCCACTTAATAGGAATCCTCTGCCATTAAAATAACCCGCCCATGCTTGTTGACATTGTGGATTTACTAAACTTGCAGTACCGTATACGCCATAAGCAATATTGGGGCAATTGGAACATTCTACACTGGCTTGACCGTAGACGCCATAATTTTAAATATATCCTCCATGCCCGTGGCCCTTCACCCCGGTAACAAAATTGGCCGAACATTGACCTTGTGCATCAGAATTTACACCTGTTATTGCTCCACCCGGCCCACTAAGTCTAACATCTACACCATTGCTTCCTGTGGATCCGCCCACCATGAAGAGATTAATTCCCCGTTCAAACGAAGCGCTTAAAGGAACACTTTTAACAATGTCTAGCCTTGTTGTAGCCGCCGGCTGCACACCAATCCCCACATTCCCGGGTACACATGCTCCTGCGCCGTAACCCATGGCTACATCCTGACCCCCATTTACAATATTCCAATCGCATAACCCAAGATTAGAAATATCTATCCATGTCGCATCGCCTGCTAAAACTTCATTTGATGATCCTGAAAAATTAAGATAGTTCAAAACCAAATCTTCATCGGTAAGTGGGTCGAATCTGACTCCGGTGATAAGTGCGTCGGGCGTCATGTTAGGCATTTTACGCAATCGCGCAGTGCCGTCAACATCTAGTTTTTCTGTTGGTGTATAATCGGCCATTCCAATTCCAACATTCCGGCTACTACCCTCGGCAGTTGGGTGTATACATAAATCACCTAAAGATGTAACCCGGAAATCAGCAAATTGGTTGGTCAAATGAAATGACAGACGCAATTGAGCACTTGTCTGGTCGTCGGTGCTTTCATCGTGTACATGTAATTTACGTTGAGGTAAAGTAGTTCCTCAGGTGCCAAATGTATTGCCAATTCCCACTCTACCACCATTACTACCAATCATTCGGGCAACTTGAAGGCCTAACATACTACTTGGGCTAGTATTATCTGGGGCAAAACTATCATAGGATCTTAAAAAGCGAAACACCATGTGATCAGGTCCGCCGGAAGCGCCGAAATTGTCACCCCAACATAGGGCGGCTTCAGTAAGATCAACGGTATTATTAATAATTCTTTGCCCTAAATACATGCCATCTCCATTCCCTGTAATACTTAATCCAATTTGCATCCATGGTCTGAAAGTAAGTTGTTGGGTTCCTAATTGACCAGCCAAATGCAATAATGAAAATGGACCCACCCCCGTATAGAAACCAGGGTCTGTGCTGATGGCCACAAAACCGGCTGTACTGACAGGAAAAGTATTTATCGTCGGATTCGCATTTCCTGCATTTATCCTTAAGCGCTGAAAGTTGTTAGTGAACATCCCAATTGGTTGGTCGATTCGGTTGTGCCGGATTGCGAGGGGGAAGGTGGTGGTATTATCCCATCCAAGGTAATTCCCGGGTAAACTACCCGAGTTATCCAATTCAGAAACTTGGGATAATGCCCAAACGCTACTAAGCAACAGGTAGAGTAAAATTAGTTTTGTTTTCATGTTTTATAGAATTTGTAAGTAATAGGAAAATAACTGTTGGTAAATACTTGAAGAATATATATGCCGGAATTAATACGGCTTATGTCAATTGTGCTATTGTCCGTCGTACAGACCTCATTGAAAACTACTTTCCCACTGGTGTCTATTACAACGACTCGAGATAAATCTTTCAAGTTCAACTGCAACTTGCTGCCAACAATATTAGAAATAATTGTTGTTTCTGAAGTAAAAACGACATCAATGGCAAGCCCGAATTCTTCATCTTGACTGACCCTTATATCATCATAGAGATAGTAGGCGTAAAGGTCATAAGTGTCGTCAAAGCTTATACTTGACGTTTGATCGTCATTAAAGAAATTTCCTATTGCTATATACTTAAATGGTTGATCGGCGACTATACTTCCCGAGAATAGATTCCAATTTGCAGTATCTTGTACAACACTATCACAAGAATAATGAGCAGAATTTGTAATCCAATCCAAATCGAATTGAGGCAATTCAACAAAAAACTGAATTCCGATCCGATTGCATGCTCTTTGGTTGGTTGACTTTTCGGCCCGGCAACAACGAAAGCTGAAGTAATATATTTCGCCGGTGCTCATCTCCTCAGTAAGTTGAGTTACCATAATCTCTCTGGTATCAGGACTATTTTTCACGAAAGATATTCCCCCTGCATAAGCCGAACCATTGAATGCATATTGACTTGCTTCGGAATTTTCGGGGACCCCGATAAGTGGTGAACAAACATGATAAAAATCACACGTCCCAATTGGGCTGTACCACCCATTTGATAATTCCAGTTGCCCTAACCCATCTGGACAAAAGGAATATTCCTCAAAACTCCCATTTGGCACCAGATTTTGTGCATGGGTTGAAAATGAAAGGAGAAAAAAAATAAAGGAACCTACTAGAGAACTTCTTGTGTTTAAATGAAAGCGGATATCAAGAAAAAGTGGCTTCATTTAGAGATCTTGGTTAATAGTTGGTCAAACAAGTGTACGACATTAACTCAGAGAAGTCAAGTATTTAGTGTTAAATTTTGGAACGCAGCTCTTAGGTCATTTTCTATTTAGCCCTAAAACCCATTTACCGTCGGATTCGCATTTCCTGCACTTATCCTTCCGATTAATTTGTAGGTTTTTTTTTACCACAAAGTCCTCGAAGAATTACACAAAGGAACGAAGAGAGAATTTTTTAAGGGACGTTCGTAAACGAACGGAGAAACACAAAGTTGGATGCAAAAACGTCTCAGAGAAACGCTCTCAATCATAATACTTAATACAAAATGAAAGCCTCGTTAACATACGATGAAATAAACTTCCTTATTAATAACGAACTTACCAATTAATTCTCCGATTAGATCCTTCAACTCGCGCTCTTCGAGCACAAGTCGAAGGATGACGATGCCAGCGCGGGGTAAAAAAGAAAAGGGCCGCAAGCGGCCCTTTTCCATTTCAAACGTTCAACTTATTTATTCTCCTACTACAACTTTCTGTTTGGATATTCCAAACTCGTTTTGACCGGAGATCACGTAAAATCCTTTTCCAAGTCCTGTTACGTTGGCTGAATAATTATTGTCGAGGGTGAGTGTAAACATCTGCACCAATTGACCCATTTCATTCATCAAATAATAGGTTCCTGCATGTGATGAGGTAACCGTAAATGTTCCGTTGTTCGGATTTGGATAAATATTCAACATCTCAGAAATGCGCAATGTGCTCTCCTGTGATTTGAAATCTGCTCCACCCGACAATTCATTACCTTCTTCAAGCGTCGGCATCAATGCCCCTTGAAGTACGTTCAACGAATAGTCTTCCACTTCACCATAAGTAGAAACACCACATGGAGTGAGATTCGCTCCGGCTGCGGCATCCGTCAGACGAATACGCATGCGTATCAATGTCTGCTGTGCCCCTGTTGGAGGTGTAATGCTCGTGGTGAACGGACCAACTCCCTGTGCAGAAGCATATACGTTCTCACCTGCATCCGTAAAGATTCCATTGTTATTCCAATCGCACCAGATCAATACGCGGTCTGTTGAATATGCATTGCCAATAGTAACCGTTATAGATGTAGCTGAGCCAATCGTAACGTTCGTGGACAATGCACTGAAATTAGAATAGGAGGAATTCGCCGTTGTATTGTTGATACTTCCCATCGTCACATTGGTTATGCGCTCATAAGAAGTGTTGGAGGTACTTGCCGCACAATAGTTAATAACAGTAGTAATAGACATCGTAATGCTATTGCTCGTTGCAGTTGTAGGTGAAGCACAGCTCAGACCGGATGTCATCACGCAGCTTACAACCTGACCATTGGTAAGGGTTGTGGTTGTATAAGTTGCACTATTCGTGCCTACGTTCACTCCATTTACTTTCCACTGATACGAAGGTGTACCGCCATTGGTTGGAGTAGCCGTGAATGTAACGGATGCACCGGCCGGACTCGGATTCGTTCCCGACGTAATCGCAATGATCACAGAAGGTGTAACAGCAGAGTTAACTGTAACCGTTATTGCATTTGATGTAGCCGGATTGTTGGTTACCCCGGAT
The DNA here is from genome assembly GCA_044375415.1 of Flavobacteriales bacterium. GTDB lineage: Bacteria > Bacteroidota > Bacteroidia > Flavobacteriales_D > Sanyastnellaceae > JAWXBG01. The sequence continues at coordinate 5,254 of JBILMS010000044.1, forward strand.
AGATTTGATGTCATTACACAGGTTACAATCTGACCATTGGTAAGCGTGGTTGTGCTGTAGGTAGAAGAGTTCGTCCCAACATTAGCACCATTCACTTTCCACTGATACGCAGGAGTTGTTCCTCCATTAGCAGGTGTAGCCGTAAAGGTGATGTTGTTTCCCGTACATGTTGGATTCGTTCCACTTGTAACGGCAATACTTACACCTGCTGCTGCTGAACAAGATGGAATGGTATAACTAAAAATTCGCGTTCTAGCTGCACTACTTCCGGAAGTTCCTCCCATGTATTCGCTGGTACCCCAGAACGTTACTCCATCGGGATCCAATACCGTTTGTGAATAATCGCCCACACGGTTTGTACCTGTCTGATAACCTGTTCCGGTCACCACCAAGGTTTCTGTCACAGGCAATGTTCCCAACGGGTCACATGAACGTCGACCGGTATAAAAGATACCCGGATAAATAGACGTGCTGTTGGTTTTCACATAACTCAATCCGATAGAACCGTTGTTATCCATGCAAATACTGCCGAGCCAACGTGTACTTGCATCCGGATTGTAAATACCTTCTTGGTACATACTCCAAACGCCTGTGGTTTGATTCTGGCGAAGTTCGCACCACTTTATCGCGCGTTTGCTATTGCTAATTTTTACGCCCCAATTGAGAACTACCGTGTTATAACCGGCCCACGATCTCCACTGGGCTCGGTACATGCAAACACCACCGATACCATCTAATTTTTGATTCGTTCCCGGCTGAGAACAGTCGTTCCACTGTGCATTGTATGACGCATCGAACGCTGCGGCCGTAACATTCGCCGCTAATGTAATAGTCGCAGTAGGGGTAACAGGAACCCAGTTAACTGCCATGTTATAAATATTTACACGATCAAAAAATCCCGGTCCCCATCCATTATCTGAATAAGAAAAAATAGGGCAAGGAGTGCCTGCCGGAGGAAGTGTGCCATCGGCTGCACAACCCGGAAGCGGAACAAAAAACCCTGCCTTTGGTGGCGCGTAGGTCACGTAAATAGAGCGTGCTCCCGGGATTCCGGCCAACATAGCATCACGTTCAAAAGCAAAAACCTTTTGTGTGCTTTGATTGGAAGTCATGTAATATCCATCTTGCCAAACCGAAAATTTCAAGTAATCCGGAAATTGTGGTGACACATACGTATACGTGTAATAAGAACCTGTGGGGTCGTTGGTAGTAGAAACAGCAATGTAAATTTTCTTGTCCACGGAAGTTCCGAACTGGGCCAAAAACCAACGATCTGCCGCTTTATCATATAACACAATCGGGTCTCCACTGTTTCCTGTGGGAGGGCTCCATAAGTTGCCCAGTGTACCCGTGAGTATGACTACCCCGGTTGATTTATTATGAATTTTAAAAGTGGTAGAGTTAATCATCTGGACATAGTGATTTGGACCTACGGCTCCGGAGGGATCGTAAGGACGGAAACCGCTTGCAGTCTGACCGGGCCAGCTCACTTTAACTCCATCGGAAGGAAGGTCGCCCATTTCTTCTTGCATTGTTCCCGGATCATTTCCATAAGCCGGATCGCCTTTGCCATCAATAAATTTAGGGACCTCACGATGCTGACGGTCTGCGGACTCTTTGCCGCCAAAATCTTTATTTTCATCTACCGGATTGGTAGCGAAAATTTCCGAGAGTGGTTTTGTAATGTGAAAACCTGTGGCGACAATGACGCCTGTTTCGGTGCTTAAATCCTGCGCATAGACGCGAGTGAGCGCAAGAAAAAGGCACACGAGTAATCCAACCTTCTTCATAGGATAGTAGTTTAAATAGATTAATAATACGGTTAAGGTGTTGAACGGGCTTTGGGTCCGCCTTTGTCAAAGTTAAACAGATTTCTTTCTCGTCTTAAAAAACTTATTAACGGTATCGCAATGAACGAACAAGCGAAACCGTCATGGAATCAACCCGGTCCTTGTTGTAACCCTCCGGACGGAATGGATTCAAATCTTCAGAAAGTCGAAAACGATTCTTTCAGAAGAAAGCAATATTCCGACAAAAACCCCGATATTTGCCCTTATCTGAGAACAAAGCCGGAAAAGGCCTGTTTGAAGCGATAGATCAATTATAGATGAGCAATCCATACACACCGGGACCGCTTTTAACGGGCATCGAAACTCCGGCCGACCTTCGCGCTAAGATCGCTGAAGATCAGCTCCCCCAACTTGCTAAAGAACTCCGACAATACATCGTAGATATCGTTTCTGAAAAAGGGGGTCACTTCGGTGCTTCACTAGGAGTTGTCGAGATGACCGTTGCCTTGCACTATGTTCTCAATACGCCCTACGATCAACTGGTATGGGACGTTGGTCACCAAGCCTACGGACATAAAATTCTCACCGGTCGTAAATCGAATTTTCACACAAACCGCAAATACAACGGGATCTCAGGTTTTCCGAAACGCACCGAAAGTGAATATGACACTTTTGGAGTTGGTCACTCTTCAACCTCCATATCTGCAGCACTCGGCATGGCCGTTGCTTCGCGATTAAAAGGTGAAATGGATCGACAGGTAGTAGCTGTTATTGGCGATGGCGCTATGACAGCCGGCTTGGCCTTCGAAGGTCTAAATCACGGTGGTTGGGATAATGCCAATATGATTGTTGTTCTCAATGACAATTGCATGAGCATCGACCCGAATGTAGGAGCTCTCAAAGAGTATCTCACGGATATTACGACTTCACACACCTATAATCGTGTGAAAGATGAAGTGTGGAATCTACTGGGCAAAATTTCCAAGTTCGGTCCAAACGCCCAAGCAATAGCACATAAAATTTCAGAGTCGCTGAAAGGTTCTCTTATTAAAGAAAGTAATTTCTTCGAATCTCTGAAGTGGCGCTACTTCGGGCCAATCGATGGTCATGATGTAGAATACATGGTGAAAGTTTTGCGTGATCTGAAAGATATTCCGGGTCCGAAAATTCTCCACTGTGTTACCATGAAAGGCAAGGGTTACGAACCTGCCGAAAAAGGAAGTCCAACCAAGTGGCACTCTCCGGGATTATTCAACAAGGAAACCGGCGAAATCGTGAAAGTGGTACCTAAAAGCCCGCAACCACCGCTTTATCAAGATGTATTTGGTCACACGATCATAGAATTAGCCGAGAAAAACGAAAAAATTGTAGGTGTAACACCTGCTATGCCCAGCGGTTGTTCGCTGAAATTTATGATGGAAGCTATGCCGGATCGCGCTTTCGACGTGGGCATTGCGGAACAACATGCCGTAACTTTTTCGGCAGGAATGGCCACTCAAGGCCTAATCCCCTACTGCAACATATACTCTAGCTTCATGCAAAGGGCCTACGATCAAGTGGTGCATGATGTAGCTATTCAGAATTTACAAGTTGTTTTTTGTTTGGATCGCGGTGGACTCGTGGGAGCAGATGGACCTACTCACCATGGCGCATATGACCTCGCTTACATGCGGTGCATACCCAATATGATTGTGGCATCTCCTATGAACGAAAGCGAGCTGCGCAATTTGATGTACACCGCACAACAAGAAAATCACGGGCCTTTCTCTATTAGATATCCCCGCGGAAATGGGGTTTTAGTTGATTGGAAAACTCCTTTTAAAACCATTAAACCCGGCACCGGACGCAAAACTCGCGGTGGGCAAGACATAGCCATTCTCACTATTGGACCTGTGGGAAACGAAGCGCTCAAAGCTTGCGAGGCTCTGCAGGAATTTGGCATTAGCGCCGCACATTACGATATGCGTTTTGTAAAACCAATCGACGAAATGCTTCTGCACGAAGTCTTTGGTAAATTTAAAAACGTCATTACCGTAGAAGATGGATGTATTCAGGGTGGAATGGGAGGTGCTGTCATCGAATTTATGTCGGATAATGGGTATTCGGCTCATATCAAGCGCCTCGGTATTCCCGACAAGTACATAGAACACGGAACTCCGGAAGAATTGCACCGCGAATGTGGCTTCGACCTACACGGAATCATTTCCGCTTGTAAAGAAATGATGGGCGAGAACAAAGCAAGTCAGACCGCCTAATCTTCTCTCTGCATGTGATATTGACTAGTCCGTCGACGGTCCCTCTTGTTTCATCCCGTTTTTTGCTGCCTAATCCACATTGGTTACTGTATAAACACAATACCCTAGATGTATCAGCGTTTAAGATTTAGGATAATTTTGAACCGATAATAAACTAATTCTAATCGTTATGAGCAACAAAGTATATATCGCAATCATCGCCGTACTGGTAGGTGTCGTTGGATACCTCGGCTATTCTGTATCACAAAAGCAGAAGGAAATTGTATACATCGACAAAGAAAAAAATACAGTAATCAATGAGCGCGATGGATTTGCCATGGAACTCGAGCAACTCCGATTGAGTTATGATACTCTTTCTACAGATAATGAAGGGTTAAAAGCGGAAATCGAAAGCAAACGTATGGAGCTCGAAACGCTTCAGAAAAAAGTAAAAAACTCAAACTACGATCTGTCAAAAGCTCGTAAAGAAATGGAAACCCTTCGCACTTTGATGAAGGGCTATATCCACCAAATTGATTCCTTACAACAAGCGAATGATCGTCTAATGGTTGAACGCGATGAAGCTTCGCAACGTGCCATGACTGCCGAAGAAAAAAGTGCTCAACTCGAACAAGACGTGAATGTTCGTGATCAGGTTATTAATAAAGCGGCGATATTGGTAGCAGGTGAATTTGTGAGTACGGGTGTACGTGAAAGAAGCGGCGGAAAACAAGATGAAACCGATCGTGCAAATCGCGCTACTTATTTAAAGTCTTGTTTCACTATGCGTAAAAATAGCATCGTAAAACCCGGCACTAAAAACGTGTACATGCTCATCACCGGTCCTGACGGAAAAACACTCACTGCAAAAGGTGAAACAGTAACCGTAGGCGGACAATCGCAAGCATACAGCTCACTTCGTCAAGTTGACTATCAGAACGAAGACATCGATGTTTGTATTTACTCACATGAATTCGCCGAAAAAGCGTTGACTAAGGGTAACTATCAAATCAGCATTGTAGAAAGCGGTGCAGTGATTGGAACGACGACGCTTGTGTTGAAGTAAATCAATCCAAAAATCTCCGGAAGGCAGTTGGGGTGAACGTTTTGTTTTGAGAAACGTTTACCTCAACTTGTCTACTTCGATTGACGAGCAGGGATTTTTACCACAAAGCCCGCAAAGAATTACGCAAAGAAAACAAAGAGAAATTCTTTTAAGGGCACGTTCGTAAACGAACGGAGTGCACAAAGCTGGAGACACAACGTCTCAGAGAAACGTTCTAATTTATAATTCAACATTTATAACTCATAATTTTAGGATCTCCCCTTTCCCTTGCCCTTTCCGATTTCACCACAAAGCCCGCAAAGAATTACACAAAGGACCACAGAGAAATAGTTAAAGGGGACGTTCGCAAGCGAACGGAGAACTCGAAGCTGGGTGCAAAATCGTTTCAGGCCAACGTTCGCCCATTCATCCTTCGACTCTTCAGCCATCGTTCCTCGGGTCTCATCGTTGCCAACGACAAGTGGTGGATTTAGATTGAAAATGTGAAGTATACATTTTCACGTTTTAGACTAGCATTCTGCTTCGAGGGCCTCACCCCTAACCCCTCTCCAGAAGAGAGGGGGACGTTCACGTAATTGGAAGTGATCCAATTTTCAAATACACGGTAATAAAAAGCGCTTACATATCAGTTTGCAGAATCGGTTCCCCTCTCCCACTGGAGAGGGGCTAGGGGTGAGGCTTTCCGACGGTTTTGTCAACGCTCACGCTTGGATTTTTTACGTGGGACTGAGAAGGACGTATTCATAATTCATAATTCACAACTTATAATTAAAGGAACTTCCCTTGCCCTTTCCCAATATGCAATTTTTAAAACGAACTCACTCCTAATCCGAATCTGATTCGTGTGAGTTCAAAGTTTTTCCCCGACTGCCGACTGCCGACTGGTGCCTGCCGACTACTCCTCCTGCATTCCACAATTGCACGGTGGCGACATCACGATATTCGTTTTGGGTAATATGTTGCGCAATCGATCTTGTGTGCGCTCATTGATGAGGTTGTGAAGTAAATCAAGCACTTCCAACTTCTCGAGCATTCCCAGACTATTTGGATAATATTCAATTGGGTTTTGCCAAAGTATCATGTACTTCAATTCTGTCATCTGTTCTATTTCATTCGGAATACCGGTAATGAAATTTTCAGATAGGTTTAGATGACGAAGATTGCGCAATTCACACATCGCAACCGTAATGGTATCCAAGGCATTTCGCTGCATATCCAAACGCTGCAAGTATCTCAACTTTTTTATATCATCAGGTACATCAATGATCTTATTTCTTGAGATTTTCAACTCGTTCAGATTCAGAAATAGAAAAATCTCCTTGGGAAATTCTTTCAGCTTTTGTTTTGATAAATCCAATCGATAAACGATGGAGGGATTGAGCATGGCTTCTTCCAACGAGTGATAAACTTTGCAGGTGTCGAGCTGCTCATACTCTATAAGCTGTGCATCCACTCGCACAGCAGAGCAGGTTATTGCAATAAAAATAAATAGAGCAGAAAAAATACGCATCATAACAAAGCCTTCTTTATATCTTCTTTGATTTGATCTGACAGTTCAATCACCGAGCCAAATTTTTTTTCTTCTCTAATACGTTGTAAAAAGACAACGGTTATACTTTTTCCGTAGATATCTCTGTCGAATCCGGGAATGTGCACCTCTACACTGATCCTTCCATCTCCCGAAACGGTTGGTCTTACACCAATATTGAGTACACCTCGAAATTTTTCTTCACCCAACTTCACCATCACAGAGTAAACTCCTCGTGCAGGCAATAACTTATCCGGTTCTACATCTCCAATGTTCGCAGTAGGAAATCCAATTTGATGTCCTCGTCCTTCGCCCTTCACTACTCGACCGCTTAATTCATATTCGTATCCGAGGTATTCATTGGCAACCAAGACATCTCCCGATTCCAAGGCCTGTCGAATTTTTGTGGAGCTCACCTGCACATCATCCAACTTCTTCGCAGGAATTTCTACTAACGAAAATCCAAAAACATCGGACAACTCTTTAAGGACTTCAAAATCGCCCTCGCGGTTGCGCCCGAAGCGGTGATCATAACCCACAACGAGTGTATGAACACGCAACTGCTCTACCAACATATCGCGCACATATTCAAAAGCTGTCTTTCTGCTAAATGCTTCCGTAAAGGGGTAAATTACCAAATGATCGACGCCGGCATCTCCCAAAAGTTCCTCTTTTTCTGCCATGGTTGAAAGCAATCGGAGGCCATGGTCAGATGGGTAAAGCACCATGCGCGGATGAGGATAAAAGGTGAGAAGAACCGTCTCTCCATCTTTAAATCCTGCCAATTGACGTGTTTCCCTTAGGATCGCGCGATGACCCAAGTGCACTCCATCAAAGGTGCCAATCGTAACAATCGGATTGCGGATGGAAGCTAGGGACGAAAAGTCGCGGTGTATTTTCACAGATCAGCTATTGGCCTTCAAAGATCGTGGTTCGTTTGCCTTTCACCACAAAAAATGAAAATCTGTCCACAAGAATAGGACTCGGCAATCCACGAAACTGATTTTCTCACAATTGCTATTTGCGGATGAACAACCTTTCCTGACCTAAAATTGTCTTTCTTAGCACAGCCAATGAAGTTTCTAATCCTTAATCTACTATTGGGCCTTTGCCTCAATGCAAGTTGCCAAACTACCAGCGACTGCGACGGTGCAATACCCGTCTGTGATGAATTGTATGAGGAAACTACGGCTCCCGTGGGTACCGGCTCCGATTCCGAAATCCCTTGGACTTCATGTAATACGGGTGAGTTCAACTCGGTTTGGTATGTTTTCACCGTTCAAGAAGATGGCTTTTTAAGTTTTATACTGGACCCCGCAGTCGATGACAGTGACTACGATTGGGGTCTCTACGATATTTCTACTAATGGTTGTGCAGGCATCTCCAGTGGCGCTTCACCTGAGGTGAGTTGCAATTCATGGGGAGTCTTGGGTGTAAATGGCCCAACCGGAATATCCACGGACAACGGTGGAATCGGCAATTCCAATGGTCCGGGTGATCTGCTGGGACCTCCTTTTAACGAAGATCTTCCGGTAACGGCAGGGACTACTTTTGCCCTTGCTGTGATGAACTGGTCAGGTTCGCCCGACGGCTATACTCTTGATTTTGAGGAAAGCACTGCCTCTATTTTTGATGACATACCTCCATCCATAGTTTCGGTCGTTCCCGATTGTTCGGGCTCCGAAATCACGGTTACGTTTAGCGAGAATATCGTTGTAGGCTCCATGCAAACTAGCGACTTCAGCATAACCGGTCCGGGTGGAACATACCAAATCAGCGGCTTCGAAGCTGATGGCGGCAACACCACCACCATGGAAGATGTATTTGTCTTTGAACTCGCTGATCCTCTCACCGACTCAGGTTCTTATCAACTTGTTTTAGAAGAAGGTGCTGACTTTGTTACTGACCCATGCGGAAATACAGCCACCGGATCATTCGACTTCGATGTGAGCGGTCTCATGTCTTTCGACTACATACTCACTGCCGCTTGTAACGGAGGTGGCGGTGTTATTGAACTAACAGATATTACCGGTGGTGTTGAACCATACACATTCACGCTTAATAATATTGATCAAACCGGTATCATCTTCGATGACCTTAATCCCGGTAACTATACCGTAGAAATGATCGACGACCAAGGTTGCGAATTGTCGCAACAACTCACCATAGAGAATTTTATATTAACGGTAAACGCCGGACCGGATAGTGTAATCTGCGCCATGAACTTTTTCCTTGAAGGTTTTGTAAATGCAGGCAATTTTGAATGGTCGGCTCCCCTCGAGTTACAAGTAGACGAGAGCGCAGATCAAAATTCATTCGTCTCTGCCAATGTTCCCGGCACCTACGAAATAACGGCTACAGGCACCCTCAATGAATGCATAGTAACAGATGTGGCCGAATTAACTTTTTCCTTTCCTCTTAACCCGGAAATAGTGGTCTCCGGCGCGTCTTGTCACGACTATTGCGATGGAAGTGTTCAAGTCACTTCATCTTCCGGCAACTTGAATGCTACGCTCAATGCGAACAACTTGGAAGGAACCGACATCCTCTTCCAAGGCCTCTGTTTTGGAGCCTATGAAATCGTTATTTTCGACTTTGCCGGATGTATGGTTATTGAAGAAATAAGTATCACACAACCTCCCGAAGTCGTTGCCAATTTTACTGCAAGCCCTCAGCCAATAGAACTTCCCGAGACAACTATAAATTTTGAAAGTTTCTCTCTAAACGACAGCATTGTGCATTGGTATTTCGGCAATCCGGTGATTGGTGAATCAATTGATCCGATAACAAGCTTTTCATTTCCACAGGGAATTGGAGGCTTTTACCCTGTAACATTGGTTGCCACGGATATCTACGGTTGTTCTGATTCCCTTATTCAACTGGTGCTAATCGAAGACAATTTTTCGATCTATGTCCCAAATGCTTTTACACCTGACAATGACGGTATTAATGATGTCTTTGGTGTTGAGTTCTCCTATAATCCTCTAGAATACGAACTTTTCATTTTTAATCGATGGGGTGAACCCGTCTTTCTGAGTACCAACTTCAATGAGGTTTGGACCGGAAATATCAGAGGTGGAACACACTACGCTCCTAATGGTGTCTACGAATGGATGCTAAAGGTTCGGGGCAATGAACCGGACATCAGAACATTAAAGGGTACGGTAACTCTCTTCAGATAGGCTTTTCACATCCGACGTATCTTTGCAGCATGAGTCCCAAAAAGGACATACGCACACTCGACCTTCCTGCTCTAGAAGAATTCTTTCTAGCCAATGGCGATAAAAAATTCCGCGCAAAGCAGGTAATGGAATGGCTTTGGAAAAAATCGGCTCGTAGTTTTTCGGAGATGAGCAACCTCTCGAAAATTACCCGCGATCTTTTAGAAGCTAATTTTGCTTTCCATGTAATCACACTTGCCGACGAACAAATTAGCTCTGATAAAACAATTAAGTGCGCTTTCGAAGTGGAACCGGGAAAAGTGGTTGAGGGTGTTCTAATTCCAACGCATAGTCGTATGACCGCGTGCATCAGCTCGCAGGTTGGTTGCAGCTTGGCTTGTAAGTTTTGTGCAACAGGAAGATTAAAAATGATGCGTAATCTTTCCGCCGGAGAAATTTATGATCAGGTAGTGCATCTCAAAAATGCCGCCGAAGGAAAATACAATATTCCCTTATCGAACATTGTATATATGGGCATGGGCGAACCGCTTCTTAACTATAAAAACGTTCTTGAATCTATTGAGAAAATAACCAGTCCCGATGGCCTAGGTATGTCTCCTCAACGTATCACAGTAAGTACAGCCGGCATTGCTAAAATGATTAAAAAACTCGGCGACGATGATGCGAAATTTCAACTCGCTCTCTCGCTGCATGCCGCCAATGATGCGAAGCGCGATAAAATTATGGAGATAAACGAGTCTAACAATCTCGAAAGTCTTGCAGATGCACTCCGATATTTTTACCAAAAAACCGGGTCAAGGGTCACGTTTGAATACATCATATTCAAAGATTTTAATGATCAGATTAACGACGCTCGTGAATTAGCTCTATTTGCTAAAAACGTTCCTGTTAAAATAAATATTATCGAATACAATCCCATCGATAACGGAGAATACCAGCAAGCAAGTATTGAACGCGTAGATGCCTTCGCGAAATTTTTGGAGGATCGAAATCTGATTGTGAATGTCCGTCGCAGTCGCGGCAAAGACATTGATGCGGCGTGTGGTCAGTTGGCCAACAAAAACAAAACTGCTTTGGGCAGTGGAATGGTATTCAAATGAAAACAGGCCCCTACTCTTCTTGAAAATATTTGCTGTAATTTTTTGAGTTTCTGCTTGGCCCTTAAGCTTTCGCCGTGGCTTTCTTCAGATCAAACCCAATGTCCTTGCGATAGTATTTGCCTTTGTAGTCAATGGCTTCGGCATTTACGTATGATTTTCTCAAAGCATCGTCGATTCCATTTCCAAAGGAAGTTATGGCCAAAACTCGCCCTCCGTTGGTTACCACCTTATCGCCACTTTGCTTTGTTCCCGCATGAAAAACCAGGCTATTTGTAACATTGCTGAGCCCTGTTATGTCTTTGCCTTTTTCATACTTCTCGGGGTAACCCTTGGACGCCAACATCACTGTAGCGGCCGTACGTTCATCTATTTCGAGATCACATTCAGAAAGTGTGTTCGTAGAGATTCCTTCGAAAATTGCGAGTAAGTCGCTTTTAATGCGAGGTATGATTACTTCCGTTTCCGGATCGCCTAGACGGCAATTGTACTCGATCATATATGGCTCACTTCCCACTTTCATGATGCCAAAGAAAATAAAACCGGTGTAGTTAATTCCTTCGCTCTTGAGACCCTTCATAGTAGGAATGATGATCTGATTTTCGATTTTTTCCATGAAATCGAGGGTTGCAAATGGAACCGGTGATACAGCGCCCATTCCTCCGGTATTCGGACCCTTGTCTCCTTCGCCGATGCGTTTGTAATCCTTCGCTTCGGGCAATATTTTATAGGCCGTACCATCGGTTACGATGAAGGCCGACATTTCAATTCCTTTTAAAAACTCCTCAATAACGACTGTCTTTCCGGCCTCACCAACGGTTTTTCCGGTGAGCAGAGATTTTAATTCCGCCTTAGCGGTTTTCAGGTCGTCCAAAATCAAAACACCCTTCCCCGCAGCCAATCCATCCGCTTTTAGAACATAAGGTCCTTTCAAACCATCTAGAAATTTAAAGCCGGCTTCAATGGAGTCCTCTGTAAAGGTTTCATAACGAGCCGTTGGAATGCCATTTTTCTGCATGAACTTTTTCGCAAAGTCTTTGCTGCCTTCCAAACGCGCCCCGGCTTTGTCGGGACCCACAATAGCAACTTCTTTCAACTGCTTATCCTTGCGGAAATAATCTGTTATACCGGCCACAAGCGGGGCTTCCGGACCTACAATCACCAATCGGATGTTTTTCGACAATACGAATTTCTTCACCGATGGAAAATCCATTGGATCCAAATCCACATTAGTGCCGAGTTCTGCAGTACCTGCATTTCCCGGTGCTATAAATAAAGCCGTAAGAAGCGAGCTCCTGGAAATTTTCCAGCACAATGCGTGTTCTCTACCCCCCGACCCCAGAACAAGTACATTCATGTCAATTCCTTTACGCAGCTTTTAAAAACGCAAAGTAAGCTACCTTCTAGTGCTTTTGCTAGTGTGAGTTTTAAACAAAACACAACCAAAAATCAGTTCGGGGTTTGGAGAAACAGGGAAATACAGTTCGGGGTTCGGAGAAACAGAAACAGAGGTCAAACAGCCGAGCAGCGACATCCTTGAGTTAAACAAGGATTGGTGAAAGCAACAGAGTGGAGGCCTCATCCATTCATACTTCGACTCTTTCTCCTTCGTTATTCAGGATTCATCGCTCAGGAGGATGCTCATCATTCATAATTCATAATTCCTAACTCATAATTCCCTCGAAGCCAAAATCACCTCACCTAACGAACCGCCCATTTTCCATTTTCCATTTTCCATTTTAAATTTCGATCTCTCTATCTTCGCCATCCATGAATCTCTCCGTCGCAATCATCACCTTCAATGAAGAGCGAAACATCGAACGCTGCCTTCTATCCGTGAAGGGTATTGCCGACGAGATCGTTGTTGTAGACAGTTTTTCTAAAGATCGAACGAAAGAAATCTGCGAAAAACACGGAGTGAAATTCGTTGAACATGTCTTCGAAGGTCACATTCAACAAAAAAATTATGCTCTCACTTTATGTCAAGGTAAGTGGATACTTTCTTTAGACGCAGATGAAGCCTTGGATGAAACCTTGAGCAAAAACATTCAATCTGTTATTCAAAATTCTTCGCAAGAAGGATACCGAATGAATCGTCTAACTAACTACTGCGGTCATTGGGTTCGTTATTGCGGTTGGTATCCGGATACCAAACTCCGCTTGGTGAAAAACGGAAAAGCGAATTGGCAAGGAGTTAATCCACATGATCGTCTCGAACTTCATTCGTCAGATCATGGAGAATTTTTATCCGGAGATATTTTACATTATTCCTACTACACTCATCAAGATCACATAAAACAAATCGAGTATTTTTCCGGTATTGCCTCCAGAGAACTTTTTGATCGTGGAGTGAAAACGAACTATTTCACAATTTTTGGAAAAGTGATTGCGCAGTTTTTCAAAAGTTTCTTTCTAAAAACAGGTTTTTTAGACGGATGGACCGGAGTGCGAATTTCTGTCCTTTCTGCTTATGCCACATGGCGAAAATATATCAAGTTAAAACAACGTTGGAATGAGCGGTGAAAAACACATATTGATCAGTCGTACAGATAGCATTGGTGATGTGGTTCTCACTTTGCCCATGTGTGCCGCCATTCGCGAAATGTATCCACATGCGAAAATTTCGTTTTTAGCTCGCACCTACACGGCACCTGTGGTTCGGATGTGCGAATACGTTGATGATATTATCAATTGGGACGAAATGTTGAAGATGTCACCGGCGGATCAAATATCTTTTTTACAAGAAAAAAACATAGACGCCATCGTTCATGTTTTTCCGAAAAAGGAAATTATATGGGTAGCAAAACGCGCGCGAATTCCAATGCGTATCGCCACCGGACGGAGATGGTACACACTTACTAAATGCAATAAACTCGTTTTCTTCAGTCGTAAAAATTCTTCGCTACATGAATCACAACTAAACATGAAGTTGTTGTCGCCACTTGGGATTCAACGAGAATTTAGTTTGAAAGAAATTTCAGGTATGTATGGACTCACGCGCATTCCATCGCTGCCCGATCGTTTGTTGAATCTTCTCGATCGCAGAAAAAAGAAAATTATACTTCACCCTAAATCAAGAGGAAGTGCAGTTGAGTGGCCCCTTGAATCGTGGAGTAAACTCATAGAATCCTTCGAAGAAAAAAATGTACATGTATACATCACAGGAACGGGAGACGAAAAAAAATGGGTTCAAGAAAGAATTCAATGGCCACATAAATCCTATCTCACAGATCTTTCAGGAACAATGAGTTTAGAAGAACTCTGTGCATTTATTGCCGCCTGCGATGTACTCATTGCTGCTAGTACAGGGCCTTTGCATATTGCTTCCGCACTTGGTAAAAAAGCCATTGGACTCTATTCCCCCAAACGTCCCATTCATCCGGGTCGCTGGGCGCCGATTGGGAAAAACGCACTTTATTTGGTGGCAGACAAACATCCAACGAAAGGAGACGGCTTGGATATTTCGATTGAACGTGTTTTGGAAAACGTATAGATGGCTCTTCGAGAAGATGTCCATTGAATTTTGTATTAAGTATTATGTACAAAGAATTAAGATAGTTCGCGTTAGTAGAGATGTTCGATGCGACAAGGTCTTCAGGATATTTTAACACAAAGAAATAACCAAGAAGGCACGGAGAGGCACAAAGGGGAATTCTATTAAGGACAATGTATTAAGTATTATGATTGATTTCGTTTAGCTGAGAAGATTGTTTTATCAGCGCACAGTTCTTTCCGCGCTGAAGGCGCAAAATTTACTAGTAACATGATTTCCACGAACGATTCTACCCGCGCTGAAGGCGCTACATATACTCGAGGAATTGTATTATGTACAAAGAATTAAGTATTAAGATAGTTTTCGTTTATCTGAAATGCTCTGCGGCCAAAAGAACATCTGCCTTACTAACTTAAAGGAACAACTTCGGAACAATACGACGACGACTCGGAGAAAATAATGCGCCTTCAGCGCGTTTGATACGTTTCCTATCGACGTTTCTAATAAATGATGCGCTTTCAGCGCGTGACGATAAAACCAATCTCAAATGTTCTCCCTTTGGGATCTTTGGGACTTCCTTGGGTCCTTTGGGTTCCAAATAACGGAAAGGGAAAGGGAAAGGGTGGCCTTGCGCCCCTTAGTTCGCTTGCGAACCTTGCCTTAAAATCCAAAAAACATTGCGCGCCTTTGCTTAACCTTTGCGCGCCTTCGCGATACTAATAACGGAAAGGGAAAGTGGCATTGCGTTTATCTGAAACGTGCATTCCGTCATGCCTTGCGCCCCTTCGTTCGCTTGCGAACCTTACCTTAAAATCCAAAAAACATTTCGCACCTTTGCTTAACCTTTGCGCGCCTATGCGATACTAATAACGGAAAGGGCAAGGGAAAGGGAAGATTTCGTTTGAATGAAGCGTTCCGTAATTGGAAAGACTTGCACCCCTCCTTCGCTTACGAACGACACTTTAAAATCCATAAAACTTCGCGCCCTTTGCAAACCTTCGAGCGCTTTGTGGTAAAATACCTACTCCACATTCGAAGCCTATAACTTCAAGAACCCCCACTCGTCATCCCTCTAAAAAACCGCTCATCACGTTTAGGCTTGATTTAAAATTATTTAATACAAACTAGAACATTCTCCTTCTACTTTTGATTTCGTAAAACACATAATTAATTTGCACACAAACCACATGAAAACAATTCTTTTCATCGCCGTAATGGCATTCTCTGCCCTAACAAGCAATAGTCAAACCGCCGACGAAATTATCCAAAAGGCCAATGAGGCAATCGGTGGTAACGCATGGAACAAAGTAAACTCCATTAAAATGAGTTCTGTCGTGGAAGAACAAGGTATGAAAATTCCTCTCGAAATCGTTATGATGCGCGATGGTCGTACCTACACCAAAATCAGCGTGCAGGGAATGGAGATTTTCCAAAATGTATATGATGGCACGAACCTCTGGTCTTTAAACTTCCTAACCCAAAAAGCCGAAAAAGCCGACAACGAAGCTGTGGAAAATTTTAAACGCAATATGAGCGATTTTCCAAGCCCATTCTTCACATACAAACAGAATGGCTACCCTGTTGAACGTCTTGCCGATGATGTAGTGGACGGTGTGAACTGCTACAAAATAAAAATGACTAAAAAACCACAACTCGCCGACGGTACCGAGGTGGCCAATATCGAATATCACTACATCGACAAAGATTCCAACGCACTCATCATGACTGAAACCGAAATCATGAGCGGTGAAATGAAAGGAAAAATTTCTCAAGTCAAATACAGCGACTACCAAGAGGTAAGTGGTGTGTTTATGCCTTATTCTTTGGATCAAGGGGTAAAAGACCTCGGATCTCAAGCAATGGCTCTTACTGCGATTGAAATAAACCCTGCTATCGACGAAACACTTTTCACCTACAAAGGAGAATAATCCACTCATACCACACTCACATGCTGCGTAAATTAACTTTTATCGCCACTATGGCGACAGGCATAGGTTTTGCCCATGCCCAAGAAAACATTAGCGACTTCTTCGGCGACTACAAAGCCCGTCAAATAGGCCCCGCTCTGATGAGCGGACGAATTGCCGACATCGAAGGTCATCCAACGAATTCGCAAATCATCTACGTGGGCACTGCCGGCGGAGGTGTATGGAAATCCAACGATGCCGGGGTTAATTTTAACTCTGTTTTCGATGATCATTGTCAATCCATTGGAGCCGTTGCCGTCGATCCGAATGATCCCGACAATACCGTTTGGGTGGGTACCGGAGAAGTATGGACTCGCAATAGCGTTTCTATCGGTGATGGCATCTACAAGTCTTCCGATGGTGGTAAAAGCTGGAACAACATGGGACTTAAAAATTCCGAACGGATCAGCTCCATAGAAATTCATCCCAAAGATCCGAATACGATCTATGTAGGTGTTCTCGGTGCTCTCTGGAGTGATAGTGAAGAAAGGGGTGTATATAAAACTACCGACGGTGGAAAAACATGGAACAAAATTCTCTTTGTAAACAAGAGTACCGGGTGTTCCGAACTCATCATGGATCCACAAAACCCGGATGTGCTTTACGCTGCCTTTTGGGAATTTAGAAGAACAGCTTTCTCTTTTTCATCGGGTGGACTAAATAGTGCACTTTATAAATCTACCGACGGTGGAAAAACATGGAATAAAACTCACAACGGATTTCCTCAAGGTCAACTAGGACGAATTGCCGTTACCATTGCCCCATCAAATAATAAAATTCTTTACGCCGTTATCGAAGCCGAACAAGATAAAGACAAAGGTCTGTATCGATCAGACGATAGCGGAGCCTCTTGGAAATTTCTAAATGGCGACTTCGGTCTCGTGGTTCGACCTTTTTACTTTTCTCGTATCACAGTTGATCCAACAAATCCTGATATAGTAGTAAAAGCAGGGCTTTTCGGCTCATTCAGTCGCGATGGTGGTAAAACCTTCAAGGGACTTGGCTCTATGCACCCCGATATTCACGATATCTGGTTTGATCCAAACAACTCGCAAAATCTATATGCGGCAACCGATGGCGGCTTTTATCGCAGCTCGAATATGGGTGTAACCCTGCAACGAACAGAAAATCTTCCTGTGTCGCAGTTTTATCATGTAAGTGTCGATAATCGCGACCCCTATTATGTGTTTGGTGGATTACAAGACAACAACTCTTGGTTCGGTCCATCTTCAAGTCCCGGTGGTGTAGAAGCACGCGACTGGGAACTTGTAGGCATGGGCGATGGATTCCGTGTCTATCCACATCCTACAAATCCCGAAATTGTTTATTCAGAAATGCAGGGCGCCGAAGGTGTTTGGCGTTTTAATTCGAAGACACAACAGCTCAGAGACATTGCGCCTACCGCCGGAAAAAACGAAGCCAAACTTCGTTTCAATTGGAATACGCCTATTAACACAAGCGTACACCATCCCGATCGCCTATTCATTGGTTCACAATTTTTGATGATGTCGGATGATAAAGGTGACACTTGGAAAAGAATTTCTCCGGACTTAACTTCGAATGATCCGACCAAACAACTACAAGAAAATTCGGGAGGACTTTCCAAAGACAACTCCGGAGCGGAAAATCACTGCACAATTTTCACCATTGCTGAATCTCCGAAAAGCGATAAAGTAATTTGGGTCGGAACAGATGATGGCCAAGTTCAACTTACACGTGATTGTGGAGCTACGTGGACCAATCTCCGAGTTAATATCACCGGATTGCCCGCCAACACATGGTGTTACCATATCGAAGCCAGTACCTTCGGAGAAAACATTGCCTATGCTGTTTTCGAAGATCATACCCGCGGAAACTTTACTCCCTATGTGTATAAAACATCGGACTTTGGAAAAACGTGGGTTTCTATTGCAAACAATACCATACCCACTTTCGTCCGCAGTTTACAAGAAGATTTAAAGAATCCGAATCTTCTGTACATCGGCACCGAGATGGGTTTATACGTTACTCTCGATGGTGGTTCAAATTGGGCTCGATTTAAAAACAATTTCCCTGCCGTAGCCGTGCATTATTTAGAGATGCATCCGCGCACCAACGACTTGGTAGCAGCTACACATGGACGAGGAATAATCATTTTAGATAACTCTACTATTCTTCGTGAGCTTACCGGAGATGTGCTTGGTAAAAATCTTCACTTCTTCGCGCCGAAGCCGTTTATCATTGACGAGAAATCTAACTTTGGAGGCACGAGTACCGAAAACCAATTTGTCGGTCCCAATCCACCAACGAGTGCGCAGATAAGCTACTTCATGAGCAAACGCCACACTTTTGGTAAAATGTCTATGGACATAATAGACTCCGAAGGAAAAGTAGTAACTACTCTTCAGCCCGGAAAACAGAAAGGGATCAATACCGTTTCGTGGTCGTTTAATACGATGGTCCCAAAATCTGCGAAAGGCAAAACATTTGGCGGCGTAGTAACAACAGCGCCTACTGTTAAAGCCGGCAAATACAAAGTGCGCATCACCAAAGGCACAGAAGTATTTGAACAGGATATCGAAGTGAAATACGATCCAACATCCGTATTCACTTTGGCAGAAAGAAGTAAGCAGCAAGAAGCAACCATGCAACTTTTTAACAGTATACAAGATTTGGCCTATTTGGTTTATCAAGTAGATACATGGGATATGGTGGTTGAAGATTACATCAAGAAAAATCCGAAAGCCTCGAAAACGGCGATAACATTGGGCAAAAAACTAGATGCTCTTCGAGAAGAGATGGTTGTTACGACGGGCGACAACTATGTTGGAGCTGCAGAACCAAAGCTCCGCGAAAAACTCGCCGATCTATACGCAACTATTGCAACATATTCCGGACCACCTTCATCTTCACAACTTGAAACAGTGGATTTATTGAGGTCCGATTACACCAAGAACCTCAATACTTGGAATACCATTTTATCTACCGACATTAAAAAATTCATTGGCGAACTCGAAAAACAAAAACTCCCCAAAGCAGAGATTAAAACGATGGAAGAGTTTTTGAAGGAGAGTTGATTGTTCTTATAACTCAATAGAAATCCCTGCTTTTTTCATATAAAAGAGCAGGGATTTTTGTTTGTGCTAACATGCCTCTTTGTTTTTTACTTTTGACTGATCACAATAAGTGATCAAAGAATCGGATGCATCTAAATAGACGAACTGCCCTTTTTGTTCCAGGATTCGTGGTTGTTCTTTCAGCATTCGTTTCGTGCACTCTTAACAATAAATTCAATCAATCGAATTATCAGGATAAAATTCAACCCCCAGGAGTAATTCCCATTGGGTCCGGCCTTTATTGTGATCGTTCAGAAAGAATGAATTCAGACTGGGTAGACTATCTCCACTGGTTGAAATTGATTTATGGTGAAGATTCTAAGCATTATCGCAGTGCATTGCCCGATCAAAACGTTTGGCTATTTTTTGGTCCGAAAGGCATTGGATACAAGGACTATTATTTATATCACCCTGCCTATTGGGAATACCCTGTCGTTGGTATAAATAAAGAGCAAGTTCAAGCATTTACCAAATGGAGATCCGATCGGGTTTTTGAACTTCTCCTATTAAGATTGGAAATAATGGACCACACAATCCAAGATAGTACAAATTTCTTTACCATTGAAAAATACTATAATGGTGAAATCCCCACCAAAACTAATCATCGAATAGAATACTATCCTGAATACAGATTGCCCACATTAGAAGAACGCAAGAGGATTTTATTCTATTCCGACTCTGTTGATAATGCCTTCGTTCAATCCCTCAAGAAACGTCAGCGTCGCAAACTTCATGACCAAATTCCATTTATTTGTTGTGATCGACTACATCAAGACACCAATTTTGTTGACATCACTTTACCTTGGTACATGCATATTTTAAAATTCCCCGAAGAAAACCTTAATACAGAACTGGCCGCCGGATATGGCTTCATGCGGGATTGGGATTTTTTACACCACGTTCGTGGAAATGTGGGAGAGTGGCTTGCAGAGGACAGTATATCTGTAGGCGGTAGTTGGGTTGATAGTCTCCAAACGATTCGACGACAAGATATTTTTACCACAACCGAAGTCAACGCCTGGACGGGATTTCGAAATGTATGTACTTGGAAAAAATGGGGGGAATAACGATTTGAATGACGGCTGGGACACTTCTCAACGATCTCAAATACCAATCCTACTATTGTCAATCCCAATGACCATTCAGGCCACTTCCTAAGTGCCAACGGTGTACATCAATGTCAGTACATACTGCATTTACCCTTGAATACTTATAGGGTTGTGCTCGAATATAGATATGCTTCAGAAAATTCAACTTCTCGCAGTTAAGCTTACATATATCCGACGAGAGCCAACTTATAAGAACAGTTTCAAGATTAGGGATATTATACAGTAACTCGAATCCACTTTTTCCTTTCGGTAATCTCCCCAATGATAAATATCTCAGTTCTTTCATCAGCTCGGCAGAACTCGATGATTTATATCGACATTTCGAATTGACAAACAGGGAACATAGTGAGTGATTGCTAATCCGTCCTACATCAATTCGCATTTTCCCCTGCATATGCGCCTCCTTAATAGGTAGCATATTCAAAACCTGAAACAATATGTGATGATTGTACCTGGTGACGTAAAAATGAAAGCTCTTCAGATTCTTCAACTCAGGCAATCTATTGAGTAGTTCCGTACTTGACGCTAAATCATTTCCGACCTTCACATTCTGAAGTGACGAACACTTACAAATAATATTAATGTTCTGTTGAGACGGTTTTATGTTAATGTCAATCGACCTAAGGTTAACCAAATCGCACAACGATTCAGGTAGTGAGTCTATCGGAAATGGTGTCGATATTGCGAGTTCTTCCAATCCTCTAATTGCACAAATGTCTTCCAGGTATTCTCCTGCGTTGGGAAAAGACAAAACCAGACTTTGCAATCGATCTAACCGTGAAAATGGAATGGCTTTCAATTCTGTTTGCGAGTACACTTCAATTTCCAACACACCAACATTATAAATTGAATCTAGTAATTGGAGGCCGCGAATTTCGCCGACATTATCAAAATCAACTATTCCGGTCTGACCGTGCAGTTTTGCACAGACTAAAACAACTAGTGTTATTACGACTACCCTCAGAGACTTCATTTTTTCCTGCTTCGATAGATATTCCTTTTACATATGGTTTGGTCCTTTACGATATAATGCTATGGCTGTCAAAATTCCACAAACAGGACCTTTCTACCAAATACACTTGTCAATTCGTGTATAATAGTTTTCGGGGCAAAGCTGAAGCCCTCGACTGCGATCGGAGACCGGTGTCCCCGAGCATTCTATACATTTGACTATTCCAATTTTACACACATGACCAGCAATGCTATAAAAAAACAAGTCGATGGATACTTACCAATGTTGTCCCAGAAACAGCAGGCACTGGTTCTTGATATGATCAAAGGACTATTAAATGTTGATGATGACACCAAACGTATCAATAAAAAACAATATAATAAAGAAATTGATTCGGCCGTTTCGCGAATGGAAAAAGGAGCAAAGGTCTCTCATAAAGATGTTATTACGGCATTGGCAAAATGGTAGCACCTAATGCTTATGCCATTGTTTAGGATAAAAATGGCGCTAAAGTATATTACCTACTTAAGACTAAATAACACGGCGGCACCATTTTACTTCGGTAGAATTTCATTTCTACTTCTCTCTTTCTCCCCCCACTCCTTCATCCCCATCAAGACCACTCCCCACACCACCACAAAGGTCACTCCGGCCTGTGTTTCGAGTGTGTCTTCGGTGAGAAAACTAAGTGCCGTGATGAGGAAGTAACTCATGAAAAGAAAATGGGTGTACTTCCTTTGGTGAAATAAAACCGTGAAAAGAGCAAGAAGAAATAAAAGCAATCCCAAAATACCATACGTGACCGCATAGGTTAAATACTGATTGTGTGCGCGGAGTCGATAAGTAGCATCGAGTGCCGTATTCATCTTTTTGTACTGTTCAGCATAAGCCGTCTTTAGATCGCCCGTACCAACTCCTATTATCGGATTCTCGCGAATAATGCCCACAGCTGCACGCCAAAACTCAAAACGCTGCATTACACTATTGCCGCTGGGATCTCCGCCATTGCGGTAATTGTCGTATTCAAATAAAATCTTATGGATTCGTCCGCGAATACCTCTAGTGAGTTCCGGATAAGCCGTAGCCTGCCCACCTTCGATTGCAGCAATTTCGGCTGACGTTAATGAGTACACCGATACCGAATCTTTCATCTGACCTTTCGATGTGAGATAACGTATAAGCGTTCCTCCAATCACTTGTTTTGTGCGCCCCACACTGTCAATGTGTATTGTGCTTCGGGAATTCCATGCTCTTTTCAATTCTTTCATCGCAATTCCGGTCCATACGTAATGCCCATTCTCAAGCAATTTATTTTCCAAGTTATGCGAATACCTTTCACCTCCCGAACTTCTCTCCGGGAGTGAACTTAGATCGTCTTTAGAATGAAAATGAATCTTAATTTCATTTCGCAAATAAACTGCCATACCGACCAATCCAACGACCAACAACAAACCAACTGAATAACGTAAAAGTCTTTTTTTCGAGGTCAATATCAAAAATAACGACCACCATGCAATCAACGCAAACAAGATGGCAAATCCTGTCATTGACTGAAGTATCCACAAGAAAAATAAAAAGTAAAATGTCAAAGGAATAGTCCACAGCAAATTCTTTCGCCTTTGCCAACTTATCCAGCCTAATAGACATATCGCCAAGACTATCATTAAACTAAAACGAATGTGCGATATGTAATGAGAAATTTCTCGCACATTGATATACGGCTTCCCCCACCAGCGATAATAAACCCCCGTGCAGTTTGTAATAGTATATGTGACCGTAGCCAAATACACATAAAAACACCAGAGTAAATGTTGCCTTTCAATTTTTTGATAACTGCTCACAACGAGGGGTAAAAACAAAAAAGGAAGTTTTATGCGCGCATCTCGTAGTGCGAAATCTAAATCGTCGGACCATATAAATCCGAGCAAACACAACACATAAATGGATGTAAAAGCGAGGGCTGTTCTGTTTCTTATAAATCGTCGAAACCTATGTCCCGGGCCTATACCCTGCGACCACTCGAAGATTATATCCACCACCCAAACCGTGGCGAACCAAAATCCGGAAATGCTCATCAAGTTGTTGCTTGTAGGCATTGCTACCATCATCAACGCAATCGCGAAGACATGGTTTGTGTATATAAAAACTTTTAGAAAGTTCTTGAACAAAACTTATTTCTTATTGGCCGGTCCCTGAAGCAAAGAGGCGTACTGCGATGTAAACACCTCACGTGCTTTGTTTATACACTTATCTTCCTTTAACCCGAAACGAATGTTTCCGGATTGGTAGTAATAACGTGTATATATTTCGTTTTCAAGTATCGGGCGAATGCTCGAAGCAAAACGATTGATATCACTTCTTTTGTCGGGCATCAACTTTGCTCTTAGCACTTCAAACTCCTTTTCTGAACCCACATAATAGCTCTCGTTTTTCGCCGCCATCTCCATCTCTTTGAATAATACTTCCGTGTAAGTCTCGTATTCAAAGTCTCGAGTAGCTGCGTATTC
>JBILMS010000093.1:0-9332 GCA_044375415.1 Flavobacteriales bacterium
TTCCATTTTCCATTTTGAATTTTCCATTTGGGATCGCGCTCATCACCCCCAAAGTATAGACATTTTGTACTTGTATGCCACGAATTCACGAATGAATGCTCGAATGAATGCTCGAATGAATGTAGGTGTAAATTCAGGAATCAATTCACTGCAGCTATCCATTTCGTCGAAGTTTCATTTTCCATTTTCCATTTGTGAATTTTCCATTTTCCATTTCCCATTTAGGATCGCGCTCATCTCCCCAAACGTGCACCCCATTCATAATTCATAATTCCTCATTCATAATTGATTCCCGCGTTTTGGTCGAAGAGTGCCCCTTTTTTGAAACTAGTGGATTCTGAGGTGCGTTCAACTGATCTAGAACCTGTTAGAGAACATACGTTCATTGCAAGTGAACGAAACCAATAGGACAACCACTTAAAGCTCAAGCCATGGAATACATTTTAAAAATCCCCCTGATTACCTGGAAGAAGCTTACCATTTGGCTCATGAGTTTGGTCTCAGCTTATCTATTGATCAAGCCATAAGTTCGAAAAAGCCGATTTTGGCTTTCCATGAATTATTTTCAAAAGAATTCGGCATTTGTCGGATGCTTTTGAATTTTCGTTATCATTGTATTCCGTTTTAGGAAAAATTTTTTGAAACCTTTTTTTGTAAGGCTTCGTTCAAATGAGTGAACTAACCATTCGGACTAACTTTACTTTAAACAAATACTCATGGAATCAACCTCTAGATGGCAGCATGCCGTTCTTCAACGCCTTATCATTGTTTTTCTCGGACTGCTCACACTTGGTGTAGCTCTGCAATCTTGCAGCGTTTCTCACGCCAGTTGTGCCGCATACGATGAAGTGAAGGTGGAAGAAACTGCTAAATAAAAGAGTTAAAAAAACATCCTTCACTGTACAGACCGCTCCGGCGGTCTTTTTTGTTGGTACTAACCGAGGTGCAAGAACACTTCAATCGCCTCTCGTGCCTCTTTCACATCGTGAACGCGCAAAATATCGGCACCTCGTTGCAAAGCCAAGATATGCGCGGCAGTAGTAGCATTCAAAGATCCATTCGCATCAGTACCCGAAATATGTTGAATCATTTTTTTTCGGGAAACACCTACTAACAAAGGATATCCTAGTTTTTTTACTTCAGCCAATGACTTAAAAAGTTGCTGATTGTGCTCGAAATTTTTTCCAAAGCCAAATCCCGGATCGAGGATTATGTCGCTCACACCGGCCAATTGCAACTCATGTACTTTTTTTGAAAGAAATAAAATCACCTCCGATGTCACATTAGAATACTCCGCTTGATGCTGCATCGTCTGTGGAGTTCCTTTCATGTGCATTAGAACATAAGGAACTCTCAGAGAAGCGATGGTCTCTATCATTTCAGAATCCAAACTCCCGGCAGAAATGTCATTAATCATATCGGCACCGGCTTCCACTACTTTACGGGCTACTGATCCGTAAAAAGTATCAATAGAAATGGGAGTTTCAGGGAAATGTCTCCGAATTTCTTCTAGAGCCGGTAACAAGCGATCCAATTCCATTTCTGCTGATAAAAGCGTAGCTCCGGGACGGGTGCTTTGGGCCCCTAGATCAAGGATACTCACCCCTTCTTCAATCATCTTAGCTACTTTTTCTATCAATGATGCCCCTGAAGAAACACGACTGCCTTCAAAAAAGGAGTCGTCGGTCAAATTGAGGATACCCATGATCTTCGGGCGGTCCAGCGAGAAAAGTTGGCCTCTGAAATTCAGGGTTTTAGTGTTATTCACGGTCTTGTGGGAATCAATTGATAAAGGCTAAGTGGGATTTACTCATGAAGGCTGCAAATTTGCCTCAAATTATGTTAGTGACCGCAGCAGAAAAAACAAGCATGGAATACGATCAGGCTACCTCGGTTTGCCGCTCGTTATTCGTCAAAAAAATGAAAGATTACGGAAGTGCCTGGAGGGTTCTCCGCACGAGTAGTTTGACGGATCAAATATTCATCAAAGCCCAACGAATTCGTACGCTTGAGGAAACCGGAGAAAACAAGGTGGGCGAGGGTGAACGCGACGAATTCATCGGTATTCTCAATTATTCGATCATGGCTTTGGTTCAAATTCACCTCGGTGCAGATCCTCGCATGGAGTTGCCCGTGGAAGAAGCGACCGGACTTTTTGATCAGGAATTGAAAATCACTAAAGATTTGATGATGGCCAAAAACCACGATTACGGGGAAGCATGGCGAGATATGCGAGTTTCTTCGTTTACTGATTTAATTTTGATGAAACTTCTTCGAATAAAACAGATAGAAGACAATGAGGGAAAAACCCTGGTGAGCGAAGGAATTGAAAGTGGATATAGAGACATTATCAACTATGCCGCTTTTGCCCTGATAAAATTAGATTCTAATGAAAAGTGAATTCACATTTCATTGCATAAAACAGAAGTCATTTTTGCCACATATAAAAATTTAGAAGAACAGATATGAAATACTTTATTATGATTTGCCGGATCGTTGTTGGATCCATATTCATTATCTCCGGACTTATAAAGGTCAATGATGCCGTAGGTTTTTCATACAAGCTATTGGAATACTTCAGTTTCAAAGCTCTCGATTTCCCTTCACTGGAACCCTACGCATTGGAATTTTCCATATTTATCGCAGTAGGAGAAGTGCTCCTGGGGGTGGCAGCGCTATTGGGTGCATGGCCTAAGTTCACATCAACATTACTTTTTTTATTGTGCGTTTTCTTCGGATGGCTCACATATTATACGGCCACATGCGAACCAAACTCATTGAAAATATTTACCGATGAAGTAGGGAAATACTACATCGATAGTCCGGATTGCGTAACCGAATGTGGTTGTTTCGGCGATGCTATCAAGTTCACCCCTTGGCAGTCGTTTACCAAAGACATGATTTTGTTAGTTCTAATTATACCATTCCTCATTGGCGCTTGGGTAAATCGCCAAAAGTTGAACACGTCAAAAGAAGACATCATCATCGGATTTCTCTCGATTTTGTTTACGGCTGGATTCTGCGCTTACATGCTCAATTGGTATTTCCCTGTTGGTTTTGTAGCCTTTGCGTTCATTGTTGGGGTAATGATAAAACGTTTGTCCAAAGAGAAAATTTGGTTGGTTGCATTGGGCGTTTTAGCCCTTACTTCTTTTGTTCAATACTGGACATTGGAACACCAACCATTCAAAGATTTCAGACCTTATGCTATTGGTCAAAGTGTGATAGAGAACATGAAGTCGGCAACAGAACTTGGTTTGCCGGAGACCGAGCGAATGACTTATTACATGATGGAAAACAAGGTAACCGGAGCGAAAAAAGAGGTGGATCAAAACGAATATTCGCAGATTTGGAAGGATACAACATGGGCCATTATTCCGGGATCAAACAGAACCGTGGTAATCAAAGAAGGATACTCGCCGAAGATTCAAGATTTTGTTCTGTATGATGCAGATGGAAATGAAATTACCGAAGATTTTTTAGCCATGGATCAGGTGTTTTTAATGGTAACCTGGAACATTAAAGCGGATAGCAAAGGAATTTTCGATGGCGTTGATGTCGCTCATATTGCCGAAGTAAATGCCTTTGCAAAAAAATGCGAAGAAGCGGGCATTCCTTTTTACGGAATTACAAGTGCCGACTGGGAAACAATTGAAGAGTTCAGACACGAACATCAGTGCGCATTTCCATACTTGCAAGGCGATATGAAAGTTCTGCAAACGATGATTCGCAATAATCCGGGCATCATGTATTTTGAAAAAGCCACTGTAATGAACAAGTGGAGTGCAGGTGACCTTCCGGATTTTGACACAGCCAAAGCGCAAGGATTTAAGCCTTAATAGTGCTTAATTTCTTTATTAAAAAGACTGCTTATGGTTTCCTGGTTTTATTGGGAGCGGTAACCTTCGTTTTTTTTCTCTTCAATATGGCTCCGGGTGATCCGGCTCGTGAAATTGCCGGCGAAAATGCGAGCATAGATGTGATTCGTAACATCGAAAGAAAATATGATTTGGATTTATCTATTGGCAAGCGATATGTCCTTTATTTAAATGACTTGTCGCCGTTTTCTGTGCACAGCCGGACTGCAGAAAGCAGAATATATTTTGATACTTCCGAGTACAGCGGTTTTCGATTGTTCGGATTAGGATCGGAGAAAGGACTTTATTTCAAGAAGCCATTTTTGATGCGCTCTTATTTTTCGGATAAAAGCGTGAGTGAAACGCTTTCGGAAGTTATTCCCGGGACATTTGTTTTAGCAGTGGTGTCAATGGTTTTGGCGCTTTTTTTCGGATTGATATTAGGTATGTTCGCCGCGGTGAAACGAGATAGTTCGTATGATCGATTTATTCTTGTTATTTCTGCTCTCGGCATGTCGGGCCCATCCTTTTTTATGGCCATACTAATCGGTTGGATAGGAGCGGTACTCTGGTATGATCAAATTACCGTTCCCTTATTTGTAATCATCGCTATTGTATCTGCGGTGATGTTTATGTTGCTTCGAAAAAAGAATGGAGGACAGGCAGCAGCACAGGCCTTTGTTTTGGTAATGTCGGCTTGGTTAATCGGCGTTTTATTAGAATCGTTTTTTGGAATCAAATTGGCTGTATTGCACTACGGGATCAATCTTCCCGGCACAGGTTTGCCACTTACGGGAAGTCTGTATGAGGTGGATCCATGGCAAGGACGAAGGTTTGCTCCGGCTAATATGATATTGCCTGTACTTACGCTTATGATTCGACCTCTTGCTGTAATCGTGCAGCTCACACGCAGTTCTATGCTCGATGTAATGAGTCAAGATTATATCCGAACAGCGAGGGCAAAAGGCTTGAGTGAAATACGAATTGTCTTGAAACATGCATTGCGAAATGCCTTAAACCCCGTTATTACAGCCGTTTCAGGATGGTTTGCTTCGTTGCTTGCCGGTGCTGTGTTTGTCGAATTTGTATTTGGTTGGAAAGGCTTGGGACAAGAAATGTTTACGGCAATTGAAAAGCAGGATCTTCCGGTTGTAATGGGAGGAGTAATTTTTATCTCCTTCACTTTTGTGATCATCAATATGATCGTAGATATTTTATATGGAGTGATCGACCCTCGTATTCGGTCTTAGAAATGCAACTTACTTTGTGGCTGCGTGTGCCGTATTATTGAGCAGAGTTAGCATTCGTTTCGACATTTCATTGTAGTAGCGTTTTGTTCGATACGATACCACCCATTCAACACCCCGAATTGCATTTGTAAGGAAAAGCTCGTCGGCCGTAAGTAGGTTTTGCGGATTCAAAGTACACTCGTAAACCTTGATTTTATTGTCGATTGCGAGATTAATCACATTCATGCGCATTGTTCCTGCCACGCAACCATCATCGAGAGAGGGAGTGTATAAAACACCGTTGGACACAATAAAAATATTACTCGAAGTGGATTCGATTACTGCGCCTTTATTGTTTTGAACTAAAGCTTCATCGTATCCTTTTTCTCGAGCCCAAAGGCTGCTCATCACATAGAGCTGAGCGTTTAGGGTTTTATAGATAGAAAGTCTATTTATATCTTTCCTTAATTCGGTATATATATCTACTGTTTTTCCGGCCGGATTGAGTAAAAAGTTGTTTTCAGGTGTGGCCTCTGCTTCAATGATGTATCCTAAGTCGTTGTTTCTGGGAGAATAAAATCCTTGTGACTTTCTGAAAAAAGTGATTCGTACTCGTCCGCCTTCGCGAATTCCATTTCGTTCAATAAGGCCGTTGACCTGACTTTGAAGTAATTGTTGTGAAAAGTTTTCGGGAGGAATGATTCTGAAAATTGGGAGGCAATCTCGTATCCGCGCGAAATGATTTTCGAAGAATACGGCTTTGCCATTAAAAACACGGATACTTTCGAAAAAGCCGTCGCCAAAGCGAAAGGCCCGGTTGTCTCTAGTAAGAACCAACTGGTTTTCGCTCACATACTCTCCTCTGGCGAATACATAATTCATTGTGCCGCTAATCTAGTGATTCGATGTACTTGAGCAAAGAGTCATTTGTAGGAATTTGGATTCCTTTAACACCGGCTTTGGCAGCACATTCAACATCGCGGTCTCGATCTCCTATCATTAAACTTTTTGAAACATCTGCTTTATACCGATGAATAGCTCTCTCCATGAGCAAAGACTCCGGTTTGCGAGTCAGCGAATTGCCGTAATCCGGATGATGTGGCGAATAAAAAACACCATCAATTTCGGGTACTTCATCTCGGAGGTAAGAATGGATTCGATGTACTTCTTCGTGGGTGTAAAAACCTTTCGCTATACCACCTTGATTGGTGATAATAACTACTTTGTATCCCTTATCTGCTGCGAGTTTGATAGCTTTTGGCACATCGGGTAAAATCACAAATTCTTCGAGTGACGTGGTATAATCTCCGGGATCGTGGTTGATCACACCATCGCGATCAAGGAAGAGAACTTTATTCATTTACTTTTTAAGAAGGTAGGTTTTGATGAGGTAGTCGGCAGAAAATTTCCCAGCACCGAATACCATCAGCAAGAGGTAAACAACGGCATACATAAGCGAACCTTCTTTATCGTCCCATGGATCCGGCCAATGGTGCACTAATCCGGCGACCAACATGGTGAATAGGAGGGTGGCCGAGGAGATTCGGGAGAAGAGGCCTATCAAAAGTAGGATAGAGGCAAAAAATTCCGTTCCGGCGGTACAAATAAGGGATGCTTTCGCACCTATACCAAGTGGATCCGGAAAATCGAAGTTGCCTTCAAGCACACGATTCAATTTGCTCCAACCATGTGGAATCATGAATGCGCTTGTGAGTACCCTTGCGATAAGAAGACTTATATTTTGTAATAATGCGTTGTTCATGTCAAGTGAATTTATGCGAAGGTAGCGATTCGGTGGGCACTAAAAGACAAGGGGTTATTGATGTCCCCAAATTCAAGAAAATTACTTGATAATAACTTTTTCAGATTGGATTAGGCGGCCATTTTCCTCACAAGACAGAACATAAGTCCCCGGAGCAAAGTCCTCCACATTCAACATGTAGGTAGTTTTTCCTTGACCGGGAACAAAAGAATCCAAGCGTTTTCCATTCAAATCATAAATGTATAAGTTGGCGTCAGGAATGCCTTCGAAAAAATACAAGTTTAGATGTTGGCTTGCTGGATTTGGGCCGAAGATAAAATATTTTCTATTATCACTATCTGTTGCATCAATGCCTACAACACAATCTTCATCACACCCCGGAACAAGGCAACCACAAGCATCTACTTTTACGAGCCAGCCCTTCTGAGTTACTATACCATTGGTTTCTGCATCCTCATCAATTGCATCGCCACAAAAGATATAACCCCCATCACTCGTAGCTTTTAGGTCGTACACGCGATGTTTGTCCTGAGTGCTTTCAACAAAGTGATAAAAACGCTCCCATTCCAAAACGCCATCCTGACTTACTTTGATAAGCCATGCATTCCAATTGTAGTCACCATTAACCTCGGGATCTAATGGGTTTTCTTCATACTGCCAAGCGGCGGCGAGGTAGCCGCCGTCAATGGATTTCACGATGTGATAACAATACTGATGAGCGTTTCCCATCTCAGATCCTGTGAGATATTGATACCAAAGGATGTTGCCATCGAAATCGGTTTTAATTATAGCCGGTAATCTGTACTGAGTGGCATCTTGAGAATGTTCACATGCAACAACAATTCCATCTGGCTCCAAAACTATTTCCCTGGGGTTGCCAACAGATTCAAAATTTTCGTTAACATTGAAAGTCCAATCACTTAACTCACTACCCGCACCATCCAACTGTATGAAAGTTTGAGAAGATTGATTATTTAAGCTTCCTCCGGCAATTATCACCCCATCATCCAGAGCTTCAATATCAAAACAATACTCTGATCCCTCTTCATTCACCAAATAACTCCAGAGGGAATCCCCCTGGGCGTTAAGTTTCATAATGAGAAAATCGCTCGATGTTTCGCCCGGTAAAAATACTTGGCATGAAACATAAATATTCTGCTGAGAATCCACATCGATAGATGTTGGGCGTATCCAATCGGATTCCTGGCTTATGCCCAAATATGGTGAAGTATAATTGCGAGTGAAAAGTGTATCACAATTCCCATCGACCCAAAAAAGACTAGTCATTTCGAAAACTTCATGATGGTATGTCGCTCCATGAACAGATACACTATCGTTAAGCATATCGCTTACGTCCCATGAGAAGTGCCAATAACCATTCGGGGCATCGTAATCTTCAAACAATTCCTCATTTCCATTCAAAGAGTGACGGGATACAAAACTTTTATGGAGCCCCGATGTGTCAGAATACCACCCCGCTGTGTAAAAAAAATCATTCCCCTCCCACACGCGAGTGGTGAGCATATTCTCTCCATGGGTAAAAGTGAAATTAAAAGTGCTCTGACACCAGAAAACGGGGATGCAAAATGCAACCAAAGCAACAACGATATTCCACCGAAGAAAAAGAGTCATAAAGTTAATGTTGCACAGTAAATTTGCCGGAACCAAGAACGACATTTGAAACTGTCATTTCGTAGAAATACATTCCGTTGGTGAATGTTAAGACGTCTACCATGAACAAATTCGTATTATCAATGCATTCAGATTCTGAAACAATTCTCCCAGTAACATCGGATATCCTCAGAATTATGGTGTCTGGTGACTTAAATTCCTCGTTTAATACAAAAATAACAGAAACTGATGCAGGGTTTGGGAAGACTTTAATAATTGGAATCGAATTAGAACGGGTTTGAATATGACGAGGATCCCACTGCTGGCTGAACGCCGGTGGTAATTGAAAGATTTCGTTATGGAACTCATTGAGTACTTGCATAGCGGCTCTGCCTGTCCAGGTTCTGTATTGATCCACCATATTGTAAAGATTATTGAGTTCTGTGGAAGTTACATCAGTCCATGATCGATTCGAAGTGATAATTGTACTTCTTATGACCATCCAATCTGCGAACAAAGCGGTCTCTTGAGCTAAATCCTCAGGCAAGTAGTAGTTTAAAAGGACCTGATCAAAATGATACTCGGCACTTACAATATCCCCAATATCCATGAACTGATCAATTTTTTCAAATTCACTTTCCAAAATTTTCATGTCGCTTACTACTGCCTCCATATCGCTCTCAGTGTAATCGTCGAGGTAAGACATAGACCACAGAGCTCGGTTCATATTTTTCATGTACAAAGTCTGTAACCCCACGGCAAAGTACATCTTTTTTCATTCATGGCCATGTGCTTCTTTTGGCGCATGAAAACAAAACATAATTGGGCAGAGATTTTGGAGACATGGAAGTCTTCGGGAAAAAGCAAACAACA
>JBILMS010000045.1:0-28773 GCA_044375415.1 Flavobacteriales bacterium
TTTGGGACACGGTTGTAGTTGAACCTGGCACTTGTACACTCGATGGCTCCATTGTGAGTATTACACCTAACCTGAACTCATCGTGCAATGGGGGAGTGATAGAAATGATGGCAACTTCGAATACCTGCGATGGATATCACATCGAAATTAAAACAACTTTGGGTAACGCTGTACACGCGACATACAATATTCCAAGTGGTCAGACGACTACCTTCAATAATCTACTACCGGGTGAATACTATGTTCGTTTTTTCACCACCGATTGGTTTGGTGTATCATCATCTATTTGTGAAGAATTCATACCATTTACTGTTGAAAATTTGGGTTGTGTGAGTCCATTGCAAATCACAACCACAACCGCAAGTGCATACGGCTGTGCTGATGGAGCAATACTCGTGGAGGAAACTGATTTGAACTGCGATTGGTCCATCGGCTATGTAAGAGCCATAGATAATTACCTCTATGGAAATGTATGGTCCAATTGGTATGGAGTTGATGAAAACGGGTTCAATGAAATACCATTTTATAACCTATATCCCGGTACTTACTATATAAATAGTACTAGAAGCCTAAATGATTACGATGGCAATTTGCTCGAATGCTTTGTTTCGGATACAGTGGTGGTAGAACCCGGAATATGTACATTGGATGGTTCTATAGTGAACATTACCCCTAATTTGAACGCATCTTGTAATGGTAGTGTGATAGAAATGCTCGCTACTTCTAATACCTGCGATGGATATCACATCGAAATTAAAACAACTTTGGGTAACACTGTACATGCGGCATACAACATTTCAAGTGGCCAGACGACTAACTTCAATAATCTACTACCGGGTGAATACTATGTTCGTTTTTTCACCTCCGATTGGTTTGGTGTATCATCATCTATTTGTGAAGAATTCATACCATTCACAATTGAGGATACCGGATGCGTGAGTCCGCTTATAATCTCAACAGCACCGAGCAATGACTTTTGTTCTTCCAATGGTTCTTTGATTATTGAAGAAATCAATGCGTACTGTGATTTCAGTATATATGTTTATAGGTTATCCGACAATGCTCTTTATTTAAATTATAATTCATATTATAGTCCACTATATGAACAATTTTGGATGCCTGCGGGTGATTATTCAATAAATGCTTACCATAACTACTATGATTACAATGGAAACCTCGTTGAGTGTAGCACATGGGATTATTTCACAATAGGAAGCATTTCAGCACTTGATGCAGACGGTGATGGTTTTCATGGCTGCCAGGGCGATTGTGACGACAATAATCCGAACATCTATCCGGGTGCTCCCGATTTAGGTGATGGTTGCATTGACTATAATTGCGATGGTTATGTATCCACAACTAATGGAAACTTACTATTTGTGTCGGACCATACTTGGACGAATTCAGTTTCACCAAGTCCATACGATTGTGGAAGCCCCTTTGAAAATATTGTAAATGGGTTTGTTACTTATTCGGTTTGGGGTAATTCATTACCCGCGACCACTATCTCCAAGACTTTCAATTACACACCGCAGCCTGGTGTCAATGTACTGATGCATGGCGCCGTTGACGATGATTTGAGTGTATTTGTTAATGGCCAATTGGTCTACAGCTACTATGATTCTTATGCAGGATATTTCCCAATTATCAACCTTTCTCCCTTCCTCAACGATGGCTCCAATCTGCTCGAAGTAGAGCTCTATGACGCTGGAGGTTGCGCTACTTTTTATGCTGCCGTATATGAGCAAGATTTGGGATCAACCTGGTTCTACGATGGAGATAATGATGGATTTGGAGACCCTCAAAGTTTTATAGTTTCTTGCAGTCAACCGAATGGATATGTATTGACAAGTAACGATTGTGACGATAGTGATAACACTGTTTACCCCGGTGCGCCTCCAACCGGTGAAGGTCATGACAATAATTGCGACGGAACCATTTCTTCAGAAGAAGAGATTAGTTGTCCGGCAGATTTCAATAATGACAATGTAGTAAACACAACAGATCTGCTTCTGTTTATTTCATCTTATGGATGCAGTGGCACATGTGCTATTGGCGATTTAAATGATGATGGATTTGTAAATACGACAGACCTTCTATTATTTATAAGTGCTTATGGTTCTGTTTGTAATTGATTTTACTAACTATGGGCAAAGGTCACTTTGTGGGAATATCAAAATAATATTTTGAACGAAAACATCTTTCCATTTCACTGAATCGAAATCGTATGATTCAAAAATTCGTAATAGCAATTACCAACTATATGATTTTGCGTCGCGATGTGAGAGAAAAAAATCAAGATGTTCATCCGAGTAGAAAACTGGCAGAATTATTCACTCTATGTTGAATTTCAGATAGCCATTTGTCAGAATAAGATTTGAATCCCTAATTGAACTGAGTGATCTTTTAATTCAGCATTCAAAACATTCTGATATTTAGTTATTCTTCCGATAGCAGCCTTTCACATAAAGCAAATTGTCTCGAAATAGATTATCTAAATCGAAGCTAGTTCCGGGGAGAGCACTAGCTGCATTTCCCTCCATTCGGGTATCTGCATTGGCGGGCACATGAAAATCTCCCTCAGATGGATTTACAAAAAAGGGAACTTGCTTTTTTATTTGTTGATAGTGAGTAGGATCATTATCTACGTCTATGTCAGAGTCTAACAAGCAATAGTAGAAGAAATAACTTTGACTATCGGGATCCTCGAGATCAACTACAAATTCGCTGAAATCTGTTAAAGAGGCATTGGTTCCATACATGATACAATTTCTGAATTCGGCTTCCTCAAGTGGTCGCACTTGGAGGTTTTGAAAAACATCTTCGTAATAATTATTAATGTAAAATGCAGGGGCCGTGCGGGCACCCAAGTTCCAATAATTGGCGAATGTGCAATGATCCATCCTATATTTTCCACCAAGGGTTAAAGCTGCACAACTCTGAGCGCAATCTGTAATTAAGTTGTTGTAGCCGGTAATAGAGCCACCTTGACTCCACAGACCGATAGCACTCATGTTGTCGATTTTGGTGTTTTTTATCTCAAGTGCATAACCGCTTTCCGCACCTGTGGTATCTACTTGTATTCCAATACCTCCATTTTTGATAATGGCATAGTCCACGACAGAACCGGTACTTTCCATCAGCCAAATTCCTCCTCGACTTACACTTGCTATTTCAGGACCGAAACCTGTTTCTAAAACAAAATCGAGCTGAATGCCCCATTGACCGGGGACATTATCAAATTGTGGCTCTAGACGATCACCTTGGAAAACAACTTCATTTCCAAATTGCCCTTGAACATTTAAGCAACCTTTATAAACATACAAACCGGATTTCGCGTGAACATAAACTTGAGTACCCGCTTGGATGGTTAGACAACAAGCCGAATCGACCGCAACAATTCCATAGATAACGTGGGGTTTCTCATTCGTCCAAACATCATCGCATGGCAGTACATTCAGATCATTTAGTCCACCATGAAAAAAGGCATCTTGACCGTACGCCATGAGGTGAACATTTTGAACCACGCTATTCGTTACAAATGTGATGTCTTCTTCTAAAAGAAAAGGGAGGTTAGCATTTCCGGGATCAACAGTCACTTGAACAAAAACATAAATACTATCATGAGGGAGAATCTCAATATCATTGACTACCGGCCCATCTAGACCATCGACATTGACTATGTATTGTGAGTTTGACGGCAGGGAAATAGATGAAATTAGAATGCTCTCATCGTAATTATTGTACACCTTAAATGACTTTGTTACTGAACCGATCGTAGTAAAAACCGTATCGAAAAGAATGGTATCCTGAGTGAATGAAAGATTCACGGAAGGATCGGTATTAAACTCTTCTTTCCGACAAGACTGCATGACTAAAACGAATCCTGTTAAAACAATTAAAAGGATTCCCGTAAATGTTAGATTAAAACGTTTTGTTAGCATGGGAAGCAAAGATGCGACGATAACGAGCTTGTTCAAAAATATTGTCTAGCCGGGAATAAGTTGAAGCCTCCGGAATGTGCGGATCTTATCGCTATTCATCCATTGAACACGGAATTCCCCTTTTCGGTATAAGTCCCATTGATCTTTGTAATGCGGGCTCATAATATGACCACTTTGTCCGGAAGGAGTGACGTTCAGCGCGCTATCAGGATGAGCAAAGTCCACCAAAATTCTCATTTGAGACCCAAAATAGACTTTATAAAACCCGGTACTATCATGCTTGAAACCACTTTGAAGGATCGTTTCATTACCACCTCTTTCGGGTTCCGGCCCGACATTAAAAAAGGGTCTGAACAAGGCAACCTCTCCAAGAGGGTGTCGCAATTCGAGACTGCATACTTTACTCCAATACCAAACTTTTGGATTGGTTCCCAATTGATCGGTTAACTCGGCAAAACTCTTTGCGAAAGCCCCCCTTAAGATGTCAGCATAGATTTCAATTTCGGGTGTGTTTACATTGTCCCACCATGGCGAAAGGTGATTAGAACAAAGCTTTTCTAGGGCCCTTTGAAACTGGTGAGTCGTGCTAAATACCTCAAAATTTTCTCGTCCCATTTCATCCGCACATGCATCCTTCATTACATGATATATCATCTTATTGAATAGAGTAGGGGACGTACTATTTAATTCGTAGGCACCATCCCACGTAGTAAATAACGGAACCGTGAGGACATATGTAGATGTATCAAAAGCCTTCCACTTTCCCAATTCAATGCCCCAGTCGAGCATTATTTTTTTATCCGTTTCATTCGTAACGTCGTTCATGACGTCTTTGATATTATCGAGATTAAAATCATCGGATGCCCCAAGTAGTTTTCGAATTCGATCTGCTCTGTATTGAGGTTTGTAGTAACCCGGATACCACTTGCCATCAACTTGAGCGGGCCAGTCATTTGCACTGTAGATATAACCCCATTCCGGATTTATACAACGGGGATTTTCCTCAAAATCGTAATATCCCAAGGGTTCATTTCGAGGATCAGTACCATCTAAAACCGTCCAAGAATTAATGCTGTCAGGACGTTCTAATAACGATGCACATGCCCACCATGCGATATTTCCTTTGTTGTCTCCATAATTAACCGAAAGACCCGGGCCATGTATGTTCGGAAGATTTTCGCTGAAGTCTTCCATGTTGTCGGAGTTATTCATTCCATATAAAGCCAACATCGTATTATTCTTGCAACGCGTATAGGTCCATAACATAGAAAGTGGATCTTCTTTTTTCACGCCGTCAAAAATTCCGGAAATAATAGGTCCGTGACGAGTAACTAAAACGTTTAATAAAGTATCCTCTTCCGATTTAATTTTTATGAGCTCTTTGCGAATGGAGCAATCTTCAAAGCCTTCGCCAAACTTGAATTGGTGTGGGTTTTCGGGATTAGGGAATTCACGATAGAAGTCCATGTCGTCATTTAACAACATCGTTACTCCCCACGATAATTTTTCATTTCTACCAACCAAGGCAAAGGGAATACCTGCCATGTAATGCCCGTACATTTCAAATGAATTGCACTTCAGATGCGCTTCGTACCACGTTTGAGGAAGCAAATATCCGATGTGGGTATCGTTGCAAAATAGGACATTTCCGGAGGTAGTTTTTTTCGGAGAGATCACCCAAGAATTGCTGCCTTCCAAGGGTGCGTATGGTATAGCGGCTTCAATTTCCGCAAATAAATTTGAGAGGCTTGAGTAATCTTGTGCAATACCGGTTGGTTTTGGAACATTCGGTTTAAGGCTGTCTATGGAAGGTCTAAAATCTCGAATAAAAGTCTCGGTGCTATCGTGCCATAAACCGATATCGGCCAAGTATTCGTTGCCATATTTTTTATGAATAAGATCCATAATCGGATCTGTTTTTTGGGCTTGAGAAAAACTAAAGGCCATTGCTCCGGTAATGCAGAACATGTCGCGAATAGTAAAATCCACTTTTTCAATGCCGATTATACTGAACTCGGGTGGGGTGGGACCGTTGTGGAGAAACGCATTTACACCTTCCAGATAAGCCAACATCTCTGCATACATCGGCGAATCTTTGTGTTGCTCCATCCAAGCGGCACTTGAGTCTGCATAAGCACTGAGTCCAATCGTTCTCAGCAAGACATCAGCCTTGAGTAATTTTTTGCCCAATACTTCAGAAAGCCGACCACTACCTGCGCGTCGGAGCAACTCCATTTGAAAGAGGCGATCTTGAGCGTGCACGTACCCAAAGGCCATATACAGGTCATGCATGTTTTGAGCTTCAATATGGGGAACCCCAAAATTATCGAAACGCACATCCACAGAATCTTTCAATCCGGGTATTGGGAATGTGCCTTCGTAAGTGGGTTTCGAACTATTGAGCCAGAAATAGCAGCTAATCCCTCCGATCAGCAATATTCCGAACAGGGTAATAAGAGAGTACTTGAGAATCTTCACGGCGCCATGAATTTAAATAAAATCAATCACGCAAGATATACCCGCGATGAAGCGACCAAGATAAATAATGTGCAATACCTAAAAATGAACAGAACTCTTAGTAAGTCGAGGTCAATTCTTTCGAGAAACGTTTGCGGTCTGTTTCTTTCAGGTAAATTTTGCGCAGACGAAGCGACTTAGGAGTTACTTCGGCGTATTCGTCAGGACCGATGTATTCGAGGGCTTCTTCAAGCGTAAACTTGATAGGAGGGGCCATACGAGTTTTTTCGTCGGTACCGGAGGCACGCATATTCGTAAGCTGCTTGGTTTTGGTGACGTTTACCACGAGATCATTGTCGCGGGTATGTTCGCCAATTACCTGTCCTTCGTACACTTCTTCCATGGCGTTTACGAAGAAACGTCCACGATCTTGAAGGTTACTGATACTATATGCAACAGCATTTCCGGTTTCCATGCAGATCATAGATCCATTGGTACGTCCGGGAATATCGCCACACCATTCACCATATTCTTTGAAACGGTGCGACATGATGGCTTCACCTTGAGTTGCAGTAAGCAAGTAACTTCTCAAACCGATAATACCACGGGATGGCACTTCGAATTCGAGGGTCGTACGATCACCTTTTGGTTCAAGGTTTTTCATTTCACCTTTACGACGAGTTACAGCTTCAATCGCAGTCCCGGTCATTTCGGTTGGAAGATCGATCGTCAATTCTTCGATCGGTTCGTGTCTTTTGTCATTGATGGTTTTTACGATTACACGTGGCTGACCAATTTGTAATTCGTAACCCTCACGACGCATAGTTTCAATCAAAACCGATAAGTGGAGTACACCTCTACCGAAGACGATGAAACGGTCTGCTTTATCTGTTTCCTGCACTCTGAGAGCCAGGTTCTTTTCAAGTTCTTTTTCGAGCCTTTCTTTAATGTGACGGCTTGTCACAAATTTACCTTCTTTACCAAAAAACGGGGAATCGTTGATGGTAAACAACATGCTCATGGTTGGTTCATCTACAGCAATAGTTGGAAGAGCTTCAGGATTTTCATAATCGGAGAAAGTATCCCCGATATCAAAGTCTTCCATTCCGTTGATTGCGCATATATCTCCGCTCACAACGCTTTCAACTTTTCTTTTGCCAAGACCTTCAAAAACGTACAATTCTTTGATACGTCCTTTGTTTACAGTGCCATCACGTTTTGTAAGTGAAATTGGCATACCTGCTTTTAGTTCGCCACGGTGAAGTTTTCCGATGGCCATACGTCCGGTGTACGGAGAGTAATCGAGAGAAGTAACCAACATTTGCGGGATACCTTCTAGGCTAATTGGTGCAGGAATATGCTCGATAACCATGTCCAAAAGTGGCTCAATAGTTTCAGTTTTTAATTTCCAATCGGTGCTCATCCAACCGTGCTTCGCAGCACCATACGCTGTTGGGAAGTCGAGCTGGTCTTCGGTAGCTCCGAGTGAATACATGAGATCGAAAACAGCTTCATGTACTTCGTCGGGAGTACAATTTTCTTTATCAACTTTATTGATAACTACAATTGGCTTCAAACCTAGTTGAATGGCCTTTTGGAGTACAAATCGCGTTTGTGGCATTGGGCCTTCGAAAGCATCCACCAGAAGCAGACATCCATCGGCCATATTTAAAACCCTTTCAACCTCTCCACCGAAGTCACTGTGACCGGGAGTGTCGATAATGTTGATTTTATAACCTTTATAAGTAATACTTACGTTTTTGGCGAGAATGGTGATTCCACGTTCTCTTTCCAAGTCGTTGTTGTCCAAGATCAGATCGCCTTGCACCTCGTTTTCACGAAAAAGATTAGCGGTATGGAGCATTTTATCCACGAGCGTGGTTTTTCCGTGGTCAACGTGAGCAATAATAGCAATATTCCTGATTTTCTGCATTTGGGGTTCTTTAAAAACGGGTGCAAAAGTACGACATTTAAGACCTTTCCCGACGTGAGATAGGATAAAGGCCACATTAAGTGATAATTACGTGAGGGTTATGGAGACAATTTACATCATATCCATGCCTTCGCCACCGCCGCTACCGGAGTTTTTTCGTTTGAAGAGTGTAGCATCAGCCTTTCCGAATTTCCAAGAGAAATTAAGTCGAAAAACTTGCCAGTCGCGACGTGATTCAGCGCGCTGAGTAAAAAACTCGGATTCCTGGTAAGTGATATTTCTTCTTGTTTTGAAAATATCGGATACCCCGAGAGAAAGACTCATGCGGTCCTTGTTAAATTCATACTTCAATGCACCATCCACGCCGTAATTGCTTTCTGTGTATCCTTGGATGGTATTCACAGATCCGCCGAACATTGCGCTCATTCCACCACCGCCGCCTCCGCCTCCACGACCTTCGCCTCCACCGATTTCGAGTGCTCTGCGGGAATTGTATTCTCCAATCAACTGTAGACTCACACCCTTCCCAAACTTGAAATTCATATTGAGTTTTCCAAACCAGGAGTAACGTTCATTGGAAAGATCGGCTGCAATATTACTTCCATCAATAGAGGAGTTGTAGAAATTCAGATTTGAAACGGTTTCAAGCCATTTGGTCCACGTATTTTTTAGTATAAACTCTAATCCATAAGCCATGCTGGATGATGCGTTGACCCATGTGCTTATCAAGACGTCTTTTTCCAAAACAGGACTGTATTCAATAACCTGATAACGGGTCATCAAATCTGTAGATTGCTTGTAGTAGAGGGTTGTAAGGAGGTTGTGCTTTTTAGAAAACACATTCTGATAGCTCACTTCAAAGCTATTAGTGAACTCAGGTTTAAGACCGGGATTTCCGGTAGAAATATTTAGCGAATCGCTGTAGTCGACAAAGGGAATCAACCTAAAAAAAGAGGGACGATTAATTCGGCGACTGTAGTTGAATTGGATGTTCTGTTTGTCCGTTATTTTATATGTAGTAAAAGCGGAAGGGAAAAGACTTAATGGGAAACTCACGGCGAAAGTAGAATCTGTATCGAGTAATTCTCCTTTGTAATCAGAGCTTTCGGCGCGCATGCCCACTTGCCATCCCCACTTTGTATAACTCTTAGAAAATTGACCATACGCCGCATATACTTCATCGGTGTAAGCATAGTTTACTTGCAACAATGGAATTTCTACAAAGGTCCCGAAGTCCGGATCATACACAAAGTTCTCGTATTTGCTGAGGTAATCTCTCACCGCTCCTCGCATTCCGGCCTCAACTTTAGCACCTGATTTGAGAGGAGATTTGAAATCAGCCTGAAAGGTTATAAATGTCTGCTCGCCATTGCCGGTCTGACGTTGCTGCTGGAGTACATCATTAAATTTGCTATCATAGTCTCCCGTGAATTCACTTTTTACGGCACTGTAATTAAGATCAGCGGTGAACTCCCGACCTTCTTTAGCAAAAAGGTGTTTGTAAAGCAAAGCGGTTCCATAATTGCGAAAAAGCCTGCTGGTTCTACTTTCTCGGGAAGTGAAAATATTGTCGGTGTCGAATGTAGCCAGCGTGTCTGTATAGGTTTCCAGATAATCCTCCGGTTCAAAATTACCTTGATGAATATTTTGACTAAGTGTAAGAGTATTCCTGTTGTCCATAAGCCAGTCGAATCCTCCTCGCCCTGACATAAAATAACCAAAGTTGTCGTTTGTGCTTGATTGCTCAAAGTATACATCAGGATCCGAAGCCGTGTACAATCGGGTGGTCAAGCCATCTCCTCTGCGTCGACGTTGGTTATAGTTTCCACTTACAAAAACATTGAATTTACCTTCTTGTGCGTTGAGATCAAGCCCGGTGTTGAATCTTCCACGACTATCTACTCCGGCTCTTAAACTACCGTTGTAACCCATAGAGCGATTTTTTTTCATCACAATATTGATGATCCCGCTCATTCCTCCGCTGGCATCATATTTAGCGCTAGGATTGGTAACTACTTCGATACTTTGAATGGCGTCTGCCGGAATTTGATCTATAGTGAGGGTAGTGGGTCGCCCATCAACAAAAATGGTAGGAGAGCTGCCGCGCAGAGCCACATTTCCATCCATATCTACTTGTACGGAAGGAACCGTTCTCAATACATCTTCAGCCGTACCACCTGCATTTACAGGGTTCTTATCCACATTGTAAACTCGTTTATCGATATCGAGGCGCATGGATTCAATCTCTTCAACTATTTCAACGGTTTGTAGTTGGGTTGTTGCCGGATTCAAAAGTATGTTTCCTAAGTCTTTTAAAAATATTCCGGGAGAAGGAGAAAATTCTACGGCAACATTGAGGGAGTCAAATCCAATGGCGGTAATGAAGAGTTTTAATTTTCCGTTTAATGGGACATTATCGATACTGAAGTCGCCATTTTTTTCGGTGATACCTCCGCCGACAATTTTCTCTGAGGCATTACCCAAGCTGTCCTTTTTCGTGTGATACATCCGCAAGACGGCATATTCAATCGGATCTTTCGATTTGCCATCCAGAACTTTTCCGTAGAAACGTCCGTTTCCGCCACCACCGCGACGATCTTTCCCCGGACCACCTTGTGCGTGGCCTAGAAGAACCGAAAGTGTAAACAATAAAAAAACGATAGCTCGAAACTTGCCTGGCATGATCATTAGGTCTAGGATTGCAAATGTACGGCTTGGTTTAACGGCGAATAATTTCAAACTTTCCGCTTGGATCAAGCTTGATAATGGAGGAGGGGGGGCCAACCGGACGATTTTTGTGTAAATCAACGGTATGATCAACGCCATTCAAAATGTCCGAACTAACATCCTGAAATCGGCCACCAAAGGGCTCTCCGCTGATATTTGCACTCGTGGAAACCAGGGG
The DNA here is from genome assembly GCA_044375415.1 of Flavobacteriales bacterium. Taxonomy (GTDB): domain Bacteria; phylum Bacteroidota; class Bacteroidia; order Flavobacteriales_D; family Sanyastnellaceae; genus JAWXBG01. Next base: position 11,240 of record JBILMS010000045.1, read on the forward strand.
TTTTCCGAACTTATAAATGAGTTGTTTACAAAACTCATCGGAGGTGATCCGTATAGCTGCGGTGCCGTCAGATGCCATCAGGTTTTTGGCAAGGTTTAACACTCCGGAATAGATAATGGTGATCGGGCGATCAGAATTATCGATAAGATCCCACGCTACTTCCGGAACTTCCCTTACATAACGGTTTAGTTTTCCCGCATCATCCAACAATACTATCAGGGCTTTGCTATCGTCCCGTTTTTTAAGTTCATATACTCGCTTCACAGCATCCGGATTGGTGGCATCGCAGCCAATTCCCCAAATGGTATCCGTTGGGTAGAGAATTAATCCACCTTCGCGCAATACATCTATACAACGTTTTATTTCATCCTGAAATTCACTCATAACTTCACCGTATTTCTGATACCCGGACTGCATCGATAGCGGTCTTCTCCGTACTTTTTGTTTAAAGAATCTAAGATCGATTCAACTTTTTGCAGGCCAAACTCCTTGCCCCATTCAATAAGACCTTTCGGGTAATTCACACCTTTCGTCATGGCAAGATCTATATCAGAACCACTGGCAATGCCCATGTATTCGGCATCATAGGCTTCGTTGATAAGCATCACAAGTATTCGTTCGAAGATACTATTTTCGAGATCGGGATTTCGATCTTCTGAAGAATCCTTAGGATCGGAATAGGAATAATATCCACGACCGGACTTTCTTCCAAGCCAACCCGCTTCTGTCATTTTGAGCTGTGTTATACTTGGTTTATATCGCTGATCATAGTACATAGCACGGAAAACACTTTCGGTAACTGCATAATTTACGTCATTCCCGATAAGGTCCATTAATTCAAAAGGGCCCATTCGAAACCCACCAAGTTCTTTCATGGCAGTGTCTATAGTGGCAAAAGACGCCATTCCTTCTTCGTATATTCTGAGTGCTTCGCCATAAAATGGACGTGCCACTCTGTTCACTATAAATCCGGGAGTATCTTTTGCAAGCACAACGGATTTACCCCACGAAGTGATAAGATCCTGCATCTTTTTCACATGAGCAAGATCGCTTTGCATGGCCGGAATAATCTCCACCAATGGCATCAAAGGAGCGGGATTGAAGAAATGTATTCCCATCACCCGAGCCGGATTTTTGCTAGCCGATGCTATGGCCGTAATCGATAGGGAAGAGGTGTTGCTTGCCAATACACATTCTTCGGTAACTATAGAATCTAAACTGGAAAACAGGGATTTTTTAATGTCAACATTTTCAACAATAGCTTCAATCACCAAACCACAATCAGCGAAATCTGAATTGTTGGTAGTTCTTTTAATGCGAGACAAAATGGACTTAGCGGCTGCGGAATCCACTTTGCCCTTTTGAACTAGTTTATCGAGGGTTTCTTTAAGCTGCGTTTCTGATTTGAGTAAAACCGCATCCGACTGATCAGACAGTATAACTTCATGTCCGGCCTGAGCAGCCACTTGCGCGATACCGCTCCCCATGGCGCCTGAGCCGACGATTCCTATTTTCATGTTTTACAAAAAAGATTATTCAAGGCAAATATCAGTCTAGACGAGGAAAGTTTCAGATAAGATCAAAAAAAAAGCCCTTCCGATTTAACGGAAGGGCTTTAAATATGCTTAGATAAATTAGTTCTTGATAAAATCTGTCGATACGAATGTTTTGCCATCAGTCAATACCACGTGGTAAAGACCGGCTGCAAGTTTGTTCACATCAATAGCTGAATTCTGTCCTGCTACGGCATTGAGATTTGTTTTTAGAACTACACGACCATCGGCGTTTGTTACTTCCACATTAGTAGGAATAAACTTACTTCCAATCGTAATATTTAATGTTTCTGAGGTTGGGTTCGGGAATAATCCGATTCCGTATACAGAAGCAAGTTCTTCGATTCCAACAACAGTAGCCATTACTTCGATGCGATCACTAGTACATTCAAACGAAGGTTTTTGCACTTGCCAGTTGTAGAAATAATAGTAGTAAGAAGCACCATTGGTAGTAGTGTTGATCGTTCCCATAGTTCCAATAGAATAAGGGAAAGTAACACCACTGCTATTTCTGAAAAGGTTGTTTTCGGCACAACCGATTTGGTAGTCCCCAACAGAAAGATCAAAACCTAAACTCAAAAGGTTTTCACCGATTTCACAGTTAACGGTTACCTCATCTAAAAGAGTTCCGTTGCCATCATAAAGCTGCACAGTGCGCATTCCCGCAACACCTTCTACAGGGATATAAGCGGTTACTTCGGCGAGCGTGCAAGGCTCAGTAATGTTAAAGAATAGACGTCCGCCACTTGAAGGCAATCCACCTGTTCCGGCATTATCAGGCTTACCACCTGTTTGAACTTCACCACCAAAAATTTCGGTAGCTTCAACCCAATAGGATAGAGATGTCGTAACAACATCTGTTTCAAAACTGTTTCCGGTTCCTAAAACTTCGGTACTCGTTTCGGTAGCGTACCATGATAGATTGTTGCCTGTTGCGTTCAGTGTTGTAGTGCCCGGTTCTGAGAGAATGACATCTTCGGAAACAGGTTCTTCGGCATCCATAGTCACCAATGTGATAGATTCACTTGTTAGTTCAATACCTGAACACTGTCCGGCAACTGAGATAGAATATTCACCGCCTTCGGTTACAACGAGACTAGCACTCGTTTGACCATTGCTCCAAGTTCCGGTTCCTTGCTCGCACGTAAGAACCACAGAAGAACCGTAGCAGAATACACTTTCTCCGGTGAGTGAAATGGTTGGAGTTACTTCTTGTACCTCTGAAATTACTACAAGATTTGAAAGAGAAGCGCAATCGTCTTCATCCCAAATAATAACACTGTAGCTACCTGCTTCAGCTACAGTAATGCTTTGGCTTTCTTCACCATTGCTCCATGTATAAGCATATCCGGTTTGTGCAGTTAAAGTAACTTCGTCGCCAGGACAAATGGTAGTTAGACCATCTACATTGATAGTGCTTTCAGGCAACATACATCCCACTTCAGGAACAAGATGAGTCGTGTTAATTGCAGGTGCGTCGAGTGTTGAAAGCATACCGCTAGGCCATTTGATGACTGCATATTCAATTGCATCAGCCGTACCTAAACCAAAGTGAGCTATGAGAGAAGAAGCAGGGTCAAAACTTTCTCCGGCTCTAACCTCGCGAATTTGAACTCCCCAAGATCCATAAATTTCAATACGGGCACCAATACCATCTTTGTTCGACATGATCCCTTGAAGATCAAATTTCACGTAATTGTTGTTGTTACCGTTATTTAAGTGAAGAGTATTTCCGGCGATTACGTCCAAAAAACCATCGTCATTAAAGTCGCCGATACCACCGCTGTTTACGGAAAGATTTCCGCCGGTGAAAGTGCCATCGCCATTGTTCCAATACATTTCAGTGCCCATTTCCGAGAAGATGTCAACGAAACCGTTGTTATCAAAATCGCCTGCATCGCAGTTCCAAGCACCTAAATCGAGAGCATTAATTCCAGTATTTTCGATAATGTCCGTAAAAGTTCCATCACCGTTGTTTTGCATAAAACGATTAGCCCATTGGTGATTAACCGTAAACGAATCAAAGTCTCCATCGTTGTCGAAATCTTCGAACACGGTAGCCCAACTTTGATCGCCATCATCCATATTCGCCTCTGGTCCTACACTTGTAAACGTGCCGTCACCATTGTTGCGATATAGTAGGTTAATACGTTGCGGATCTCCCACCGGAGCACCTCCACGGCATTTAGTAATATACAAATCAGAATCCCAATCGTTGTCGTAATCTACCCAGATGGCGGCATAGTTTCCACCTGCATCAAGTGTTGGCAAAAGGCTGATATCAAGATCTAAAACCCCATCTGTATTGCGGTAGGCATGAGATTGATCGACGTCGTGACAAACGAAGGCATCTAGATTTCCGTCGTTGTCAATGTCCTGGAAAGTTGAACGTTGAGAGAAGATATACTCAGGGTGAGCAACTTCGGTATACCCTGTTCCATCGTTGTTTGCATAAACAAAAGAAACAGCATTGCCATCTCCGAAACAAAGGTCAGTGTAACCATTGCCATCGATGTCGGCAGCACAGATGCTCCAAGAAGGAACGTTGTCGCCTGCGATGCTGTATGAAGCAGGGAGGAAAGAACCATCTGCTTGTTGGTAGTCGATGTAAATAGTGCCACCCGTTACACGAACAACGTCGTCTAAATGGTCGCCATTCATGTCGGCTGCACAATCTGCATAAGAGAAGCCCGAAATGGTTTGAAGACCGGCTCCATTGCTAAAAGTAATTTGGGCCATCGTTCCTATTGAAAGGAGCATGGCCATTCCAGAGTAAATGATTTTTTTCATACGGAAAGGTGTTGGTTTCAATAACAAACTTAAAACTATTTATGTGTAAATCAATATTCTATTTATGTAATCCTTGGTTTCCTTCGGCTTAGTTGCCCAAAACAATCTTCTGAATTTGGCTTCCTTGAGTTGTTTCAAAAACAAGTAGGTAGGTTCCAAATGGCAATTCCGGGGTAAAACGATTATAGCCTCGTCCGGCATTTCCTCTCTGAATCAAGGCTCCCTGCAATGAATACAACTCCCATTTAATCGATTGGTTGCTTTCAATTACCACATTACGACCGTCAGAAAAGCAATTAATAAATCCATTTGAGTTGAGATCATTCACTGAAACAAATTCTTCCAAGATGAAACTAGTGGAATTCATCAATACCGGCGTTTTATCGGCTGCATCATACATGGCCTGAAACTCATTGATTGCATCGGTTTCAACCGAAAAAATCTCTTCGAGCCAAATAGGAGGAATGCTCTGATAATAAACTGCACCTCGAACTTCGATTTCACCTGTATATCCATTTAATGCAATGTGGTAGTTCAGTTTGTCGGTACCACTACCTTCCGTTGGATTTTGGTTAAAATCGTTGTCAGGAATGCCTAAAACAATCTCTGTGGTATCATACACTTCATTTGCCATACTGAATCCAAGAGGTACCAAGCGATTGTCTTTTAAATGAGAATCTGCTCTTTCGAGTACAGTTGTGAAATTACCATTAACATCACCCATTACCATTTCATAAATCTGCACTTCATTTTCACTTCTGATGGTTTGATAATGCGGTTCAAATGGAGTGTTTTCTCCGAGCACATAAAAGTCGTTGTCGAATGTCCCTGAACTCCAAATAACATTGTTCAATGAATCGCGAATCTCTACGTTGACAACCATTCTGCGGGCAGGATAACCACTAGGTAATTTATGTCCTGTTATATTGGTTAATAGGGCTTCTAGGCGAAGTGTATCTGCATCGCGATCTGTTTCCGTAAGTGCAAACTGCAGACTATTTTGCTGCAGATTTTGGATTGTGGCCTGACGGGTTGATTCGAATTGTTCGGGACTAGCCGTTAGACTTAATGTTTCTGCATTATCACGTAAAAGACCGAGCATAAAGGCATTTCCACCTACGAGGGTATGCAATGAAAAAGGAGTTCGGGGAGGAGTGTCGGAACCTTTTGCTAAGATTACTCCTTGTTCCCCCAAAGAAGGCATGTGACAATCTTGACAAGAAGTACCCATTCCAGGATAAGAAGAATTCAGCCATTCGTGCCAAGTAGCTTGTTCAACAAAATCGGAGCCGGTGAGATTTCCTTCTAGGTCGACCGTATTCGTTATAAGGCTGTGACATGAACCGCAGATTTCTGCATGGGCTATATGAGCGCCGTATTCGGGTGTGTATCCGCTACCCAAAAACATAGGAGTTACCAATGGATTTTCATATTGCCCATAAACAATATTGGTCGATGCGAACTGCATAAAACCATTGTGTCCACTCAGGTTTTCGGGAGAACGCTGATGGCAAGCCAGACACGAAACACCATCTAGGGCTACAGAGTCGAGCAACATTTCTGCAAAGCTGTAGTGATCGGCTCCATTTATAGTAGCGGCATAATTGCCAAGAGGGGCGTGGCATCGCGTGCAAGTAGATTCGATTTCTTGTTGATGAGCAGGATTTATAAAAACTTCGTGACTCACTTTTGCTCTCCAAAACGGATCGCGAGCCGAATTTGCCATCATGCTGCTTCGCCAATCATCGACCACGTTCACATCGCTGCCTTCCATATCTACGCTGGCAATTCCATTTGGATCGAAGCCATGACAATTGTCGCAAACACCGGATGATGTGAAGTAGGAATTGGAACCTTCGAAAAGGGTATCGATCATTAAAACTCGGTGATTAAAACTCCCGGGACCCTTTTTTAAAGCAGGATCAGAATCATACCGAAATGCCATTAGAATCACGGCAGATATAACTATGGCAAAAAGAAAAAAGTGCGGTTTACGCATAAGAAGTCAGGATTCGATTGGTTGGCACAGGTTTGTACAAATATCGGAGATTTTTCCCGAAATAGCTCTCATTTACGATTTCGAAATAAACTATTCGACTCATGTTAGGATGACGTTGTCCTGCTTTGTTCAAGCCCTTCTTCATGCAACGGCGCGTAATCATGAGTCCCAGGTATAAAACCCCACCGTGAATGCAGACAAAACCGTTGGAAAGCCTCACCCCAATGCAGTTCGGAGTTTTGAGAAACAGAAACAGGTAGATCCGTTTCTCAAAACGATACGAACACTCTCACTCTTCGCTCTCACTCTGTTATTGAGAGGGGGACCTTTACGTTGGGTGAAATCATCCGTTTTCAAATAGTCGCGGTTTTAAAAAACGTGAACTTTTCAGTTTGCGGGATCGGTTCCCCTCTCCTCTGGAGAGGGGTTAGGGGTGAGGCCCTCGAAGATAAATGGTCTCTACATTGGGAAAATCTAGAAGGCACTCTTCAATCCAAATCTACACCTTGTCATTGGCGGTAAGCGCTCAAAGAGCGCGCATCGAGGGATTTCTCACCCGAGGCTTAAGCCACCGGGCTCGATAGAACGACCGAATCCTCACAGATTAACTTCATATAAGAAGGGCTTAAGCCCATGTAAAAAGTAACGTTTTCAATTAAATACTAGGCAAGACATGCAGCCTAACTCGAAGACAAAACTTCAATCACAACGCCAACACATTCATAATTCATAACTCATAATTCATAACTTATAACCCATCACCGTTCATTTCACCTTCCTATCCGGACGAATCATGATTTCGCTGATGACAGCGTCTTCGGGAGCGGCAATACAGTAGAGTATAGCTTCGGCGATAGAATTGGGATCGAGTCCGGAGGCGAAATATGGAACGTAGTCTTTCAAAAGCGCTTCGTTGTCGGTGCGACTTATAAAGGGTGTGTTCACTGCTCCCGGCATGATGGTTGAAACGCGGATTTTCCCTGCTAATTCGAGTCGTAAACTTTCACTAATTGCCAAAACGGCATGTTTGGTAGAGGCATAAACTCCTGAATTAGCAAAGACATTTCGAGAGGCCACCGATCCTAGATTTACCACCAAACCACGTGAGTTTATTAAGTGTGGTAATGATACATGAACGCAATTGAGAAGCCCCTTCACGTTTACATCTACCATTTCGTGCCAATGGTTTATAGAACCCTCGGCAATAGGGTCAAAAAAACCGAGGCCGGCATTGTTTACTACGACGTCCAATACGCCATGACGATCAATAATTCCTCCAATGGCCGCTTTCACTTCCTCGTAATTTCGAACATCCATTGTTACGATTTCAATAGATGAGGGTATTTGTTCTTTAAGGATTGCTGCTTTCTCGGTATTTCGAGCGGAAACGATTACGCGATATCCCTTGGTATTGAGTAAAAGAGCTGTGCTCAGACCGATACCTCCGGTAGCGCCGGTAATTAGAATTGTTTTCATGGGGTGAATTTACGTTGCGATTGTCTGGCGATTTTTTACTTGAAGAATCGTTTTATATATATTTGGTCAGTTATGAATTCCTATACCCCCGGTCTGCACATAATAGGTGATATCGAAACCGATGCCACTCTTGAGTTATCAGATGTTTCGCTATTGCGTGAGTTGATAAATTCGCTCCTCGATTTGAACGGCTTGGTAAAAGTAGGCGAGGTCTATCACACTTTTCCGGAGGCCGGATATACCGCTACGATATGCCTCACCGAATCTCATATTTCGGTGCATACTTGGCCGGAATACGGAAAAGTTACTTACGATGTTTTTCTGTCGAACTATATGAAAAACAACGATCATAAGTGTAGAGCAATTTTTCAGGAACTCGCTGATTTTTTTAAGTCAAAAAAATTGCAACAAACCGAAATCCGAAGATGAGTTATCTACCGGAAAACTGCACTTGTGGGGCTAAAATGAAAATCCGCGTCTCCGGTCGGCGACACTTTGTTTGTTTATCCTGTCAGAAGATTTGGGACCACTTAGGTATGACCGAAAAGTTTGAAATGCCGGAACTTGTGGATATTGGTTCATCCTGGAAAATTGGTACTAAATTGCTTGTGGATGAGGTCAAATGGGAAATTATTGGCTGCAATCAAATGATATGTGAGAATGAAAATATGCAGTGGTGGACTCTCTGCGACGAAAAGGGTAATAGCAAATATCTAATGGATGCCTGGGGACAATTATCATGGATATATGATGAAGAAAGTAAATGGAGTCCCGCTGATTTTGCATCGATAGAAGCCGATAGTAAATTGGAATATGCAGGTCTAAATTTTTTGGTCTGGCAAATAGATAGAATAGAGCAGTTGATCGTAAAAGGAGAAACAGGTTTACCTCTCACGTCTAATGAAAGGCCATTTTTAATATTTCTAGCTTGTAACGATCAGCCATTTTCTATTGTTTGGATTCGGAGTTCAACTTCACTTGTGTATTTTAGGCAAGAAAATATTAAAACGCCCATCATAGTGGATAAACCCATAACAGGTAGAGTAGGATTTTAGTATGAGCAAAGAACTTCTCAAAGGATTTTTTTGTCCGAAGTGCAAAAACACGGCGGAGATCATGCTACCCAATAAATCTAAGTTTTATGGATGCGCGAACTGCGGAGCATTATCTAAATTACATGTTAGAGAATTATCCCTTGTACAGGAGTTTGAAACACCCTTCGATATAATTATTAAACCGAGAATGGAATTTACTTTCGATGGAATTCCATTCACGGTATTGTCGCATTCGAGAAAAAAAGTAGTTGGCTCTCCCTACTTATGGGACGAATTCCTTCTTTATCATCCCGATCATCCTTTGCGTTCATTGAGCATGAATCAAGGGTATTTTCACCTCATGGAGAAAATTGACAAGATCAATGCTGTTCCGGGGTATCATATGACCTATGAGAATAGGGACTATCAGAAATTTTCGGATGATCAGGTGGAAACCCTATTCGTTTGTGGAGAATTGCCTTCCGGAACATTTAAAACAGGGACCTACACTGAGTATATATGTCCTCCAAACGTGCTCAGTCGCGAACGATATGATAGTAGTATTCAATGGTGGCACGGACGATATATTGATGGTGACGATGTCGTAAGATCAGCAAATGAACCGATCGCTATACCCCGATCTTCCGGTGTGGGAGCGGCACAGCCCAATAAATATGCAGGTTCTTCCTCTGCGTATATTTCAAATTTTGTTCTATTTCTAGTCGCCTTGTTGATAGGTGCTAGCTACTTCTGGAAGCAATCACAACCGGTTGGAGAAATGATTGCAAAAGCTCAAGCTACTAAAGTGTTAAGCGAACAAGATTCAATTTTGGGAGGATTATTAATCGATTCACTAATCGCGCAGAGAAGTGTTCCTTCGCCTGAATATGCTAAGTCGGCAACCTTTAATGTTCCGTCCAATGGAACAGCTTTGGGTATAAACTTTTCGAGTTCAGTTTTGAATTCTTGGGTAACAGTTGAATTAATAATAGTAAACGAGACTAGCGGAAAGGAAATTTCAACATGGCAGGATATCGAATACTATACAGGATCGGATGAAGATGGAGCATGGCACGAAGGATCGCAGAAACCTCAAATGATCATATCCTCGCTAGATGCAGGTAATTACCATGTATTAGCCAAAGGAGTTCAGGGAGCGGATAAGTATCAACAAATTGTAAGCATAGATTTTATTTTGGATCCTCCGATCAAATCAAATTTCGTTTTATTTCTGATACTCGGACTTTTGGTAATCGCAATCAATTTTGTTCTTAAGCAAAATTTTGAACACCGTCGTTGGGCAAAATCTGATTTTGGAGAATAATACCATGAAAGCAAACATACTTACACATCTAAAGTCGCGCCCAAGGTTAACTATAATCTTCCTTATTGGCATAGCTCTATTTTTTTTAGTTGAACAGCGAGGATACCGTGTAATGAGCATTTTTGATAAAAACAAACCCGAACCGATGGAAGAAAAATCTTACGGTTCACAACATAAATAACTATGATAGCAACTATCCTGGATTCCAAACCTCTGTTGGCATCGATTGTTTATTCGGGCATTGGAATAGCCATTCTGATTGTCACCTTTTGGGTAGTAGAAAAAATTACTCCCGAAAATCTTTGGAAAGAAATCGTACATAATAAAAATACCGCATTGGCATTAATGGCCGGGGCATTTATGATTGCCATTGCCATTATTATTTCGGCGGCACTTCATGGATAATGTCACTCAACCAAAGCAGGGACGATTTTCATTACTGCTGCTGGTCTCTGTGTTCGTGGTCGCTACGTGCGGACTGATTTACGAGTTGGTTGCAGGTGCATTGGCCAGCTATTTGCTCGGCGATAGTGTTACTCAATTCAGCTTAATCATTGGGGTTTATTTGTTTTCAATGGGGATAGGATCCTTCCTATCACGGTACTTCACAAGTCATTTGCTTAGTTGGTTTATTCGAATCGAAATATTAGTCGGACTTATCGGCGGTTGTAGTGCCGCAGTGTTGTTTTTGTTGTTCAATCATGTAGAGTCCTTTCGAATTGTACTGTTTTCTTTTGTGAGCCTTACCGGTGTGATGGTAGGTCTTGAGATTCCCTTACTGATGGCCATTTTGCGGGATCAGTACGAATTCAGAGATTTGGTTTCACGTGTGTTCTCATTCGACTATGTAGGAGCTCTTCTTGCGAGTATTATTTTCCCACTTCTTTTTGTTCCTAAACTAGGCCTGATTAAAACTGCATTTTTCTTTGGAATTATCAATACCATTATTGCTCTTTGGGTGAGCTATTCAGTCAAAACCGGTGAACGTGGGATTGGACTTTTACGGTTTAATGCATGGATTGTATTATTCATATTGCTGGCGGGATTTGTGTTCTCCGATCGCATCACTAAATATGCCGAAGGTGATGCCTACGCACATCACATTGTTTTTGCAAAATCGACGCCCTATCAGCGAATTATTCTCACCGAAAATGAGGATGATTTTAGACTTTATCTTAATGGCAATCTTCAATTTTCTTCAAAGGATGAATACCGGTATCATGAAGCCCTTGTTCATCCCGCTGTTCAGTCTGCTGTAAAACCACGTAGGGCATTGGTTCTCGGAGGTGGTGATGGAATGGCAATTCGAGAGTTGATTAAATACCCTGAACTCGAGGAGATTTTTATAGTTGAGTTGGACCCCGAAATGACTGAACTCTTCACTCGAAATGAGACTCTTTCTGCATTGAACTCCGGCTCTTTGCTGAATTCAAAAGTTAAGATTATCAATACCGATGCCTTTATCTGGCTTAAAGAAAATCAAGAAATTTTTGATGTAATCATTGTCGATTTCCCTGATCCTTCGAATTATTCTCTAGGTAAATTGTATAGTATGTCCTTTTATGAAGAGCTGAAAGATCACCTCAGCGCTGGAGGAACATGTTCGGTTCAAAGTACATCACCCTTATTTGCACGCAAATCATACTGGTGTGTAGAGAATACATGTAGAGCTGCAGGTTTCGCAACGTTACCCTATCACGCCTACGTTCCCTCCTTTGGTGAATGGGGATTTATATTATTGAGTCATGATCCTCAATCCTTGTCGTTTATTGATAAGATGGAGTCATTTCGATTTATTGATACATCTACATGGCAACAAATGATGCTGTTCCCGCAGGATATGTCGGAATTGGAGACCGATGTGAATCGCTTGAATAACCAGGTTCTAGTTCAGTATTTTGAAGAGGAGTGGAGTCACTATGAATAGGCTTTCCGGCAGAAGGGCTTTTGTGCAAAAGCTACTATGGCTTGGTGGCGGCAGCGTATTCTTGCCTTCTTTATTCAATTCCTGTTTGCAGCGAAATCAGGTTAAGATTCAAATGATCGATGATTCTCCTCGGGGACATGAACTAAGGGATCGTGAATTTCCTGAACCCACCGAAGAAATAATTATTCCTGCAATAATTTTAGGAGGAGGAATAGCGGGCCTTAGTGCTGCAAGAAAATTGTCAGAGCATTCGATTGATTTCATTTTGATTGAAATGAACTCAGAGGCGGGAGGTAATTCAAGAGGTGGTAAAAATCAAGTAAGTTCCTACCCATACGGTGCTCATTATCTTCCTTTAGCAAATCCACAAAACAAAGATCTCATCGAATTTCTGGTACAGAGCGATGTAATCACGGGTTTTGACGAGCATGGAAAAGCAATCTATCGCGAGGAATTTCTGTGCGCAGATCCGGATGAACGATTGTACATGGATGGATTGTGGCAAGAGGGTATTTTGCCTCATTCTACTTTGAGTGAAACGGATTATGAAGAAGTGAACCGATTCGTCGAGAAAATGGAACAATACAGACACATGCGTGGAAGCGATGGTTTGTATGCTTTTGATATACCATTGGACTTTAGTTCCGGCGAAGAAGAACTGAGAGGTTTGGATAAAATAACCATTAGTGAGTGGTTGAAAAAAGAGGGATTCGAGAGTGAAACAATTCGTTGGTATATCAACTATTGCTGTCGCGACGACTACGGGACTCGATCCGATGAAACCTCTGCCTGGGCAGGAATTCATTATTTTGCATCGCGTAAATCGGAATCTGCTAATGCGGGATTTGATGATGTTTTGACGTGGCCGGAGGGCAATCTTTTTTTGGTTCAAAAACTTATTGGAACGTTCGGTAATGAACGTGTTCGAGCAAACTCCACAGTATTTGCAATAGCTTCCGGCAAAAGAGGAATAGAAGTTTCAGTCTTCGATTCGAGTACGGGTAATTCGGTTAAGTACATGGCTCAACGATGTATCGACTGCCTTCCTCTTTTTGTGCATAAGAGCATGAAAGGAAATGTAAGTGAAGAAGTAGCTGCTGCATGTAGCAATCTTTCGTATGCTCCGTGGATGGTGGCCAATATGACTTTTTCATCGGCACTAGATACCAAAAGAGGAGTACCCTTGAGTTGGGACAACGTTATTAAAGACGATACATCTCTTGGATATGTGAATGCTTGTCATCAACAATTAAAAGCAGTTCCCGGAGAAGTCGTTTTCACATATTACAAAGCTCTTTGTATGTCGGATCCACAAAGTGAGAGAAGATCAGCGGCTAATCGCACGAATGAACAATGGCTGGAGGAGATTTTGGCAGAATTGCGTCCGGTGCATGCCGATGTCGATGAAAAACTCAGGGAGGTTGAAATTAAATTATGGGGACATGCCATGCTACGTCCGACTCTCGGTGCTATTTGGACAGATCGAATGCAGCGACTTGAGCAGTTGAACAAAATCCCCCACGTCTATTTCGCGCACAGCGATCACAGCGGAATTTCAATCTTCGAAGAGGCCTTTTCGCAGGGAACAAGAGCCGCTTTAAAACTAATAAAGGAGCTATGAAGAGATTGAGGTTGCCATTCATTCATTCGGGTAGGGGAGATGCTTTTTTTATTCTGGCTCCACCTTTTATTGTTCTCTTTGTTTTATTTCTTCTTCCCGAATCAATTCTTACCGTTGACAGTATTCCTTGGTGGGCTTGGTTGATTTTGATTGTAGGTATAGATGTTTCCCATGTTTATAGCACTCTGTACAGGTCTTATTTCAACCCGGAAGAATTTGCTAAACACCGAAAAGTGATGATTCTAATACCCATGTTGGTATTGGGTTTCGGAATTTTTTTATACAGTATAGGGGCGATGGTTTTTTGGCGTTGTTTGGCTTATTTAGCCGTATTTCATTTTATCCGTCAGCAATATGGTTTCATGCGTTTGTACAGTCGTAAAGAGGTAAGTTCGAAATTAATCCGAATTCTAGAGTCCTTTATTATTTATTCCGCAGCCGCCTATCCCGTAATCTTCTGGCATTTCTCCGATGACCGTCGGTTTCATTGGTTTGTTGATGGCGATTTTTTTCAATTCACATCCGGTTTATGGCCTGAAAGATTAGCCTTTTTCATTTACTTGATGGGGATTTTGACATGGCTATTCCTTTCAGTGAAAGAGATTCGCACCACAGGATTAAACCTTCCAAAACACCTCTTAATAGCCGGAACATATCTTTCCTGGTATTTTGGAATTGTTTATTTCAATGGCGATATGGCTTTTACAGCACTTAATGTTATTAGTCATGGGATTCCGTATATGGCACTTGTTTGGTTTATGAATCGCAAGGACTCATCAAAACCGGCATTATCCGGAAAGTGGTGGATCAAAAGTTTAGTCTGGTTTTTACTGGTTTTAGGTGTACTAGCGTTTGCAGAAGAGGCATTGTGGGATAGTCTACATTGGAGAGATCATGCAGAAGTGTTTGGTTGGACTTATTTCATTCCGAGAATAACCTCACCGGATTTTTTATCCATTTTAGTTCCACTTTTAGCAGTCCCACAAGTGACGCATTACGTCTTGGATGGTTTTATTTGGAAGGTAAGAAAGATGGGGTAGGAAGAGGAGTGTAAGTGGTTTTCACCCGAATGGGTGATCTGATTTTCAATATAATTCCTGTGATTTGGGAAAATTCTATCCAAGCCATGAAAACTCTATTGATCAACAAAATCATTGTAACTGTTTTAGGCATTCTATTTTCCATTGCATCCTATGCTCTACCCGGTATTGCCGGAGATTCTTGTCATATGGCTATTCCTATTACGGTTGGTTTGACTTGTAATCCGGTTTCTTATTCAACAATAGGAGCGACGAGCGAATCCACGGCTGTATGCCCCAATCCGAATTGTGGATTTTATTCCGGCAATGACATTTGGTTTACGGTAATTGTTCCGGCTTCGGGGAAACTCAGAATTGAAAGAACCAACGACGGTTCGATGAATGCTGCAATAGCGGTATATAGCGGAACTTGTGGAGCATTTACCCAATTGGCATGTCAACAAGAGGGCTCAACTTCTCCTCAGGTGTTTTACACTTTAAATAACACCCTTTATTCAGGTCAAACCTTGTATGTGCGTGCATGGAACCGAAATAGTGCAGTAGGGGGCACATTCAGTTTATGCGTATTTGAACCCAATGTCCCTGTCAACGATCATTGTGCGAATGCGATTTCTCTACCGGTTTCAAGTTCATGCATCTTTCAGAACTATAGCGCTCTATATCACACCTCTGAAAATGGGATTGCACCTGCACCAACTTGTGGATTTTTTGCAGGTGGAGATGTGTGGTTCAAAGCAATAGTTCCGGCATCGGGACAATTGAGAATAGAAAAACAAAATGGCACAGGAATGAATGTTCAATACACCATTTATCAAGGTGTTTGTGGCGCATTTACTGCATTAGAATGTTTGCAATTAACCAATGCTTGGACCCTTCATGATGAATCGAAGGCTGGTCAGGAGCTTTATATACGTGTATATCATTTCAACGAAGCGGAAGGCGGAAGTTTCAGTATTTGTGCTTGGGAACCTGCAATTCCCGATAATGATTTTTGTGCAAATGCCATCTCTTTGCCGGTTGAATCGTCATGTAATCCCCAGACATTTTCAAATGCCTATTGCACGGGGATTGATCCATCATCACCTCAAAATCCTTCTTGTGGATTTTATACGGGTGGAGATGTATGGTTTCAATTTGTGTTTCCTGCCTCGGGGCATCTCAGAGTGGATCGTACAAATATCAGCAGCGTGAACGCATCTTATACATTCTATACAGGTTCTTGTGGCGCTTTTACTGAATTAGCTTGTGCTCAAAATAGAAACAACTACACTTTTCATGATGAAAGTTTAGCGGGTCAAACCATCTATATAAGAATTTACAATTTGGGCAATAAAGAAGGGGGGACATTTTCTCTGTGTGTTTGGGAGCCGGCTATTCCGGATTTTGATTTTTGTGAAAATGCAATTGAACTTAATGTCGGGGCTTCATGTGTTATGCAACCATTTTCTAATCTCTATTGCACAGGAGAATCATTGGCAATAGCTCCAATTCCCACTTGTGGGTTTTATCAGCAAACAGACGTGTGGTTCTACTTTACAGTTCCCGAAAATGGTACGTTTAGAATTGAACGAAATAACTTAACAGGTGGAAACGCTCAATACGCTATTTACACCGGCACTTGTGGAAATTTCACTCAGTTAGTTTGTTTACAAAATCAACCCACTTATACGTACGTCGACGAAGAGTTGGCTGGTCAAACTCTGTATTTAAGGGTATGGAGTCTTGGTTCTTCTGATGGGGGTACTTTCGATATTTGCATTTGGGATCCTTTTATTCCGGCTTACGACAATTGTGCAAATGCCGTCAATTTGCCGGTCTTAACCGAATGCATACCTCAAGTATTTACGAACCAAAACTGTACTCAAGAAGTTCATCCCACTCCGAGTTGTGCCTTTTATGAGGGTGGTGATGTGTGGTTCACTTTTGTAATGCCGATGTCGGGACACTTGCGCATAGAACGTACCAATTTGGCCAACTTCAACATCGCATATGCCATCTATAGCGGCAGCTGTGGTAGTTTATCCGAATTATTCTGTGCTCAAAATTTCAATTCTTACAATATTCATGATGAAAGTCTGGCCGGTCAAACTCTGTATTTACGGGCATATACAATGGCCAATGTGAACGGCGGACCGTTCAGTCTTTGTATATGGGAACCTGAAATGCCCGACAATGATTTCTGCGAATTTGCAGAATTATTAACCTTTGGTTCGCCTTGTTCTTTGGATACAATCGATGGACGATATGGTACGAAAGAGTCGACCTTAGTAGCACCTTTTCCAAGCTGTGGATTCTACATCAGCAACGACCTATGGTTCAAGGTGGAAGTTCCGGATGATGGTTTGTTCACTGTTAATAAGGAAACATTGTACAATGGAGGAGATACAGAGCTTGCGGTTTATTCCGGTACTTGTGGCAACTTTACAGAAATAGAATGTATCTCGCAAACGGATCAGTTGGCTTTCGACCACCCATCATTAGCCGGACAATTTGTATATCTGCGTTTTTTTCCAAGAAATAATTACGAAGGAGATTTGTTCACGTTGAATGTTACCTTAGGTGCCGCCGCTTGTGAAGGCGATTTCGATAACAGTGGTATTGTTGGTACTACCGATTTGTTAGGATTCCTCGGTGTTTTTGGCGACCCGTCTCCGTGTGGAGTTTATGACTTGAATGGCGACAATACGGTAAGTGTAACCGATTTTTTGCTGTTCATCAGCTTCTTCGGATCTGTTTGTAATTAGGCCCGCAAGCCCACCAAAAAGATATC
>JBILMS010000094.1:0-9174 GCA_044375415.1 Flavobacteriales bacterium
TCTCGCAAAAAAAGCGGAAATGCTTATTTGTAGCGGTCTCTATAATTCCTTTAAATTTGTCGTATGAGTATTTTGATCATCAAATCGCTGCACATCGTTTTTATGGTAACGTGGTTTGCGGCCCTTTTTTATATGTTTCGTCTTTTTATCTATCATGTAGAGGCTTCGGAAAAACCGGAACCCGATCGGAGCATACTTATAAAGCAGTTCAAATTGATGGAGCACCGTCTTTGGTACTACATTTCATGGCCATCGGCAATCTTAACTGTGACTTTTGGACTTTGGCTTCTCTTTGATAATTTAAACTTCTTAAAACAACCATGGATGCTCATGAAGTTATTTCTGGTTGTATTGCTGATCCTTTATCATCTCTATGGTCAATCCATATACAAATCCGGAAAGCTCGATAACAATTCATACACTTCTTTCTTTTTGCGCTTGATGAATGAAGTAGCTACCATCTTTCTCTTTGGGATTGTATTTCTCGTTGAATTGCAGAGCATGGTAAGCTGGACTTGGGGAATTATCGGTCTCCTAGGACTTTCATTTTTGATTTATCTGGCGGTGCGCAAATACCGCGACAAAAGGACTAGAAACGAGCAAAACCGGTAAAAAACGTCTTATAAATGACGGAATTGTGGTAAATACCTGTGCAATACAAGCACAACAATGACCATTTGAGTCTCCTTTTTTAACCGTTTATAATGAATGATTTGAACTATTATGTTCGTATTCCATTGATTTTCGTATATTTGACCGTCAGGAGCACCCCTTAACTGATCCAACACTAACCAATTTATTATTATGAAAAACATGTTTACCCTGATGGAGGTTTGTGCCTCTGTGCGGACATGGCTGTGTTCATTAGCTATTCTGCTATCGTTCGGCGTTGCAGCTCAAACAGGAACCGGTCCCGGCGATGAATGTCCCGGCTGCATGGAACCTGCGGCATGCAACTACGATCCCAACGCATCGATCAGCGATGGGTCTTGCCAGTTCAACAATTGCCTCCTCATTGCCAACAATGATGTTGTGACGATTAATGAGGGCGATCCAATTCCCAATGTTCTGAACAACGATATCACGAGTGGTATTCAAGTAATCGTTCAGATGATGTCGGAAGACGGATGTTTTCACATTGATCCGGAGGGAGCTGTGCATCCTTTCCAAGGGGCGACGGATTGTTGTGGTAAACACACCATCCAATATTCAATTTGCACATCCGATTTTACGATTTGCGAAACGGCCTACCTCTGTTTAGATGTGGCTTGTCCAAAACCGGATTGCACACTCATCGATTTATCTGAATATATCGCCGACGATGCCTTAGGAAACGGTGGTGTTGCAGGATGTCTGCATGTATGTGAACTTTCACAGACAACAGTTTTCCTTCCATTTCTAATGAACAATACATACAATTGGAACATTGTTGGAGGAGTTGGTTCACCCGGTTCCAATGATGCGGAGCAGATTATTAACTGGGGCCCTGCAGGTAATGGAAATATTTCTGTCATTGTAACTGATACGATTAGTGGAATAAGCCAGAATTTTAATTTCTGTGTGGAGATCATGACGTCTCCGATTGCCAACTTTACCACACCCGGTTATGTATGTCTCAATTCACCCCTGTGTTTTGATGCCAGTACATCTACGAACTACGATGATCTATTTTGGGATTTTGGAGATGGAAATACACTTTCAACAGCCGTTAATCCATGTCATACCTATTCAACTCCGGGAACATATACAGTTACACTCACAGCGATAAATTACAACTACGATGATTTGGGTAATCCCTTATGCTGTTGCACGGATACATTTTCACTCGACATAATTGTAGATGAATTACCCGGTCCGAATATCTATTGTATTTCCACCCTTTGTGAAGGAGATAGCGCTTGTTATTCTACGGATGCTACCAACTGCACATTGTACGATTGGGAAGTATATGATGCACTTGGTAATCCAATTACGTTCTCAGGAGATGGAACTGCAAATATCTGCGTATTATGGGGCGCCGGACCTTTCGGCACTATCACGTTAAATGTTGCAGGTTGTGACAGCAGTTATTGTTCGAATCCGAGTAGTGTTGTAGTACCTATCATTTCAACAGTAAGCACTATTACAGGTCCTATAGTAGTTTGCGAAGGCGCAACGGAAACTTATTCCGTTCCAAAATGGATTAGCACATCTTATATATGGACAGTTACCGGAGCTACTTCGGTTATAGACGACAGTACAAACACAATCATAATTACGTGGGGCCCGGCGGGAGTTGGAACCATTCACGTGGACTATTGCAGCTCATTCCTAGCAGGATTACCGGGACATGAAAATCCGGAATGTTGCGGACATGCCGATTTAACTGTTTCTATTCTACCTGAGTTTGATGTTGCCGTTTTAGGTCAGACCATAGTTTGTAAAAATTCTACCTCAGTTATTCAGGCTACTAACGGAATAGGCTTCACCAATTTCGATTGGACAATAACACCATCGGTTCCCTTCGGAGGAGATTTTACTGATTTCATAACAGTGAACTGGCCTAATACAGGAACCTTTGTTATTACAGCGCAACCCGTGGGTGCAGGAATTTTCTGCAATACCATTGAAACGGTTGTTATTACTGTAGTAGAACAAGGCCCGGCAGATGATATTCTCGGTCCGATTGAAGTTTGTCCGAATGACACTACTTATTATTCAGTAGTCACTTCTGACATCGGAGTTAGTTTTTTGTGGACTGCACAAAACGGTACTCCCCTTTCGCCGAATGCATCCTCTACAGGAGTTGCATGGGGACCGAACGGACCATACTCGATTTCCGTTTCTCAGCAAATGGGCTTTAACCCATTCTGCATGTCGGATACCATTACGCTTCAAGTTGCCCAAATTGGAGTGATTGGTCCTCTGGCCTTATCAGGAACAGCAGCATGTACTAATTCACTTTCTACATACAACCTCACGCCCGCGCAGCACCCGAGTGCTACGATTGCTTGGAGCGTTTCTCCGATTACATCGGGAAGTGTTGTGGGCGGACAAGGAAGCAGTAGTGCCACAGTACAGTGGAATAATGATCCGGGAATAGTAACTGTTACTGCTGCGATTACCGTTTGTGGTCAGACGACTACTATCAGTATTCAAGATACCATATATAGTCCGCAGGTACCGGTGATAACTCAAGTAGGATATTTATGTCCCGGAGTTAATTTAACTCTTCAAGCAAGTGCCGGATTTGTGAGTTATGCTTGGAGCAATGGAAGCTTTACTAACCCAACAACAGTATCCAATGCAGGGCTTTATAGCGTTACTACTACAGACAACAACGGATGTCTGGCCACAGCATATACCACTGTAACTGCTGTTCCCGGACCGATAGCCTCTATATCTTCCGGCAACCCGCTGACTATATGTATCGACAATCCGCATACGGTTACAATCGTTGCTCAAACAAATGCCTGTTATGAATTTGAATGGTTCTGCAATGGAGTGAGTCAAGGCCCATCTTCCCCTACTTCATTTTTTGTACACCCCTTCCAAGGAGTTGTTGGAAGTTATGTGTATCACATTGTTGTGACCGATATATGTACCGGTTGTCAGAATACTTCATTGCCTTTGATTGTTTATGAATCAGAGTGCGAACCGGCATTACCATGTATTCCGGAACCTTATACCAAGGGATTCATTTCCTCTCCTGTTTTGCCAAATTGTAACGACATTAACTTCGTATATAACGGCACCAACAGCTTTGTAAGTCAGTGGAATTTCGGAGACACCTTCCAATCCGGTGCAGTGAGTCCAACACACACATACTCGAGTGCAGGATGTTATAATGTAGTTTTGGAAATTCAAATTCCGGAACTTGGAAATCCGGGAAGTTTCTGTGTTGATACTGTGCAGCGTCCGGTTTGCGTTCCTATTGCCGCTGACTTTGACTTCACGAATCTTGGATGTACACTTGTACAATTCAATGAGAATAGCACATGGATTTCTCCGCCTGTATCCAATGCAACTAGTTCATACCTGTGGAATTTTGGATTCACCACATCTACTTTGGCGAACCCTCTTATCAACTTCCCGGGTGGTGGTACATATCCTGTAACTTTAACCGTATTCAACACAAATGGCTGTCAGGCCAGTATTACACGCAACGTAGTAATAAGTTCTGTCGGTAAACCGGTTGCAACTGCAGCACCCACCACCACATGGGTTGGTTTCCCGGTACTCTTTAACGCTACTGCACCGGGAGCTATTTCCTATTTCTGGAATTTTGCAGATGGTGCCACATTCACAGGATCATCACCCCAACATAGCTATACCTTACCCGGAGTTTACAGTGTGATCGTTTTAGCCAGTGATGTTAATGGTTGCCAACAATCAGATACTGTTCAGGTTACTATTTATCCTGCGATACCTGCAGCAACTATTACATCACCTGACCTGACCATTTGTGCCGGTCAGACAACTACCCTTTCAGCGCCTGCCGGATATACTTATCTATGGTCAAACGGTGCGACTACCCAAACCATTACAGTTGGAGCCGGCACATACAGTGTATTAATCACCGACGCTAATGGATGTCCGCTGGCACTTGAGCCTGTTGAAGTTGTTTCACTTCCACTTCCGAGTGTTGCGATTGCCGGCAATCCTGTTATATGTGATGCCGGGTGCACGTCGTTGAATGTGCCTTTTGTAGTTGGAAATACGTACCAATGGTATGACCCTACAAGTCCAATTAGTGGTGAAGTATTTAATCAGATTTTTGTTTGCGATTACAATATCCAAGCGGGTTATGCAGTAATCGTAACTGACCAAAACGGATGTACCGATACATCTAATGTTGTAACAGTAATTTTAGCGACTTCACCCACTGTTTCTATTTTAATTACCGGTACAGGTTGTGCGGGTTCGCCTACTACTCTCACCGCCGGACCTCTGTTGCCGAACGTTACGTATAATTGGAGTAATGGAGATATTGGACCTGTAACAACGGTATCAATGGCAGGCACCTATACCGTTTTTGCCACCGATACACTCACAGGTTGCTCCGGTTCAGCAAGTGCTACCATTCACCCACTGCCAGATCTTTGTATTGTTCCGCAGGGATGCTACGAAGCATGTAATCCTGATACTATATGCGGACCAAGCGGATTGGCTTTTTATCAATGGAACTTTAATGGGTTACCAATGCCCGGTGAAAATTCACAATGTTTGATTGTGACCACTTCCGGCACGTACACATTGACAGGTACTACTATTTTCGGATGTAGCGATACATCGGGAGATCTCGTGCTCGATTTGATAGACTGCGACTCTTCGCCTTGCGACAGCGTTACGGTATCCTTCGATTATTTGGTTGATGCAGAAGATAATGTGGACTCGTGTTGTGTAGCATTGAACTACAATAACGGTTATGGACCCTTGCTCGGATTTACGATTACCACCAACGATGCAGACTTCAATGTGGATCTGAGTTCTCTCGATCCGGGATTAAGTTTCCAAACCGTTTTACCGCAATTGATAGGTATAACGAGCAGCACAATCGGCAGTCCTATTCCGGCAGGTACCTTGAACGACTTCTTGGAATTCTGCACGACAAATGTGACTAATTCGCCGCAACAGATTATCATCACTTGGTATGGCATGGATGAAACGATTGCCTGTTCAGATACCATCGAACTTCATTGTCCTGTAGAACCTGATTGTTTGTATTTGGCAAACGATTCTATTTACTGTGATGGAGATCTTGTTGTTTACCAATTCACCGTTTGCAATCCAAATGACGCACCTTTCCCTGTAGGGTACATAGCCATTAACCCGATAAGTCCTATTGGTGTAATTGTAACACCTCCGGGTATAGACCTTACCGGAAACCCCATACTTCCGGGCGACTGTGAAACGTTTACAGTTACCTTAAGTGGTACAGGCATCGAAGGACAGACATTTTGTTATAGCCTAACAGCACACGAAGTGAATCCTGAAATTGGAGGAACCATTGTGTGTTGTGCGCTTGATTCAATCTACTGCATCGACATACCTATTTGTGATCCATGCGCATTAGTTTGGGTTGAATACGTTGATACGACTTCTGTTGAAGATTGCTGCTATAATTTCATATTGTTTAACGGCTACAGTGGAACATATTTTGACGAAGTGGGAATCAATGTCCTTTCTCCGGCAACCACGGTAACAGTAAACAATCCATTTGGCTCAGGTTGGACAACTTCGGGATACACTCCGACAGCATTCAGTCTTATTCCCGGACCTATTTTTGGAAATGCGGTACCTCTGGGTGCAGTAACTCTTCCGGAGATATGTGTTCAAACTAACACCGCCCCTAATCAGCTAATTGAAATTACATGGATGCACGATGGTGTAATTGTTTGTAAAGACACTATTGAAGTAAACTGCGAACCGGATTGTGGATATGTATTAAACGACACAATTGTGTGCGATCCTCTTACCGGTACTTGGCTCTATCAGGGATACATTAAAAACACGGCGGCGTATGCTGTTCAAGAGGCACACTTCACGTTTCCCGGTCCCGGAATGAGTACTTACAATACCATTGTTCCATTGGGCAACTTAGCTCCCGGAGCAGTATTCGGACCATTCAACATCACAATCGGAGCACCTGCCGTGGCGGGAGATACCGTTTGTTTTAATATTACTTTACACGAAGTGGTAGATGACGTTTATTACAGTTGCTGTACGTTTAGCGATTGCATTGTCCTTCCCGATTGTGTTGTAGATATCGAATGTGCCTGTTCCGATGAGTTTATACTCGCTGTGGGTGCAGGGATTTTGTGTTCAGCAACAACAACGGATGTGACATTTGACTTTTCAATGATCGCAGCAGGGTTTCTGAACGAATGTGATTTAGTTGAATGGCGATTTAATGACGGCAGTCTCGGAGTAGTCGCTGACGGCAATGACATTGTTACCCACACCTTCCCTGGTCCGGGCACATACAGTGTTTGTGTCCGCGTAACCCGCACGGCCAGCAACGGTGAAGTATGCGTACGCAAGATTTGCAAACCTGTAACTATTTCCGGTGGTGTTACTTCCGGTATGATACAGAAGCCTAACTCTGCAGGTAACGCGGATATCGAGTTCATAGATTTACCGGATCTCACGTTGTATCCGAATCCGAATGATGGTCGATTTGCATTAAGCATCGAAAACCCGGAGAATAAAGCGATTTCGGTGAATATTTTGGACAATATGCACAGACCTGTAAAAGGGGTGATAATCGATCACACAACAGATCTACAGCGCATAGAAATTGACCTTACCGATCAAGCCAAAGGAGTCTATTTTATTGAACTTCATATTGGCGATTTACGAATTGTGAAAAAGGCAGTTGTGTTCTAATATACCTGCTTTCAAGAATAAAAAGGGCGTCCTTACGGGCGCTCTTTTTTTTTATTGCACTTTTTTCAACCTCTATGAATCTCCGGAGATCATTCCTGCATCGAGACTCATAGCAATTTCCCTTGAGTATTAAATTAATTAATACGATAATAGGATGGGTCAGAGAAGACTTGATTTGCGGGCAGTAGAGCGAATAGGTCAATCAATTCTGCGGAATTAAGGAGCCTACCCAATAGAACTGCGCATTGGATTCTATCTTAAGGGAACCTCTATCGCGAACTTCGGTTCTATTTATGCTCCATTTTTCTTTGTTCTATGTTCTCTTCGCGCTGCATCCCTCTTTGACTCATTAATCTCAGCGACCCATAAACAACATTTAGAAAAAGTCCGAAGAAAATGGTCATACCCCATGTTCTAGAATGTGCGATGGGATTCACAAAGCGATCACCAATTTGATAGATGATTGAAAAGGGTTCATTGAGTACATCCCAACTATTCCAACGTAGATACCTTCCTAGATAGATACCGAAACTCCCGACAAAGATCAGAGCTGACGTAATCAAAAAAGCCCACCTTCTCTTCATTTTGGCCATCAGTTTGACTTGAACATCTCGGAGACTCAGAAACCCAAACAGGAGCCCTGTCCATGCGAAGAACAGGATTAAGGTCAAATCAAACCAGATGGGCATTCCGGTATTTTTTCTCAAATGAAAAAGATCTGTTAGAATGTAGGGGGCATTGGGAAAAAACAATAGCCAAACAGCCATTAAAGCAAACAAACGAAAAGCTGAGTTTTTGATGCGGGGATATATAATTGCTAGGGTTGTGATTGCGTAGGGTATTACGGCTAAAAGTAAATTCCAATTAAGAAAGAGGAATGTCTTCGTATCCGTGTAATGCCATCTAAACAGAGATAATGCAAAACAGGATAATGCGAGTAAACCTAGAAAGAGAACTTCCTTAAAACGATTGCTATTCCGGAGAGCTTGCATCATAGCTGTACAAATTTTGGAATAAAGATCATTAGGCCTGCAGTAGCTGAGCCTATTGAGACTAAAAGCACTGCACCTGCGGCCATGTCTTTGATTTTACCAATGAGGGGATGTTTTTCAGGTTCCACAAAATTGCAAACCTGTTCCATTGCGGTATTCATGGCCTCCATAGCTAAAACGAGTCCAATGCACAAGGCTACAATCGCCCATTCAGTGGCTGAAATACCGAGGACAATTCCGGCAATGATTGCAGTTAAGGCAAGTGCAAGCTGAATCCTTGCATTCATCTCTGCTTTAAATAGATTCTTGATGCCTTTTAAAGCGCATCTGAAGCTCTGAATTCGATTCATATTGTACACTACTAGGTTTTGCCTGCCGCAGCGATGAAACGAACGATGGTGCCAAATATTTTAAGCAAAAAAAAATCCCCCTCGGCAAAGGCCGAGGGGGATTTTAAACTTTATTTAGTCGGACGATTACTTCGCTACCATCACGCGCTCAACTTTCTGATCGCTCAGAGAGTAGAGACGTACGGAGTAAATACCGTCTTCCAATTTGCTTGTGTTGAAATCAACATTGTAAGTCTCACCAGCCTTCACGTTACCGTGGAATAGGTTAGCGATTTTACGTCCTGACAGGTCGTAAGCGTCCATAGTCAGAGTGTTGTAGGTTTCAGAAGTGAACGATACGATCGCGAAGTCTTTCGCTGGGTTTGGCTTCACAACTACGAAGTCGAAGTCACCTTCTACTTCAGTCATGTTAGCATCATCACCAGGAGCTACACCAGGACCGTTGTTGCCATCGAGGTCAGCGA
>JBILMS010000046.1:0-28543 GCA_044375415.1 Flavobacteriales bacterium
GGCTTTCGACATTAATCCTGTGGACCCGTCAATCTTGATGTGTGGAAATGTTCAACCTCTATATCGAAGCACAGATGGAGGCAAGAGTTTTCAGAAGATCGAAAAAAATCAGATGCACGACGATTGCCATCACATCGAATTTTGGAAGGACGGTAAAACAGTTTGGGCATCTCATGATGGAGGTGTGAGTCTAAGCAACGACGGTGGACTAAGCTGGCAAACACGCGACAAAGGTATAGGTGCTGCCAACATTTTTGGATTGTCGGTGGCTCAAACGTTAGATCCTCAAGTAGCCTATGGAGCCTATGACACAGGAGGAAATTTATTGAAAGATAACAGGTGGTGGCATGTAAACTGGGGGGATGGATTTCAGACTATCACGCATCCGGAAAATTCTAATATTCTCTTCGTAACTCGTCAGAATGGAGGAATTAATAAGTCCATTAATGGACAATCTTTTGAAGAGTCCATCGGTTCATTGCAAACAAAAACAGAATGGCATACTTGGATACGGATGCATCCAGTCGATCACAATATGCTCTTTTGTTCCGGCTCCAAACTAGTTCGATCAAGAGACCTTGGTAAATCGTGGGAACCCATTTTGGATGTGGCCGATCTGGGAGACCATTTATTTAATGTGTATCGCTTTTTCATGAGCAATGATCACGTGGGCGCTATGTATGCTGTAGTATTAAATAACAAAGAAGTGCAACCTGAAATCTGGAGAACATTTAATGTAAATGAGCCGGATCCTTCGAAAATCAAATGGGAAAAAATTTCCGATATACCTGTCAAAGGATGGATTTCTTCCATCGTGATTGATCCTATTGATCCCTATAAATGCTGGGTTTTATTTGGCAACCGCGATAATTCCGGCAAGCTCTGGTACTTCAACAATAATGAATATCTGGATGAAACGAGGAACCTTGGAAATTGTCAAGCCGAAGGAATGATATTACAAAAAGGAAATTCACATCGTCTATACCTTGGTTCCGACTATGGCGTTTTTACCCGTGCAAAAGGCGAAACGGAATGGACATTGCTCAAAGGTTTGCCCGGAGTAAGCGTTCGAAGTCTCGACATTAACTACAAATCAAAAAAGATTTTTGCAGGCACCTTTGGACGTGGAGTTTGGATGGCAGATCTAGTGGACTAAAGCCAAATTTATTTATTGTATAAAATTGCAACAACTGCTTGACCGGGTAATATCGAAAAGGTCTGTATCGCTGCGAATGAGCCATTTTGAACAACTTTCACCATTCCATTCTGCACAATCCATATTAGGTTTTCTATGGGTTCATACACAAGTTGGCTTGCAGACGACTCAATAAAAATTCCTGATCCCGTAAAGGTGGAATTATAGACATATGTCCCGTTCTCGTGGGAAATTAAAGGCCTTCCATCGGGTAATAATAGCGCAGTCAATACAGGACTCGTCTCCACTATTTCTAAAATGCCATTGGGGTCAAAAACCTGATTATTTGATAAAGAGAATTTCTTGGTCAGTGCTTGTCCGTTGAGATTTCCCAATAACCAAAATTCAGAGTCCTCATTTGTATCTTCCAAAATTACTTTTGGCTCAAAGTCTAGCTCTACCGATTGCAGATAAGTGCCGTTGGATTTGTTGTAAACACTAATTCTATTTTCTGTCTCGATTAAATTATGCTCTAACACCAACAAATAATCATCTTCAACAAATACAAATTCAGGTATAAATGGAGTTGTTTGAATAGTGTTTTTTACACTGGCATCACCCCGAATATTTCGGATATATCCATCCCCTGATAGCACATAATGTGTGAATGACTCATCATCGTACATAATCTGGGTAAAATAATCCGGGCTCGTGTTAGAGGGAGTTGCGAGGCTGTTTAAAATGTTCAACTGAAGGCCATCAAATGCGCTCAGTCCGTCAAATTCTCTTCCACCTATTAGAACCGAACCCACATTAGGATTGGCCTGAGCAATATCTAAACCCATTGGAATAGTCGCCGCCAAAAAACTAGAACCATCCATTTGTACACTATCTACTTTGGTATTTCCCACATCTATGCTTTGCAGGATGTAGTACCTCAAAACTTCCTTGGGCAGTTCGTACAGATAAATTTCTCGAAAAGCGATCGATTCATTTTCACCATCACTCGCTATTGCTTTTAAGAGATAAGATCCGGATTCTACATAACGACCATTGTGTTCAATAGCATCTTGAACGCCGAAATTCGATGAATTCTGAACATCGTAATTACGTGATTCCAACACAGAGCTTCCATTCGATGATTGAATTAAAACCGTAAGAGATGTCAATTGCTCATTATCCGTTACTGAAATAGAAAAAGGAATATTCTCACCAAATTGGAACGAAGTGGAGCCTAATATGCTGATTGATAAGACAGGGGGCTCATCGTCATTTTTTCTACATGAGACAAACAGCAGTGAAACAAGGACAATCAGTATTCCAAAGGCAGCCGAGGAAGATTTTCTCCTAACACTTTGCATCAGAGGCATTGGACTGTTTTTCATTTTTCAAAGATGCGTTGAAATCTTTTTGAAATATATCGGCCAAAAGCCAATTTTATCTCGACCTTCCATTGAAAATCAGGCAATAAAAGAAACGAACATCCTTTGTGTACAATGAGCGCTCCGTTTATTGATAACTACAGGCCTGTGAAACACCATTAGACTCTATTCGAAATACTTTTGACCAACGATGAACGAGCAGGATAACAGAGAAAAAAGAAGGCAACGCATACAGACGATGCGCGATACCATGCCTATGCCTCATGGCATGGAGTTGGGGAAATTACCTCCCCAAGCGGTAGATTTGGAAGAAGCGGTTTTGGGTGCCATGATGTTGGAGCAAAATGCGGTCAACACTGTGATTGACATTCTGAAACCCGCGAGTTTCTACAAAGAATCACATAGCCGAGTTTATGAAGCTATCGTTCAGCTTTTTCAAAAAGGAGAGCGTATAGACTTACTTACCGTAACGGAACAACTTCGTAAAAATGCGGCTTTGGAAATCATTGGTGGTCAAGTCTACATAGCCCGACTGACCAACCGTGTAGCATCGACTGCCAACATCGAAACCCATGCTCGAATTATAGCTCAGAAGTATATTCAACGTGAGTTAATTCGTGTGAGCAACGAGGTCATTAAAGATGCCTACGACGAAACTACCGACGTTTTCGATCTTTTGGATAAAGCGGAGAGCAACCTATTTCAAGTAGCAGAAGGAAACATTCGCAAGAATTATGAGAGCATGACCGTTCTCATCAAAACCGTATTGGATCAAGTTGAATCTGCCCGTCAGAATACGTCGGGAGTCAGCGGAGTGCCAACCGGATTCACCGAGTTAGACCGCGTTACCAGTGGGTGGCAGCGAAGCGATATGATCGTTATTGCAGCTCGTCCCGGTATGGGTAAAACGGCATTTGTATTATCGATGGCTCGAAATATGGCCGTGGAATTTGAAATCCCGGTGGCCATATTCAGTTTGGAGATGTCCAGTGCCCAACTTGTGCAACGTCTGATTGCGAGTGAATCAGAAATTTCCGCCGACAAATTGCGTAAAGGAAATCTTGAAGATCACGAATTCCATCAATTACACCAGCGGATTTCACGTTTGAGTAATGCGCCCCTTTTTATAGATGACACTCCCGGCCTTTCGGTATTCGAACTGCGTGCAAAGTGTCGTCGTTTGAAAGCCCAGCATGGCATTCAGATGATCATTATCGATTATCTCCAACTAATGACTACCGGTGGAGACGCCAAAGGAGGAAATCGTGAGCAAGAAATTTCGACCATTTCCCGAAGCATTAAAGGAATCGCCAAGGAACTGGATGTTCCTGTAATAGCTCTCAGCCAGTTGAGTCGTCAAGTAGAAACCAGAGGTGGCGACAAACGTCCGCTTCTCTCCGATCTTCGAGAATCCGGTGCGATCGAGCAAGATGCCGATATCGTTGGCTTTATCTATCGTCCGGAATACTACGGAATAGAAGAAGATCGAGACGGAATGCCGAGCAAAGGAACCGCTGAAATCATCATAGCAAAGCACAGAAATGGAGCATTGGAAGATGTAAAACTTCGCTTCATTGCCCGACTTGCCAAGTTCACGAATATTGAAGGCTACGATTTCGACAATCCACAATATGGCGAAGCAGTGAAGGCTAATACTTCCTTCCAAGGAGCCCCAACAACTATTACTATTTCCTCTAAACTGAACTCAATGGACGACGCAGAAGAAAATCCAATGGTCGGTTCGGAAGATGATGCACCGTTTTAAGCGGAAAGGGATAGGGAAAGGGAGGAAAGACAGAGCGAGAATGAGAGCAAGAATGAGAGCAAGAATGAGGGCGAGAATGAGAGTGAGAGTGAGAATGATAGTGAGAATGAGCTGACATCCATGCATAAATCTCTATTGGAATAATCTTTGCTAACTTGCGTTCTAGTTTTTACGTAATAGATCTATCAACATGCGAGTTCTGCTTTTTATAGTAATGTCTTCCTTATCCCTTCATTCCATAGGGGGTAAGATTTTAATTCCAATGGACGAAAGTCAGACCAACCATTTGAA
Organism: Flavobacteriales bacterium; assembly: GCA_044375415.1. Classification (GTDB taxonomy): domain Bacteria; phylum Bacteroidota; class Bacteroidia; order Flavobacteriales_D; family Sanyastnellaceae; genus JAWXBG01. Next base: position 4,574 of record JBILMS010000046.1, read on the forward strand.
GGCTTATGGCATAGCTTTTTGGGTACTCCAAAATAACATTGAAATTGAATGGTTGCTCAACTACCGCGGTGGTAGTTTTATGACCGATAATTATCCCGACATCACAAAAGAGTGTAATATCAGAGGTATTAGTTATCAAGTGATCGCCGACATTCAGGCCCAACAGATTTACAACGAAATCAACGATCCGGAAGTGAACATGGAGCGTGTGAAACTCGAAGTAGCTCCAAAAATTGCCGTTTACACCCCATCCGGAAAACAGCAATGGGATGATGCTGTTACACTTGTGCTCACCTATGCAGAGATACCTTACACAGAGGTTTACGATAAAGAAGTAATACAAGGCGAACTTCTCAAATACGATTGGCTTCACCTGCACCACGAAGATTTTACCGGTCAGTACGGAAAGTTCTATCGAAGTTTTCGAAATACTGCTTGGTATCAAGAAGATGTTCGTCAGCAAGAAGCCACAGCGGCAGAACTCGGATTCAGTAAAGTGAGCGAAATGAAAAATGAAGTTGCCACAACAATTCGAAATTTCGTCTTAGGCGGAGGTTTCCTTTTCACTATGTGCAGTGGTACCGATTCCTTTGATATTTCTCTGGCAGCCGAGGGCGTCGATATTGTAGAGAGTGTTTTTGATGGAGATCCAAGTGATCCACAGTCACAACAGAAACTTGCTTTTGACAGCGGACTTGCATTTAAAGACTATCGCCTTGATAAAGATCCCATGGTTTACGAGTTCTCCGATATCGATGCAACCGAAGATCACGGCAAGTTGGGAGAGCCGAAAGATTTCTTTACACTTTTCGACTTTTCTGCGAAATGGGATATTATACCCACCATCTTAACCCAAAATCATACGCAAGTAATCAAAGGATTTATGGGCCAAACAACATCTTTCAGAAATCAATTCGTGAAAAGCAGTGTTACCATAATGGGAGAAACTAAAACGATAGGAGCTGTAAAATATATCCATGGGGAAGTTGGTCAGGGACAATGGACGTATTACGGCGGTCATGATCCGGAGGACTATCGTCACATGGTTGGAGATCCTCCCACCGATCTCAATCTGCACCCAAATTCTCCAGGTTATAGATTAATCTTGAATAATATTCTATTTCCTGCAGCGAGAAGACAACAGCAGAAAACATAAGGGGCCGGTCTCATTCAAAAACAATCTTGGTGATTTTATCACCCACACCAATTTTGTGAACGGTTTCCATCCCCTCCTTCACATATCCTATGATTGTGTATCGTCCCTCTAGCCCGGGAGTTGGTTGATGTGTTACGAACCACTGACAACTTTCGGTATCTTTTCCTGAAGAAGCAAGTCCCACGGCACCTGTAGCATAATCGTGAACACCAAATTCAGAGCGGATGGTATAGTCGGTCGAACCGTATCCGTCCCCTCTCGGACAACCCGTTTGAATAACAAAGTTGGGAACAACACGATGGAAATATTTTTCATTGTAAAATCCTGAATCGACCAAAGAGACAAAATTTGAAACGGAGGCCGGAGTTTTTTCTACGTCAAGTTCCATCACAAAATCACCTTCATTGGTATTAACTCGCGCGCGAACTTTTTTGCCTAATCCACGAATATGATCCCAGTTTATCGGATTATTGTATTCCAACTTTCTAGGTGTATAGGTGGTTCCATCAATTGCACAAACAGCATGTAAAACTTCGTTGTATGTTTCAATCTCTCTAGGCAGTGAACAATTATCCATAGCGACTCTCAGAAATGCCGTTTCCGCAAAATGTGTTTTTAGTTTAGATCCATCTTCATAAATTAAAGAGGCAAGTAAAGCTTGAACACCGGCATCTTGATCCACAAAACTTAGCTTAATCCAATCACTTAGCGTTACTATTTCTTCTCCCCTTTTGTCTGCAGTTGGAGAATGAATATATTCTACAAGTGCGTCGGCGTATGCAGATTTAAGCATTGGGGTTGAGGATTGAGAAATACCGTTTAGTAATTCTTTCAAAACACTTTCTTGTCCTGAGTATGAACCCATTGCGCGGATATAATGGACTTTATCATAATGCTCTTGCGATGAACTTTCTAGTTCACGCATACGATTAAATCCGGCTCCCGGAGATGAAACCTCAAGCAAACGAAGGGCTGATGCCATAATATCGGCACCTCTACCTTCACACAATGCTACGATCCGAGTGGCTTCCTCTGCGTTAGCCTCACCGATCATTGTTTCTACTGCCAATCGCGCCACAACGCCTTCTGTAGTTTCCACTAAAGGAATTAAATCCGGAACGGTGATATGAGCACATCGTCCGGCATTTACAACAGCCGCTTGACGTACTCGATTATCTTCTGATTTTGAAGCAGCAAAGGCCAGTAACATCGACAAAGCACTATCAGTACCACATGATCCCAGCATACTCATTAAATATATTCTCGCTTCGGCATTGCGCTCGTTTTTCACCCAATTGAGAAGGTATTTTTCCTGGCCGACAAACCACGAAGGATCGCGATATCGAGACATTGCGTAAATCATATTCATCTTGCCATCCCCTTGTGCTCTCTGAAGAATATAGGGTATTCTGCTTACAAGCCCTTCATCAATCAATCCACGATAATGGAGCCAATACAAAGCCTTGCCAAATCCCCTCTGCTCTGCATCTCTTAAGACGCCTAGCTCCATCAAAAAATAACGGTCTTCCTCGCTGATAGACTTTTTTAATCCGTCATCCGCATAAAGTTTCATTGTCTTTCCCATTGCTTCCAGCAAGTTCACGCGAGTTTCGGTATCCTCTTCTCGTTCGAAAGCCCATCTTAATTTACTTGCGTCCGCATGAGGATTCTGACCGAGGGCATAAGCGGCATTCGCTCGAATTAAGAGATCTTGATCTTGCAATAGTCCAGTTAAAACAGGAACAAGGATACTATCGGTCAGGTTTGCACAGACATAACTCGCCTCATAACGATATTTAGTACTATCGTGTTGTAGAAATTGAATGAGACTATCCGCTTTTCCGTGATCAGCAAAATCATGAATTTTTGAAATTATAGGGTTGCTGAACTTATTGCTATCCGTTTGTTTGTCCTGGTTATCACAGGAAACTATGATTAGCAAAGAGATTGCGATGGTCAATACATGAATTAATTTCATACAGATGCTTTGGATTAAATAGAAATCAAAGTAAGGACAATGATTTTTGTACTTCTTCGAGATTTTTTCTTTTTGTCGCTTCGAATTTATGCGAAGCAAACGAAGAATAGAAATGATGGTTTTTTAGGAAATCTATATTTATATGCAGCCACTCCATATCTGTATAAGATTTCCCCAAAACAGCTTCCCATTCGAGTCGGAGAGCATTTGCTTCTGTTTTGTAATCGGTAGTACCCAGATAATGTAAATCCGCGTCTCTGAGTATTTTTTCGTCGATGGTTTGAGGTTGACGATTGTATTCGGTAGCCTTAATCAATTCGTTTATCGAATCTTTGTGTACAATTAATTCCGGGTTTGCATCACAAAAATTAGTAAATACGGTACACGAATGTGCTTCATGATTTTCCAGTCCCAATCCGAATCCGGTATCATGAAACCACGACGCCATAGCCAATAGAAAAGTTCGTTCACCAGACAAGCCTTCGGCGTGGCACAGTTCTATTGTCTGCGAAACAACTTTGCTTGTATGTTCGAATGTGTGGTATGAGTACTCCACGGGAACACGTTCGGCAAACCATTTGCGGACAAAGCACTCAGCTTGATGTAAATATTTTTCCAGGTTCATCAAAATAAAAGCACCGACGGATTCCGTTCGGTGCTATGCAAAGCAAAGATAGGGAGAGGAGAATTGATTATGAGTTATGAATTATGAATTATGAATGGGGAAACATTGGAATTTGAAAATTGGGCCAGATGGGAAATGGAAAATGGAAAATGAAAAATGTGAGTTCACTTATTTAGAGAAGTCAACGCTCTCGAAGAGCGAGATTATTCATTAGAAATATGCATTTTTCATGGGCTTCAGCCCATTTCAAAGCCTTTATTGAAAGGAAGTCCGATCGGTGTCGAGCCCGGTGGCTTAAGCCCCGGGTGAGGTATCTAAGCGATATGTTTCATCGATACTTCCATAGTTATGTACGAAAGCTGTTCAGAAACTTCAATGACTTCAAATTTGATTGGGCCGCTGATTCTTTTAGCGACCGTGAGAAGTCCAAGTCCGGCGCCCCCTTTGTTTGACAGGTCCTCGTTGCATAAAGTTTCGATATAAATCCTCCGAAGTTCGGCTTCATCAAGCGAGTTTACTTCACTAACTCTATCGCGTAATTGTTGAGCGTCTACCCTAGGAATGAGATTTCCGCTGCAGAGACGATAATTTTCCGGGGATCGAGAAACGATGACATACGAGTGCATATGACCGGTCGCATCACGCGAACCATGCAACGAGACATTTTGAAGTATTTCAATTAGAATGGTGCAGAATCTTTTGACAGATTGTCTTTTGTCGCCTGATTCCATGATCGCACTTTCAACAAGTTGGAGTGTGCTATCTACTTTATTCTGATTAAAATCGCCAAAATGACTGAATACAAGATTCTCATGGCCTCTGGAGTGCACTACACTCTCCAAAATGCTATGATAAACTTTTTGGATTTGGTCCAAAATTTTGCCGTCAACCGTGGTCATCTCCTTTAGGGTGGAAGATCAATAAAGATTAAAGTTCCAAATGTACGCCATTTTCTACCAAAACAACTTTTTGTACTACAAAATAGCAAAAATGATAGTCCAAAAGGCAAGTTGCCTGTTGTTTATTGGAAACACACGGTTACATCCGGGAACCTCGAGGGCACAGAATACAGGTTATATAAGGGTTTTAGGTAATTAACATATTTCCTCTGCTGCGAGAACGGGCGCGAACCACGCTCCTATCGCGCCCGTCTCTGACAGAGTCCTTCCCTATTTGTCATGGTGAATGCTTTCACTTCAGGAAGAAAGTACCGCTAATGGGTTATGGGTTATGGGTGATGGGTGATGGGTGATGGATGATGGGTTATGGATGATGGGTCGTCCCCCTGAGCTTGTCGAAGGGTTGGTTATGAATTATGAATGATGAATTATGAATGGGGTCTTCGGTTGGATTTATGACTATTCTTCGAGGGTTATGGATGATGGGTTATGGGTCGTCCCCCTGAGCTTGTCGTGTCCCTGAGCTTGTCGAAGGGGGGGGGCGAAGGGGGTATCCCTTCGTACTTCGCAAGAAATGTGATTTTTTCAAGGGATTCAGCCCTTTACAAAATGCACTTCATCGTTCAACGTCTTCAGTGTCGAGCCCGGTGGCTTAAGCCCCGGGCGAGCCATTGGGTTATCTGCATTTCCAATTTTTCATTTTTCATTTTAAATCCCCCCGAGCGACGGGAAAAACCGAGGCGAAACGATCCATGTCAGACTATTTCGCCTGGTTTTCCGTGCTCAGGCCTCTACACATATCCCACTCACGTTGACAAGTAAAAACGGTTTTAGCTCGCCAGCATCCGGAACGAAGAAGCAGGCAGGATGTACTGACCATCTTCAGGGCTCTGGATCATCTCGTAAAACTCTTTACACATATAGTTCACCGGTCGGCGGTACGGTCTACCCTGTAAGTAGTAATCCCAAACCTCCAATGCAAGTTTCTTAGTTACGTTCCATGCGTATGGACTGTATCCGGACGGACGTGGGAACGAATCAATGCGGCGTTTTACTTCAATTAGTGTCATGTTGCTATAGTGTTTCATTGTTTTCACGAGCCAAAGCACCGAAGTCAGATTGTAACCTATTTACAACGCTAATTTTTTTTGCAAAAAAAATTGATGTTGCTTTTAGTCTCTTTCTTCGAATGCAATTCCTTGTTTTTCATGTGAGCGCGGTTATTTATATTATAATATTGATTTACAGATATTTATTAATCCTTATGCAAATCCTATATGCTAATTATTTTAGCAAATATAGTTTTGTTTTTGATTCGACAAAACTTTTTTGCTAATTTTTTTAGTTTAACACGATGAGGAAATTCGAGAAATAAAAAGTAACCTCTGAGAATTACAGAGCTCCATAGCAATTCCAAAACGCAGGTTTACCACAAAAAAAAATGACCGCAACTTGGAACGCGGTCATTTCAAAGGATAGGGAACGTATGTGTTTAAGCCAATTTGTCGAAACTCTTTTTAATAAATCTAGTCAATTCACTGCCTTTTAGAAGACCTTTTGACAAAAGAGCCAGATCGATAGCCTGACGGGCAATTTCTTTGTTGGCTTCTGCATCACCACCTTCCGCAAGCTTTGAGAGAAGAGGGTGATTGGCATTCGCAACTACATTATATGAATCGGGCAGTGTTCCGTAAAAACTGCCGCCTCCCATTGCACTTTGCTCTTTCATTCGACGCATAAACTCATTTTGCACAATAACAAAAGGCGCTTCAGTAGGGCTCATGTTTGCAAAACTTACCTGATATGTTTTATCGGCAATTATTTCCTCTAAAACAGTTTTTACTGCGGCGGACTGCTCTTCATTCAGAGCCGAAGTCTGTATCTCATCCTTTTCGATGAGCTTATCGAGGATATCGGCGTCCACACGTTTGAAATGAAGTCCGGGATTTTTCGATTCGATGTGAGAAATGAAATGCGATGTTAGCGGTCCATCCATTTCAATAACAACGTAGCCCCGATCATTCGCTGATTCGACGAATGCATGTTGCTCATTTTTGCTATGTGTGTATAGGAAAATGGTATCTCCCTTCTTATCTTTTTGAGTATCCTTTACAGCTTCCTTAAGTTCTTCTAATGTGTAATATTTTCCGTTGGTATCTCTGTAGAGTCCGAATCCATTGGCTTTTTCACGGAATTTATCATCGGTTAACATTCCATATTGAATGAAAACCCCGATATCATCCCATTTCTTTTCGAAATCAGCCCGATCTGCACTAAACATAGAGTGTAATTTATCTGCAACCTTCTTGGTAATGTGTGTCGATATTTTCTTCACGTTTGAATCTTCCTGCAAGTAGCTGCGGGATACGTTCAAGGGGATGTCCGGAGAATCGATAACTCCGTGCAGGAGTGTAAGAAAATCGGGTAAAATGTTCTTTACTTCGTCTGTAATAAAAACTTGGTTGCAGTAGAGTTGCACCTTGTTCTTTTGTACTTCCATATTGTTTTTCAGACGTGGGAAATACAGAATACCCGTTAAATTGAAAGGATAATCGACATTCACATGAATATTAAACAATGGCTCATCGAAGGTCATTGGATACAATTCGTGGTAAAACTCTTTGTAATCCTCTTCCTTCAGATCGGCAGGTTTACGAGTCCAAGCGGGAACAGTATTGTTTATAATATTCGGAACAGAGGACTCTACCCGTTTTACCTCACCACTTTCTTCTTTCTCTCCGCTCGGATCTTCAATCCATTCCTTCTTATCGCCATATCGGATTTGAACAGGCATGAATTTGCAGTACTTCGTAAGAATACCTTCAATTCGATCATCCTCCAAAAACTCGATAGAATCATCTGCAATATGGAGTGTAATTTCTGTTCCTGGAGCGGTTCTAGAACCCGCAGTGAGTGTGAAATTCGGTGATCCATCACATTCCCAGTGAACGGCTGTAGCGCCTTCGCGGTAGGAGAGGGTATGGATTTCAACTTTTGCAGCTACCATAAAGGCGCTGTAGAAACCTAGTCCGAAATGACCAATGATTTGAGCGTCTTTGTATTTACTTACGAATTCTTCTGCCCCACTAAAGGCTATTTGATTGATGTAACGATCTACTTCCTCGTTGGTCATCCCGATACCGTTGTCTTTAACGACAATAGTCTTAGCTTCTTTGTCTACTGAGACCTCAATCATCAAATTTGATGCATCGGATTTAATTTCTCCGAGAGCCGCTAGAGTCTTCACTTTTTGGCATGCATCGACCGAGTTGGAGACTAATTCACGTAAAAAAATTTCATGATCAGAATACAGAAACTTCTTGATAATGGGGAAGATGTTTTCTGTTTGTACATTAATGGTACCGGTCTGTTTTTCCATACTATGCGAGTATTTTATGATTGTTCGGGCTTGACCAATAGCTATGCCATGCCCGATTACAGGAAAAGTTGTCAGTTTATTGAGGGAGAGAGTCTCACCAAATTGTCAGAATCGCAGATAATTAATGCTTACTCCAAATCATCTATGGCAGACGCCTCTTCTGTTTTAGATGAATTTGCTACCATTTTCATCATGTGGTCTATCTCCTCTTCGGTGAAAAGACGCCATTTTCCGCAGGCCAAATTGGTTAAATCGAGATGCATTATTCGCACCCTAACAAGACGGGTTACATCAAACCCGAGGGCTTCACACATGCGTCGGATTTGTCGATTCAGTCCTTGAGTAAGTACAATTCTGAATTTTTTATCTCCTTCTTTCGTGACTTTGCACTTTTTGGTTTTTACACCCAGAATCCTCACCCCTTCAGACATCTGTCTAATGAATTCGGGTGTTATTGGCTTATCTACATCGACAACATATTCTTTCTCATGAGCATTGCCCGCCCTCAATATTTTGTTTACAATGTTGCCATCATTTGTGAGGAATATCAGTCCTTCCGAAGGTTTGTCGAGTCGGCCGATCGGGAAAATCCGATCGGGATAATTAATGTAGTTGACGATATTACCCTTGATATGTTTTTCAGTAGTGCAAATCACGCCAACCGGTTTGTGGAAAGCCATGTAGATGGTTTTATTTTGCTTTGGAAGGGCGTGTCCGTTTACCAAAACAACATCTTCATTCCCCACTCTAACGCCAAGGCCGGCCACGTTACCATTCACGGTAACTTTTCCTTGTTCGATTAATTTATCGGCTTCTCTCCTTGAACAAATTCCCGTATCGCTGATAAATTTATTAAGTCTTGTATTGAGCACTTCTTCTTTGTTATTCATATTGATCTAGGGCTGATTTCAACCTTTTTGTAATTTCTTTTTTGAGTGATGTCGGTTTTAAAACACGCACCTGACTGCCGTATCCCATGATAAAGGTAAAGAGTTCCGGCGTAAGGAGTACTTTCAGAACAATCTGGATTTCACTATTATCTTCTTTTAATAAACGCTGAGAGGCATGAATAGGCTGTGTTAGAAGGTATTTGCCCGGTATTACATCAAAAGCGAGCACGACCTCTGATGGCTCCTCTTGTTTTTCGGTAATCCCAATGCTGTGTTCGAAGAATAAGTCTGCTCTAAAATTTTCAGCAATTCGAAAAGTTTCTTTTCCAAGTTTGCACTTTTCTATACGTTCCAAACCAAAAGTTCTGATGGACGCCGAACTGCCTTCCATGGCAATTAAGTACCATCGGTTTCTGTACTCTTTCAGCAAGTAGGGATGAATGAGATACGTTTTGTCTTTGTCATCCGAAAACTTGCGGTATTCCAGTTCAACTACTTTCCGCTTGCGAATGGCCTCCAAAAGTGGCCCCAGATGTTCATTTCCCTTGCTCACGGTACTTTGCTCGAATTGGATAAACTTCTCCAATTGAGCATCAAAGGGATCGGGTGAAATATTTAATCGATTGATGATTTTCTCGATTGCGTTTTCATATTGTTCCAACATGGGAACATCTCGAAATTGGTTTAAGATTGCTGCGGCAAAACGAAGCGATTCTAGATCATCGTCGCCTAAAGACAATGAGGAAATACTATAATCCGGGTCTTCATAATAATACCCTCTCTGCTGTCGGTCGAAAGCGATAGGAGCCAGATATCCCAATTCACTTTCATTTTTCATGGCCCAAATATCTTTGTCGATGGTGCTAAGGGAGATCGCATCTGCACCCGAACCGTATAGTGCTTCCTCGCAGGCCTGACGCAAATCTTCTCGCGACGGAAATCGTTTTCCCGGATTGAGAATACATCGGTCGATAATGCGATATCGAAGTAGTGCGTATTTGTTTGCAGGCATACGAAAATGAATTTGCTAAATTCAATATTTTCGCCTCTCGCGAAGTTCATTAAATAAAAGACTTTATCAACCGTTGTTCCACCCATGAAATTCCGCAGACGAACCATCATCCGATTTAGTGTGTGCGCGCTGTTCCTTGTTGGCTTAGCGTTAGGATGGTCCTGGCGCTACGAAATCGCAGATTGGATGCGCAATAGAATCGGATGGCACGACCCCATTGATCCTCGTCCGGAAGGGGTATCTACGCTAGAATGGGCCGAAATGAACTACGGCAAAGAAGTAAAATTACTCGCCACACAATACGAGCTGCCCTACGAATACCTCATGGCACTTATTGTTTTGGAATGCGGCGGAGAAAAACCGGCGGGCAATAGATATGAATCGCACATTTTCAAAAAACTTGCGAAGTTAAAAGATCAGCGCATTAAAAAACTAGAAGATCTTAGACCTCACCACGTTCAAAATTGTGACGACGATGCTTTGAGAAACCTAGCTACTTCGTGGGGACCGTTCCAATTAATGGGTTACAAAGTAATTGGGATGGGTTTGAACGTTTCGGATATAAGGCATGAGACCACTGCAGCGGAGACAGGAGTGCGCTGGATCAAAAAAGAATACCATCATTTTTTGAAGAAGAAAAAATACCGAGATGCTTTTCATTATCACAATACCGGACAACGTTTTCCTGTTTCCGGAAAGAGCAAAACGCACGACCCTTATTATGTTTCCAATGGCTTGAAATACATGGAATGGTTCAAGAAAAGAAATGTCCAAGGAATTTAAAGAAGAAAATCTGTAATCAATTTTGATAAAACATCCTTGTCCACTTTCTCTATTGGGTGCGGCGTTGACGCCAAAACGCGAAATGAGGCATTGTTGAGACACATCGCGGCCTTCCGAGTAGCTTCTACCCCTGCTGTATTATCAAGGTCTCCGACAAGAAGTAGTGTCTTGAGTTCAATTTTATTCATAGACTCTGCATTCAGCGGCGGATTGTGACCGAGTTTTCTCATAAATGCAGCCGTTTCATTTACCACATCTTTCCAATGAACGGGCTCATGCACTTTGGATAAAAACGAAATGAAGGCTGGAATTTTTTGCTCCATCACATCCACATTCAACATAGAGGTTTCGCGAGATGCAGTGGTAGGATTCCAATCGAATTTGGTACCCAACGTAACAAGCCTTTCCACTCTATCCGGATGTTTTTGAGCGAATACAACTGCGGCATATCCTCCCATGCTGTATCCAAAAAACGAAGATTTTTCAATCTTGCGTTCATCCATAAAACGCAGAAGATCCTCAGAAAACAAATCGAAAGAATATCCTGTACTAGGAATAGGACTACCACCATGTCCTGACAACATTGGAAGAGAACAAGTAAAGTCCTCCTCCAATGCATCTGCTATTTCTTGCATCTGTTTCGCGGAACCAAGAGCTCCGTGTAGCAGAATCAGATTTTTTTTCATTCCTTTCTTTAGAAAGGCAAATCGTCTGGCTCAGGTTCACCGAAAGAAGCCGGTGCCGGCTGAGGAGCCGGTGCGGAACCTGCCACGCCTGCACTTTGAAGTTTCCAAGCCACGAGACTTGTGTAGTATTTACCTTGATACTCACGTCCACGTATATCAAAACTCACTACAATGCGATCTCCGAGCTTGTACGCATCGATCAAAGCGCCCTTTTCTTTTAGAAGTTCGAATTGAATATCGTTTGGATATTGTTCTTCGGTAGTGATTACAAATTCTCTTTTTGTAAATCCACTTGGGAAGCTTTTCTCTTCACCAAGTACTTTTATTTTTCCGGTTAATTCCATAGGGATAAATTAATTGTTATAAGTTAATAAGGTCATCCACGCCTCATGTATGTTATTCTTTTCTAAAAGTTCTTTTGCCTTTTGATGTAATTTCTCTTCGAGTTTTGACGCATCATTCTCGAACTCGATGAATAAATCAGAAAGTTCTACCAGTTTGTATTCGTTTACCGAAGTTTCGTCGGGTAACCCTTGTACGGAGGCCAATTTGCCCAAATCATTTCCGGACAAAACTTTTGAATTACGAAGATCTTGAGGCAATTGATCGAATCCGATTCCAAGGTTTGTGGTGGGCTGGGCAAGTTCAAAAAGTCCTTCTTTGGAACGCGAATACCAGCTACCGTTCAAACGTGAAACCGTGTCTATTTTGTAGGGAGATATTTTTCCTTCTTCATCAAAAATATGCTCGCTCATGTGAATCCGGAGGATTTCGCAAACCACGAGGTTTCCCGCGCCCCCTTCAGAACCCAAAGGAATGACATCATTTATTTTACACTCCATTTGCACGGGCGATTCGGCTACTCGAAAAGGTTTTACCAAATCTGAAGCAAGCGGTGTGAAGCCGGATTTTTCAAATTCATTGACGCCTTCAGGAAACTCAGCACTTGCAACTGACATTTGCTCGACCATTGAATGACTCACAATGTTTATGACACATTCCTTTACAACTAATGCGTTTTCGTAGGTGTGTTTGGTTGTGTTATCCCTTCCCCGTCGTGCCGGAGAAAAAATAGCAATGGGTGGTTTAACACTAAAAATATTAAAAAAACTATAAGGCGCTAAATTGGGTCTGCCATTAGCGTCAATTGTGCTCACAAATGCGATAGGTCGCGGCGAAACAGCACCCAATAAATATTGGTGCAATTTCGGAATGGGAGTGTCTTTCGTATTTATGCTTAACATAAAGAAGCGGCTAATTATTTCTTGCCGAGTTCAACAGCCGATTGAATAACGGCATCCTTCATAAATTCTTTAAAAGCAAGCAAACGCTCGTATAGTTCAGGATCACTTGTAGCCAACATTTGGGCTGCTAAAATTCCCGCATTCCTCGCGCCGTTCAGAGCTACTGTTGCCACCGGAACTCCGGCCGGCATTTGAACAATAGAAAGTATACTGTCCCAACCATCAACAGAATTGGATGATTTAACAGGCACACCAATTACGGGCAAAGCTGTTAATGAAGCTGTCATCCCGGGTAAATGGGCCGCACCGCCCGCTCCGGCAATGATTACGCGAATACCTTTTTTATAGGCTTCTTGCGCATAAGTCATCATACGAAGTGGTGTACGATGAGCGCTCACGATGGTCATTTCGAAAGGAACTTCCAGTTCTACGAGTACTTCTGCAGCTTTTTCCATTACGGGAAGGTCGCTTTTGCTCCCCATGATTATTCCTACCATATTTGTTTAGATATGCCGCAAATGTCGGGGTTTAGATTCAATCGTTTGTGATTGTTCGGATTTTTGGAAAAAAAGATGAAAAGTGCCGTTTGATCGACTTTTGCGACGATGTTAAATCACCATTCCCACAATAGCTGCAGTCAAAAGGCAGGCTAAAGTTCCACCTATGAGTGCTTTGATTCCGAGTTCCGACAACATGGCCCTTTTACCGGGAGCAAGAGATCCTATGCCTCCTATTTGAATTCCTATTGAAGCAAAATTCGAGAAGCCACATAGAGCATAGGTCACTAGAACGATGGTTCGTTCGTTTGTAATGACACCTGCATTTTTCATTTCACCTAATGTGGTATAGGCGTAAAATTCATTCAAAATTGTTTTTTCACCAAGGAGCTGTCCAACGTTCATCATATCGTTAGAATCGACTCCGATGATCCATGCTACGGGTGAAAACACATAGCCCAAAATCATTTCAAAACTCAGGTGATTGTATTGGGTGTGAGCTGCAATAAACATATTGAGATCATTGATAGTCCCGATTTTAAACAACAGATAATTCAGAAAATACATAAAGGCTGTAAAGACCAATAACATAGCACCAACGTTCACTGCCAGTTTTAGGCCATCTGTTGTACCACCGGCAATCGCTTCCAATGCATTACTTCCTACTCTATCCTTTGGAACAGCAAGTTCTTTGTTGAATTCCTCAGTCTCGGGTAAGAGCATCTTAGCAGCCACTATAGCCGCGGGAGCCGACATGATGCTAGCTGTTAAAAGATGTTTCGCGAAAAACACCTGTTTTGCATACACGACTGCCGGATCCGGATCTGTTCCTGCTAAGAATTGGATATATGCCACCATCACACCTCCCGCAATGGTAGCCATCCCACCTGTCATGAGACAAAGCATTTCGGAACGAGTCATTTTTTCGATGTAGGGACGCACAAGCAGAGGCGCTTCAGTTTGCCCCAAAAAAATATTACCCGCCGCACTTAAAGATTCAGCGCCCGAAATGCGAAAGGTGTACTTCATAATCCACGCGAAAGCAAATACAACCCATTGCAGAATTCCGAGATAATAAAGAAGGGAAGTAAGAGCCGAGAAGAATATGACAGTCGGTAAAATTCTAAATGCAAAGTTCATGAATGAACCATCGACTACCCCTGTGCCGAATTGACCCAACAGAAAATCAACTCCATTTCCGGCAAAGGACGAAACTTTCACGAAACCTCTACTAATGAAGTCGAAAACGCCATCAACATAGGGGACTTTCAAGATCAGCAGTGCCAGTACTATTTGAAGCGCGACACCCTTCCATACTAGGTGCCAAGGAATCCTTTTTCGATTGGCTGAAAGTAACCAGGCAATGCTGAGTAAGGCAATTACACCTACTAATCCCCTAAGAATATTCTCTATAACCATAAGTCAGTTCTAATTCGAGTGCAAACTAAGAAGACCGCGGTATTATTCTGCTTTCGAACAGAACTATTTCAAAAAATAAATTGGGGATGAAGAGTTATCTTACTTGCCCTTACGTTTTTGAATCTCATCACGGATACGGGAAGCATTTTCATAATCTTCCTTTTCAAGAGCTGCATCTAATTGACGTTGCAGATCATCCGTGGAGAGTTGAGTGGGATCTTCCACTGCGGAGAGTTCTTCGATTTCGAGTTCATCATCGTCCTTTTGCATTTCGGCAGCGGCTTCTTCGGCACTAACGCCGGCCTGATCCAAAATAAATTCTTCGCAATAAATAGGACAATTAAACCGAACGGCAATGGCAACTGCATCGCTCGTGCGGGCATCAATCTCGGTACTTTGACCATCGAGGACTGCAACCACTTTGGCGAAAAAAATACCCTCTACCAGGTTATAGATAAGGACCTGTTCTATATCGATATTGAATGCATGAGCCATGCTTCTGAAAAGATCATGAGTGAGCGGTCTGCTAGGAGTCATCTTTTCGAGTTCAATAGCAATTGCTTGTGCTTCGGTGCCACCAATAACGATAGGCAAACGTCGCGAGCCACTCACTTCAGACAAAACCAAAGCATACGCTCCGCTTGTACTTCCGCTTGGGGCAATATCTCCTATCTGCAGTTCTACTTTCTTACTCATAGTGTAATGTCACTCTCTTTCACTTCGCAACTTCTTCTGAATTACGAATTTAAGCATGATTTGTGTTTCACCCATTCCTTGAATGAAAAAAACACGTAATGATTTATTTACTTGCGTTGTATGCTTTAGCAGCTTCGATTAGTTTAGGTAATACTTCGGCAGCATCCCCTATAATACCATAGTCGGCTGCCTTGAAGAAAGGCGCTTCCGCGTCTGTATTGATCACCACAATAGTCTTGGAACCATTCACACCCGCGAGGTGCTGAATAGCTCCGGATATCCCAATAGCAATATACAAATTGGGGCGGATAGCCACACCTGTTTGACCAACGTGTTCGTGGTGAGGGCGCCATCCGATATCGGCAACCGGGCGGGAACATGCTGTAGCAGCGCCCAACTCTTTGGCCAATTCTTCCACTGGACCCCAATTTTCGGGACCTTTCATTCCACGACCTGCAGAGACAACGATATCCGCTTCAGGCAATGGAACGCCATCTTTCACTTCTTTCTTTACTTGACGAACTTTTACACCTGCCACCCCAAGATCGGCGTTGAAACCTTCGACAGAGGCATCAGCACCCTCTTGCGATAGACCAAAACTATTGGGTAAAACAGAAAGAACTTTTTGAGCGCTCTTAACTTCGATGGAGGCAATTGCTTTACCTGAAAATACATTTTTGTTTACGGCAAAACCACTTGTCGTTTCCGGCAATGAAGTTGCTCCGGGAACATATCCTGCGTTTAGGCGAGCAGCTACGCGTGGAGCAATCATTTTTCCGGCTATTTCATGCGAAAAAATGATGGTATCCGCGTTGACTTGAGCCGCTGCAGCCAATACCATGCGGGTTAATTGCTGCGAATCCGTTGTTAAAGTAGGGTGTACAAGCACTTTTGATGCACCTGCTTTTCCCAAGCCACCATCCCCTTGTATGGATCCACAAGCGAGAGCAACGACATCTGTACCCGTTTTTTTTGCTAATGCGGAGGCATAAGAAACGGCTTCAAGAGTGCTTTTTGGAAATTTCCCTTCGTTTTGATCTGCAAAAACTAAAATTGACATATCGCGAAATGTTTCAATCGTGAGTTATTAAATGACTTTGGCTTCCTCGTGAAGAAGTCGAATAAGATCCCCTGCTTGGTCAGCAGGTATATACTTACAAGCTCCTTTTGCAGGGGGAATTGTGTAGTTTTTTACACTTGTATTTACGGGGATATCCATCGGAGCAACCACTTGGAGAGGTTTTGTTCGGGCAGCCATGATACCGCGCATATTTGGAATTCTTTGTTCGGCAAGCCCTTTAGCAGCTGATAATACAAAGGGTACATTTACTTCTACTACCTCTTCCCCACCCGTAAATTCACGTTCTATTACCGCTAGATTTCCCTCCATGGTCAGTTTGGAAGCTAGAGATATGAAGGGCCATTCAAGCAATTCGGCAACCATTCCACCCACAGCAGAACCATTGTAATTGATAGTTTCCTTTCCACAGAAAATCATATCGTAGTTTCCTGATTTGGCAAAGGCTGCAATTTGGTGAGCAACATATAGGGAGTCGCCATCTAAGGCGTCCACTCTGGCTGCTTCATCTGCACCTATTGCCAACGCCTTTCTGATGATTGGCTCCGTATCTGCACCACCCACAGTAATAATGGTTACATGCCCGGCACCCATATTTTCTTTGATTTCAAGTGCACGCACTAGGGCATACCATTCGTCGTATGGATTTACAATAAACTGCACACCATTTTCATCAAATTTGGTGTTGCCATCTGTGAAGGCTATTTTGGATGTTGTATCCGGAGCTTTGCTAATGCAAACGAGTATTCTCATGATTCGGAAAATTTGGGGCTGCAAAAGTACGTTTGGATTCTCAATCTTCTTCAATCCTCAAGAAAATCATCGGGAAACCTATTCGGACGAATATTAGGAAAAGAAGTCCGCTTTTTTGGTGCAGAGAACTCAAGTCAGAATATGTTGTTGTTTATAAAAAAACGATTTGCGGAGAGTCCGATAAATCAGTTGTTTAAATTTGCCGCCTTTAAAGAAATAGACAACAATGAGAGAAATTCAATTCAGAGAAGCCATTTGTGAAGCAATGAGCGAAGAAATGCGCCGCGACGGCAGTGTTTTTTTATTGGGAGAAGAAGTAGCGGAATACAACGGTGCATACAAAGCTTCCAAGGGTATGCTGGATGAATTTGGTGCCCGTCGCGTAATTGACACACCCATTGCAGAGCTCGGTTTTTCGGGTATTGCGGTAGGTGCAGCCATGAATGGTTTGCGCCCGATTGTTGAATTTATGACATGGAATTTTGCAATTTTAGCGGCAGACCAGATTATCAATAGCGCAGCTAAGATGCTTCAAATGAGTGGAGGTCAATATTCGGTTCCAATTGTTTTTAGAGGGCCTAATGGTACTGCCGGTCAGCTTGCGGCCACGCACTCTCAAAGCTTCGAAGCGTTTTATGCTCATGTGCCAGGTCTTAAAGTTATTACCCCTTCCAATCCATACGATGCAAAAGGTCTATTAAAGGCGGCGATTCGCGATAATGATCCCGTTGTATTCATGGAAAGTGAAAAGATGTATGGCGATAAAGGCATGGTTCCGGACGGGGAGTACATCATTCCTATTGGTGTTGCCGATGTAAAAAGAGAAGGTACTGACGTTACTATTGTTTCTTTCGGGAAGATAATGAAAACGGCCCTTGCGGGTGCTGCGGAGCTCGAAAAAGAGGGAATTAGTGCCGAGGTAATTGATTTAAGGACTATTCGTCCCTTGGACATTGATACCATCGTGAATAGCGTTAAAAAGACGAACAGATTGATCATATTGGAAGAAAGTTGGCCGGTTGCAAGCATTTCAACGGAAATCGCATATCGTGTTCAACGTCATGCCTTTGATTATCTAGACGCTCCGATTCGCAGACTTACGCAAACGGACACTCCTTTCGCGTTTGCGCCAACTCTTATTGATGCAGCCCTACCTCAGGTGGCTGACGTTGTAAAAGCAGCGAAGGAACTGATGTATGTTTAAGATTTGTTTCATAGATTTTCATACGTGTTCAAGACCGTAACGAATTTTATGAGTTCCGATAGGGTTTTGGCGTTAATTCCACTAATGATTTGTGATACAGACTCCATTTTGCAAAAGAAGTATTAAGGGACAATCCTACCTAGACTGCACAATTTGGAAATAAAAAGTTAAGCCGAAGAAATCGTTAAGTTTTCGTGATCACGAGCAAAACCGAGTCATGATTGTTTGAATCGCTTTCAAGATTTTGTTATATTTGGGCCTTCGAACTATTTTGTAATAATAATGCAATGAAGAATTTTTACTTATTTATCTCATTCGTTTTGATTGTAGGTATGGGCAATGCCGATGCTCAAATTTATGGTTACGCCAATGATTTATTGGGGATACCTGCTGTTATAGACCCTAATGCATCAGGTAGCAATGTAACTCGAGTGAATGGCGCTCTATCGGTAGTTGCTTGTGTGGATGGATTTAATTCCAGAAGTTTTCCGATCACAACCGTATATGCACCTGGCTTGGCTGCCATTCAATGGAGTATTACTCCGGATGCAGGTTACCAGGTGAATGTCACATCAATTTCCACGAAACAACGCAGAAACTCTTCAGGACCGGCTCGTATTCGCTTCGCCTACAGTCTGGATGGAACAAATTGGATTGACCAAGGTTCCAATCAAACATTGCCAACGGCATCTTGTGGTTCTTCCGCTACTTTGTCTTGGAACATGGCAGATTTCTCACATTCTTCCACCGTGTTCTTCAGAGCATATGGCTTCGATGCTGCCTCTTTGAGCGGCCAACATCAAATTTTTGATGTAATCGTAAGCGGATCAGTTACCCTGATTATCATACCGGGTTGCACAGAAGCCTCGGCTTGTAATTACAACCCGGCCGCAAACCTTGACGATGGTTCGTGTATTTACCCGGGATGTAATGTTCCGGCAGCTTGTAATTATGATCCTGCAGCAGGATGTAACGACGGTTCCTGTGTGTTCTTCGGAGATTCTTGTGATGATGGCGATCCAACCACTTCCTCGGATTTTATTCAGGTAGACTGCAATTGCATAGGATACCCCAGCAACGACGACAGATCTTCTGCTGTACCTATTGTGCTAACTCCCATGGGAGAATGCATCCCATTTGTAGCCAATCTATTATTGGCAACAACATCACCCGAATCACAAACATCCGCCACTACAGGTGAAGATATATGGTATTCCTTTGTAGCGTTTACAAATGCGGTGAACTTGGTAATTAGTTCAGGATCTTTCGATGGAATCATAGAACTTCAGGACAATCTCGGCAATTTACTTGATTCAGATAATGTTACTGCCGGAGTTGGGTCCGAAATATTGAATTATGATGGTTTGACAGAAGGCGCGACGTACTACGTATCATTGCGTAATATGGATAGCAGTCTCGGTCAAGGTTTCTTCGATATCTGCCTCAACTATGTAAGAGACAGTAATCTCGAAAATATTCCATTGTTGTATAATCCTTGTGATAATGCGAAATCAAAATTCGTGGGAGCCTATTCTCACCAGTACTTTGCGACATCACAAACCACATTAATTACAACGACCTATACACGAATTGGAAGCTCATATTTCCTACCGAGAAATATACCGGGTGTTACTTATAGCGACACCTACGACGTGGATGTTGACCCTACATACCATTTATTTGATGCTGCCGGAAACTTAGAGATTATTTTAGTAAGTACAGACAATATTAATGTAATGGCGATAGGTCCGCAAGCTCTAATGTCGCCGCGTGTTATTGACCAGTGCGGCGCAGGTCCGAACCCATTAGGAAGCATCGTTGCCGGTGAGCCTTTTGTATGTATGTCTGTGGATTACAATTGGGAATTTACCCGTACAGATATTCCTGCCGCTCCCATCAGCCATTTGAGAGGCGCTCCAAACCGATTTATGGTTTTGAGCACCGTTCCTGGTTTGGTTCAAGGTGCCACATACGATGTAAGAATTCGACCAATATTCTCTTATGGTCCCGGAGCATGGGGTCCTGTGACTTGCATGTCTATAGCAGGACCCGGAGCCATGGTACTTCAGAATGAAGATAATATCCCCTATTTTGAAGTGTCACAAAAGGACGCTCTAACAGAGACCACACAGGATGCCGAATTGTCGATTTACCCGAATCCAAACAATGGTTCATCGTTTGTCCTTGAGTTAAACAATTTGGAAATGGAAGAGATGCTCACCATATCGATCATTGATATGAATGGCAGGTTGGTAATGAGTCAACAAGTGCTTGCTTCCGGCCTTTCAAATACAGAGTTTACACCGGAAAATGCGCTTTCGGATGGCGTATATACAGTGCTAATTTCAGGTAAGAATATCAACGACAGTCAACTAATGGTTGTGCAGAAAACGAGATAAGTTTCACGAATTATATAAAGGGTCGCCAAATGGCGGCCCTTTTTTTTGTAGTATCAGTGATACTGTACAAAGACTATTGACCCTGATTTGAATTCTTCCTTCTCAGAAGATAAGTGCTTCCGGAAATAGAATTAGAGCACATTTCATCTAACCCGGTTAAACATTCTCCTCCAATTTGTATCAAATCCATTGTAGTAGCAATACTATAGGGAACCTCTAAAAATCAAAACGCAGTCTTATTCCCTATCATACACGGTTTGGTTATCCTATAAGAGACTATGAGAAGCTTGTATGGGGCTAGGCTGAAGGAACACTGCTTATATCCGCTAGAGTGCACCAAAATTGTGAGGTATCACCTTGGTCGGTGAATTTGAAGCAGATGCTCTTTCCGTTTTCAACTCAATTATTTTCTCACAATCCCGAGATCAAAAAAGTCAAGACAGGCCTTGAATAAATATTAAATTCCTGTTTGAAACAATTTACGAAATCATACCGGTGCACATAGGGGTACAATTACTTAATTACCGATTCGGATTTTTTATTGACAAGATCTAGAACTCGGCAAGGAGCAATCGACGGGAGGTATAATTAATTTAATCCAAATCCATTGTAATTCAAAGGTTTTCGCTTGGCCTATCAGATTAAAAAAAACCATGATGCAGTGAAGATAATCCGAACTATACCGGATAAAAACACACTATTGGGAACCCATTCCGACCATTACTGAATAGATTTTTGGCTATCTTCGAGAAATTGCACCAAATGAGGACGTGCCGATTTTTGTTCAGTCTCCGAAAATATTCTAAACAAGGTATTTCTATTTGAACGCCACAATGAAAACGACATGAGTGTCGTGCTCGACTTTCTATTCTCGAATTAAATCTTTTCACAAGTATTTATTTGCCTTAAAAACGATTATCCGACAAATACCTCCTTCGGATCAATTAAGTCCCTGGATTCGCCCGTGTACCGAGCTATTTTAAAAGGAGTAGCCAAGCTTTCAAATGACTTTTCGCCAGAGATCAATGAAAGTACGATCCTCAAACATCTCAAAAAAGGACCACTACTAGCCTCTGAATCCAGGCATTCTGGCCCGACACCATTACTGAAATCATTTTAATCGAAGCGAATTAAACGTGAATGCTCCTTTTTGAAATACTAGCCTCGGAATGGATTGCAACTGTTTTGATTGCGTTGTTATTTAGAAAACAACGTAAAAAAAAGAGGTTGCCAATGGCAACCTCTTTTTTAAGGTTATACTCAATAACGCTTACTGACAAGTTGTACCGTAGGTAGCGATAAAGTTTAGAAGGTCAGATACCCCGATAACTCCGTCATCGTTGAAGTCTCCTTTACAACCATTATTAACGTCGAAGATACATGAACCATCATCTTCTGTTGCCAGAGGATTAAAGTTAGTCGCATCCGGATAAGTACAACCATCAACCCCATAAGTGCAAGATCCATCGTTGAATGTCGCACATGGATTATAGTTCAAAGCAGCTACATCCGTGCAACCGACATAGATACATGATCCATCATCTTCTGTCGCAAGCGCGTTGTAGTTCGATGCATCTGCATTAGTACAACCTGGTACTGCGTAGTCGCATGAACCATCGTTATTTGTTGCAAGTGGGTTGTAGTTCAGAGCCAAAGCATCTGTACATCCCTCGTAAGTACATGATCCATCATCCACTGTTGCAAGTGAGTTGTAGTTTGATGCATCAGCATTGGTACAACCAGGAACTGCGTAGTCGCATGAACCGTCCTCCAAAGTTGCTGAAGGGTGATAGTTTAGGGCAAGTACATCCGTACAACCTGGTATCAATGTCGGCAAACAAGTACCATTGTCAAAAGTTGCAAGTGGGTTATAGTTAGGAGCACTTGGGTAAGTACATCCGTATACCGGAACCACACAAGAACCATCATCGTAGGTAGCAAGTGGATTGTAGTTCAGAGCTAAAACATCTGTACATCCGTCGTATTCACATGATCCATCATCAACTGTTGCAAGTGAATTGTAGTTTGATGCATCAGGATATGTACAACCGGGGAAGATACATGACCCGGTATCGGTTAATCCATCGCAGTCGTTGTCTAAACCATCGCAGACTTCAGTTGCGCCCGGGTTGATCGCAGCGTTGTTGTCATTACAATCAGTATTGTCAACCACATAGCCTGAAGGGGCTGTGCAGGAAGAAACGGATTCCGAAGGATTACCAAAACCGTCGCCGTCCGCATCTGCGTAGTAGTTCTCAAATACAGCATCCTCGTCAATCTGTCCGTCGCAATCGTTGTCGATACCATCGCAGACTTCAACTGCATCCGGATTGATGGCACTGCCCTGGTTTACCGGCGGAGTCAAAGAGACAAGATAAATACGACCAGGGTTGCTATTACCGTTGAAAGGTCCACTGACTATCCAGGCCTGCTCACCGGCACCAATCGTGGCATGCGGCCATACTGACCCCGCTACACCCAGTGCAGATACAGAAGCGGAAGAGTAGGCGTTGTTAAACGAATAACCACCGCCGCTAACAATGTGGCCGGCTGGTGCAGAGAGTCCTCCATATCCACCGCTGCCATTGTAAAACAATGTGCCGGGTGAGGAAAGGATAGCATAATTGGGTTGAGAATCAGCATAATATACCTCGATTTGCACGCCAGCGATGGCTTGTCCTGAATTGGCCTGCATCACCCAGCCATATTCGTTCGAACCATAGGTATAATGGGGAAACGATTCGCCCGGACCGGCAGGACGGAATACAGCAAAGTTGGCAATGCTGCCTCCTGCAATAATAGTGGCGCCGAGTACCACTTTCCCAGCAGGTACTGACTGACCGGCCCACCCTCCGGGTGAAAAGTAAAATACCGCAGAGGTGACGCTGCCATAACCGGGTAAGCTGCTGAGGTTGTAGGGCATGTTCATGGGTATTCCCGGAGTATCGTTACAGTCACTGTTGTTGGTTACCGAACCGGCAATCGCGGAGCAGGAAGAAACCCCTGTAGCGGAGGCAGATCCGAAGCCGTCACCGTCGGCGTCTACATAATAAGTCAGGAAGATCAGGTCATTATCAACCAAACCATCACAGTTGTCATCTATTCCGTTACATACTTCCGCAGCACCAGGGTTGATGGCAGCGTCGTTGTCATTGCAATCCGTGTTGTCAACCACATAGCCTGAAGGCGCTGTGCAGGAAGAAACGGATTCCGAAGGATTACCAAAGCCGTCGCCGTCCGCATCTGCGTAATAGTTCATAAACACCAGGTCT
>JBILMS010000047.1:0-28472 GCA_044375415.1 Flavobacteriales bacterium
CTGTGAACCCGTGAGTTCGACTCTACTCTCTGCTAACTCGGTTATATTTCCGGCGACAGGGGTATGGACGGTAATAGATGGTTCAGGAGTGGTGAATAATCCACTCGATCCGAATTCATTTGTTACAGGTTTAACAGTGGGGGAAAACATTTTCCGTTGGACGGTAAGTAATGGTCCTTGTGCAAATTCTTTAACCACGAACGATGTTACTATTTTCATTTACGAAAGCACTCAGGTAAATGCTAATGCCGGTCCGGATCAGAGTGTGTGTTCACCGCAATCATCTGTGGTGATGCAAGGAAGTGCTGTTACTTTTCCGGCATTTGGAACTTGGCAGCTTCTAAGCGGAACGGGTGTTCCGGAAGAACCGTCAAATCCGAATTCGGTTATCACAGGTTTAAGTGTAGGTGAAAACATTTTTAGATGGGCAGTAAATAATGGCCCTTGTGCCAATGGAATCACAACGGATTTGGTAAGCATTTTCGTATATCAGACGAATGCTCCATCTTCCGATGCAGGCCCGGATCAAGAAATTTGTACACCACAAAGTACTACAACCATGAATGGCAATGAGCCCATTTTCCCTGCCTTGGGAACATGGACTTTGATAAGCGGCTCAGGAGTAGTTGTAAACCCGAATGATCCTCAATCGCTAATTGAGAATTTAGGTGTTGGAGATAATATCTTCCAATGGTCGATTGACAATGGCGGATGTGCACCAAACATTACAACTGATCTCGTTACCATTTTTGTTTTCTCAGCAGATGCATTGGATGCCAATGCAGGTCCCGATCAAGATATTTGTAATGTGGGAGATCCGGTTCAATTAGCCGCAAGTCTGCCTACGTTCCCGGGTTATGGAGAATGGACAATCATTTCCGGCGATGGTGCTTTCCAAGATATTAATGATCCAAATACTATAATAGAAAATGTGCCGGTTGGAATAAATGTGTTTCAATGGACGGTGTTTAATGGTCCTTGCGCAAATGCAATTACTTCTGATCAGTTGACTGTTACGTTGTATGATACCGGTCAACTCTCGGCAGTTGCAGGACCGGATCAAGAACTCTGCTCTCCGATTTCTTCAACTTCGATGTCTTCAGATCCTGCAGTATTCCCGGGTATTGGAACTTGGCAGTTGATTTCGGGTGCAGGAAATATTGATGATGTAAATGATCCTTTTACAACTATAACGAATTTGCAAATAGGCGTGAACGTATTTTCATGGACCGTTGATTATGCAACGTGTGGTGCACAAACTGATTTGGTAGAAATTATCATTTACAATAGTGCGCAGGGTGAATCAAATGCAGGTGTTGATCAGGAGTTTTGTTCACCAACGAGCTCTGCTGTATTGGCTGCCTCTCCTGTTCTTGCTCCGGGATTTGGCACTTGGTCTGTGTTGGGTGGCCAGGCTTCGGTTCAGGCTCTGAACAATCCGAATTCTCCGGTGCAGAATTTGACTCTAGGAAATAATTTGTTTGTGTGGACTGTTTATAATGGCGAATGTCTTGACGAAGTGTTATCGACGGACACAGTCAATGTTGTAATTTATAATCAGAACCAAGCGCCGGCTTATGCAGGTGAAGACCAGTTTTTGTGCGAACCGGCTACAAGTACTGTTTTGGATGCTAATCCGGTTAGCTATCCGGCGACGGGTCATTGGGTTGTTTTATTTGGTAACCCAACGATTAGCAATATCAATGATCCCAATGCAGTAATTACAAATTTGCAAGTTGGTATTACTTCTATGCAGTGGGTGGTTGATAATGGACCATGTAGCCCGCTTACAAATGATAAAGTAGATATTTTCGTATTTGATTTACAGAACCCAATCGCGAACACAGGTCCTGATCAATCATTTTGTTCGAATGTAACAACCTCTGTTTTGGATGGTAGCGAATTGGTATACCCTGCACAAGGATTGTGGACCGTGCTTTCGGGAACTGTAACCGTAAACAATCCGACAAATCCGAATAGTGGAGTGAGCAATCTCACAGTAGGCGAACACTTATTGCAGTGGACAGTCAACAATGGACCTTGTGAGCCTGTGACAACAGCAACGATGAGTATTTACATTTTTGATGCAAATGCTCTGGTGGCCAATGCAGGGGAAGATCAGGAGTTGTGTATACCATTTACATCAACAACTTTTGAAGGTAGTATTTCTGTTTATCCGGGTTCGGGAACATGGACATTGATTCAAGGCTCAGGTAATATCGATAACCCATCTTCACCGCAATCTCTTGTAACGAATCTCGACCAAGGAGAGAATATTTTTGTATGGACTGTTTTTAACGGGCCGTGCCCCAATTCCATTACAACAGATACGATGAGTATTCTGATGTATGATCCTATTCCTGCGCCCGCTTATGCAGGAGAGGACCAACACATTTGTGAACCGATTAGCTCAACATTTTTCGAGGGCTTTGAACCTGATGAACCGGGAATAGGCACTTGGACCTTGGTTTCAGGAAGTGGTGTAGTTGCCGAACCCAACAATCCGGATTCTGAAGTGAACGGATTGCAAGTGGGCGAAAACATTTTTAGATGGACTCTATACAACGGTCCATGTACCGCTGAGGAATTGGCAGATGAAGTAAGTATATTTATTTACGATCAGGTTCAACTGCCTGCAAATGCAGGTGCAGATCAGGCAATGTGTGCGCCTCAAACAAGTACATCACTAGCTGCCAATTCAGTTATTTTCCCTGCTACCGGTGAGTGGACACTTATACAAGGCAGCGGAACCATCGTTGATAGCTCCAATCCTTCCACTTCGGTAATTAATCTTGGAATTGGAAACAACCTATTTGTTTGGACAATTGAAAACGGTGTCTGCGATCCGGCGATGACGACAGATACACTGAATATCGCTGTATTTGATCAACTTGCCCCTGTTGCAAATGCAGGTTCAGATCAAGAATTCTGTCTACCTACAACTTCCGCTATACTCGTTGGAAGTGCTATTACGGGTGCTATGACAGGGGAATGGAGTGTGATTGAGGGCACAGGTGTTTTTGTTAATGATAATGCGTCGACAACAAGTGTGACCGGTTTTACACAAGGCACAAATGTCTTTACATGGACCGTGTTTAATGGTTCTTGCAGTACTTCTGTTGATACATCAAGTATATATATATTTAATCCGGGAGCCGCCATAGCTTATGCAGGTGAAGATGTATCTATTTGTTCTCCTCAAAGTACATTTGTTATGCAGGCTCAAGTTCCTGATGTTCCCGGTGTTGGCACATGGGCTCTAATTAGCGGTTCCGGAAGCATCGATGACGTGAATAATCCGAATGCGACGATATCCGGTTTAATTGTAGGGGCGAATACATTCTCATGGACTGTTTACAATGGCCCATGTGAATTACCTACGACTGATGAGATAACTATTTTTGTCTTTGATCAAAATGCTCAGCAGGCCTCAGCGGGTGATGATGTCGAATTGTGTTTACCTCTCGATGTTTATCAAATGCAGGGTAATGAACCGATCTATCCGGCTATTGGAACTTGGACAATCCTTCAGGGTTTTGCCTCATTCGCAGATGAACATGATTTTAATACTACCATCGGAAATATAGCGGTGGGTGAAAATATATTTAAATGGACCATCGACAATGGAGTATGCGTGAATGGAGTGAGCTCTGATCAAGTGTCGATTTTCTTATTTGATGATGACGCTCCTCCGGCAAATGCAGGATTAGATCAAAGTTGGTGCACACCGGTTTCAAGCACAATCATGGGGGCAATAGTTCCTGCAGATCCCGGATTTGGCGCATGGGAACTTATTAGTGGTTGTGGAACCATTGCAGATGTAAACGATCCAAATTCCGCTATTACTGATTTATGTCTAGGCGAAAATGTGTTCTCTTGGACAGTGTACAACGGTAATTGTGCAAACAGTAATTCTGTTGATTTTGTGAGCATATTCATCTTCGATAGTGCACAAGAGAATGCTGACGCCGGACCGGATCAGCAGTTCTGTACGCCGCAGATTACAAGTTTTATGAGTGCAAACGCTATCATTTTTCCGGGAACCGGAACATGGAGTATTGTAGAAGGATCGGCAACAATTGTAGACGCTAATGATCCGAGTACCGATCTATTGAATTTAGCCGTGGGTCACAATGTATTTGTATGGACTGTGTTCAACGGACCATGTTCAAGTTCTTTAACAACGGATACAGTAGTCATAGACATATTTGACCAGTTTGCTTTGGATGCAAATGCAGGACCGGATCAGGAATACTGTTTGCCTCAAACTAATTCCACCATGAATGGTAGTGCGCTGAGTGGCGAAATGACGGGTGAGTGGAACGCCATTTCAGGAACGGGAATTTTTGCAAACTTAAATTCTCCGAATAGTGCTGTTAGTGGTCTTAGTCAAGGTATTAATGTCTTTACATGGACTGTTTATAACGGACCTTGCGGAACTTCGATCGACACTACACAGATATTGTTATTTAGCAATGATGCTCCTGTGGCTTTTGCCGGTGATGATGTTAGTTTCTGCAGCGACCTGAGCACATATGTGTTACAGGCAACTGTACCCGAAACACCGGGCACAGGCAATTGGGAAATAATTGATGGAAGTGGAAGTTTGAATTCATTCACTAATCCAAATGCCCAAATATCCGGATTAGTAGTGGGTGAGACCATTTTGACTTGGACAGTATATGACGGACCATGTGAACCGAGCACCGTCGATACAATTTCGATTTTTATCTACGACGAATTTGCGCCGGACGCAGCAGCAGGTCCCGATGTAGAAATGTGTTTGCCTGAGAATTCTTATTCGATGTTGGCGAATAGTCCTATCTATCCTGCTTTTGGAGCATGGACAATTATTCAGGGTTCAGCGACAATAGATGATGTAAATAGTTCGTCCTCCGAGATTACAAATATTGCTCAAGGCGAAAATATTTTTCTATGGACTATCGATAATGGCGTTTGTCCATATGGAATCACTCAAGATACCATGTCGATTTTTGTGTTTACAGTTGATGCAGAGATTGCATTTGCCGGTGAAGATCAAAGTTGGTGTGAACCCGTTTCTTCTACATTTTTTGAAGCTCTGATACCCGATGAACCCGGTTATGGAACATGGCAACTTATCAGTGGATGTGGTAATGTGGTGAATCCAAATGACCCGAACTCAGAAGTTACAAATCTATGTGTAGGTGAGAACATATTCTCATGGACCGTTTATAATGGCCCTTGTGCAAATACAAACACGCTTGATTTTGTGAGCATATTCCTCTTTGAGAATACCCAAGATGAAGCGGATGCCGGAGAAGATCAACAACTCTGCACACCTATCACAAGCACCCAGCTGGATGCAAATTCAATAACCTTCCCTGCGATAGGAACATGGAGTGTAGTTCAAGGAAGTGTTACAATATCTGATTTGAATGATCCCGATGCATTGGTAACAAATGCTGCTCTCGGGGTGAATATTTTAGTGTGGACTATAAATAATGGTTCATGCGAAAATGCACTCTCAACGGATACAATGACCATATCTGTATTCAACGATGACTTGCCCGAGGCGAATGCCGGTATAGATCAAGAGTTCTGTTTACCACAAACTTCTACTATTTTAAATGGTAGTGATCTAACGGGTGCCGCAACGGGTACATGGACCTTATGGCAAGGTGGCGGAGATATTATATCCCCTACTTCAGATGTTACCGATGTGATCAATCTCCCGATGGGCGAAAATATTTTTGTATGGTCCATTGATAATGGAACCTGCGGTTCCTCTGCGGATACCATGTCAGTATTTGTCTTTAATCTGTCGGCTGCAATAGCTGATGCAGGATCGGATGCATCGTTCTGTACACCCGTAAATAGTTATACCCTTCAGGCTAATACTCCGGACACACCGGGCGTTGGAATATGGACGACTATACCTGCCGGCGTTATTCATCCTGATAGTTTGAATTTCCCGAACGCCACTGCAACAGGTTTGACGGTAGGTGAAACCATATTTATTTGGACCATATACAACGGCCCTTGTGAACCGGCAACATTTGATGTGATGTCTGTTTTCATATTTGATCAGTTTGCACCAAATGCCGATGCAGGTCCGGATCAGGAAATTTGCCTTCCTCAGGCAAATGCATTCATGGATGCTTCTGAAGTAGTGTTCCCCGCAGTTGGACATTGGACATTGATTGAGGGTACTGGAAATATTGTTGATGTGAATAGTCCAACTTCGGAAATGATAAATCTCGGTTTGGGAACAAATTGCTTCCTCTGGACTATTGACAACGGACCGTGTCCAAATGAGATAACAAGCGATACAGTTTGCATTCATGTGTTTGATGAAAATATCGTATTACCAAATGCCGGACCCGATCAGGATATCTGCACTCCTATGAGTTCGGTAGCGATGAGCGCAAATATTCCGGATGCACCGGGAAGTGCCTATTGGACGTTGATTTCCGGTAGTGGATTTATCGAAGAAGAAGATAATCCAACAACGGAAATTACAGGATTAGCTGTCGGTATAAATGTGTTTACTTGGACATTCTACAATGGACCATGTTCGAATGCATTGCCGGCGGATACTATAATGATAAATGTTTTTGATCAGTCGCAACCTGCCGCCAATGCGGGTGTAGATCAAGAAATTTGTTTGCCGCAAAATGTGGTCTTCATGAATGGAAATGTACCAACTACACCTGCTACCGGTGAATGGACATTGGTTCAAGGTTCGGGCACTATTGAAAATGCAAGCGATCCGCAAAGTCAGATATCTGACCTAGGGCAAGGTGTAAACTGTTTCGTTTGGACTATTAACAACGGACCATGTCAGGATGCAATTACTTCCGACACAGTGTATGTATTAGTGTTCGATGATCAAGCACCTTTGGCAAATGCGGGAGAGGATATAGAAATATGCACACCGGAAGATTGTGTAATTCTGAATGCAGATGAACCTTTAATACCCGGCTATGGCACTTGGTCTGTTGTTACAGGAAGCGCGGCTATCGATGATCTGAATGATCCTTCAGCGCAAGCTTGTAACTTAACGGTCGGTTTAACACAACTTGTTTGGACGGTAGATAATGGTCCTTGTGCAAATAGCGGAAGTACAGATACATTGAACATTTATGTGTTTGATGGAACACTGGAAGGCGCTGATGCAGGAGACGATGTTGAACTGTGCTCACCTGATGACACGTATGTTCTGCAAGGGAATACCCCAACGTTTCCGGCAACCGGTTTATGGACAATCATAGGACCCGGCACTATAGATGACCCAAGCAATCCAAATGCAACGGTGAGCGGTTTGGAAGCTGGTGAGACCACACTCTTCTGGAGTATTAATAACGGTCCTTGCGGTCAACCATCAGTTGATGAGATGAAAATTATTATCTATGATCCAACTTCTCCGGATGCCGATGCAGGGAATGATCAGGCGTTATGTGACGACTTCCCAACAATCACATTGGATGGAAATACACCAACAGCTCCTGCTATAGGTACATGGACTCTAATCTCCGGTTCAGGAGACATTGTAAACCCTAATGATCCATCAACGACCGTTGAGAATGTGGGTTATTTAAACAACGTATTTGTTTGGACTATCTATAACGGCGTTTGTCCGAATGGATTTACTTCCGATACTGTTACGGTTTTTGTCAATAGTCCAACCATTTCCGCTACAGACGCAGGGGCTGATACTAGTTTCTGTGGAACTCCGGGTGAATTGACCTTAAATGGTTCTGTTACATTATTGAGTGGTACTAGTCTCTGGACTATCCTTCAAGGGGGTGGTGATATAACAGATGTCACGAATAACAATCCGCAGATCAGCAATATTCCAATTGGTATAAACGAATACCTCTACACCGTTGACAATGGAGTTTGTGGTGTGACCAGTGATACCGTTCAGATCGTTGTATTTGATCCTGAACTCGCTTCTGCAGACGCAGGTTTGTCGATCACTATTTGCGAACACGATTTCACATCTACCAATTTGTCAGGAAATGAAGTTGATTTTCCGGCTACTTCAACATGGTCTATTTTGGAGGGTCCCGGAGAAATTCTCGATCCGGATAATCCCAATGCCCTCGTAACCAACCTTGGTGAAATCATTGTTCCTCTCGAAGATGTGCCTACCATTTTTGTTTACACTATCAACAATGGAGTTTGTGGTTCGTCGAGTGATTCGGTCATGTGGATTTTGCAAGACTGTCTGACCATTGAAATACCGGATGCATTCTCACCGAATGGCGATGGTACAAATGACACATTTGTTATTCCCAACTTAGATGAATACCCGAAAAATCGACTAGATATTTTTAATCGATGGGGAGCAAAAATTTATGAAGCGGCTCCTTATCAAAACGATTGGGATGGTAGATCGGAACACCCGGCAACTATAGGTGAGGAATTGCCCGTGAGCACCTACTACTATGTACTGGATCTCGGTACCGGAGAAGAGGCATTCCACGGATTTATTTACCTGAAACGCTAAGAACATGAAGATGAAAAAAACATATATAGCCCTCCTCGTTTGCTTGCTGAGCTCATTTGTAGGTCGCACCCAACAGGACCCCATGTTTACGCAGTACATGTTCAATACATTGAGCATTAATCCGGCTTATGCGGGTATTGCAGATGCCATGAGTGTTACCGCAATTCACCGTTCTCAATGGGTGGGTTTTGATGGCGCTCCGGTAACACAAACCATATCGTTGCATACACCCCTTCGAAAAGAAAGTATAAGTGTAGGAGGGTCGGTTGTAAATGATCAGCATGGACCGGTGAAGCAAACAGGTATTTATGCCGATGCGAGTTACAGAATATTCTTTGATAATTCCCGTCTTGCATTCGGATTAAAAGCCGGATTGAATTTGTTTTCCGCTAATCTGCTCGATCTAAATCCCACCACGGAAGGTGATCAGGCGTTTGCAGCGAATATCAGCGGGAAGGCCTTGCCTAATTTTGGCTTTGGTGTAATGTGGTACAACAAAAAAACCTACGTAGGTATCTCTACTCCAAAATTATTGGAGAACGAATTGTTAGATGGTAGTCTTCCAACCTTTAATTACAATGCTGAGCGAAGACACTTTTTTGTAATTGCAGGAACCGTTTTCCCAATTTCGAATTATGTTCAATTCAAACCCTCCACATTGATTAAAGTGGTAAACGGTGCGCCGCCCGGAGTGGATGTGACAGCCAACTTTTTGTTCTATGATAAATTCTGGGCAGGAGCCATGTACAGATGGCAAGAGGCCCTAGGCGTTTTGTTGCAGTACGAATTGAACAACAAATTTCGAATTGGTTATGCATTTGATTACACACTTTCCAATTTGAGCAAATACAGCAATGGTTCACATGAAATTATGTTGGGAATCGACATTGGACGCAAGTGGGCGGGAGATGTCTCACCCCGATTTTTTTCAACTAGATATTTCTAATATTAGATTCCACGGACGATGATTATCACCACCCACGTTATGAAGAAATTGATCAACCCTTTACTGTTGATGTTTGTTCTTATTTTTTCTTTTGCCGGTCTACAGGCACAGAAATCCAAGTTCAAATTAGCAGATAAGTATTTCCGCACGTTCGACTATGTTACTGCTTCAGATATTTATCGGGATA
The DNA here is from genome assembly GCA_044375415.1 of Flavobacteriales bacterium. Classification (GTDB taxonomy): domain Bacteria; phylum Bacteroidota; class Bacteroidia; order Flavobacteriales_D; family Sanyastnellaceae; genus JAWXBG01. The sequence continues at coordinate 9,628 of JBILMS010000047.1, forward strand.
TACTCTCCGGTAAAGGTAATGAATCAGATACCATTGCACTGCGCAGATTGGCCGAATGTCAATGGAAAATGGGGAACCTTACTTCTGCAGAATCCATCATGGAAAAGACTGTAGCTGTTACGAAGAATAGCCCTACGGATTTGTTGGCCATGGCCGAATTGAAAAGAAGGTTGGGTAAGTATGATGAGTCAGTTGAATATTATAGACAATACCGAATTCTTTGTCCGAATGATAGTATTGCATCTCAATATGTAGAACAACCCTGGTTTGCGGAGGCCATCAAGAGAGACTCTACTATTTACGGCATTGTTCCTCTTCAGATAAATACACCGTCAAGTGACTTTGCCCCTTCGTTTTATTCTGCCGGAAAAATTATTTATGCTAGTGCTAATGGAGTCGGAAGGGGAGGTAAAAAAGAATACCTATGGAATAATCAGCCTTACCTGAATATTTTTCAATGTGAGATAAAACCGGACTCAAGCCTTGACTCTTCTGTTTTGATGGATGAAGCCCTGAATTCCAGGTACCACGAGGGAACCGTGACGTACGACTACCGATCGAATACCATGTACTTTTCTAGAAATAATTTTCTAAAGGGAAGTATTTATAAAAGTAAAGCAGGACAATTAAATCTCGGTATTTACAGCTCCAATGAAAAGGATGGTTCATGGGGAAAAAGGGATGCCTTTGAACACAACAACAAAGAATATTCGGTGGCACATCCTAGTATTACTCCCGATGGAAACAGAATGTATTTTGTGAGTGACAAACCCGGAGGAATTGGCGGAACAGATATTTATGTCGCCAAGCGAAAAGGGGATTCATGGGAAACACCCGAAAATTTGGGCGGTAAAGTGAATACTTCGGGGAATGAAATGTTTCCTTTTATAGTAGGTGATAGTACATTGTATTTTTCTTCAGATGGATTAGTAGGCCTTGGAGGAATGGATGTTTTTTATATCAATGTCCTCGATTCAATTGGTGTTTCAAGAAATATGGGTTATCCATTAAATACGCGGTATGATGATTTTGGATTGATCTGTTTTCCATCTCAACTATCGGGATATTTCTGCAGCAATCGTCCCGGAGGACAGGGTGACGATGATATCTATCTTTTTAAACTGCACCCACCGGATAGTGTCACTATTACCGGTATGGTGGTTGACTCAGATTCGGGATTGCCCATTCCTAATGCAAAAGTGTGGGCCCCTAATCTGGATGGAGGTCCGGTGGAAGTTTCTACTGACAATGAAGGACGGTTTACTATTACAACTCAGTGGCGAGAGTTATTGGAGTTAAGTTCATCTAAGAAGGATTATACCGATGGATGGGAAGTGGTGAAACCAAGGCCGCGTTCAGCATTCTTGGATGGAGTGGAGATAAAAATGAAAAAGTATGAATTCGTAGCAAAAGGAAAGGTTTTATACGCCGAGAACAATCTTCCTGCTAAAGGGGCCGTCGTAAGGGCTTTAGATCAAAACGGATTAGTAGTGGCGAGCGTAACTGTTGGTGCTGATGGGACGTATTTCCTTCCGTTAGCCCAAGGTCAAAAATACGTTTTGGAAGCGGCCATGTATGGATACATTACATTGTCGACGGATTTGGACACAACTGACCCCAACAAAAAGTTCTCAGATTATGACTTCAAACTTTTCAAACCCGAGAAAGGAACTATCGTGCGTTTGGATAATATTTACTACGACTATAACAAGTTTGCCATTCGGCCCGATGCTGCTCTTGAGTTGAATAAATTGGTGCGAATTCTTAAAGATTTCCCAAGTATGAAGATCGAATTAAGCTCCCATACCGATTCGCGAGGAAGTGATAGCTACAATTTGAGCCTTTCTGAAGAACGGGCCAAAAGCGCTGTCGAATACCTTATAAGCCAAGGAATTGATGCCGGCAGAATGGTGCCAAAAGGCTATGGCGAAACGAAATTATTGAATAAATGCGATGATGGGGCAACGTGCACCGAAGATGAACACTCTTACAATCGCCGTACAGAATTTAAAATACTAGATATATAATTTACTGATAAACAAGCTTTTTCACCCTGTTAAAAACATGGTTTTTTGTTAAATAATTACTAAATTTGCAACCCTTTAAAAAGGGGACACCTAAACACACTATTGATGAAGGCCCAATTGGTTGAACGCTTGCAGCAGTTACTTAGCACTGAAGACATACCGTCTATCAGGGATGCTGTCCGCGATGTGAGAAATGACTGGAAAGCTGAAACAGCTAAAGAAAGACAGTTGCAGCAAGAAGAATTTAAAGCCGCCGGGCATCCCGAGGGTACCGAATTCGTATTCGAACCTCATGAACAGGAAGAGAGTTTTAGGGCTCTCGTTTCCACCTATGATGATCGCGTCGAAGAACACGGAAAAAAACTTGCCGCGGAACGTCAACATAACTTTGATACTAAATCGAAGTTGCTCTCAGAATTGGAATCACTTGTAAAAGATGAGGAGAATATCAGCAAAGCTTTCGCGACGTTTAATGGTATCAAAAAACAGTGGGATGCTACCGGAGATGTTCCAGGTGACAAACACCATGATCTTCACGAGAGTTTTCATAAACTAGCTCACGAGTTTTTCTACAATATCAACATCTATAAGAGTCTTCAGGAACATGATTTAAAAATCAACCATAAGAAGAAAGATGAACTCATTACTGCCTCTGCGGCTCTTACTGAGGTACAGAGTATTCCCGACCTTGAAGTGATGGTGCGCAAGTTTCAACGTGAGTGGATGGACATTGGTCCTTCTCCACGAGAGACTTACAAAGAACTTGGCGATCAATTTTTCGCAATTCTCCGTGAGGCGCAAACACGCATTCGTGCGCATTACGAAAAACTCGAAGAAAACCATGAGCAAGCTCTTGCCAATAAGCGTGGAGTGATCGAAAAGATGAAGACTATTCTCGAAAAAGAAACCGGAAATCTTGCTGCTTGGAATAAACTAACCGATGAGACCATTGCCCTACAGGAAGAATGGAAAAATACGGGTTGGGCTCGCAAAAAAGATAATGACGACGCATGGAATGAATTCCGTGGTCTCTGCGACTTATTCTTTGAACGAAGAGGTAAGTTTATGGGTGAAAGAAGATCCGGTTACAAAGACAACCGTGTGAAAAAGGAAGCTCTAATCGCTACAGCAAAAGAATTGCAGGATAGTACCGATTGGAAAAATACCACTGAGATTTTCAAAAAACTCCAGACGGATTGGAAGGCCATCGGAGCCGCCGACCCGCGTGATGAAATGAAGTTGTGGCAGCAGTTCAGAAGTGCCAGCGATCATTTCTTCAAAGGCAAAAAAGAACACACCTCGACTATAGCGCAAGAGCAAGTAGGAAATCTAGAGAAGAAAGAAGAATTGCTGAAAGAGATTGAAGAGTTTCAATTGACCGGACAAAAGTCGGAGGATCTAAAATATCTAAAGGAATTTTCAGAGAGATGGCATAGTGTAGGTTTTATTCCAAAGGATAAACTGAAGGATATTATTGATCGATATACCAAAGCTCTCGACAGTAAATACGGCTCTATAAATGCTGAACGCGAAGAACAGGAAATGAATCGTTTCCGCTCACGTGTATCAAGTATCAAGAGCAGCGATAACGGTCAGAACAACATGCGCAGAGAGGAACAATTCATGCGCGAAAAAATCGACCGTCTCAAAAAAGATATTCAGCAGTACGAAAACAACATGAGCATTTTCACCGGTAAAGGTGCCGAAGCTCTCCGCAAAGACATCGAAAAGAAAATCCAAAATGCTCATCGCGAAATCGAGGACATTCGGAAGAAAATCGATTTGTTGAAGACGGTGTAAGAGCGTATTAAGTACAATGAATTAAGTATTAAGATTGTTCTCGACTTTCTGAGATGATCATGATATTCAAGTTCTATTCGTTAGTAGTATCGCAAAGTTTCGCTATGGTTTAGCAAAGGAACGCAAGTCTAGAAACATCTTTATTGTTTTAAGGGCTTCAGCCCATAGTGAAGAAACGTTTTGTTTAATGTGATTCGGAGGCATATCGAGCCCGGCGGCTTCAGCCCCGGGTGAGCGCTCGTTTAACTGAGATGATTTGTACTCATAAGAACATCCATTTTTAACACAAAGGAATTACCAAGAATTAACGGAGAACCACAAAGGGGAATTGTATTATTTACAAAGTATTATGATAGATCGCGTAACGGAAAAAAAATTAGTGGTATAAAACCGTAATGGTCTTTTTTGAAAATAAGAGATCATGGGCTTCAGCCCATAGTGAAGACACGTTTTGTTCAACCTTATTCGGAGGTGTATCGAGCCCGGTGGCTTCAGCCCCGGGAGAGCCGCGGGGGTAGTAATTTACCCGGCAAGCTACTCTTCTCCCTTCATCTCCTCCACCGTTTCCTTCACCGCAGAAGAATCTGTAATTTTCTTGTAAAAATCACTGTTTTTGACCGCCGGCATAATTACAATTCCATAATCGTAGACCGGTTTTAAAAGAACCGATTTTTCACGCTGCTCCTCGGAAAGTAATTTGAATTTGGCATCAGAACCTGTAACTAGTATAAGAAGTAAACTGAGTATAATAAGCGATTTTGCCAATGCGAAAACAGCTCCTCCCATGCGGTTCATCACTTCCCCACTTCCATTATTTGCCAATCCGGAAAGCACTTTAGCCAAAAGCCAAAATGCAACGAGTATGAGTATAAACGTTGCAATGAAGGAGGCCTGAGCGGTGTTTTTCCATGAGTCCTCGCCATCACCACCAATGAGATGTGCACCCCATTGCGAAAAGTGAATGGCAATGTAGAGTGCTGCGAAAAGAGCCAAAAACATGACTATTTCATACACAAAGCCATTCATCCATCCTTTCCAAATGGCTAGGCCTAGACAGATTACAAGAAAGATATCTATGATACTGATCATAAGTCAAAACTAACTTGACCATGCCTCCAAAAAATGCTGATTAACAAGGGTTTTTAACATGCATTCGTGGGATTCGTCAAACCTTTTTCTTTTCTTTGACGACATGGAAAATGTACTGATCAGAAAGGGTAGGGAGGAAGATCTGCCTCGCGTTCTGGAACTTGTGAAACAATTGGCGGACTATGAAAAAGCCCCCTTGGAAGTGGAGAACACTGTCGAAGAGATGCGTCGTGATGGCTTCGGGCCAAGCCCGATCTTCCATTTTCTGGTAGCCGAATCCAATGGTCTTATTGCCGGAATTGCGGTTTATTACATCAAATATTCGACGTGGAAAGGCAAATGTTTATTCCTCGAAGATATTGTGGTTGATGAAGCGCTTAGAGGAAATGGGCTAGGTCATCGCTTATTTCAAGAGGTAATTCAAGTAGCAAAAGAAGCGGGCTACCGACGAATGGAATGGCAAGTTCTCGATTGGAATGAACCCGCTATCTGCTTCTACAAAAAGTATAACGCGGTTCTTGATTCTGAATGGATCAATGGGAAGTTGACGTATGAGCAATTGCAGGGGGCGCAGAAAATGGAAAATGGAAAATGATGCCTTCTCATGAAATAGGTTGACAGGTACCCTACCTAAACCCCAAATTAATCTCTGCTCTGCAGCTTTCTTTAACACTCTATCCTGTTTCTCCGAACCCAGAACTGCTATCGGGTGAGAATAGTCCGAAGAAGTCATCACTTTTTTTTCTTCTCCTTCTCTAAAGTGATGTTGTAATTCTCGGTGTTGCCCGTAATTCGGATATTCAAATATCGAATGCGTTTTTCTTTGTCTTCATATTGAATAGCGTGTTCTTGTTCAGGATCTATTTCTTCTACTTTTTTGCCGAATAGTTTGGAGGAAGCGGCCTGAGTTACAAGTTTCCAGGGTATTCTAACAAAATAGTCCATATTCATGTCCATGTCTTGCGATCCGGATATTTGCATAAACCCAAGGGTGGAGTTTATAGTCATATTCGGAATAGTGAGAATCCCTTTTTTTAGGTCAATGTGATTCGATAGTGTATCAAAGGATACACGCTGAATATTTTTATCTTTGAAATAGTCCGACATCGCTTCTAACATCGCATAGTTTTCCAGCCGGCCTTCGAGCACTTCTATATCCATGTGTATTTCAGACTCGTGAATTACAGGCACCAGGTCTTTGTGCATCCTAATTTGACCGGTGAGTTTACCGGATAGTTTGCCATGTAGATTTTCTGAAACTAGATGATCTTGACCAAAATTGTCGAATTTTAAAAGAAGTTTATCTAGATCGACTTTGGTTATAGTCATGTCGGGACTGAAGTATATTTTCGAAGGATCCGAGCCGTTGAAGTATCCCTTTATGTCAAAATACCCATCGGCAGCTTGAAGTTTAAGTTTGTCCACATATAGATAATGCTCGGGCGTTGTCCGTATTTGTGCATCCACTTCATGGATGAGGTATTTGTGATAATTAAGGTGATCAATTTTGACATCAAAAGTCATGTCGGTAAAAGGCAAGTCGTAGATGTTAAATCCTTCGTCGTGATAATTAGTATTTGCACTAAGCGAGTCCGTTGTTGTCGGCAAGTGGTATTGAAAAATTTGGTCGAAATCAAGACGGGCCGATCGTAGTTCAAATTTGTTTTCGCGTTTCTTTTGTGCCTCATCATCGCCTAAATAGTAATGCAAGGAGGTATGTATATCCGAATGACCAAGTTTACCTGAAAAGTCTTCTACCACCAGATGATCTTTTTCGTAGTGTACCCTTCCTTTGAAATTCTCGAATCGCATCGCATGAATTTTCATCTTCGTGTCGAATTTGTCGATGCGGAGATCAATAGATTGCATCCCTTCATTAAAATGCAGGTCGGTAGATCCTTGAATTTTCAACTGATCAAACTCCTCATGTCGGTAGTCTTCAGGCACGTAATTTTCGCCCTGATATGAAAAGATATCGTGGAGCTGAAGCATACGTGAGGTTAAATTAAACTCGATGTGCGTATCACCTTTCGGATGTTCGGCAAACCATAGATCGTAATGCTTGAGTTTTCCGGAAAAATGGAAATCACTTTTATCTATAAATCCCTTGAAATCGATGACTTTAAAATCTTCCTTTTCGATAATTACATCGGCATGAAAGTCGTGTAGAGTATGTGGGTAATGTGTGAGTTGAGCTGTGAGACTATCAACATAAAATTCTCCTATCGGCAAATTAGGTGATTCAGTAAAGGCACGCGCCGAGGAAACAAAGTGCAGGCCTAGAGATAAGTTTTTTATTTGTTCGTTGATGGACGTGAGTGTATCGCTTCCGGTAAGTTCAAATAGATCCAGTTGTTTACTTGATATATCAAGTTTGGCAGTCACGGGTTGATCGGTATGATGAATAATAGCCGGTAAATCACTGATACTTCCATGCAACGAAATAGATGATCCGCCAATTTCTATATTGCAATAGGAGATTTTCGCTTCGTGACCATCCATTTCTGCATAGAGATCGATATCTTTAATAGGCAAGTCTGTGGATTCTTTCCCGAAGCTCAGGTTTTCAATTTTTAATTGGGAGAAGTATGATTCATTAAATTTTTCAATCGTTTTTTCGGGATTTCTCAAATCAATTATGTCTTTGAAATTCATTGTCAGCTGGACTTTTCCTGAGAGATCATATAGATCAGTCAGGTTGAAAAATTTCGCTAAAAAATTGAGCTCAAAATCAGAGTTTAATTGAAGATTGATGTCAGGTGACTCGAAATTTTTCACGACTAAATTTCCGGTGAATTGACCTACTTCCGGACGAGCAGAAAAGTCTTTTATGCCAAATTCCATGGTGGAAGGATTGCGCGAGGAGCCATTGGTAAAGTACCCGGAAAAATTTAGATCATCCACCTTTTTGTCTACTTCGGTATTGGTAAAAAAAGCATCTTCACAACCGAATCGCGCGTTGATAGCAGGAGTATGGTGATTAATGCAGCTTCCTTGAATGGTTGTTTCAAAGAATATTTTTCCCTTGTTGTCGTATTTTTTTAACGTGGGCATCAATTCTTCCGGAGCCATTGCCAGGAAGAGATCAAAATTGGGCTTATTCCCCGAAAATTTTAGATCTAAGAATACTTCTCGTTTAAAGTCGATAGAACCTTCCATATCGAAAACAGCACCTTCTAATTTGGCGGTAGTTGGTTTAATCACGAATAGATCCGTTTCAGGTGAGTATTCGAAATCTGTGTCAAGTTCAAAATGTTTATGGTTGATGAATGTGGTGTCTTTGTCAAGAATCAGACTCAATTCGAATTTGGAATCTAAAGCCATGAAGAGATGTCCTGCTTTCGACTTGAATGATGAACGGGTTTCGGTAAAGTAAACATCTACCAGTAAGTTGTTTTCGACATTGAGTTTCGTAAAGTCCACATTTTCGAGGATGATAGACTGAAGATCTAAATGAAATTCTTCTTCGGGATCTTCTATCTCTTTAGTGCTTTCAAATGCACGCGTAATGTTAAATTCTCCATCCGCGTATTGTATAATATCAATCCTTCCATTCTTCAATTTAATTCGTTTGATCTCCATTTTTCCGCTGATGATTGTCCATAGATCAAAACCAATATATACTTCTTGGAGGTACATAATTGTCTGAGCCGTATCGGACTTATTTTCTCGGACATGAAGATTTTCTAAGTCTATGGAGATGTAAGGGAAATTTTCGAAAAGAGAAATGTGAGATTCTTGTATGTCAACCTGCGCAACAAAATCGGCATTGGATTTTTGCAAAAGATCCTGTACAATTTCATCTTGCTTGCTATATAAAATCGAGAGGGTTATCCCGAAGAGGAGAATGATAGTCAGCACTATTATTCCTGACCATTTTAATATCTTTCTTTTCATGCTCGCGCAAAAATAATCATGTTCGGAGGAAATTTGTAGAGGAGATTATTTGTCTTAAAGCAGCGCGGGTATATCGGAAAAATGGGATTTGAAGTATTTTTGGCCCATGAAGGTTTTTAAGTTTGGAGGGGCATCGGTAAAAGATGCGCCGGCTGTTAAAAATGTGGCGGATGTGCTGCGCCGTTTCGAGGGTGAAAAGCGCGTAGTAGTGATTTCAGCGATGGGGAAAACTACCAATGCGTTGGAGTTGCTGCATGAATCGTGGTTCAAGGGTTTAGAAACATCCGGCCTTTACAAAAATGTCGTGGATTATCACGTCCAAGTTTCTACGGAAGTTATTGGACATGTTAGTCCCGAATTGACGGCTTTATTCAATGAGTTGGAAGCTGAACTAAAGAAGAGACCAAGCGAAGATTTCGATAAGGAATATGACACAATTGTCGCTTATGGTGAATTGATGTCCACAGCCCTGGTTACATCATATCTGCGCAGTATTGGAATGAGTGTTGCTTTGGCCGACGCTCGTCAGGTTATTTACACCAATCATCAATACCGTGAAGGGAAAGTGGATTGGGGTAAAAGTGCTCAAAATGCGAATTTGCTCAAAGAAATGTTGTCGGTTAATGACGTGATAGTCTTTCAAGGGTTTATTGGAACGAGCGACGAAGGTCGCACGATAACATTGGGGCGAGAGGGTTCGGACTTCACAGCTTCCATCGTTGCTTTTCTGCTTGATGCCGAAAGTGTGACCATTTGGAAAGATGTTCCCGGTATGATGAACGCAGATCCTCGACGTTTTCCGGATGCTGTTAAGCTCACCAAAATTTCGTACCGCGAGGCAATTGAGTTGGCATATTTCGGAGCCTCCGTTATTCACCCAAAGACAATAAAACCCCTGCAAAACAAGGGCATTCCCTTGTACGTAAAATCATTCATTCATCCCGATGAAGAGGGCACAGTCATTCAAAAAGATGCCGAGTGGGATCAGTTGGTTCCCGGTTTTATTTTTAAGGATAATCAAGTTTTAATTTCGATAACTCCACGGGATTTTTCATTTGTGGTGGAGGAAAATTTGCGTGAAATCTTTGATGCATTAGCGGAGGCATCTGTGCGCATAAACCTAATGGAGAATTCCGCGATTAGTTTTTCGATATGCGTAGATAACAATGAGCGAAGAATTGAGAAGCTGAAAGAACTGCTATCAGCTCACTATGAAATGCGCTACAATGAAAATGTATCCTTACTCACTATTCGACATGGTAATCAAAATACGATTCTAGAATTAACCCGAGGCCGCGAGATACTCATGGAGCAGCTAAGTCGCAATACCGCCCGACTCGTGATTCGCTGATTTTTCCCGAATTCTCAAGAAAGTAGTTCGAAATCTAATTTTGTATAGTTATTCAATTAAAATTGAGTAGATTTGATCTCCTTAGTTGTCTATTAATCTATCGACCTTACCATGAAAAAACTATTCTTTTTGATTTTTGCATTGTGGATTACAGCGCTTTCTATAAATGCGCAGTTGGTGGATGTGATTGTGGAGGAGTATGGCGCGCCGGGATCAGGCACCTATCCGGATGGTTACATGACCTACAGGGTGTATGCTCTGTTACAAGATCCAACAGATTTTTTATCATCCGTTTTTGGCACGGGGTATTATGCGAATGACCCTCAACACACTTTAATGTTGGGCAGTATTCCCGGTTACCCGATTTCAACCACATTCTGGAATTCGGCCTTTGGAGGGATAACAGGACCCGATGTGAATCCTGCTTTCTGTGCCATATTCAGTGAAGTTTGTTACGACTCGTTCGTGACTATTGGCAGGCAGAATTCTGCATCTCCTGGAAATGCTATCAACGTTTTGACAACTCCAGAGGGACTTCTAACCCCTGCATTCGGAAGTAGTTCTGAGTTCGGAACACCGGCACTTATCTCTGACGGGGGTTGGTTTACGTTTGCAGGAGATTCAAATGGTCTTCCTGTTGGTGATGACAATAGGGTTCTTCTTATGCAGGTATCGTGTCCACAAGATGAATTAGTGTTTGCATTGAACATTCGAATTTGGGATGAATCAATAGCTGCAAATGCTATTAGTTATGTTCATACTTTGGATGGAGATAACTCGGATATAGATGGTGAAGGGGTAGTAGACTTTTCATGTATGGGATTAATATACCCTTCCTTTTTATGTCAACAATGTAATGATCCTTTAGCCTGTAATTATAATCCTGAATCGAATAATGCTTTAAACTGTGTTTATTTCGATAATTGCTCAGAGGCGGTTGGCTGTATGGACCCAATGGCATGCAATTTTGAACCATTAGCAGTATATGAAGCCCCATTAACATGCATGTATCCTGATTGTATTGATGAGACAGCATGTAATTACAATTCGGAGGCTCTATGTGGAGGAGGTATGTGTGATTATATTACATGCGTTGGGTGTACTGACGAAAACGCGTGCAATTTTTTACCCGTGTATACTGTTGACGACGGCTCCTGCATGTTTGGAGATGTTGTCAGCGGTTTAATATATTTTGATCAGGACGCAAATGGATTTTTCACTAACAACGGATTTTTTGCAGAACAAACATTGAGTGGTGTCGAATTGCACGTGATGCCGGAGAATATAAGCGTGTTTACCTCCGGAGATGGTTCTTTTGTTTTGCCCTCATTACCGGATGGCGAGCATACAATAACAGTTTCAACATCGAATATTACGTTTGATATTAGTGGAGGAGAAACTTCCTTTGCTACTCCAAATTGTCTGGAGAATTGGCAAATTGGAGTAAACGCTGAAGACTACGCTTTCAACATATCCGGCCCTTGCTGCATCTGGATGATGGACATTCATTGTACCAATGGTTTCAATCCGGGAATATTTGTCTCTAATCTAGGAACAACACCGTTGGATGGTCTGGTTACCATTGAATGTGACCCTCTTTTTGAATTTGAATTTTTGGTTGGAAATCAAATAATAAATCCAACCTCCATGACACCGGGATTAGTGCAATGGGTTATAGAAGATCAAGACCCCTTCTCTTCATGGCTGTACCAAATTCATGTTATCGGACCCGGAACGGATTACATCGGTGAAACATTTCCTTTTGATTTGACTTTGCACCTCTACGATGAAGAAGGTAACGAATACTATACGGGTACTTGGATACTTGAACCAACTGTAGTCTGTGCCTACGACCCCAACGACAAATACACCGCCGAACCCGGATACACGGAAGAAAACCACTTTGTACTAGCCGAAGATGAAATAGAATACAGAGTGCGTTTTCAAAACACAGGAAATTTTCCGGCAGAGACCGTGGTGATTCGCGATACATTGGATATCGAACACTTGGACTTTGATAGTTTTTATCCTGTTTTTGCATCGCACGATTTTATGACAACCGCAGAGCCTAATGGGGCTCTTACATTTACGTTCAACGACATTATGTTGCCCGATAGTACAAGCGATCAAGCAGGGTCGCAAGGGTATGTGGTATATCGTGTTCGTCCAAGAACTGATGTCGAACATTTGGATGTTATTGAAAACACGGCCTATATTTTCTTTGATGGTAATCTACCCATAGTTACCAATACCACCTGGCACACCATCTTCGACTGCAATTCCCTCACAGGTATAGTTTCCGAAGACAGTTTTTGTTTAGGTGATGTCGGATATTTTAATGCGGAACAATCGTTCATCGATCAATACGAATGGACGTTTGATGATACATCTGCGGGGACAGATCCTATTTTAGCCCAAGTATTAAATGATGTAGGTACGTTTGATGTCGGCGTAACAATTAGTAATCCCTTATGCTCTCTAATTGATGAAGTAGAGATTATCGTTAATGCATTACCCGAAATAGACATCACACAAAACGGAGCTTTATTCAATGCTCCAGATGGAACAAGTTGGCAGTGGTACCAAGATGGTGAAGTTATCGAAGGAGCTACCTCTCAAACCTTCGAAGCTATTGAAAGCGGATATTACGAGGTCTTTGTTACCAACGAAACAGGTTGCTCGGTGTTTAGTGAAGAGGTGATGTTTGTGCATCTATCAGAATTGAGAACAGATGATTTTTCATTATTCCCAAATCCGATGTTGGATCAAGCAAATCTCTTGTTCCCAAATGGCTCTAAAATCGAGAGTATCGTGCTTTTAGATTCCTTCGGTAGAAATGTGAGATCATGGAATCAACCGGGAAATGATAAGTTGACTATTGATCGAAATGAATTGTCGCCGGGCTCATACACCGTGAGAATTACGGAACAAGGAGGGAATATTCATACCATCCAACTTGTAGTTCAAAACTAACGTTACAAGGTTACTCTACAGAAATAGGATCTTCCGTAACCCCGTGACATCCATTGCAAGCACCGCTAACAGAGGTGCTTTCCATGTATTCGACGCCATTCGCACTTTCGACGGCAGGATATAGTCCTGAACCAAACTCTATATTTTCGGTAGTGTAGAAATTACCGAGCGCATCCACTTCGATTCTGTATTTCTGCTCGCCTGTACCCTCCGGACCGGTGTATAAATAAACTGTTGCATTAGGATAGGTGCTTGAGTAATCATTGGTATAAACTGTCCCTGCTGTCTCAAACCAACCTTCTCCTTTACCGCCTATTTTATGACAACTCATGCAATTTTCTCCGGCGTTGTGACTTTCGTCATCGCCATGCGAACTGATTTTTGTTTCACTTCCGTGTTTGCAGGAGATTACCATCGAGGAAAAGACTATCCCGCATATTATTCCAATAGAAGTGAGAGTTTTATGCATCGAAGATCAAAATTTCAATATTCAGTTGATAACAAAGGTAATGGTATTCTCGGAAGGGAACGGTGATATAGGTTACCTATTGCTTACTTGTTTGTTCAGGTGATTTACGGTAAATACCGTATAGCTGTCCATGGGTATAATCGGTCCTTTGCCGTGTTGATTGAACCTCAAAGTCATGAAGAGCACGGCCATTGCCATATTATTATTTCTTGAAACCTTTACCTTCCTGGCGCAGGAGGCTAAAACGAATATTGAAGTCGAGAAATGGCAGATTGAGGATAGCCGATATATTGGTTCAGGTATTCTTCTTTGTAATGATGGTAAAACATTGGTTATCGCAAATACTCAAGGATTTCCGATCTATTTCTACAATCTCGAAACAAAAAAAATCGAGAAGAAAGTTGAAATCCAAGGATACTATGCCGGCCCGAAACCAACGTTTAGTAAAAACCAAAATTACATTCTTCTTCAGCAAAAGTTCTATATCGATTACAGCCCGAATCGCGACCGAGAAGTGCAATATGAAGTTCTAAGGGTTTCGGATAACTCAATTTATTTGAAAGTTCAAAATGCTCACAGTGCTGCCTTTACTCCGGACGAAAAACAATTGGTAACTCTTGAAGGCAGTGATGTGTGCTTCTACGACTTGCAATCCGGCAACAAAACAAAAACGATGCACATCGATCGACTTGCCTATAGTTTGGTGGTTTCACCTGATGGCAAGTCTTTGTTTATAACCCATCAGCCGACAGAAGAAGATCTCGAGTCGGTACCTTCTATGCGAAGCGATCGTAAAGCAATTAAACCTGCGATCAAATACAGAGATCTTATTTCTGTATTTGATATTGAAACCGGTAAAAAACTTAGTACCGTTCCCGAAGTTTATGATGTGGTGTACAACATGGCATTTAATGCTGATGAATCACTGTTGTATGTGTATGCACGCACACATGTGAAGCTAAAACCTCAAGGTGTGATGGAGGGATATTTTAATGTTATTAGAGTTGCCGACATGACTCCAATGCCTTCGAGTTATATGACCAGAGAAATAGATGCTGATTTCGCCGAAAGTCCGGATGGAGAGCATATCGCAATTGTTTCCAAAGATAGGATGTGGCCACAGGTGCAAGTTTATAGTACCAAAACCAATTCGATGGTCAATTTACTTGATCTATCAAGAAACTTGGCTCAAAAGGTTGGTCAGCAACAATTCGAAGACGGCAGAACTTATGTGATTTGGACATCGAACTCCGAAATGATTCTATTATACGGAAATCAACTTTTGAAATGGAAACCTCTATGAAGAATAGTTTGCTTACTCTTTTTTTCACGTTGTTGCTAAATGCGCTTTCGTTTGCTCAAGCTGGTAATGAAGAGTATATCAGCATGGCAACATCTGAATTGGATTCCTCATGTCAATCAGGACTTATCAATGAGTATGTCCTTGAAAGCGGAACAAAAGGAGCTTACACGTTTGAAATTACAATAAAAGGTAAAGGCCAAATTGTTTCCATGAATATTAAGGAACGCAGCGAACACGGAACCATCGCTTATCAAAATTCTCTCAAGGATTTTGTGATGAAAAAGGTCAAGCTCAGTTTCAAAATTCCAAAAGAACGATACTACAAATTCGAATATACATTCTCTTTTAAGTAAAACCAATCTCAATTAAAAATAACTAAGCAATGAAAAAGTTTTTGATGACTTTGCCCCCTGTCCTGATGGTGATAGCGTTTACCGCTCAGGAAGATATGTCCATTATCTGGGAACAAAAAATGGATCATAAAATCGTTTACAAAGGAACCGGATTGGAAGGCAGTGTGAGCTTCTGCGCTTCGGAGAAGGAAATCACCATATTCAACAATGAAAATGCTTCTACTGTTTGGACAACCAAGTTCAAGGACCTAGCACCTAAGTTATCCAAGATCGATGAAATAATTCCATTTTGGGAATCTCGTGTGCTTTTTCTTTTCGATAGAAAGATGGGTAAAGACCAAGTGGCCTGTGTAGATCTCGATAAGGGTACACTTTTGTGGAACACAGACAAGTTCCAAAACTTGAGTGAAGACAACATCGTGTACATCCCCGAAATGGAGGCTTTCGCGCTTTCATTGAAGGAAGCGATGGTTATGATTAAAGCGAAAACCGGAGAAGAACTTTGGCAAACTACCAAATTCAAAGGTGTAGTTGGTCAATACATATACAACCGCGATGACATGAGTGCGGTTATGGTAAATTTTGTACCGGGTGGACTTGCTGCTTTATTCACGGGATTCAAAAATCAGATTATGAGAATTAATCTGACCAATGGAAATATCTTGTGGGAAGCGACATACATAGGACGTGCCGAAAGAAAGGTAATCAGCAGAGAGTTTGTTTATGATCTCGATACCGAAGGTGGAAAGGTATTTCTACGTCTAAACGGTATGCAGGTCTATGATTATAACACAGGCGCTCAATTGTGGAGTGCTGCGTTCGACTATACCCCCGATGGAATAGTGGGCGCTCCAGCCAACTCAAAAAGATTTGGCGTTTACGGATCTGTTGCTGATCCGGTAGTTTCGGGAAACAATGTGTATGTCTTGGATATGTCCAATCGCAGAAGCCAGTATATTAAGAAGTATGATCTCAATACAGGAAAATTAATCTGGACATCTCCCGAAATCAAGGAAGCACGTGCAATACCGAACATGTACGTAATAGGCGATAAGATTGTACTTCAAGTGGGTGGAAACGTAGAGGCTCAGGCCTACATCTATCGACGTACAGTAGATCCCGATGGCACTGTTTCGATTTATGAAGAATGGAGAATCTGGTATCCGAATGTAAAGCCATACAATGTTCAATGTTTTAATACTTCAGATGGTTCACAGATATGGGAAAGTGAGCGATTCAAGAAAGGTATTACCAACATGATGACAGATGGAACTGATGTGTTTGTATGCAGTGGAAAGGCTCTCTACTGTTTGAATACCGCTACCGGCGCAGATAAATATGAGGTGCCATTGGGAGATGATGGCATTGGTTTGGCAACTCAAATCCTCGACTACAACGGAATGATCGTTGTGGTGGGCGAGAAAGGTGTAGCAACACATGGTTACAAAGATGGTAAGTTGATCAACAGTGCAAAATACAAGTCATCGGAATTGGAAGATGTGTATGGAAACATCCTCATCATGAAAACAGCGAGTGCCGATATTGCAGCTTACGATCTAAATACATGTAAGTACAAAGAATTTAAGGCTAAAACCGGAGCTACTACTACCTTGATGGAAGAGGGAAAACTGGTATATGTCTACGAAAACAAAGTGGTAACCAAACTTTCTACGAAGTAGATTTGGACAATGTGCTAATGTGCCGATGTGCCAATGGGTATCTTACTTCGCTGAGATGATGAATACCACGAATCATTTTGTGAGTATAATCGTTTCCCCCGAAGACGAACAATTGGCATATTGGAACATTGGCTAATTGACATATTTATCACATAAATTGTGCACCACAATTCGACTCGAATTTCTAGATCGAGAATTAATTAGGGTACACGCATACGACCCATTCGAAAGCCCAAAATCTGAGCCAATTTCAATTATATCAAAGGCGTACAGATAATAGCTTTTCGAATAAGCCAAATTCGCGAACATATCACGAATCTTGCATGTCACTTGGCCTTCTTGCCCCATGTATTTCAAATTAAATTGTCCGGAGTTGGGAATGGGATAATGATTAAGTTAATGGAAGAGACTAAAAATAATAGCAACTGAGATATCCATTTCATAACTAATGGATTATATTAAATTCTATTACACTCCATATTTGGTCGAGCTCATGTAAATCTTTTCTTACAATTCCAGTTTCTTTAGCAATGGTGTACGTTGATTCAGTCCAATTGTGTTGAACAGATAGTGGGTTGTAAAAAGCAACACAGAATGGAAAGGAGTTGTTATCCACAATGTAATTATATGGATATGATGAAATCGAAAAGGCCCCATCAGAATTGATGGTGGTTTGTAAAGCTCCCTGTCTTCCTTCTTTAAGAGGAAAAATGAAAACATAGCTTCCTCCAAAATAATTTCCCGGTTTTGATTTGGTGCAAAAGATGCGTCTCGAATTACACCCATCATTTGACGGTCCCGAATACGAATCATTCAACCAATAGTCGTAATTGTAAGCATCAAAAGAACTGTGCATGAGAGTTCCAAATGTTTCGAAACCTCCTGCACTAACACCTTCAGAGTGTGCGATAACAGTGACAGTGTCTAGTGCTCCGGTATTTTGTTCTTCATATATCCAATATGTCCCCGTTTTAAAGAACACCCATTCTTTCATTTCCGCAATGGTCTGTGCGTCTCCACAATCAACAGGGATGTCTTTTTCATGCGTGCATGTTACTAGGGGTATTATCCCAAGTAAAAGAATTGCATGTCGAAGAAGAGTTGACAAATTGAAGTACACTTTTTATACAAGTAAAAGTAAACCATTCAGCCGAGATGCTGAATTAAAGCCAAATGATCAATACAAAACACTTGCATAATTCGTCCACCCCTCAAAATCTGTTCGTATTTGATTTGGGCGTCCTGGGTCAGGTTGAACAGCCGTTAGGTGATAATAAGACGCGCATAGTTGGCCTACCTGTCTCCCCGAAGCCGAACAATTGGCATATTGGCACATTTAGGGATCATACTCGTCTCCCCCGAAGCCGAACAATTAGCACATCAGCACATTATCACATTAGCACATTTATCGATCCTACCCGTCTCCCCCGAAGCCGAACAATTAGCACATCAGCACATTATCACATTAGCACATTATCTTTGCCCCATGTCAATCGAACGTCGAGATAAAGTAATGCTCGGACTCAAACTACCAACTGATCCGAGATGGGTGAACATTGTCGAAAAGAACATCGAAGAAATTCTTACCGATCACGCTTATTGTGAGCAGAAGGCCGCTAGCAATGCGATTACCTGCATTGTGAAGTTTCCGGAATATCCTGATCTGGTGGACGAGATGACGCGCATTGCTGTCGAAGAAATGCAACACTTCGGTATGGTCCATAAAGAAATTCAAAAGCGTGGTTTCAAACTGGGAAAAGAACGAAGAGATCAATACGTTCACGATCTTCTGGGTTTCCTGAGTCGCGATGGATCGAAAGAATCTCAGTTCGTAGATGCGATGTTGTTTGCGGCTATGATAGAAGCGCGGAGTTGCGAACGTTTTCGATTGCTGTCCGAGGAAA
>JBILMS010000095.1:0-9129 GCA_044375415.1 Flavobacteriales bacterium
CTGCGCCTTGCTCGGGTCATAAAATCGTTTGTGACCTTTCGGACAACATTGTCATTCAAGGCACGTATTTAGGTCAAGTTGACGTAGATCCCGGAGCAGGCACTTACACCCTGAACTCAGGTAATAGCGCCAATCTTTTTATTTCTACACTCGATACAAATGGAGAGTTTGAATGGGCTCAAGGACTTCACAGCACGGGATCGAATTTGATAACAGGAGGTCTCGCTGTGAGTGCTTTTGGTAAAGTGTATTTCTCTTTTTATTCTGAAGGCGATACATATCTTGACAGTCGCAATTGTTCAAACTTAGTTCGCACCGATAATTCCGTAGGAATCATCGCCTCGTATGATGCTTCGGGGAATTTCTTAAACCACATCGCAATAGAGGGTGACATCGACAGCCAGGCCGGGTTCTTGAATGCCGGACTTGATTCATCAGAAAATCTATATGTTTCAGGGATGTTCATCGGTACTGTTGACTTGAATCCCGGACCTTGTTATGACCCGATTGATTATGGATTTGAGACAGGAGGATTTAGCTTGACCAAAATAAACTATTCTGGAGAAAATTGCCAGTTGCTCCATTCCGGGTGCACTGATTTTACCGCTTGTAATTATAATGCATACGCACAATGCGACAACGGTAAATGTATATACATCATAGCCGGTTGCTCAAATCCTGAAGCATGCAATTACGAGCCGGAGGTATATTGCAGCGACGACTCGACGTGTGTTTTTCCGGGTTGTACATATCCCGGCGCCTGCAACTACAACTCAGATGCCGGTTGCGATGATGGCACGTGTGATTTCCATTCATGCGCTTGCACCGGGGACTTCAATAATGATGGATTTGTGGGAATAAGTGACCTTCTTCAGTTTGTAGGTGTCTATGGAACTGTTTGCGACTAAACCTTAACCAAATATCAATTCTATCGTCGTAGCCGCCCCTATTGTGGGGCGGTTGCCCTTTTATATGTCCGCCTTCCTACCTTTACCCCATGAAGCGATTCTTTGTGACGAATCTTTTACTGCTCGTGGGTCTCAACCTTTTGGTGAAACCTTTCTACCTGCTGGTAATCGAGTCTAAAGTGCAAGAAAGCGTCGGTGCCGAGGTGTTTGGAAACTACTTCGCTCTGGTTAATCTTAGTTTCATCCTGAATATTCTGCTCGACCTGGGCATCACCAATCTCACAACGCGTGAAGTAGCGCGAACCGGAAAAGGAAATCTCAAACCTCTTCTACTGCTTAAGCTAAAACTCGCTCCCGTGTATGGCGCTGCTGTGGCGGCTTGTGCACTACTCTTAGGTTATTCTAGCGATCAATGGACTATCATTTTCTGGTTAATTCTCAACCAATTTCTAGCTTCCCTAATCCTTTTTATGAGGGCTTATTTAGCGGGTTTGCATCTTTTTAAATCAGATAGCATCGTTTCGGTTTTAGACCGAATTTTAATGATACTTATTATTGTAAGTCTGCTATTCTCTACTTCTTCATTCGAAATAATGTGGTTCGTATGGGCTCAAACTATTTCCTATTTAATCACCGCTATCATCTGCCTTGTTCTAGTATTCAAGAAAAAATCTGAATTTAAAAACGATCTTGAAATTCACGAAAAAACAGTTTTGAAAGAAAGCGCTCCGTACGCCATTATGTTTCTCATTTCAATGATCGTTTATCGCGCAGATAGCGTTATGCTCGAGCGGATGCTGCCCAACGGTGCTTACGAAAACGGTGTGTATGCCATGGGTTTCCGGATTTTTGAAGCATTTAATATGATCGCATACCTATTCGGGGTCTTGCTCATTCCCATATTTTCTCGATTGATCGCCAAGAATGAATCGGTAGGACCTATCGTAAAAATCGGCTTTCGTTTTATGTTGGGCGCCACCGGAATTTTTGTTGCCACCTGCTGGTTCAACTCCGTACAAATTATGGACTTGATTTATGAAAACCCCGATAATCAGGCAGCACCAGTTCTCAACTTCCTGTCTATCGGTTGTGCCGCGTTTTCTATGCAGTACATTTTCGGAAGTCTGTTGACGGCCAACGGAAATATTAAACTGCTCATATATATCGTATCGGCCGGTGCTATTCTGAACATAGCCCTTAATACATTTTTTATTCCACTTTGGGGTGCCCAAGGGTGCGCAATAGCCAATGCCATTACTCAAACCCTGGTCGTTTCTTTGCAAGTGGCCTACGTTTTCCGCATTTTCCACTTCCGGTTTGACAAAATACTAGCATGGAAATCATTTGTTTTCATTATGCTGGCCTTATTTGTAGCCTGGCTTTCCTCTTCTTTTTTCTGGCTCAATGCAATATTCGATCTAGGAATTACGATTAATCTGCTGATTTCCGTAGCCTTAATCAGCCTCACAGCCCTCATCAGCGGATTATTCGATTTCAGGCAATTACCTGAGTTATTGCGCTTGAGGGAAAAGTCTGAATAGCCCGCGGAATCTACATTTCAGAACCAACTTAGGGTTCTTAAAATTTGAGTTCTACATTTGCCACTCTTTAACCGCAACATGAATAACGATTCCAAAGCCTTTTCCATTGATTCTTCTAATCTACTGGTGCTCTTCTATAAGTGGCGAAAACCACTGATCATCATCTCGGCTGCCGCAGCCATCGTGGCTGCAGTCGTTTCTCTGATGATCAAAGAGAAGTACAAAAGTTCAACCATACTTTTTGCTGTGCAGCAACACAGTTTTGGTGACCAACTTTTGGAAGAAACCAAACTGGAAGACTTTCTTGCCTATGGCGAAGAAGAAGATGCGGAACGTCTGCTCCAGATGCTCAACTCAGATCGTATTCGCGACAGGATTATAGAATCCAACGATCTCTGGAGTGTATATGATATCAAACGCGACGACAAGGGTGCCAAAACCCTTATGGCACGGGAATACAACGATAATGTAACAGCCAAACTCACGAAATTTGGATCTATAGAAGTAGCAGTTTTGGACTATGATCCGGATCGCGCTGCCAAGATGGCCAACGAAATTGCGATGTGGTCGGATACCCTTAGCAATCAGATGAGGAAAGAACGTGCCAATCAAGCTTTGCTCTTTGCTCAGCAATCTCTCTTTCGACTTGAAGAAGAAATTAGATTGCTCGAAGATTCTATGCGTGTGCTCAGGCAAATGGGTGTCTATGATTACGAAGAACAAATTACTACCCTCTCAGAAATGTACGGAACGGCCATCTCCAATGGTCACCCCGATAGAGCGCAAACGATCAAAGATCAAATGGACTTTTTGTCTCAATATGGAACGCTCTACAATAAACTTGAGTTAAACATTTTTGCAGGACACGATCAAAGAGAAATTTTAAAAAAGCGCTGCGATAATATCGGCATCGACGTAGTGGCAGATCTCGATTCGAAATACGTTTCCGATTCCGCTGTTCCTGCCGATAAAAAGGCGTATCCCATTCGATGGCTCATTGTAGTAATGAGTACCGCAGCCGCATTTGTATTCGCATTTATTGTACTGCTTATCATCGATAGTTTGAAAAAACTAAAAAGCGAGGGTAAAATCTAAGCGGCATGCTCCGTCTGGATATTTCAACGAAATTGCTCTATTGGCTTTCGGGATTTTACATCCTGCTCACAGCCCTTTCGCTTTATTTCGAATTCTACTACATCACACTTTTGCCCGCTGCTCTTGCTGTGTTATGGATGGCATTTTTTAAGCTGGAGTATATCATTTGGATTGTAGTCGCCTTCACTCCGCTATCCATAAATATGGAGGAGCTCGATATAGGGGGAGTGGGGATGTACTTACCCACAGAGCCCTTGTTATTCGGTGTTTTACTCGTTTTTATTTTTAAATTAATTTCGGGTAATAGCATAGACTCTAAAATATTTAAGCATCCTATTTCCTACATACTTTATGCCTACCTCGGATGGATGGCTTTTACATGTATTACGAGCGAACATCCGCTGATATCTATCAAGTATGTGTTAACTCGAATGTGGTTTATCGCTTCCTTTTATTTTATAGCCATTCATATTTTTTCAAAGTTTCAGCACATTCGACTTTACTATTTACTCTACCTCTTTCCGCTTTTCGGAGTTATCGTTTATACGATCGTTCGACATAGTCAATATGGTTTCGACAAAGAATCGTCGCACTGGGTAATGGAACCTCTGTTTAAAGATCACACGAGTTATGGTGCCGTACTTGCCATGTATTTTCCCATATTAATAGGGCTCTTGATGTCGCGAAAAATGCAGCTCGTATTGCGGGTTCTCCTCTCTATCGGTTTTATCATTCTTACGGCCGGGCTTATACTTTCTTATACTCGAGCAGCTTGGCTCTCTGTTATTGGCGCTGCGGTGGTGTTGGTGGCAATGATGTTTCGCATAAAATTCAGGACGCTGTTTTTATCCGCTTTAGTTGTCGGTTCATTTTTATATGTGGCCATGGACGATATTCAAGTGGCACTTGAGCGCAACAAACAAGAGAGCAGCGACAAACTTGAAGAACACGTAGGTTCTATAAGTAATGTTAGCAGTGATGCCTCCAACCTCGAGCGACTGAATCGATGGAATTGTGCCTTAGAAATGTGGAAAGAAAGACCTGTTTTTGGATGGGGTCCCGGTGTGTATCAATTTGAATATGCACCCTTTCAGCGTTCATCCGATAGAACCATTATCAGCACTAATGAAGGCGATGGCGGTAATGCACATAGCGAATATCTAGGACCACTCTGCGAGCAAGGTGTGCTGGGTATGGCATTCGTAATCCTTTTAATTCTCGCTGTTTGTAATCTTGGTTTTCGTTTGTTTTTTACGATAAAAGATTTCGAAATAAGATTGGTATTTACTTCCGCTTTTTTAGGGCTACTCACTTATTTTATTCATGGGGTCTTAAATAATTATCTCGATACCGACAAAGCTTCCATTCCGTTTTGGGGATTTATCGCTGTACTGGTAGCGGTGGATTTGTATCATAAAAAAGAGATTTCAAAGGTGTAAATTGATTTTAAATGTTCTAGTTCATGTTTTTCAAAACCCACCGTATTCGCGCCTAAGATTGAGTTAGGTCATTGATAAGATTAGATCAAATCCCGCGTCATTCTCGCAAAGTCCTGATTCATTTTCCCTATCTTTCCCCCAAATTCCTTCCTGTGCTGAAACGACTCCTTTTTTTTGTGCTGCTTTTGCTTGTAGATGTTTGTGTAATGGCCCAGTCTACCGTTGGTGCTTTTGCAGAAGCTCGGGGCGGTGCAGCTCTTCTTAGCAATGATGCTTGGGCTGCTTTCAATAACCAGGGTGCTCTTGCTTTTAACGAACAATTTTCTGCCGGAATCTGGTATCGCAATCGATTTATGACAGAAGGTCTTGCAGATCAAGCTATAGTGGCTGTTATTCCCGTCGGACCGGGTGCTTTTGGAGTAACAGGGCAGGCTTTTGGAAATAGCCTTTTCCGACGAGCTAATGCCGGACTTGCTTATGGTATGCGCATCTCCGAAAAATTTGGCGTCGGTATTCGACTTGGTTATCAAAGCATTCGCATTGCCGAAGGTTATGGCAGCGATGCCGGTCTGATCGTTGAAGGTGGTTTTGCATACAACATGAATAAAAACTTATCCATTGGCGTTCAATTGCAAAATGTAAATCGCGATCAAATTAGTTCTGAACCCGAACAACGGATGCCTTCGGTTTTAAAAGGTGGATTGAACTACAAATTCTCCGAAAAAGTTCAACTGGCTTCCGAAGTTTGGAAAGCAGAGGATCAAGAATTACGTGTGCGAGTGGGTCTCGAGTATCGTCCACTCGACAACTTTTTTCTGGCCATGGGTATTCACACCGGACCCTCGCAAATGTCTTTCGGATTCGCATACCTAGTCGGCGACTTCCGTTTTGATGTTTCTTCAAGTTATCATCAGATTTTAGGATTTACTCCTCAAATCGGAATCAATTATTCAGCGAAAAAATAAATGGGATCGTTGAATATCATCCCAAAATGGAATAAACAAAAATCTTGTTTATCACTTTTGGTATTTCCTATTGTCCTGTTTTTTTTACCTACCTCTGCCTATTCTCAAAATGATGATCAAGCAAGACAAAACATCATTGAACAACGAATAGAAACCATAGCAGGTTCTCTCGAAGAAGATGCAGAGGTAGATTATACCAATCTTCTTGAAGACTTGACCTATTACTACGAACATCCTCTCAATTTAAATAAAGCCTCCGAATCGCAACTGAGAGATTTATATCTGCTGAGTGAAATTCAAATTGGAAATTTGACGAGACATCTGCAATTGTATGGACCTCTTCGAAATATACACGAACTTCAAACGGTAAAAGGGTTTGATCTTTCAACCATCCGAAACATTCAACCCTTCGTAACTGCGTCTCCGGAAGCGGCAGTGGAGGCCATGACCTTTGCAAATATTTGGAAGGAGGGCACACACGATCTCTTCTTGCGTTACAAAAGAAATATAGAACAGCAAACGGGTTTCAACGATGATCTGGATGCTACTTCATTCGCCGGAACGCCCGACTACGGCTACATGCGCTATCGTTATCAATTCAGGAGAAACCTCATCATCGGATTCACGGCAGAAAATGATGCAGGGGAAGCTTTTCAAAATGGCCCCGACTTTTTTAGCGGACATGTTTACTACTCCGATACACGTCTGGTTCGCAAAATCGTTATCGGCGATTTTCAAGGTCTCTTCGGTCAAGGTCTCACCTATTGGAATGGACTTGGTTTTGGAAAATCTTCTTTTGTTCTTAATCTAAAACGCAATCCCATTGGTCTCCGTCCGTACACTTCCACCGATGAAAATCTTTTCATGCGAGGGGCAGGTGTTACTCTAGGTTTTGGTGAATTTGAAGCGACCGTTTTTGCTTCCTCTAAAAAAATTGATGCGAATTCTGTTCTTGCCGAAGACACGCTATTTACCGATGACGACATTCAGATCTCCGCATTTCAGCAAAGTGGACTTCATCGCACACCGGGTGAAATTGAGGATAAGGATGCACTGGGTGAAAAAATTGTCGGTGGAAATATTCGATGGAAAAAGGGAAACCTGCAGATTGGTTCAACATGGGTTCGCACCGTCTACGATAAAACTATTTTACCCCAAGAAGATTTGTACAGGCAATACCGTTTTAGTGGTTCACAGCAAACGGCTTCAGGATTGGATTATCATTGGCTTTATCGAAATTTGAGTCTATTTGGGGAAATGACCATGGACCTCGATGGAACGGTGGGTATGGTTCACGGTCTCGTTGCATCGCTCAACAATCGCGTAGCTTTTTCGGCCATGTTTCGACATCTTCCGCAAGATTTTCAACCTTCGAGTGTAAACGTTTTTAGCGAGAGTTCTACCGCTACAAATGAAAGCGGTCTGTTTACCGGAGTACAAGCTTATCTCGGTCGTGGATGGACGCTGAATGCCTATGCCGATTTTATCAAATATCCTTGGCTTCGATTCCGCGTAGATGCCCCGAGCAGCACTACAGATTATCTCGTTCAGGCAAATTACAAACCCGATAAAAAACACGAATTTTATTTTCGCTATCGTCTTCGCAACGGTGTAATCAATACTACTTCCACCGATGAAAATCCGATACTGATAGACTACCCTGTCTCGGAAGTGCGCCACAACTGGCGTTTACACGCATCTTACAAAGTACACGACAATGTGCAACTTAAAACGCGTTTGGAGTGGACAAACTACGACCGCACAGGTGCGCCGCGTAAAAGTGGTTATCTATTCTACCAAGATGTCGTATGGAAAAAACTCGGAATCCCGTTCAACATCGGTGCGCGTTACGCCCTCTTCGATGCCCCCGATTGGGATACGAGGTTATATGCTTATGAAACGGATGTCTTGTACGCATTTAGTATTCCCGCCTACTACGGAAGAGGAGCGCGTTATTATGCTATGATCAAATGGGACATAAATAGAAGAACCGATTTTTGGTTTCGATACGGACGATGGATTTACAACGATCGAAACGTTATCTCCAGCGGATTGTCTCAAATTGACGGAAATGTTCGATCAGACGTACACATCCAACTGAGATTTCGGTTCTAAGAAAAGTCCAAGAAATCTCTTTTATAGATTCCAAACACCTCGAGCAGTAGCGCGTTTCCAATTGGATTCAACTACATCCCAATTCACAATGCCCATAAATGCTGTCACATAATCGGGACGACGATTTTGATAATTCAAGTAATATGCGTGCTCCCAAACATCTATTCCCAAAATAGGCTCACCGGGTTTATCGATTAATTGCGACATCAGAGGATTATCCTGATTGGCTGTCGAAGAAACAAAAAGTTTGCCCTCTTTGCCCATATTCAACCATGCCCAGCCGCTACCGAAACGAGATTTCGCGGCATCTGAGAACTGTTTTACAAATTCCTCGTGTGAGCCAAAGTCAGCTTTGATCTTTTCAGCCAAAGCCGTTCCCGGAACTTTTGATCCACCGGGAGTCAAGATGTTCCAAAACAAACTATGATTGATGTGTCCGCCGCCGTGGTTGCGCAAAGCAGTGTGATCTGTCGTAAGAGCCGAACAAAAACGTCGAGCATCATTCAGCGATCCAAACTCCGGATTAGCCTCCAAAGCTTCATTTAATTTGGTGATGTATGCCTGGTGATGTTTCGTGTGATGAATCTCCATGGTTTGTGCGTCAATGGCGGGCTCGAGAGCGGAATACGCATACCCCAAAGCAGGCAATGTAATTTTCATCGAAACCGCAGCCGATGCCGCCGGAACAATCACGCCTGCTTTCGTAGTGCAGGATATCAAGGGATACACCGCTACTCCCGCAGAAATGATCGCCGTTTTCTTTAAAAATTCTCTCTTATTCATATCTGTGGTATAATGTATGCCAAAGGTAGTTAGATTGGATTAACACCGGTCTGTTCGATTTGTAAAGAATCTATCACCCAAAGCACACTTTTAAGGGGTGATTTTTGTTATCACAATATGAATTATAAGCGACTGATAAAACGTATGGCATTTGGACTGCTGGGATTGGTCCTCTTGGTCGCTATTAGCGGGTTCATAATTATTCGCTATTACGAAGACGATGTGGTCGCTTATGCCATCGAAAAAGTGAAAAAAGGACTGGTCACCGAAATGAACATTGCCG